>JALEKJ010000003.1 GCA_022771695.1 Roseburia sp. | reverse complement strand
AGGAAAAGAAATAAATAGAATCAATTTATGCATGTTGAACCTTGCTGTATGGCAAGGTTCAACCATACATGAAAGAAGTAGAGATTTTTTAGAAAATCGGATAAGCCTTTAAATTAGAAAATAATTACATTTAATATATATTCAGCTCGAAATTTCATCAAGTATCTCCTCTGGATGTGGAAGGGAGACTATGTGAATCTGGGAGCGGGCTGTGAGACGGGAATTTATGTAGGTGATGCAGACGGCTGGCATATGTCAAGTGCCGTGGACACAAATCTTTATATGACTTTACAGCTAACCGATAAAGAAGGAAATGTTATCTTCTACTATGAGCCGGGAGATACCCAATGGTGGATAACGGGATTCAATCCGGCATATCAGGACATGAAAGCAGAAGATTTGATTGTGCAGGGGACAGTGGATTTCTCGCAGAATCCGGAGTTATTTTATTTGTTTATGAAAAAATATAGTATAGTAGAGGAGTGGTGTTTTGATGAAGAAAGTAAAACAATGTATTATACGTGGTAAAAAAGGATTATGCATTATATTGTGCATTATAAGTGTGTTAAATATAGTCGGTTGTGATGGAGATAGAGGCGAAAACCAGAAAGATCAGTCATTATCAGTGCAGGAGCATACAGACCAGATAATGAATCAGGTACTTGGGGCATTAAACGCACATGACGCAGAACAATTAACCAATATTTTTTCCGAGGGTGTGAGAACCAACGTTTCTAATCTCAGTGATATGTCGGAGGTGGCAGTAGAGTTCTATCAAGAAACAGGTGAAATTGTTGAGTCAAACTATATGATGACCGAAAAAAAAAGTAAATATGGAACAATAAGTATTGCTGGAACCTCATATTATATAGTGGAAACAGAAGAAGAGACATACTTTATCTTAATTGTAATATATGATCGAAATGATTTTGATGAGAGTATGGAAGGACTATATCTTCTACAGATTGTATCATACGATGTTTATGAGCAGGATGGATTTAAATGTAAGAATAAGGATTATGATCCGGGAATCTATATACAGAATGACAGAGCAGATGAATATGAAGAACCAGCGGATATGTTAGAAAAGGAAAAGAAATAACTGTAATCCAATATGCTACATGGTTGAAAACAGCGGCGACTTTATTATATGACGTTCATTTATAAAAAAACTTATACGGAAAATGAAGCGAGTATGTTATAATTGCAGGAACAGAAAGTGTACGATAGCTTGTGAAAGTGATGAATTCAATAGAAAGGCAGAATAAAATAAAATAAAATGAAAGAGACAGAAATCTTATTTGACTTATTAAAAAAAGGCGTATCGCCGGTACAGGCGGTAAGCGCTTGTGAAGAGCGTTTGGAGCACGCAGGATTTGAACGCTTGGAATACAAAGAGGAGTGGGAACTTGCAACGGGTGGTAAATATTATGTAAACCATCATGATACGACGCTGTTCGCATTTACGGTTGGCAAGAAATGGGGAGCGGGTATGGCACCGCAGATTCGTATTGCGGCAGCGCACACAGATTTTCCATGCCTTCGCATTAAACCGTCTGCAGATGTGTTAAGCGGCGGCTATGCACAGGTCAATGTGGAAGTTTATGGTGGCGCAATCTTAAATACATGGCTGGACCGTCCGCTCGGAATTGCAGGAAGAGTGGCAGTGCGAAGCGAGGATGTATTTGCACCGGTGGTTCGCGAGTTTGTTTCGGAGAAGAATCTGCTTACGATACCAAATCTTGCAATTCATATGAATCGTGAAGTGAATAAGGGCGTGGAACTGAACAAGCAGACAGATATGCTTCCGATATTGGGACTTGCTGTGGAGGATGTTTTGCCGGCAGAGCAGCGTAAGACGGATTATTTCCTGACGTTTTTGGCGGACGAGCTTTCGGTGAAGAAAGAGGATATTTTAGATTTTGAGCTTACAATATTCTGCAAGGAAGAACCGCAGTATATCGGCTTGAAGGATGACTTTATCTCCAGCCCGCGCTTGGATAATTTGAACTCCTGCGCAGCACTGGTTTCCGGAATCATTGATGCAAAGCGTACGGAAGGATTGAATATGATAGCACTGTTTGACCATGAGGAGATTGGAAGCCGCTCCAAGCAGGGAGCAGGTTCCATTCTGCTACACGACATGCTGCTTCGTATTTTAAAGGCACTTGGAAGAGGTGAGACTTCAGAAAGCGATTTATACCAGAGCATGATTTTGTCGGTGGATGTGGCACATGGCTTGCATCCAAATCAGGCAGGCAAGATGGATATCACCAACAAACCGGTGCTTGGAAAAGGATTCTGCATCAAGGAGGCGAGTTCGCAGTCCTATGCAACAGACTGTGAAGCCATTGCAATCATCCAGCAGATTTGTGATGAGAAGAAAATCCCGTATCAGAAGTTTGTAAATCGTTCTGACATGGCGGGTGGTGGAACACTCGGTTCTATCGCGTCTGCACTTCTTCCGGTGAAAACAGTAGACATCGGAATTCCGCTACTTGCGATGCATTCTGCACGTGAGCTTATGGGAACTGCAGATCAGCAGGCATTAAAAGATTTGACAGAGGCGTACTTTTCTTTATAGATGCTTGTCTTATCGAGACTGTCTAGAGGAGTAGAGCATATATGATAAAAAGAGAGCGTATCGTGATGCTGTACGCGGTAATACTGATAGTGCTGCTTGCGCTAACCGGATGTGGTGGCTCCTTGCAGGATATTGCAGACATTAACTTTGATACACGGACAGATATCATATCCGATGAGGAACTGCAACCGGACGTTCAAGAATCTGAAACGGCATGGCAGACAGGGGAACATGACGAACGTTACGTCTATATGACATTGGATGAAGAATGCCAAAGAGTTTATACGGAAATCTACGCGACAATCATCAATCATGAAGAGGCGAGAGAGGTAAGCACTTTAGATCCGGATGTATTAGATGAGGCATATCGCGCTGTAATGTCGGATTATGGTGAGCTTTTTTGGGTTTCCGGTTATGTATACACGCAGTATAAAAAAGGTGATGTGATAGAAGCACTGGAGTTTGCACCGAGTTATACAAAGACAGCGGACGAACGCAGCGCGATACAAGAACAGATTGACGGAAGAGTGTCAGAGATACTTGCGGATATTTCGCCGGATGCGTCAGACTATGATAAGACGCGATATGTGTTTGATTATCTTGCGGCGAATGTGGATTATGTGCTGGGGTCGCAGGACAATCAGAATATTATCAGTGTGTTTTTGTACGGTCAGACAGTGTGTCAGGGTTATGCCAGCGCAACGCAATATCTTCTCTCAAAACTGGGAATTCAGTCAGCCATCGTGACCGGAGAGGCAGAGGGGAATGCCCATGCATGGAATCTGGTGCGGATGGATGGGGAGTACTATTATGTTGACACGACCTGGGGGAATTCCACATATACCGGTGAAGAGATGGGAAACGAACGGTTTATCAATTACAATTATTTTGGAATTACGACAGATGAACTCTTGGCGACGCACCTTCCGGATGATGCGTTTGCATTGCCGGAATGTACGGCAACAAGGGATAATTATTATATGCGGGAGGAGTGCTATTTTTCGACATGGGAGCCGGATACCATAGGCGCCTTGTGCAAAGCGGGATACGAGAGTGGGAACACAGCAGTTTCCGTAAAGTTTGCGACAGAGGAACTCTATCAGCAGACAAAACAGTATTTTATAGAAGAACAGCATATTTTAGATTATTGTAGCGGAATCACAACTCTTTATTATGTAGAGGATGTACAGCAGAAGGTTCTGATTTTTCGTTTTTAGAATCATAGGAAATCTTTACAAGAAGGAACAATAAGCTTCTTTCCTGTAAAGATTTTTTTTCGTAAATTTTAGAAAATTGCTATATACAAAGAGAAGTTTTTATGATAATATCATGTAGTAATTAAAACTACATATTATGGAAAAAGATAACATATCAACTGATTTTGGATAGCAAATCACAAGATGCGTAGAATGATGATAGAAGCAATAAATATGGAGGTAACAGGATGTATAAGATTGTGGTGGACAGTTGTGGAGAGTTGCCGGAGGAGCTAAAACAGGACGGACATTTTGAAACGGTATCTTTGGAATTAGAGGTAGATGGATGTCGTATTCGTGATGACGAGACATTCAATCAACCGGATTTTTTGCGTAGAGTAAAAGAGAGCCCGAAAGAACCGAAGTCTTCCTGTCCGTCACCGGAGGAGTACATGAGTGCTTACGAAGGGGAGGCAGAGCATGTATATGTTGTGACACTTTCCGCCAAATTAAGCGGTTCTTACAATAGCGCAGTCCTCGGGAAAAACTTATACGAGGAAGAGCATGAGGGCGATAGGAAACAGATTTATGTATTCAATTCCAGATCCGCATCCATCGGTGAGACGCTGATTGCGATGAAGGTACAGGAATTTGAGGAGGAAGGGCTTCCGTTTGAAGAAGTTGTGGAGAAGACAGAGAACTACATTGCTTCCCAGAATACGTATTTCGTACTTGAAACATTAGAAACATTGCGTAAGGCGGGACGATTGACAAACCTGAAAGCATTCATTGCCAATACGCTTAATATCAAGCCGGTGATGGGGTCAACCGATGAGGGAACTATCTGTCAGCTTAATCAGGCGCGGGGGATGAATAAGGCATTGGATAAGATGGTGCAGGCAGTAATTGCGAAGGTGACAGACAGCGAGAGTCGTATCCTTGCAATTTCCCATTGTAATTGTCCGGACCGTGCACAGATGGTAAAAGAAAAAATAGAAAAGCTTGCAAAATTCAAAAAAATCATTATTATTAATACTGCTGGAGTAAGCAGTATGTATGCAAACGACGGCGGAGTAATCATGGCAGTGTAGATGAGTGGCGGAGAGAACGCATGACATACGAAGCAGTAGTAGATAAGATTAATAATATCAGAAGATTTGGCAATCTTGCGGGAGTTACGATTACGGCTCAGATGCTTAATGCATTGGGCAATCCGCAGGAGGGAATGCGCCTGATTCATATAGCAGGGACGAATGGAAAGGGATCCGTCTCTGCTTTTTTGTGTGAAATTTTGCGGGCGGCGGGATTAAAAGTGGGCGTATTTACTTCCCCGCATTTGGTTGATTTCAGGGAGCGTATCTGTATCAATGGTAGCATGATTGAAAAAGAGGCAGTGCGCAGACTTGGAACGCGTTTGCTTACACAGGAGTTTGGTGTATCTCCGACAATGTTTGATTATTGTCTGGTAATGGCACTTTTATATTTTAAAGAGCAGCAGTGCGATGCTGTGATTTTAGAGACCGGGCTCGGCGGAAGACTGGATTCCACCAATGCGGTGGGAACGCCGGAGGTGTCTGTTATCACGAAGATTGGTTATGACCACATGGCGATTCTCGGCGAGACATTAGAGGAGATTGCAGCAGAGAAAGCCGGAATCATAAAAAAAGGAACAACCGTGGTTGTAGAGAGTCAGGAGCCCGAAGTGCTCTCTGTGTTTCTGCGGGAAGCAGAGAAGGCAGGGGCGCGTGCATGCCATGTGATTGACCCGAATGAGTTTGCGGAGTGTTGCTACGAAAACGGCGAGCAGAGCTTTGTCTACGGCGCTTATGGAACGCTTCGGATGAAGATGCTGGGCATACACCAGTATGAGAATGCAGCAGCGGCAATCGTGGCGGCAGAGGAATTTTTGCGGAGTGAGAAGATGTCCGATAGCATATTAAAAAATGGAATAGAGAATGCGAGGCAGACGTGGATAGCGGAATGCATCCGAAAAGGTGTGTATCAGACGCGCTGGCAGGGGCGCATGGAAATTCTACGCAAACAGCCGTTCTTGCTGGTGGATGGTGCACATAACAGTAACGGGGTAGCTGCGTTAAAGGCAAGCTTGGAAACGTTTTTTCCGGGCGAAAAGTTTCACTTTGTCATGGGCGTTATGGCGGACAAGGACTATGAGCAGATGGTGGAGGAATTATTGCCGATCGCGTTGGATTTTAAAACGGTGACCGTCGAATACGATAGAGCCTTGCAGGCAAAAGCACTCGCAGATTGTATCAGAGAAAAAGGAGTGTCTGCGGAATGCGTTGAAGATTTGCGGACATGTTTTGCGACAGAAGGGGCAGATATAGTTCATAAGACGGTTGCATTCGGTTCTCTTTATTTTGTGGGAGAGATAGAGGCACTATTCAAATAATTACAGAATCGTTACAGATTCTTTTGATTATGATAAAATTATTATAATTTCATGAATTTTGCTTAATAGTTGGTTATTCACGATTATTTCGTCTATAATGTGCATATGGATATAGTACATAGAGGATTCTTAAGTTAGAAAAGGGCTGTAAGATGGTATTTAGCAGTTTTGAATTTTTATTTCGATTTTTGCCGATTTTCTTAATTATATATTATATTACACCAAAGAGGTTTAAAAATTGCATATTGTTTGCAGGAAGCATTCTTTTTTACACTGTGGGAGAGGCGGAGTACGTATTTCTCCTGCTGGGGAGCGTGTTGGTTAATTATGTACTGGGACGCGTGATGTATCGGAATGCAATGGAAGGGCGCGGTTTCCGGCAGAGATTTTTGCTGATATTGGCACTTTGCTATGATTTTGGATTGCTGTTTTTTTACAAGTACAGCGGGTATGCAGACCACCTGCCGCTCGGAATCAGTTTTTACACATTCCAGATAGCGGCATATATTATTGATGTCTATCGAGGTGTCATTCCGGCAGAACACTCAGTTGTGCGTCTTGGCACTTACCTGACGATGTTCCCGCAGTTGATAGCAGGACCAATCATCAACTATTCTGAGGTGCGTGCGGCGCTCCGCGAGAGGAAAGTGACATTTGATGATTTTGAAGAAGGATTAAAGCTTCTGATTTTGGGACTTGGTGCCAAAGTAATCATTGCTGATCGTATCGGAATGCTCTGGAATTCCATTCAGACCATCGGTTTTTCAAGTATTTCAACACCGCTCGCTTGGATGGGAGCATTTGCATATTCGATTGAACTGTATTTTGATTTTGCAGGCTATTCCATGATGGCGAGAGGGCTTGGCAGAATGCTTGGCTTTGAAATACCGATTAACTTCAGGCAACCATATATGTCGAAATCCGTATCGGAATTCTGGCGTAGATGGCATATTACCCTTGGCAGATGGTTCCGCGAGTATGTCTATATTCCGCTTGGTGGAAACCGCAGGGGAAAAGTGCGGACATTTTTTAATCTGACTGTTGTATGGGCACTGACTGCTCTGTGGCATGGCGCAGACGGTAATTATCTGATTTGGGGTGGAGCTTTGTTGGTGCTTTTGGGACTTGAGAAGCTGTTTTTGGGTAATTGGCTAAGCAAGAGCCGCATTGTGGGACACTTGTATGTGTTGTTTGTGGTGCCTCTTACCTGGATGGCATTTGCAATTTCAGATGTGAGACAATTAGGCATTTATTTTACGAAATTGTTCCCGTTTTTGAGCCAGACGGGACATGTCATGGACCGGTTTGATTATGTGAAGTGTCTGTCGGATTATTGGCCGTTGTTTGTGTTGGGTATCTTTTTTGCAACACCGATACCGGCTGCGTTCTATAAAGTGGTAGGAAAGAAATGGATTGGAAATATTGCGGTGGCTGTGATATTGATTCTTGGCATCTATTATCTGGCAGTATCAACAAATAACCCGTTTATGTATTTTAATTTTTAAAGCGTGGTGAAGAGGTTTTGAAGAAGTTTTTTAAGTGCAGGGTGACTATTTTTTTGCTGTTGGCATGGGTAGGGCTCTCTGCTATTGGATATACGGGAAGAGACGACATTTATCGGAAATATACACATGATTGGAAGACGACACCTTATTTTGTTCTGGTTTTTCAAGGGATTCATGATGGAATTTACCCGTGGAATATGGGAAGTGACATCTTTGCGGGAACTCCGTGGGAAGATTTCTTGGGAAATGACATGCCCGAAGAGTATGGCATTCAGGCAGAAGTACAGATTGCTGATGACAGCGAACTGCAGATAGCAACCGAGACGGAGCAACCTCAAACAGTAGAAAGAAAAGAGTTCATAAATGTTGAAGAAGACTATTTTGATGATGCTGTGTTTATCGGAGATTCCAGAACGGTAGGACTGCATGATTACGGCGGATTAGACAAAGCTACTTTTTATGCGACGGTAGGACTGAATGTTTATGATATGTGGACGGAAAAGTTTTGTGAGGTCGATGGGGAGATGCTTACGCTCGAAGAAGCACTTTCAGAGCGGCAGTTTAAGAAGGTTTATTTCCAGATTGGCATCAACGAGATGGGGCGCGGAACCGTCGACAGTTTCATGCAGGCATATGAAGCATCGGTGAAAAAAATTGAGGAACTGCAGCCGGATGCCATTATTTATGTGCAGGGAATTATGCGAGTGACAAAAGAAAAATCAGATTCGGATAAGATTTTTAATAATCTCGGCATTCAGGTACGCAATGACAGGATTGCACTGCTCGCGGACAATGTTAAAATCTTTTACATTGATATGAACGAAGCGGTATGTGACAATCAGGGCAACCTGCGAGACGATTTAACTTTTGACAATCTCCATTTATATGCATCAAAGTATAATATCTGGGTGGATTTTCTTAAGACAAAAGGAATTGCACTTGAAAGCTCTTGATTGTTTTTTTGCCAGTTGCTATACTTTAAGTAGTTGGTACTTAAAGAGACGGTGGTGCATAAGATGCAGGAACGGTGGATAGAAAGGATTCGGAATTTTTTTTGCGGGGACATATTAGAAGAATGTAAAGAGCGCGTCATTCGGGAAAACATTTTGATGCTTTGTATGATTAATTTGGCAATGGGAATGTTTTCCTTGATGCTCTGCGGCCATGTAGGTACGATAGAGCAAGAAGAGATGCGTTTTTTTAATGCATATGTATTGGTGTTGTTTCTTATTTCCTTCGTATTGTTCATATTTACCCGAAGAGTCGCAACCAGAAAACCGACTCTTATTCCGTGCATTATTGTGCTTGACTATATTGTGTGTGTCAGCTCTATTATTGCAGAGAATGCGATGAGGGTTTCCGGCGTGTATATGGCATCCTTTTATTCCCTGATAGGACTGGGATGCTGTTTTTTGATAAAACCAATCTATATGCTGTTGCTACAAGTGGGATCTGCATTGATAATATGCCTTCATATGTTCCTGTTAAAGCCGCCACAAAATGCGGAGATGGATGCCAAGGAAGTTCTCCTTATGATGTGTATCAGCATAGACTTAGGACTTCTCATTTTGGGATTCCGCATGAAATTTCTCAAGAAAAATGAAGAGCATGAACAGATATTGCAGGTAACTGCATTATACCAGAGCATATTGGATGAGACACAGGCTGGCGTATATGTGCGTGAACTGGGTACCTACGAGCTGCTATATATCAACCGCAAGGCATGTGAGATTTTTGATGTTAATGCGCAGGAAGTGGTCGGGCAGAAGTGCTATTATCTGTTTTATCATCAGAATGTTGCATGTCAGGCCTGTCCGGCGAGAAGCCGCAATATTGAGCGTGCAGCGGTGAAGGATGTTGTAATTGGCGGATATATTTATGAGATAAAGGGTAAGATTATTGACTGGAGTGGCCGCGAAGCATATGTGGAATATCTGACGGATGTGACAGATGCCAGAAGAATAAGCGAGCAGATGCGTCTTGCACATGACAGCCTTGAGAAAAAGTACGAGGAAGAGGTATTGTACCGTGAAAAGGCGGTGTCAGAGGATGTCTTAGCGTCAACACGTCTGAACCTGACCGAAGGAATCGTAGAGGAAATGCGTGTCGGTAAGGAGGATGGCTATGAGGAACAATACCGTCATACGATGGAGTTTACAGAACGAATAGCTGCTTTTTGTAAAAATTCCTGGCTTATGGATGAACAGAAGCGAAGACTCTCGCGCGAGTCTCTGCTGGAACAATTTAAGCATGGGGTAACAAGAGTTTCGGAAGAGTATATCGCGGAACTTAAGAGTGGAAATCATGTGTGGGTGCGGGCAGAGGCAAATCTCGTTCGCCGGCCTGAGACAGGTGAAGTGATTGCGTTCATCTACAGCCGTGACATTACGAGAGAACGTGTACTGGGACATGTGTTGGAGCGAATCATGTCCTTTGAGTACGATGAGATATATACAGTTGACAGTGAAAATAGCGAATTTGGATTGATTGCAATCGGACAGTATGCGTTGGATGAACAACCGGTATCCGGAAACTATCAGGAGAAACTGGACTCTCTTGCGGAACGCGCTGTGCTGGAAGAGGATAAAGAGAAGCTGCGCCGCGAGCTGTGCATTGAGAATATGTGCGAGATGCTGCACAAAGAACAGACGCATCTGCTGGAAGTGACATTGATTTCCAAAAACGGCAAACCAAGGCGTAAGCGTGTACGTTGTATGTATCTGTATGAGGATGTAGGAACGGTATTGGTTACGATTACAGATATTGAGGATGTTGTCAAAGCGGAAAAAGAAAAGCAGGAACAGTTAGAAGAGGCGCTTCGGATGGCAAGAGAAGCGAATCAGGCAAAGAGCAGATTTTTAGCGAGCATGAGCCATGAGATTCGTACGCCGATGAATGCAATTATTGGTTTGAATTCCATCATAAAAGAGAATATCAATAATTGCGAGCAGGTGCTTGATTGTAGCGACAAGCTGGATTCAGCCTCGAAGTATCTGTTGGCGTTGCTGAATGACATTTTGGATATGTCCCGTATTGAGAGTGGAAACATGGTTCTGGCACATCAGCCGTTTGACGGGGATAAATTCTGGGAGAACGTTAACATTCTGGCAAAGGCGCAGGCGGACATGGCTTCTGTGCAATATATTTTTGAGAGGGAGCGTGAGGTGTCAAGAGTTTATCTGGGCGATGCGACGCGTCTGCAGCAGATTATGATTAACCTTATCAATAATGCGATTAAGTTTACAGCCGAAAACGGATTTGTAAAAGTATCTGTGGCTGAGTCTGAGGTGGAGAATGGACGTGCCGCAATCGATGTAACGGTGGAAGATAACGGAATTGGTATTTCGGAGGAGTTTTTGCCGGAAGTATTCGGAACATTTACACAGCAGCATGCTGGAAGCACGACGGCATACAAAGGAAGCGGACTTGGTTTGTCTATCGCACGAAACTTTGCATGCATGATGGATGGGGACATTACAGTAGCAAGTAAAGAAGGTGTGGGTACCAAGTTTTTTGTGCGGGTTTTACTTGAGACGGACCGTGAGCAACCGGGTCTGGAAGAGCATGAAGATAAAAGTATGGAGCGCATGTTTGACGGCAAGAAGGTTCTTCTGGTGGAGGACCACCCACTTAACACGATTGTGGCGAAGAGCCTGCTTGAAAAGCGTGGATTTACGGTTGTGCATGCCGAGAATGGAGAGGAAGCGCTGCGTTGTTTCACAGAAAATGATGCATATACATTTGATGCAGTGTTAATGGATATTCGTATGCCGATTATGGATGGTATTGAAGCAACGAAGCGAATTCGTGCACTGGAGCGGGAGGATGCGAAGCATGTGCCGATTATTGCCATGACTGCGAATGCATATGAGGAAGACCATAAGCACACAGCAGAAGCCGGCATGAACGCACATCTTGCGAAACCGATTGATCCAAAGCAGTTGTTCCGTACATTGGATGAGTTTATTCCGTAGGTATAGGAATCCTTTTTCGGTGACATACTAGGTAAAAATAGGTATGTATCACAGGAAAGGGGAAGTTAGGATGTCACTGATTATCAAGATCACAGATGTGCATGCGAGAGAAATCTTGGATTCCAGAGGGAATCCAACCGTGGAGGTCGAAGTAACGGCAGAGACCGAGACGACAGGCAAAAAGATTACAGCCAGAGAGTCGGTTCCTTCCGGCGCAAGTACCGGAAGATTTGAAGCGATTGAGCTGCGCGATGGAGATAAAGAATATTTTGGACTGGGTGTGCAAAAGGTTGTAGACCATGTCAATACGAAGATTCGTGAAGCACTGCTTGGGATGAATGTGCTAGAACAGGCACTCATTGACCGTAGAATGGTAGAACTGGATGGCACGGACAATAAAGGAAGCCTTGGCGCGAATGCAATTTTGGGTGTATCGCTGGCTTGTGCAAAAACGGCGGCAAAGGCACTTGATATGCCGTTGTATCGCTATATCGGAGGTGTGAACGCAAAGAAGCTTCCGGTTCCGATGATGAACGTTATTAACGGAGGGGCACACGCGAAGAATGTGCTGGATTTTCAGGAATTTATGATTATGCCTGTGGGAGCAAAATGCTACACAGATGCATTGCGTATGGGAGCAGAAATCTATCATTTCCTGCGCCAGATTCTGCATGAAGATAATCTGGGCACGGCAGTCGGCGATGAGGGCGGTTTTGCACCGGATTTTAAGGATGCGAAAGAGGTATTCCGTTATCTAGGTAAGGCTGTGGAAAAGGCGGGGTATCGTGTCGGCGAGGATGTTGTGTACGCGATGGATGCGGCTGCGAGTGAACTGTATGATGAAGAAACGGGTGTCTATGTATTTCCGGGCGAGACGAGAGCGACGAAAGACGCAAAGTCTACACATACCAAAGACGTCGGCGAAGCATCCCAGAAGGATGAATCAGCAGACAGTGTGATGCGAAGTGCTGATGAGATGATTGCATTGTACGAAGAACTGGTTGAGGAGTTCCCGCTTGTATCTATCGAGGATGGACTCTTTGAGGATGACTGGGAGGGATGGCAGAAACTGACTGCGCGCCTGGGTAATAAGGTGCAGTTGGTAGGCGACGATTTGTTTGTGACAAATCCTAAGCGCATTAAGTGCGGGATTGAACTTCAGGTAGGAAATGCGGTACTCATCAAGGTGAACCAGATTGGTACACTGACGGAGGCACTGGATGCAATTACAATGGCGAAGAATGCAGGTTATCGTACCGTGATATCTCATCGCTCGGGTGAGACGGAAGATGCCTTTATCTCTGACTTGGCAGTAGCGGTTAACGCAGGGCAGATTAAGACCGGTGCACCATGCCGTGGAGAGCGCACAAGCAAGTATAACCAGCTTTTGCGCATCGAAGAAGAGTTGGGTGATATAGCGAAGTTCGCATAGCAGAGGTGTAAACCGTAACTGGCAGGTCACTGCATAGTATATTTTACTGTACAAAATCTCAACAAAAAATGGTTGAAAACGGGAAAAGCATATGCTATAATATTCAAAGTTATGAGTCGATACCGTAGGAGGGAATAATTTTGGAGATTTTAAAAACGATTTTAACCGTTATTTTTATATTAGTTAGCGTAGCATTGACAGTTATTATTTTGGCGCAGGAAGGCAAGTCTGCAGGACTTGGTGCCATTGCCGGTTCCTCTGAGACATATTGGAGCAAGAACAAGGGGCGTTCCGCAGAGGGAATGAAGAGAAGAATCACAACGATTCTTGTTGCAGCATTTGTTATTCTTGCCATTGTTTTGAATCTGGGGATTTTCTAAAGAGAGATAAGGCTGTCGCTGATTGCGACAGCCTTTTGTTGTATAAGGAGACTTATGAAGCAGGAAGTTTTACAGGAAAGAAAAGAGACGATATATCAGTTCATCTGTGATGAACTCTATGTGCCGATGAAGGCAAAGGAAATCGCGGCGGTGCTTAACGTGCCGAAAGCCCAGCGCAGCGAATTGCAGGAAGTGCTGGATTCCCTTTTGACGGATGGTAGGATTGAGGTGTCGGCAAAGGGCAAATATACAAAGTCGGAGGGCAAGTTTCTTGTCGGTGAATTTACCGCACATCCGAGAGGTTTCGGTTTTGTCACGATTGAGGGGCAGGAAGATGATATTTTTATCCCGGAATCACAGGTGAATGGTGCATTTCATAAGGATATTGTGCAGGTGACATTGACTCGCGGCGAGTCGAAGGGCAAACGCAGGGAAGGCATGATTACGAAGGTTATCAGCCGAGGCATGAACCAGATTGTCTGTACCTATGAGAAAAGCAAGACGTTTGGTTTTGCCGTACCGGACAATCCGAAGTTTGGCAAGGATATCTTTGTGCCGCAGGAGCGCTCCAAAGGTGCGGTGAGTGGACATAAGGTTGTTGTGGAGATTACAGATTTCGGCGGACATGGTAAGAAGCCTGAGGGAAAGGTTGTTGAAATCTTAGGGCATGTGAATGACCCGGGCACAGATATTTTATCGATTGTGAGAGCCTATGAGCTGCCGGTGGAGTTCTCCGAGAAGATTATGAACCAGGTGGAACGCGTGGCAAATGAAGTGAGTGAAGCCGATATGGCAGGACGCATGGATTTGAGAGACTGGCAGACGGTTACGATTGATGGCGAAGATGCGAAGGACTTGGATGACGCAATTACGCTGACGAAAGAGGGAGAGCTATATAAACTTGGTGTTCATATTGCGGATGTGACAAACTATGTGCAGGAGCATAGTGCACTTGATGTGGAGGCATTAAAAAGGGGAACTTCCGTATATCTGGTGGACCGTGTGATACCGATGCTTCCGCATAAGCTCTCGAATGGTATCTGCTCGCTGAATGCGGGAGAAAACCGCCTGGCGCTTAGCTGTATCATGACAATAGACGGCAAGGGCAATGTAGTCGACCATGTGATTGCAGAGACGGTGATTAAGGTAGACCGGCGCATGAGCTATACGAGTGTCAAGAAGATTTTGGAGGATGAGGATGCAGCGGAGATAAAGGAGTACGAGGAACTTGTGCCGATGTTTCGGTTGATGCAGGAACTTGCTGCAATCCTTCGTAAGAAGCGCATGAGTCGAGGCTCGATTGATTTTGATTTTCCTGAGACGAAGATCATTCTAAACGAGCAGGGAAAACCTGTGGAAATTAAGCCATATGAAAGGAATGTTGCCACAAAGATTATTGAGGATTTTATGCTGATTGCAAATGAGACCGTGGCACAGGACTATTTTTGGCAGGAGATTCCGTTTGTTTATCGTACGCATGATAATCCGGATACGGAGAAGATTCGCAAGCTGGGAACATTTATCAATAACTTTGGATATACCATCAAAATCGGACAGGATGAGATTCATCCGAAGGAACTGCAGAAACTGTTGCAGAAGATTGATGGTACACCGGAAGAGCCGCTCATCAGCCGTTTGACACTTCGTTCCATGAAGCAGGCAAAATATGCAACGATGAGTACGGGGCATTTTGGTTTGGCAACCTCTTATTATTGCCACTTTACTTCGCCTATCAGACGTTATCCGGATTTGCAGATTCACCGTATTATCAAGGATAATCTGCGCGGCAGGATGAATGAAAAGAAAATTGAGCATTATGAGAAAATTCTTCCGGAGGTGGCGAAGCATTCGAGCGAGATGGAGCGCCGTGCAGATGAGGCAGAGCGTGAGACGGAAAAGCTAAAGAAAGTAGAATATATGGAAAGTCATATCGGCGAGACCTATGAGGGTGTCATTTCCGGTGTGACGGAGTGGGGCTTTTATGTGGAGTTGCCAAATACGATTGAGGGACTTGTGCATGTCACATCGTTGACAGATGACTATTTTCATTATAACGAGAGTACCTACGAGTTAATCGGAGATGTGACCGGCAAGCGTTATAAGCTTGGACAAAAGATAAAAGTTGTAGTTACGGGAACCGACAAAATAATGCGGACCATAGACTTTTGCATCAGCAATGAGAAGTGCCAGACAGAGTAGAAGGGCGTCTCATTCTGTCGGCAAAAATTCCTTGCAGAACGGTGCATTCTGCGTTATACTGTAAAAACAGCGCGAAAGGAGAAGTCAAGTGGCAAAGACAGAGAAAAAATTAATAGCAAACAACAAAAAAGCCTATCATGACTACTTTTTGGAAGAGCGCTATGAGGCAGGCATCGCACTGCACGGGACGGAAGTGAAGTCCATGCGTATGGGCAAGTGCAGCATCAAGGAGGCGTTCATCCGTATTGAGAATGGCGAGGTGTTCGTCTATGGCATGCATATCAGCCCCTACGAAAAGGGGAATATCTTCAATAAGGATCCTCTCAGACCGAAGAAGCTTTTGATGCATAAGTCGGAAATCAGAAAGCTGATAGGAAAACTTGCAGAGCAGGGTTACACACTGGTTCCGGTGGAGGTCTATCTGAAGGGAAGCCTCATCAAAGTGGAGATTGCGCTTGCCAAAGGTAAGAAGCTTTACGATAAGCGTCAAGATATTGCAAAAAAGGATATGCGGCGTGAGGCGGAGCGCGAGTTTAAAGTAAGGAACCTGTAGCGCGGTTCAAACAAACACAACAAATATGGGCTTGTAAAGGTTTCGACAGGGGTCGTGAAGCTGGAGAAGCGAGCCGCACGGGATGCGTTAAATTCCAACACTAAAATTAAACGCTGAAGATAATTTAGCATACGCTGCCTAATGGCAGCAGTCTGACCTAGAGCACCTACACTTTAGGACCCAGGCTTCGACTATGTAGGAAACGATGCGGGCAAAGCTTTGAGCCCGCAGGCGTATCATGAAGCTACTAAAACCGGAATTGTGCTTATGTAAGTCCGGCGGAGGGAATGTTAATTCATAAGCTACGCTCGTAGAAGTACAGGGGATTGGCTTTTGGACAGGGGTTCGATTCCCCTCAGGTCCACTCAAAAGAGCCTTGGCTGGATAAGCCAAGGCTCTTTTTTCTTACTTATACTTAAAATCAATCGGGCTGTCAATCAGTGTTGCAACCTGAAACTCATGTTTGTGACCGTCTTCTTCTTTGGTAAAGTCCTTCAAGAAATGCACATGTTTGCCGTTGCCGACATCAATCGCACCGGAAGTTTTTCCGCAAAATTCATGAAAGTGTTTGTCGGAAAAGTCTGTGTGGAATTTCACTTCATGGAAGTGGTCCTTTTTGTCTTTTGTATAGATGGCTTCTCCGGACACGGTGCAGAATCTATGGTTGTGGCATTCATCACATTCCTTAAAAATTCTTGTGCTGCCGGTTAATTCGTGAACATGTTTCTGCTCTTCGCAATTACATTAATTTTTACACATAATAGAACTCCTTTTTTCTTTTAAAGTATGACAAAGGAAGAAAAATGTGACTGCAAAATAAGAATGTGAATACCTGAGTATCCCAAAATCAGTATTCCAAATCCTCGGCATCGGGCTTGCAGCGGTGTACTGTGCCGAAGGGATGCTGTGGTGGTGCATAGACAGAAAAAAGCTTTAAGTCACAGTTCCCCATATTTTTTAGATTGTGCCATGTTCCGGCAGGGATAAAGATTGCAGATTGGCTTGAAACGGAACATTGATAGTCAAGACAATCTTTTTGTTTGCCCATCATTGCAAGTCCGATTCCTGATTCAATGTAAAGAAACTGGTCTGTATCTGGATGGATCTCCAAACCGATTTCGGAACCGTTTGGTATGCACATTAGAGTGAGCTGCAGGTGTGAACCGGTCCATCTGGCAGTGCGGAAGTTACTGTTTGCGCATACATCCCGTTTGAGATTTGTAATAAAAGGATTTGCGCCATAGTCGTAAAGATTGTTTGAAAAAAACATAATATCACCTCTGAAATAAAATATGCGGATTCTAAAAAAAGGTGATAAAAAAATATCCCCGGCATAAGCCGGGGATATTAAGTAAATTAGCAACCGAAGTTAAAAATATTGCAAAGAGTAGTAAATAACTCGGAACAGCTATTGATGACTTTGATACACATAGTTTCGTCCTCCTTATTTGTATTTGTGTTAGCTAAGCACAAAAGAATTGTAACAATTCTGTAATAATTGGACAATAGGAGATAATTGGAAAAGCATCGGGGTCAGTGCCTTTCCGAAGAAACTGTTTCGTTGGGGGTAGCGCCTGTACAGAGTTCCTGCCTTGCAATAAGATTTGCGAGCATATCGCTAAGAACAACTAAGTCGGCAGAAAGCACTGCCAATTCTTCTTTTGATAGGCACTCACAAAGCTTGCATGCTACGGTTGATAAGAAATACAGGTTTGAGCAGTTGTTCATGATGCGACCTTATATGCGATTTGTATATTATATGCAAAGAGGTACTTCGGGTGAGCAAAAGCTATTTATCACGCTCTGCAACAAATTCGTCTACAAGACGCTGAACGTCATCCAGACAGACGCCACAGGCAGTGCCGGCATTTGTGGCTGCCTGAACTTCTTCTAAAGTGCTTGCACCGGCATCAACGGCATCCTTAATCATTCCGTTTGTGACATTGAAACAGTTACATACAATTTTATCAAGATTCATATAGTGCACCATCCTTTCCGGGATAGGATATGCAGATGGAGGGAAAATATACAGAAAGCATTAAAATCATTGGAAGTATTGTTTTCGCATTGCATTTCACGGCTGCTTTTTTTATAATGGAATTATCTATGAGAAAGATTCGGCATAAGAGGTAAAATATGGGTATTGGGGAAATGAAACGGGATATCCGGGAGAAAATTATATCGTATCAGTATCACACTGCAACAGAGGATATATGGGAGCTTTTGGATACATATGATAATTATCTGGAGAGCGCCAGCACGTCGGACGAGTTGGCAGAAGCTGCATTCCTGCGGGGGGATGCTGCGTTTCATATGGGGCGGTATCATGACACGGTGAAGGCATTGACAAAGAGTCTGAGTATCGAGAAGACACCGGAATATGCATATCTGGAGGCAGATGCTTATAATATGCTGGGAATGTTATTTGCATTTGTCGGATATGAGAATATTGCGCTGGACAATTATCTGTCTGCAACAGCTTCGGCGAAGAAGCATCGGAATATACAGGAACAGGTGTCGGCGTTGCTGAACATCGGAATTTTGTATCAGACACTTGGGGATTACCGCAAGGCGATGAACTACTACAAAAAGGGATATGAGGCGGCGAACAATGAGTATGGAACGCCGGAGCTGATGCTTGTGCTGTTATGTTTGATACAGCAGGGGCAGGTTTTATTTAAGATGAGAAGATTCGACGATGCGAAGCGATTAAAACGCGAAATCGATTCTTATTATCAGGTTATCGCGCATGATGAGATTGTTTTGCCGAAATGCATTTTTGAAGTATGGATGGAATCGCGTTTTGGAACGGAGCAACACGTGCAGGAATTGATTGAGGAAATTCGCCAATACCTAATTCGGGATACAGAGTATTTAGAACAGATTGATTTTTATGTAGAATTTTGCGGTTTCCTGATGGAGGATGGGCGTAAGACGGATGCCAGACAGTTTTTGGATTTGTTGACCGAAAAGCTTGGGGCGACGGAATTTTTACATCTGCGCATGCGTATGGAGGAGATGGAGGTCCAATATCAGCAAAAATATAGTGATGAGACGCATTATTTTGAAGCATGTCTGCATTATATGACCTTGCAACAGGAATATGAGCGTACATTAAAGGAATTTAAACAGCAGAACTTAAGCAATATCGAGAGTCTGCAGGAATTGGAACGTCAGCGTCAGGAATTTGAATTCCGAAGTAAATGCGATCTGGCGACAGGGCTTCTGAATAAGGATACATTCCGATACGAAGTGGAGAATTACTTGGAAGACCGGAACCGTGGCGTTACGGATGCAATGATTATTGTGGATATCGATGACTTTAAGCTTGTGAATGATAGTTATGGACATTTGGTAGGTGATGAAGTCATTGTAAAGCTTTCTACATTGTTGAAAGAACAGTTTGGGGAAGATATCTGTGGTAGATTTGGCGGAGATGAGTTTGTAGTGTTTGTCCGAAATATTACAGAGATAACGCAGGTGGAGATGCGTGTGGAACAGTTCCGCGAGCAATTTGCAGCTTTGGGATTTGGGAAGAATGCAAATGTTCACAATACAGTGAGTATTGGCGTTTCTTACAATAATGGCGTTAACGCATCATATAAATCAATGTTTTCCTGCGCGGATGAAGCACTTTTAAAGGCGAAGGAATATGGAAAGAACCGCGTGGCATTTTTCGAGATAAAAAGAGGATTGCTGAAATATGTCTGATAAAAAAGAGAAAATGATTGTAAACGGTTTTGTTTTTGCAAACGAAGCAGAGGCAAAACAGGCAGAAAAAGAAGTAGAAGGCGTGAAATTCATCAAGGAAAAGATGGAGATGGATAAGCCGGAAGTGGTATTAGAAATATACAATAAGATGGTACGACAGAATCTGTTCGAGACGGCTGTGGGATTCTCTTATTTGAAAGATTTGCAGGAGTATTTGCAATCAATTCCATTTGTAAATAAGGAAGAAATTCTGCCGATTCAGGTGCAGCATCCTATTTTGGAGGAACAGATGCGAGGAAATCGTGTTGCATCAAAACCAAAGCAGCCTGAAAAAGTGAAAGAGCGCTATGTCAATATCGATTATAAGAACAGGTATCGTATTATGCGTGGAATCGCAGTCGTATTGCTGGTCTGTGTGGCAGCAATGTTTGCAATTTCAGCAACGGTAGGAAGCCCGACGATTCTTAATTATGAGCAGGAACTTATCAACCGCTATGCCGAGTGGGAACAAGAATTAAACGAGCGTGAAGCCTGGATTACGGAGCGTGAAGCAGAGCTTGGCAAAAAAGCAGAGTAGTACGTCACAGTTTTTTCATAAATGACTGCTAGAATGGGGCAAAATGAACCATGTGGGAGGATATCAACAGATGGACAAGATAAAGATTCTGGTAGTAGATGATGAGAGCAGAATGCGCAAGCTGGTACGGGATTTCCTTGTACGGGAAGGCTATGAAGTATTAGAAGCGGGAGATGGTGAGGAGGCATTGGATATCTTTTACAGAGAAAAAGATATCGCACTTCTTATTTTGGATGTGATGATGCCGAGACGTAACGGATTTGAAGTATGCCGAGAAATACGGACAACCTCAAAGGTGCCGATTATCATGCTCACTGCAAAAGGGGAAGAGAGTGACGAACTGAGCGGATTTGAACTTGGTGTGGATGAATACATATCCAAACCGTTTTCTCCGAAGATATTGGTGGCACGTGTCGGAGCAATTCTTCGCCGAAGCGGAATAGCACAGGATGAGGATGCAGTGATTGCGAAGGGCGGAATTGTCATTGACAAGACAGCGCATCTGGTGACGGTAGATGGGGAACGCATCGACTTAAGCTATAAGGAGTTTGAATTATTGACCTATTTTTTGGAAAATGAAGGAATTGCCCTTTCCAGAGAAAAGATTTTAAATCATGTGTGGAATTATGATTATTTTGGAGACGCGCGTACGATAGATACCCATGTGAAGAAGTTGCGGGCTAAAATCGGGGAAAAGGGTGCATATATAAAAACTGTATGGGGAATGGGATATAAATTCGAGGTGCGTGAGTAGTACTAAACTCCCAAATGCTATTGACAATGATGGAAATTAGGCATAAAATTCAATTAATTACAAAAAATGCAAAAAAAATGTTAAAAAAAACAGAAAAAAGCTCTCTGACAAAGGAACTTGCGGTTATTATTTCTGGTTTGGTAGTAGGAACCGTCATCCTTTGCTGGCTTTTAAATACGGTATTTTTAGAGCGCTATTATGTGCTCAACAAGCAAAGCATTTTAGAGGACGGCTTTCGGATAATTGACGAAGCGAGCGCAGCGGGAACGCTTCAGAACTCTGATTTTGATGTGACATTTGAGAACCTGTGTGCGAACGGGAATATCACTGTTTTGATTATCAATTCTAATCGGTCGGTGGTAAGGTCTTCTGTGGGCGACCCACAGAAGATGCTGATAGAGCTTATGGATATCATTTTCGGTGGACCAAACGAGACAGTCACAATGCTTGTGGAAGAAGACCGATACATAATTCAGCGGCGGACGGATACCAGATTGAATGCAGAATATCTGGTACTGTATGGAACTCTTTCCAACGGAAATATGATATTGATGCGTTCGGCACTTGAGAGTATCCGTGAGAGCGTTAAGATATCAAATCAGTTTCTTCTTTATATTGGAATCCTTGCGATAGTGGTGAGTATTATTGTCGTAATATTCGTAAGTGGCAGAGTGACAAATCCGATTTTGGAACTGACAGATATCTCGAAACGTATGACTGAGTTAGACTTTGAGGCTAAGTATCATCCGAGGCGAAAGAATCAAAATGAGATAGATGAGCTTGGAGTGTATATGAACGAGCTGTCACAGACATTGGAGAATACGATATCCGAGCTTAAGAGCGCCAATAATCAGCTTTTGATTGACATAGAAAAAAAGACGCAGATTGACCACATGCGAAAAGAGTTCCTTTCTAACGTATCGCATGAATTGAAAACACCGTTAGCGTTGATTCAAGGGTATGCAGAAGGATTGAAAGAATGTATTAACGACGATGAGGAAAGCCGGAATTTCTACTGTGAGGTCATCATGGACGAAGCAGAGAAGATGAATCTGATGGTCAAAAAGCTCCTTACATTAAACCAGTTGGAATCCGGTGGAGAGACTGTGACGATGGAGCGCTTTAATCTCACGGAACTAATTACAGGAGTCTTGCATTCTGTGGAAATATTGCTGGCACAGAATGGCATTACGATAATTGAATGTCCGTCGGAACCGGTGTATGTGTGGGCGGATGAGTTCATGGTAGAAGAGGTTGTTACGAATTATCTGAGCAATGCGATTCATCACGCAAAAGGCGAAAAAGAGATTTTAATCCGCTATCAGGTGAAAGAGAATCTGATAAGGGTTAGTGTATGCAACACCGGAGATGCAATACCGCATGAGGATGTGGATAAGATATGGACCAAGTTTTATAAGGTGGATAAAGCGCATACGAGAGAATATGGCGGTAGCGGAATCGGACTTTCCATTGTTAAAGCTGTCATGGATGCTTTTCATCGAGAATGTGGTGTGATAAACCATGAGAACAGTGTTGAATTTTGGTTTGAGCTTGATATGGGAAGTCATTGATAAATATGGTTGTGAGGATTTTTGGGTTGCCATATTTTCCTTAAAATGCTAACATAAATATAGCGAAAGATATTTTGTGAGGAGCCGTATGAGAAAAACAAAATTACAGATGACAATGGTGGCGTTGATGGCTGCCATGCTGATGGGCGGTTGCGGGGAAGAACCTTATGAGCTCACAGACCAAGAGGAAGAACTGATTGTGAACTATTCCGCACATGTCGTGACGAAGTATAACACATATCAGAAAGAGGGACTCTCTTACGTATGGACGGAGGAGACTGAAGCGCTTGAGACAGAGCAACCGGAGGAAGCGATGACAGAGGAGAATGCCGAACAGACAGATTATGAGGCGGGAATACAAGCACCTGTGCCGGGTGACGTGGGAGAGAATGATGCCACGGAGTTTACCACTGTTCCGGTAACTTTAACAGAACTTTTTGGTGAGCCGGGTGTGGAAGTTGATTATGTAGGTGCGAGATTGGCAGACAGTTATATGGAGAGTGCATATTATGCACAGTATCCGGATTCCGGTAAGCAGTATCTGGTATTGGGAATTGACATTACAAACACCGGACAAGAGGCTGTAGCACTTGATTATCTGACAGATACCATCGAATTTCGTGTGACTTTGAATGGGGAGATTACAAGTTCTGCAGAGATAACAGTTCTTACGGAAGATTTTTCTACTTTTGAGGGGACGCTTGAAGCGGGAGAGACAAGAGAAACAGTACTTTTGTTTCAGGTTCCGGCAACAGTAATGTCTGTGGACAAAGTTGACCTTATGGTGATGGGGGATAATAATTATCAAATTATTTTAGAAAATGAGTGAAAAATAATGCATTTCTAGTGCTATTATGCTATAATATTGACAAGTATTATGGAATTGCGTTGTGACAATACGCGAGAGGAGAGAGCGGAATGGATACAAATATTCTTTTAGAGTCAGGGACGAACGAACTGGAGGTCTTAGAATTTACCTTAGGTAATAATCATTATGGCATCAATGTCGCAAAGATTAAAGAGATTTTGACATATCAGCCAATTACACCGGTGCCAAATGCACATCCTAGTATTGAAGGTATCTTTATGCCGCGTGATACGATGATTTCAGTAGTAAATCTGAAGAGATGTCTTGGAATGTCTACGACGGCAGAGGATAAGGGTCTTTTTATCATTACGAATTTTAATAAACTGAACATTGCATTCCACGTGGACGAGGTTCTTGGTATTCATCGCGTATCGTGGGAGGCAATTATCAAACCGGATTCTACCATTAACACAGAGGAAAATAGCGCGTCCACAGGCGTAATAAAAATGGGTGATAAGCTGATTATCATTCTTGATTTCGAGAAAATTGTATCGGATATCAGCCCGGAGACCGGACTCAAAGTATCCGATGTAGAGAATATGACAGAGCGTGAACGCTGCGAATCTCCGATTTTGATTGCAGAGGATTCTCCTCTTCTTAGCAGATTAATTACGGACTGCTTGAAAAAGGCGGGATATACGAATCTTATTGTGACGATGAACGGACAGGAGGCCTGGGATAAGCTTGTAGAGTTTAAGAAAGCGGGCAATGTCCGAGAGAGAGTACACTGCGTTATCACAGATATTGAGATGCCGCTGATGGACGGACATCGACTTACCAAGCTGGTAAAGACAGATGATGTAATGAAGAAGATACCGCTCATTATTTTCTCGTCACTTGTTAACGAGGAAATGAGAATTAAGGGCGAGAGACTTGGTGCGGATGCTCAGTTAACCAAACCTGAAATCGGCAATCTTGTTGCAGCAATCGATAAGTTGATTGATAAGAGTATGGATTGAGATTGAAGCGAAGAGGGGGTGTGATGTAACATCACATCCCCAAATTAAGTTATAGGCAGTGGAGGTATCGGATGAGCAATACAGAAGATTATCTGGATGGATTGTTGAATTCAATGGAAGGGAAACAAAATAAGGATATGGCGCCGGAAATGCCAACGGAGGAGCCGGGCTTTCCAGAGGAGCCGGGGCTTGTAGAAGAACCGTTGCTTGAGGCGGACAGCAAGGATGCAGAACAGGACTTTCTGGATTTGTTTGAACGGGAATTTCTATCCGGAGAAAATACAGACGAGTTTATCCGACAGTTTGAGCGTGAGCTTGACGAAGATGCAGGGAAAGAATCGGATGGCACAGATTCTGAGGATGAGTTTCTCGACAGCATTGGTGACATTGTTAATGATGCCGCAGAAGAGTCGAGTAAGCCAACGGAGTCTCAGACAGAAGATGATGATATGGACTTCATGGTAAATACGCTTGAAGACATTCCGGGAGATGATATTGATATTTCCACGGATTTCAGTGACTTGGACGCGGATGAACCATTGCCGGGACTTTCCGACGTGGTGGCAGAGAGTGAGGAGGAAACGGATAGTTTGATAGACGATGATCAGAATTTGATGGATTTGCTTCAAGCAGAAGGGGATTTTTCTGATATTGGAGATATGTTGAACACGGATGAAGAACATATCGAGAGTCTGGATGATTTTTCTGATGGACCGGATGGTTTCACGCTGGAAGAAGTGCCAATCGACGAGACAATGGTTTTGGAGGATGCAGCAGAAGAGAGCTCGAAGGAAGAGGGTAAGGACAAGAAAGAGGTTGCGGGCTTTTTAAAGAAGATATCGCATGCCCTTTTTGGTGAAGAAGAGGAAGAAGAGGAAGCGCCGGCGGAGCAGGTAAAAGCATCTGCATCGGTAGCAACGCCTAATATTGAAGATTTGTCGGATGAGAATCTTATGCTGCTTCAGGAATTGGAGGGAGCAGGCGAGGCAGAATCGGAAGAAGCGCAGGAAGCGCCTGAGACGGAAGAGGAAGCGAAGGCTAGAAAGAAACGCGAGAAGGAAGAGAAGAAAGCTAAGAAAAAAGCGGAGAAAGCGGAGAAGAAAGCACAGGCAAAAGCTGCAAAGGCTGAGAAGAAAGCGAAAAAAGAGAAGAAACCGAAAAAACCGAAGGAGCCGGATCGCACACCGCCATTGCCGAAAAAGCCGGTAATCTTGTGTTTTGTTATGGCAGGTTCTTTCTTGCTACTTGTATTGCTGGGAACGAATCTTTTTGGTTATTCTTCAAGCATGGCAAATGCCGAGAAACAGTTCGGATTGGGCAACTATGCAGAGGCATATCAGATGGTTTCCGGATTGGAAATCAAAGAGCAGGATGATGAAATATATCAGAAATATCGTGTGATGGGAACTGTGTCAGGAGAGTATAATGCTTATCGGACGTTTATGGAGGCAGGAATTTACGATATGGCACTGGATTCTCTTGTGCGTACAGTAGGCAGATGCCAGAAGTATCAGCCGGATGCGGAGGTTTACGGCTGTACCGGTGAACTGGCGAAGCTGCATGAGCAGGCAGCAGGTGCGTTGGCAGGCTTCGGAATCACTGAGGAGCGCGCATTAGATTTGTATGCGATGGAAGAACGAGAGGATTATTCGGTCCAGATTAATACGATATTGGAGCAGGCTGGCTATACGATTGACTAGATGGAGATAGAAGTATGATTGCAATTATTGACTACGATGCAGGCAACTTGAGGAGTGTGGCAAAAGCATTTCAAACGCTTGGTGAGGAATGCGTGATTACGAGAAATCATGGGGAGATACAGCAGGCGGACAAAGTAATTCTGCCGGGGGTCGGTTCCTTTGGCGTGGCGATGGAACAACTGAAAAAGTACGAGCTGGATAAAGTGATAAAAGAAGTGGCAGATTGCGGCAAGCCATTTCTTGGCATCTGTCTTGGCTTACAGCTTTTGTTTGAAGGCAGTGAGGAGAGTGATGGGGTTGAAGGCCTGCATCTGTTAGATGGCAAGATTCTGCGCATTCCGGACAAAGAAGGTTTGAAGATTCCCCATATTGGCTGGAACTCATTAGAACTTAAAAATCACGGACGTTTATTTGAAAATCTTCCGGTGGAGAGTGGGAAGATGCCATATGTCTATTTTGTACATTCGTATTACCTGAAAGCACAGGATGAGGCAATTGTTAAGGCGACCACAGAGTACAGTGTGCAGATTCATGCTTCGGTAGAAAAAGAAAATATTTTTGCATGTCAGTTTCATCCGGAGAAGAGCAGTGCGGTTGGCTTACAGATACTGAAAAATTTTGCCGCATTACCTGTATGCAGATAATGTGTGTGCATAGAACTTGGAGGCTTGCGTATGTTTACAAAGAGGATTATTCCGTGTCTGGATGTGAATAACGGACGTGTGGTAAAGGGGGTTAACTTCGTCAATTTAAGAGATGCAGGAGACCCGGTAGAGATAGCGGCCGCTTATGATAAGGCGGGTGCTGATGAACTTGTTTTTTTAGATATTACAGCAACCGCAGATGCAAGAGCGACGGTTGTGGATATGGTGCGCCGTGTGGCAGAAAAGGTTTTTATTCCGTTTACAGTCGGAGGTGGAATACGCACGGTTGACGATTTTAAAGTGCTGTTACGCGAGGGTGCGGATAAGATTTCGATTAATTCCTCTGCTATCAATCGCCCCGAGTTGATCTCTGAGGCGGCAGACAAATTTGGCAGCCAGTGTGTGGTAGTGGCGATTGATGCGAGGAGACGTGCAGATGGTTCCGGTTGGAATATCTATAAAAATGGTGGAAGAATTGATGTCGGTATCGATGCAGTGGAGTGGGCGATGCAGGCAGACCGTCTTGGAGCGGGGGAGATTCTTTTGACGAGCATGGATTGTGACGGAACCAAAGCCGGATATGATATTGAATTGACCAGACTGATTGCAGAGAATGTATCGATTCCGGTGATTGCGTCCGGTGGTGCGGGTACCAAGGAGCATTTCTATGATGCCCTTACCGCAGGTGGTGCGGATGCGGCATTGGCGGCATCGCTGTTCCACTATAAAGAATTAGAAATATCTGATTTGAAGGAATATTTGGAAGGACGCGGCGTGTCCGTGCGCAGATAGGAATAAGAGACAAGGAGAGTCTGCAGTATGTCGATGATTGATAATGACTGGCTGCCGGCGGTGGAGGCGGAGTTTAAGAAACCTTATTACCGCGAATTATATCAGTTTGTGAGGGAAGAATACAATAAGACGGTTATTTACCCGCCGGCGGATGATATATTTAATGCATTTCATTTTACGCCACTTAGTGAAGTGAAGGTGCTCCTGCTTGGTCAGGATCCATACCATAATGTCAACCAGGCGCACGGATTATCTTTTTCCGTATTGCCGGAGCAGAAAGAGATACCGCCGTCTTTGCAGAATATTTACAAGGAATTGCACGATGACATAGGATGCTATGTTCCGAACAATGGATATCTGAAGAAGTGGGCAGATCAGGGCGTATTGCTTTTAAACACGGTTCTTACCGTGCGTGCGCATCAGGCGAATTCTCATCAGGGAAAAGGCTGGGAGCAGTTTACCGATGCGGTAATTCAGGCGGTCAATGCACAGGATAGACCAATTGTATATTTCCTCTGGGGCAGACCGGCGCAGATGAAGATACCGATGCTGACGAATCCGAAGCATCTGATTTTGACGGCACCGCATCCGAGTCCATTATCGGCATATCGTGGATTTTTTGGATGCAGGCATTTTAGTAAGGCAAATGAATTTTTATCTGCCAATGGAATCGAGCCAATCGATTGGCAGATTGAAAATATTTAGGAGGTGTTTTATATGAGAGTCAAAGCGATTATGATGCCTTTTAACAAGCTTACGTGCATCAGTGTGGACAACACGGTCGAGGAAGCGATGCGAATCATCGATGAGCAGGGGCTGCTTTCTTTGCCGGTCGTGGACGGACAGGAGTTCATCGGAGTGTTGTCTAAGCAGTATATGTTCGAAGAGTATTTTAAGAACTTTACGGGCACGAAGAATGAGTTTATCACCAAGAAGGTGCAGGAGTTTATGAAGACCAAGATTGACACGATTGGTGAGAACACGAGAATCGAGGAGGCTGCTGCGATATTTATCACATCCAAGGTGCGCTTTATCCCGATTACAAACGATAAGAACATACTGTTAGGAATTGTTACACAGCAGGCGGTATTCAAGGAATACCAGAAGATTTTCGGAAACAAGCATAATTCTATGGCAATCTACACCT
Organism: Roseburia sp.; assembly: GCA_022771695.1. Lineage (GTDB taxonomy): Bacteria > Bacillota > Clostridia > Lachnospirales > Lachnospiraceae > Roseburia. The sequence continues at coordinate 3,333 of JALEKJ010000003.1, read as the reverse complement.
ACGATATTAAAGGAGTGCTTGGCAAAATCTGTGAGTTGATTTCCAAAGAGGGGGGAGACATCTGCAATATGATGGTTATCCCGACGGAGGTTATGGACCTTGCAGAAGTATTCCTGCGTGTGGAAGCACCGGACTTTGAGCGCGTGGTACGTGCGTTAGAGCGCCGCGGTTATGATGTCAGAGATGTGAAGTATAATGACCAGAAATAGGGAATGAATCAAAAAGTAGGATACCGGAAACGGTATCCTATTTTTTGACTAAAATTGAGAGGATGATTATTCAGAAACTTGCAAGGAGATAATTTCTATGTCATAAAGTATAGCAAAGGGATAGGAATAGTAAAAAGGAGAGCGCTATGACACTTATCAATTAAAGTATGTGGTTACGGTTGCTGAAGCGGGCTCGATGAATGAGACAGCCCGAACCTTGTTTATTTCACAGCCGAGTCTTTCTGCTTAATCAGAGAACTGGAAGATGAGATTGGAATTGCAATTTTCAGGCGAACCAATCGTGGAATTTCTGTGAGTGAAGCGGGCGAGGAATTTATCGGATATGCGAGATAAATGGTCGAGCAGTATCAGCTAATAATCGAGGATGTGAAAAATTGTCGGAGTGAGATAGGGATTCTCTATTTAAATGACTTTAACAGAAAGGTTCTATCCAAATTGTTTCAGGAGTTTGGTCTGGAGTTTCATGAAATTATGAAATGTCATATTTATGTGTACATGGCAAAAAGTCATCCTTTGGCAAGGCAAAAAGAGGTGACGCTTGAGGAGTTAGAAGAGTATCCATGTCTTTCCTTTGAACAGGGAACGAATAATCCGTTCTATTTTGCAGAATATCTTGTGAGAAAAGGTATGCGAATCAGTACACTTGGAAAAAAGTATCTGGAGGAAATCAGCCGATACCGTGATAAGGTATTGGAATAGAAAAGATAATGAAAGGAATGCCGGCTATAGTTTGGAACTATGACCGGCTATATTTTTCCCTTCTACCCAAATATAGATACAATATAACTAAGTCTACATGAAGTGGAATATATCGTAGCAGATGATGGAATGACCGGTCTGCCTATTTCTCTGAACATGAAATTGATGGAGTACAGAAGGTAACTCTTTCCGAGGCGGCTCTCTGTGATATCTTACCAACGGTAAATATGTATTATCTGTTTGCTAAGGACGATTTTGAGACAACCGTTAACTAAAAAAAGAAGATGGGAGAATAAGGGCAGGGATGAACATGTCCTTTCCTGGGAAAGAGGGGGTATATAATGGAAATTTATCGTGTAACGAAAGACTCACCAAACTGGCAGAAAAAGGATATGATTTTGTTTGAATTGATGCTTTTTGCTTCGGACAAAATATTCCGCTGGAAACAGAATTTAGTCATGACGCACCGGAGGAGGAATGGAATGCTATCCTGATTGTTGAAAATCATAAGCTCATTGCAGGGCTCCGTATTGCATAGCCAAAGCCGGGTGTAGGAAAGATTGAACGTGTTTGTGTGGTTCGGGAAAAGTAGAAGAGCGATGTGGGTTCTGTCATGATTAAGGCAGCAGAAGAATGGATATGTACTGAATGAGGAGGTATTATCACCGGAGGAGTACGAAGTGCATCCCCGACATCACAGAGAACCACCGAAAGACCTGAATTTCAAACCGGACTATATCATTTAGAACCCAATTTGAATTGGAAAAATCTACTTGTGGATTCGCTTCCTATTCTTTGATACAATCCAAACATAACACAAATGAAATAAATTTGTAACAAATGAGTAACAAATTAGAAGAAAATGGAAATGGAATGTTTGGAGGAATGTGACGAGATGAAAAAAAGAATGGTGCTGTTAGGAATCCTATTGGCGGGAGGTATTACATTAGGAACAACAGGCGGCTACATAGAAGAAAAGCAGCAGGAGGACACCGGGTTGTTTGCAGGTGTCGCCGAGGCGAGTACAGAGTGGATGACAGAGCAGAATGCGATGGCGTTAGCAAGGACTATGGAGGGAGTGCCGATAACGGCAAATGAGACCATGGAAGCGGCAAATGCAGAAGAGGAAATTCTGGAGTTAGAAAACCTGGAAAAGGCAGAAGCGGTTGAACATGAGGTCCCGCTTGTGGCATCGGAATATGCAGACATTGCGATTGCACAGGTAAATAATTATGTTAATGTGCGTGCTCTTCCAACTACAGAGAGTGAAGTGCTTGGAAAGCTTTATGATAAATCAGCGGCGACAGTATTAGAGGCAACGGAAGATGGTTGGTATCGAATTGTATCCGGAAATGTAGAAGGGTATGTGAAGGCTGAGTATGTCGTAGTGGGAGATGAAGAGTTGGCGCGAACTGTCAGTACACGCTATGCAACGGTGACGACGACGACGCTTTTTGTCAGAAGTGAGCCTACGACAGAGGCGAGTGTACTTACGATGCTTCCGGAAGGAGATGATCTGGTTGCATTGGATGAGTCGGTTGAAGGATGGGTGAAAGTTGCGACAGTAGAAGGCGATGGATATGTGTCTGCAGATTATGTCAGCATGTCTACTGAATATATTCATGCGGAATCCAAGGCGGAGGAAGAGGAGCGTCTCGCCAGAGAGGAAGCAGAACGTCAGGCGGCAGTAAGAGCAGCGGAAGAAGCGAGAAGAGCCAGAGAGGCAGAGGCGGCTGCAACACGAGCCAGAGAGGAAGCTGCGAAAAAGCAGCAGAGTTCGTCGACAAGTCATTCGTCAAATACGGGAAACAGTAATAGTAGCGGAAATAACAGTAGCAGTGGAAACAGCAATGCGGGAAACGGCAGTGGTAACAGCGGAAGCAGTGGAGGAAGTAGCAGTGTTTCTAACGGACAGGCAGTTGTAAACTATGGCATGCAGTTTCTTGGGAATCCATATGTGTTTGGCGGTACTAGCCTTACGAATGGCGCCGATTGTTCCGGATTTGTGCAGAGTGTGTATGCGGCATTTGGTGTAAAATTGCCGCGTAATTCCACAGCACAACGAAGCGTTGGATATGGTGTGAGTTTAGATCAGATACAACCGGGCGATATTGTATGCTATAGCGGACACGTGGGAATCTATGCAGGGAATAATACATTGCTTCATGCAAGTAATGAGAAGACAGGAATCACATTGACTTCACCGGTGACATATCGACCGGTAATCGCGGTGCGAAGAATTTTTTAGAAAGATTCCGGTTTGTGGAAGAGAAATATATAAGAAAAGTTATGAGAGAATTTCTGCCGTAGTTTCAATGTTACTGAAAAGGACGGCTGCCTGCTGCTTGAGGTTTAAGTGCTTCGGGCATAAGGAATTCTAATGTTCTGCGAACAGTTATTACAA
>JALEKJ010000062.1 GCA_022771695.1 Roseburia sp. | reverse complement strand
GGAATATGCAATTGCAGAATACTGGAACGATATCAGCGCTGCAGCACCGAATACGGATTTTGTAATTTACAATATTCCGCAACTGGCAGGGGTGGCTCTCACGCAGAGCTTATTTGCAAAGATGAGAGAGAATCCACGTGTTATCGGAGTGAAAAATTCTTCTATGCCGGTTCAGGATATCCAGATGTTCAAACAGGCAGCCGGAGAAGACTACATTATATTCAATGGTCCGGATGAGCAGTTCATCAGTGGTCGTGCCATCGGTGCTGAAGGTGCGATTGGCGGTACCTACGCGGTGATGCCGGAACTTTACCTAAAGATGAATGAACTACTGATTGCCGGAGAATTAAAAAAGGCGTGTGACATTCAGTATGTCGTGAATGCAATTATCTATAAGATGTGTGAGGCACACGGAAATTTATATGCAGTCATGAAAGAGATTCTGCGTATCAATGAGAACCTGGATCTCGGCGGTGTACGAAAACCGTTAGCAGCATTGATTCCGGAGGATATGCCGATTGTGGAAGAAGCTGCAAGGATGATTCGTGAGGCGAGAGATAAGTACTTGAACGCATAAAGGATGCAGCCAGCGGTTAGCAGATTGTCGGAATCAGTCTTGCAAGCTCTTTTGCCAGAAGCGTGTGGCTATCAAGACTCAGATGCATATAGTCATAAGGATACATCTCGATTCCGGGGATGGAACCGGCATCCAGAAAATGGCAGCCCAGCCGGGAAGCAACTTCATGATAAAGGGGCGCGAGTGCTCTGGATTTCTCTACGCAACCTTTTCCCATCTCGGCGGAGACGGAGGTATGGTAATAACCCTCTTCGATAGGTGGGGGAGCAATGATAAGGACGTTCGGTTCAGAACGCCAGGCTTCTGTTGTACGGAGAGCTTTGATTGCTAGTCGTTCCATACCTTTGGCGATATTTCCCGGTGTTGCAGAGAAACGCTCCTTTACATCATTTGTCCCGAGCATGATGATAAGTAAATCCAATGGTTCATGGGTAAGCATGCAGGGATAAAGATAGGAAAGACCACAGAGTCCTTCAAAAAGAGGGTCGTCAAACGAAGTCGTGCGACCGCTGAGACCTTCTTCACGGATAAGATAGTCGGGACCAAGTAAATCTGCCAAAATGCAGGTCCAGCGTTCTTTTTCTGAAAAACGTCCCAGGTTAGATGAATTGTATCCGTGGGTATTGGAATCTCCGAAGCAAACAATGGTTTTGGATGAAGTACTCATAATCATTTCTCCCTAACAATTTTTTATCTATCATAGCATGTGTTAGTTGAAAGAACAATCAAAAAGAGAAAGGTAACAGAGGTATCATATGGCATATTACGTGAAATCGATTGTTCCTATCATAGAGTCGAAATACAATAGTTTTACCCATGTTGAGAAAAATATAGCAGATTTTTTTCTCAATAATCAGAAGAAGATGGATTTTTCTGCGCAAAATGTAGCACAGGAGATATTTGTATCAGAGGCTTCGCTTTCACGGTTCGCGAAAAAATGTGGATTTCATGGATATCGGGAATTTATCTATCAATATGAAGAAACATTTGTTGAAAAGAGTGAGGTTGTTGCAAACAGTACCAGAATGGTACTAAATACTTATCAGGAATTATTGAACAAAACATACAGCCTTATGGATGAAGCACAGATTGCAAGAATCGTGAAATATTTATATGATGCGGAACGCGTCGTGGCATGTGGAAAAGGAAGCTCCGGGCTTGCTGCCAGCGAAATGGAAAGTCGTTTCATGCGAATCGGCGTGGATATAGATTCGCTGCGGGATACGGACCGGATGCGAATGCAGGCGGTATTCCAGAATAAGAGAAGTCTGGTCTGTGGCTTCACAATCAGCGGCGAGACAGAAGAGGTACTGTACCTGTTAAAAGAAGCGCACAAGAGAGGCGCAAAAACCATTATATTTACAGCAAATGATAAGGAAAGTTATTCGGATTTCTGTACGGAGGTGGTTCTGGTTGCTTCGTTAAAGCATCTGGACCATGGAAATGTGATATCTCCACAGTTCCCAATCCTGGTTATGATGGATATCATCTATAACAATTATGTCAGCCATGATAAATATGGAAATGCGGAGCTGTACGATGATACATTAAGAGCACTTAAATCCGGAAATACACATATCACTTCATAAAGTTTTATTAATAAATAAGAACCAATTTTTTCGGGCGGATTGTTCCGCCGGAGAAAATTAAATAAATTTTTTAAGGAGGAAAAATTTTATGAAAAAACTTCTTGCACTTGGTCTTTCAATGACTATGGCACTGTCTTTGGCTGCATGTGGCAGCTCTGACACCGGCAAAACGGAGCCGGAGACAAAAACTTCAACAGAGGTAGTAGCGGATGATGCTACAACGGGGGATACAGCAGGAGGACCGGTATCCATTACATTGTGGACATATCCAATCGGTAACTGGGGCGATTCAGCAACCGTAGATAGTTTGGTTGCAAGCTTTAACGAGGTACATCCGGAGATTACGGTAACCGTTGAGTATCTGGATTACACAAATGGTGATGATCAGGTGAACACTGCAATCGAAGGTGGTCAGGCTCCTGATATCGTTATGGAGGGACCGGAGCGTCTTGTAGCTAACTGGGGATCTCGTGGACTTATGGTTGACCTGTCAGATCTCTTTGCGACAGAGGCAGGCGGAGAAATCTATGATGCAGTAGAAGCGGCATGTAAATCTTCTGACGGTGCTTATTATGAGTATCCGCTTTGTATGGTAGCTCATTGCATGGCAATCAACGAGACAATTTTTGAGGAAGCTGGCGCTATGCAGTACCTTGATGTTGAGAACCACACATGGACAACCGAAGATTTCTTCAAAGCTGTTCAGGCAGTATATGATTCCGGTCATGAAAATGTAGGCGCAATCTATTGCGCAGGTCAGGGCGGAGATCAGGGTACAAGAGCTCTGATTAACAACTTATACAGCGGAACCTTCACAAACGCAGACCATACAGCTTACACGGCTGACAGTGAAGAAAATATCAAAGCTCTGGAAGCTTTATATGCACAGGATGGAATCAATTTTGATGCATCTATCGTTGGTGGCGACGAAATCACATTATTCCGTAACGGAACTTTGGCAATGTCATTCTGCTGGAATGCTGCACAGCAGACAAATTCCGATTATGCTGCAGCGGGTACTACAAATGCTGGCGACAATATCATTCCAATGCTCTTCCCATCCGATGACGGAAAGACAGAGCTTTGCGGCGGTATCTGGGGATTTGGTGTGTTTGACAATGGCGATCAGGCTAAAATCGATGCTGCCAAGACATTTATCGACTATATCTGCAACGATGCCAATCAGGCAAAAGAAAGCGTAAAAGCTTCTACATACTTCCCGGTACGTCCTACCCTTACAGGTATTTATGACGGAACCGAAATTGCTGATACAATGAATGAGTTCTCTGAGTATTTCATGCCTTCTATGGGTGATTATTATCAGGTAGTTCCGGGTTGGGCAACAGCTCGTACCGAGTGGTGGAACATGTTGCAGCGCATCGGAACCGGTGGAGATGTAGCAACAGAGGTTGCAACATTTGTTGAGAATGCAAATAAGGCGATTGCAGAAGCTCAATAGTGATTGAAACAAAAGAATGCTTGTCGGAGGATAGGCGGTACCCCTTTTCCAACTATGATGGGGAAGGGGTGCATTGCTGAAATGGGTAGTTCCCTTCCTGGCAAGAGAGAGATAGAGAGGGGAGGGGTATTCATTGGCAAAAACAGCTAATACAACAAGCAGAAGCAGAGTTTTAGCAATGAGAGAGACTCGTGCGGCATACTTGTTTCTGTTACCAAGTTTAATTTTCTTTGTAGGGTTTGTTATTATTCCTATGGTTCTCTGCGTCTACACAAGTTTTTTTGATTCGACGATGGGAAAAGACACACAGGACATTTTTATAGGATTGCAAAATTATGTGGAACTGTGGAAGGATCCTATCTTTCTTCGCTCCTTGAAAAATACCTTTATAATCGTGGTGGTTTCCGTACCTACGGTATGTATCTTTTCATTGTGGATTGCATCGGTAATTTATAACCTGAAGGGACCTGTACTGTCGACGTTTCGCTGTATCTTCTACCTTCCGGTTGTTACCGGTTCCGTAGCAGTTACTGTCGTATGGAAGTGGATGTTTAACAACTATTATGGTATCTTTAATTATGTCGGCAAGGGATTGGGGTTAATCGATACCAACATAAATTGGTTGGGAGATGAGCGCTTTGCACTTTGGTGCATCATCCTCATATTGTTCACGACTTCCGTGGGGCAGCCTATTGTATTATATGTTTCGGCATTAGGCAACGTGGATTCCAGCTTGGTTGAGGCATCTCAGGTGGATGGAGCCAACAGCTTCCAGCTTTTCTGGAAAATCAAATGGCCGCTCATCATGCCGACTACGTTGTATATTCTGGTCATCACGACAATCAATAGTTTCCAGTGCTTCGCGCTGATTCAGTTGTTGACGTCCGGTGGTCCGAACCACAGCACTGACACGGTAATGTATTACATTTACTATACAGCATTTAAGCTTTATCGTTATGGTTATGCGAACTCGATGGGCGTAATTCTTGCAATATTTATTGCTGTTCTTTCTGCTGTACAGTTCAAATTGGCACAGGAGAAGTAGGAGGTGAAGGTATGAATTCAGGTGTAAAACGAATAAGTCCATATAAAATAATTTCTATGATGATACTGATCATACTGGCAATCCTGTTTGCTTTTCCACTGTATTGGATTGTCACAGGTGCATTCAAGACAGGTGCGTCCATCAATGCGACGACCCCGGATTGGTTCCCGAAGGAGTGGGTACTGGATAACTTTCAAAAGCTATTCAGCCGCCAGACAGCTCCATTATGGGAGTTTGCAATTCCTTTCAGCAGTAAATTTTCCGCAGACGGAAACGCAATTGTATTTGCAGCAGGTCCTACGGTACCGGCTGCAATCCGCTGGCTGGTGAACACGGTATTCATGGCATTGATGGCGATGGCGCTTACGTGTCTCACGGCATCCATGGCGGGTTATGTACTTGCAAAAAAGCGTTTTAAGGGACGCGCAGTACTTTTCGGTCTGATTGTGTGCGCGATGGCATTGCCCAAACAGGTGATACTGATTCCTTTGTTGAGAGAGATGTCATCCCTGTCACTGTACAATACCATTTGGGCAGTTATTTTCCCGACGGTCGGCTGGCCATTCGGTGTATTCCTGATGAAACAGTTTTCTGAGGGAATTCCGGGAGAAATGTTGGAGGCTGCAAGGATAGACGGAGCAGGCGAGATAAAGACATTCGCAAGCATTGTAATTCCGATGATTAAACCGGGTATAGGAGCGTTGGCAATTTTCACCTTTATCAACAGTTGGAATGATTACTTCATGCAGTTGATTATGTTAAGCAGTACAAACAGGCTTACAATTTCCCTTGGTATTGCGAAGCTGCAGGCAGAAAACTCGACGGATTTCGGCTTGATTATGGCGGGAGCAACATTGGCAGCCGTACCGATTATTATCGTATTTATTGCCTTCCAAAAATATTTTACGCAAGGTATCACTATGGGAGCAGTCAAGGGCTAATGCCATTGCTTCTTGTAGTTTCAAACCATATAAAAAATTCATAATAGGTATAAGAAAAAAGAGGTTGCGCAAGCAACCTCTTTGTGTTATTATCTTCCTCGTGAGGACAACTGTAAGTGTGCTGCATACACGTTTTGAAGGGAAAAGATTATAGTATAAAGAAGACAAATAGAAAGAGGAATAGAGAACATGAAAGAGAAAGGCCAGTATTTTGTTTTGAAAGAAAAGGCAGTGCCTGATGTACTTTTGCGGGTTGTGGAAGCGAAACGGTTAATTGATTCCGGTAAGATTACATCCGTTCAGGAAGCGACGGAGCGTGTCGGCATCAGCAGAAGCTCTTTTTACAAGTATAAGGATGATATCTTTCCGTTTCATGAGACTGCCAAAGGGAAGACGATTACAATGGTGATTCAGTTAGATGATGAGCCGGGACTTTTGTCCGTAGTGCTAAAAACGGTTGCAGAGTTTCATGCAAATATCCTGACCATCCACCAGAGTATTCCGATTAACGGAATTGCATCGTTGACGCTCTCTGTAGATGTCCTGCCGGAGACCGGGGATATGACGGAGATGGTAGCGCGTATTGAGGAGCAGACAGGCATTCATTATGTAAAAATTTTAGGCAGAGAGTAGGAGGAAATATGATTAAGGTAGCGGTAATGGGATACGGAACAGTTGGTTCCGGCGTAGTGGAAGTATTAGACATCAATAGAAACAGCATCGCGAAGCGGGCCGGAGATGAGATTGTCGTAAAATATGTTCTGGATCTCAGGGACTTTCCGGGAGAGCCGATTCAGGAGAAAATCGTTCATGATTATCAGACGATTGAAAATGACCCGGAAGTTCAGATTGTTGTGGAGACCATGGGCGGTGTGGAGCCGGCATATACGTTTGTGAAGGCAATGCTGAATGCCGGAAAGCATGTGACGACTTCAAACAAAGCGTTGGTAGCAGCAAAGGGTGCGGAACTGATTGCACTCGCAAAGGAAAAGAACGTAAACTTTATGTTTGAGGCGAGCGTCGGCGGTGGTATTCCGATTATCCGACCGTTAAACTCCAGTCTGACAGCAGATGAGATAGAGGAAATTACCGGAATTGTAAACGGAACTACGAATTATATGATGACCAAAATGAGTGAGGAAGGTTCGGAGTTTGATGATGTCTTAAAAGACGCACAGGCAAAGGGCTATGCAGAGAAGGACCCGACTGCAGATATCGAAGGGTATGATGCATGTCGCAAGATTGCAATTCTCACTTCTTTGGTATGCGGACAGCAGGTGGACTTTGAGGATATTCATACAGAAGGTATCACAAAGATTTCTGCAACTGACATCAAGTATGCAAAAGCAATGGGCAGGGCAATCAAACTTCTCGCTTCCAGCAAAAAAGTGGACGAAGGTTATGTGGCAATGGTAGCGCCATTTTTACTTCCGCAGACACATCCGCTTTATAGTGTAAATGGTGTATTCAATGCGATTTTCGTGCATGGCAATGTACTCGGAGATGCGATGTTTTATGGAAGTGGTGCCGGAAAGCTTCCGACTGCCAGTGCGGTAGTATCCGATGTCGTGGATATGGCAAAGCATTTAGATGTCAACATAGCACTCGAATGGAGTTCTAAGAAGTTAGAACTTGTGGATTATAAGAATTTAAAGAACCGCTATTTCGTGCGCACCACAGCAGATAAGGCAGCAGTAGAAAAGGCATTTGGCAGTGTAGAGTATGTTGTGGCAGAGGGCGTATCCGGTGAAATTGGATTTGTCACGGAGAGCATGAGTGAAGCAGACTATGAGAAGCGTGTAGCGTCACTTGGCGATGTGCTTCAAATGATTCGCGTGGCGTAAGTTGGCATAACCCGGATAGGGCAGCAAGGTTGACAGATTGCAGAAAGTGGGCAGAAAAATGAAGTATTTGGTAATATTGGGAGACGGTATGGCAGACCGTCCCATTGACAGCTTGAATGGAAAAACACCGTTGGAGTATGCGAACACTCCGAAGATGGATGAACTGGCAGCTAAGGGTGAAATCGGAATGGTGCACACGATACCGGATGGTATGAAGCCGGGGAGTGATACAGCGAACTTGTCCGTACTTGGATATAATCCGCGTGAATTCTATTCCGGACGTTCTCCGCTTGAGGCGTTGTCGATTGGAGTTCCGATGAAGGAGACAGATATTGCACTTCGATGCAATATTGTGACATTGTCAGAGGAAGAGGAGCACTATGAGGAACGCACGATTATCGACCACAGTTCGAGCGAGATTAGTACGGAAGAGTGTGCAGTGCTTTTAGAGGCAGTAAAAAAAGAACTGGAAACCGAATGCTTCCGCTTTTATGTGGGAACGAGCTACAGACATTGCCTGATCTGGGAAGGCGGCGAGGTGGTAGACCTTGTACAGCCCCACGATGTCTTAGGACAGAAAATAGGAGATAAGTTGCCGGAAAATGAGGCGCTTCGCTACATGATGAAGCGAAGCTATGACATTCTGGTCAATCATCCGATTAATATAGAACGCAAAAAGAAGGGCTTAAACCCTGCAAATTCCTGCTGGTTCTGGGGCGCAGGCACCAAGCCGGCGCTGTATCCTTTTACGGAGCGTGCGCATGTGAAGGGAGCGATGATTTCCGCAGTTGATCTGTTAAAAGGAATCGCTGTGGGTACTTCCATGAAGGTCATTACCGTGGACGGCGCCAACGGAGGTCTGGACACCAACTACGAAGGAAAAGCGCGGGCGGCAATCGATGTACTGACAAAGGACGGCTATGATTTTGTCTATGTACATTTGGAAGGACCGGATGAGATGGGACATCAGGGCAGCGTGACAAAGAAGGTTGCGGCGATTGAGCGGCTGGATGCCCGCATTATTGCGCCGATTGCAGAGGGCCTTGCGGCAGCGGGCGAGGATTTCCGCATGGTTATCCTGCCGGATCACCCGACACCGATTGAGATTCGGACTCATTCTGCCGAGAATGTACCGTACCTGCTCTACGACAGTACTGCAGAGCGCAGCGAAAGCTGGCATTACAACGAGCGCGAAGCGGCAAAAACCGGAAATTACATATCGGAAGGACATAAGCTGATAGAATATTTGCTACAGATGTAAAACATTGTGACCGAATGAAAACGGATACGAGGCACGAAAAAGAAATGCGCGAATAACATAAAACAGAAGCAGTTATTTTGAGGTAAAAAATGTGCAGATAGTTTTATTGGTTGTTGCGCTCTCTGTCGATGTCTTTCTGGCATCCGTGGCATGCGGAACGGAACATATAAAAATACAAAGAAAAACAGCACTCTGCATCAGTGGAATCTGTAGCGGAGTGCTGTTTTTATCGCTTGTGGCAGGAAGTCTTTTGAATGGAATTTTAAGGAAAGAGACGGCAGCGATTCTGGGTTTTGTGGGGCTTTTGGCAGTGGGAATTTATAAACTGGCAGAGTATGGCATCAAGGCATATATGAAAAAACATAAGTCCTTTTGTAAGCATGTAAAAATTACATTCTCACAGGTGCAATTTATCTTAAGCATCTATAATAATCCCATCGAGGCAGATAAAGACCGCTCCGCAACAATGTCCGTGGCAGAAGGTGTCTTTTTTGCATTGGCAATGTCGATGGACGGTCTGGTTGGGGGCTTGGGAGCGTCTTTTCTCGGAATTAACCTATGGATAACGACTGCTGTCAGCCTGATACTTGGCTATCTGGCGGTGGAGATAGGGAGCTTTCTCGGTATGCACATTGCCGCTCGCAGTGAAAAGGACTTTTCGTGGGTGAGTGGTGTGCTTTTTGTGATACTGGCATTTAGCAAGGTACTGTGAGATTCTGCTTGCGTTCCTGAGGTAATATGGTATAATAATATATATCTTAATATTGTTGGAATCAGAGAGTGGAGATGATTTTAATTCTTATGGCTGTGGGGGCAGCCTATAAGTTTTATTTGAGTATCTCCTTTTTTTATGCTCACTGTGATACTTACAGCAATGTCAGTGGCATGGATAAAACGGAGAAGCTGAAAGGTTCTGACATGAGGGAAGTATAAATAATTGATAAGGGTAACACAAGGAGGGAAATTGGTATGGCAAAATATGTAATGGCACTGGATGCGGGAACGACAAGCAACCGCTGTATTTTATTTAACGAAGCAGGCGAAATCTGTTCTATGGCACAAAAAGAGTTCCGGCAGTTTTTCCCGAATCCGGGCTGGGTAGAGCATGATGCGAATGAAATCTGGTCTACGATGCTTGGCGTGGCAGTGGAAGCGATGAATATGATTCGTGCGACGGCGGCGGATATCGCGGCAATCGGTATCACGAATCAGCGTGAGACGGCGATTGTCTGGAACAAGGAGACCGGAGAGCCAATTTACAATGCAATCGTATGGCAGTGCCGCAGAACTTCGGACATTGCGGATGCCCTCAAGAAAAAAGGCTTGGAAGAGACTTACCGCCAGAAGACGGGATTAATCATCGACGCATATTTTTCTGCGACGAAGATTAAGTGGATTCTTGATAACGTGGCAGGGGCAAGAGAGCTTGCAGAAGAGGGAAAGCTGTTATTCGGTACGGTAGAGACCTGGTTAATCTGGAAATTTACAAAGGGTGCCGTGCATGTGACAGACTACTCGAACGCTTCGAGAACGATGCTTTTTAATATCAATGATTTGTGCTGGGATGAGGATATCTTAAAAGAACTGGATATTCCTGCGTGTATGCTACCGACACCGATGCCATCCAGTCAGGTGTACGGATATACAGACCCGACATTCCTTGGAGATGCTGTCCCGATTGCGGGAGCAGCGGGAGACCAGCAGGCAGCACTCTTCGGACAGACCTGCTTTGGTGAGGGCGAGGCGAAGAATACTTACGGTACCGGATGCTTTTTGTTGATGAACACCGGAGAGAAACCGGTATTTTCCAAGAACGGTCTTGTCACAACCATCGCGTGGGGGCTCGACGGAAAGGTAAACTATGCGCTGGAGGGTTCCATTTTCGTGGCAGGAGCTGCCATCCAGTGGCTGCGCGACAACATGAAAATGATTGACTCGTCTGCGGATTCCGAATATATGGCGAACAAGGTGCACGGTACGCACGGCTGCTACGTCGTTCCGGCATTTACCGGACTCGGTGCGCCGCACTGGGATCAGTATGCGCGCGGTACGATTGTCGGGCTCACCCGCGGTACCAACAAAAACCATATCATCCGTGCCACCTTGGAATCGATTGCGCTTCAGGTATGCGATGTCATCGATGCGATGCGTGCAGATGCCGGCGTAGAGTTGAAGTCTTTGAAGGTGGATGGCGGAGCAAGTGCGAACAACTTTCTGATGCAGTTTCAGGCAGACATGATTGATGCCCCGGTAAAACGTCCGGAGTGCATCGAGACGACGGCGATGGGGGCGGCATATCTGGCAGGACTTGCAGTGGGCTATTGGAAGAACAAGGAGGATGTTGTCCATAACCAGAAGATTGACCGTACTTTCTCGCCTCAAATGGAGGAAGCGGACCGCGAGGCGAAGCGCAAGGGTTGGAATAAGGCGGTGAAGTACGCGTATGGTTGGGCAAAGGATGAGCCGGAAGAGGAAGAAGAATAGAAAAAGAACCTATTGACATGAGCTTATTACAGTGTTACATTAATAATAGTTTAAACGGTTAAGCTGACGTTAAATAAGGGGTTAAAGCAGACCACTATCAGTGGTTTGCTTTAAAATTACCCTTTTGCTTAAACGGTTAAGCAACTTAAAATCTTATATCAAAGAAAGGTTGGAGGAGAAGGATGAAGAAGAAAAAATGTATGGCTTTGTTGGTTGCGATGTCGGTTGTGACGGCAGCATCCATGCTAGTGGGATGCGGAGACAAAAAGGCGACAGGGGAAGTTCGGACAACGGAAGCGGTAAGCGAGGAAGCGGGTGCGAGTGAAACACATGTGGTAACATTTTATGATTCGGACGGGACAACGGTACTTGATACCGCAGAAGTGGCAGACGGTGCCTGTGCGACAGAGTACACACCGGAAAAAGACGGCTACATTTTTGTGGGGTGGTTTGCGACACCGCAGATGAGTCACAAATTTGATTTTGCGACACCGGTGACGGAGGATGTCGGTGCTTTTGCAGGATTTGTTTCTTATGTCGCGGATGAGAGAGAGTTTGCGATTGTCGGAAGCGGAACCAGTCCGGTATTGTTGGAGTCAAACTGGGGAGCTGTCATCGGGGACGCGCAGAAAATGGAGAAGCAGGAAAGTGATACAGAAAATATTTATGTACTCACGCTGGATTTGAATGAGGGAGATGAGTTCCAGTTTGTAATTGATACATCTTGGAATAACCAGAGAGGCTATGGATACTTAGATACCATCAGCTTTGAGGGGAAAGACTATTTCCAGAATTCGGGCGGCTTGGGTGAGACAAGTACAAAGCGTTCCAACATTAAGTGTGCAATCGCCGGAAACTATACGTTTACACTGACAACGTATCCGGGAGAGGATGTGTATGAGACAGAGAACGCAAACTACACGGAGGAGAACAAGGAAGCGTTTAATATCAATCCGTATGATACCATCACATGGACCTATAACGGTGCCGGTTCTGCAAATGCAGAGGATATGCGGACGGATTATTACATCAAGGGTGCGACGGTAACCGGATGGGAAGATGTGTACTCGGATGAGACAGAATTTGTGGAAGAAGATGGCGTATATACGCTTAAAATTGCGCTTACCGAGGGCGATGAGTTCATGTTTACCTCTATGGTGACAGTAGGAGACACGAGCAGTGTCGGAACGGAATATATTCGTTACACCAACATTGCGGCAGATGACACGGAAAGCTTATCCTATGTGACAGAAGGAGGCGGTGCGAACCTTGTTGCAGCGAAGGAAGGCACCTATGTATTTACATATGATCCGGCGTCAAAGGTGCTCACCGTGACCATGGAATAACCGATACAATCAGACCAGAATCATGTGCTGCTCCAATGGTGTACGGAGCAGTGCATGTTCGATGCAGGAAAATAGGACATCGAACTTTTGGGAAGAGATGGCAGGTACATACAGAAGCTGATTGCTTTTGGCGATCGGTGAAGCGCAGAGAAGCTCATACAATGTCTGATCTAAAAGGACGACATTTTTTTCGGCAAATTCTGCAAGCCGGGCAACATTTTTGATATAGCAGACATCCGGGAAAATACGGCGGATATAGGCTTTCTTTTCCTCATTTGGTGTGTCGAGCATAAGAAGTGTATATGCCTGATTGTGAAAGAAAGCATCTGCCTTAAGGGAAACCTGCTCGTAGTTAGAATTGACCTCATAGAACAGAGGGTCATTTATCATACAATCCAGCGCCAGAAAAGGAATGAAGTTGCGGTCACCAATCTGGTGGAAATACTTGGAGGATATGTCGTAGCCGATGATGGCATCTGCATTGTCATATTTCTCCGTATGGGAGTCCGTAAGATAAATTAAGTCGTAGCCTTTCTGATGAAGAAAAGCCGACAGAGAATCAATCAGATACATCTGTTCTGCGCGTTTCAGAACAGATACATTAGGAGTCAGATAGAGCGCGATGGTACGATTGCGGTTGGTAACAAGAGCCTGAGCAGACTGATTTGGCGTATAGTTTAACAGGTTGATGACCTGTAGCACCTTTTTACGGGTGTTGTCACTGATACGCATATCCGTACGGTTGTTTATGACGTAGGAAACAGTTGCAACAGATACACCGGCTTCTTTTGCTACATCTTTAATCGTGACTTTATTATTCAAAATGACTCCTCCCCATCGATATGACTCCAGTTTATGGAACTGTTCCATGCTCAAGTTATATAGAATTTGCAGAGATTTGTCAAGATGGGAAAATCGAACAAAAAAGAAGAGAAGAGGACATGACAGAATGAACGAACATGCAATGTTGCACATGCCGGAATCAAAATATTGTTTTCCTGTGGGGGAGCAGGAAGTTGTAATAAGATTTCGCATGGCAAAAGAGGATGAAGGGGCGAAGGTCACACTCATCTATGCCGGCAAATATGAGTTCCACGAGAGACGGCAGAGCGTTCCGATGGAAATTAAATATACGGACCGGTTGTACCATTACTATGAAATCCGCTTGAAATTAAGCGATGTACGATTGGCTTATATATTTCAGATAGAAGACATCAATCAGATATATTATTTCAGCGAAGACGGACTGACGGAGAGCTATCGCTTTGAAGAGGGCTTTTACAACTTCTTTCAGCTTTCGTATATCAATGCAAATGATGTAATGCCGGTAGTAGACTGGATGAAACAGGCGACTTTTTATCAAATTTTTGTGGACCGTTTCTATATGGGCAACCGTGCCAAAGATACCTCGTATATCAACATGAAGTGGGAGGATCAGCCGACACCGAAAAGCTTTGCCGGCGGAGATTTAAGAGGAATCATTGAAAAATTGGATTATCTGAAGGAGCTTGGAATCACGGCAATTTATCTCACCCCGATTTTTCAATCGCTATCGAACCACAAATATGATACGATTGACTACATGACGATTGACCCGCAGTTTGGAACAAAGGAGGACTTCGCAGAGCTTGTAAGGGAGGCACACGCCAGAGGAATCCGCATCGTGTTAGATGCGGTATTTAATCATTGCAGCATGCAGATGCGGCAGTTTATGGATGTGCTTGAAAGGGGGAGAGATTCTCGCTTCTATGACTGGTTTGTGATTCACGGGGATTTCCCGGATACGGATGCATGCAATTACGAGTGTTTTGCCGCCTGCAACTATATGCCAAAATTGAACACGGCAAACGATGAGGTACAGGATTTCCTGATTCAGATTGCGTTATACTGGATTCGGGAATTTGATATTGATGGCTGGCGCTTGGATGTGTCGGATGAGATATCGCATGTGTTCTGGCGGAAGTTCCGTCAGGCGGTGAAAAAAGAAAAGGCGGACGCAGTCATCATCGGGGAGAACTGGCACGATGCATATCCGTACTTACAGGGGGACCAGTATGACAGCATCATGAATTATGCGTTTACAAAAGCGTGTCTGGATTATTTTGCAAGAGGAACCTTTGATGCGGCGCAGATGGCGGAAAAATTAAACTCAAATTTGATGAGGAATACCGAACAGGTAAACCATATGATGCTAAACCTTCTGGATTCGCATGATACGCACCGCTTTTTTACGGAGGTAAAAAAAGACAAAGATAAGCTTTTGGCAGCGGTAGCACTTACCATGGTCTTTCCGGGAGCACCGTGTGTGTATTACGGAACGGAAATCTGCATGGAAGGCGGATATGACCCGGATTCCCGCAGAGGATTCTGTTGGGATGAGGATAAATGGGATAAGGATGTGCATGCAAAGATAAAAGAATTGATACATCTCCGCCAAAATCCGATATTTGCGGAGTCTGACGTCAAAATTTACGAGAAGGAACAAATGCTTGTGGTAAGACGTAAATATGACAAGGAGTCGTTGACGCTATATGTTAATATGACAGCGCAGGAGAAGCATCTGACAGACATGCGAAATGCGAATGTGAGCATGCTAAGTCAGAATCATGCGCAGATGGATGCATGCGATGCAAACGATGAAAAAGTACTTGTAATAGAGAAAATGGGATATGCAATAATAAAAGAAACAGCGCCGGCTTAGGAGTGCAGGCAGAAGTGGAGGATGAAATGAGGAGAAGAATTGCAGTATTGCTTATGGTGGTACTTGCCATGCAGACAGTGGCAGCATGTGGCAGTGAAAAAGAAACTGCCGGGGGAGAAGCAGGGAAGGAAAGTGCATCTGCGCAGACACAGTCATCCGGAAGCAGCGTGTTTACGGGAGAGTTAGAGCAAAATGTGACAATTCGTGTGTTGGAAAATGACACGGCGATTTCCAAAGGTTATTTTGACGAACTGATTACTGCGTTTAACGAGGAATACGCAGAATATGGCATTACGGCGGTAGATGCCAATATGGATCAGTATTTAGATTTGGCAAATGACGGACCTTATGGCTATGGCCCGGATGTTCTCTATCAGGCAAACGATATTATTATGCAGTATGCCACGGGCAAGCATATCTATCCGCTTCCGGTAGAGCAGATGGAATGCTACAGCCAGATCCCGCAGACGGCGTGGGCGGCGTATCAGACGGTGGTGGATGGAACGACCTATACCTGCGGCGTACCGGTCAATGTGCAGGCGCCGATGCTGTTTTATCGGACGGACCTTCTGCCGGAGGACTGGGAGAGCGAATGGGACGACAATGAGAATCAGATTCCGGATATGGTGGAAAACTGGACGGATATGTATGAGTATTCTATCAGCCGACATGCCGAGGATAGCAGCCGGTACGGATATATGAAGTCGTTGTATGATGTCTATTTCTCGAGTGGATTTCTGTTTACCTACGGTGGATATGTGTTCGGAGACAACAATACGAATCCTGAGGATATCGGATTTGCGGCAGGAGAAGCGGAAAAAGGAGCACAGGTGCTATTGCAGCTTGCGGGCGTGATGAATGAGGAGTGTATCGATGATACGATTACAACCAATGCATACAGCAAGCTTGCCGACGGAACCTATTTTGCGACGATGTCCACGCCGGATGTGTATTCCACGTTCTTGGGAGAATTACAGTTGGCATATGAGTCAGAGGGCATGAGTGCAACAGAGGCGGAAGCGGCAGCAAAGGAGAATCTGGTGATGACGACACTGCCAAAGCTTCCGGAGAGCGGAGACCTTACAGATGAGAATGCGGAATGTGTTGACACGAAAGCAATGGGCGGTGTCAACGGATATGCGGTCAGTGCGTACACTAAGGCACCGAATGCCTGCCTTGCATTTGTAGAATTTGCGACCAGCTATGAGATGGTAGCCAAAAGAAGTGAAATGCTCGGTATCGCTCCGGCAAGGGAGGATGCGGCGGAAGCTGCGGGAGGCATCGCACAGATGCTTTACGCGAACTTGGAAAACGGAACGACCGTCTTAATGCCATCGGTGCAGGAGGTGTCGCAGATATGGACACCGGCACAGACCTTCTTTACGGATTTGGCAAAAGATGCGTTCCGGGAAGAGGACGAGAAAAAGTATACGGATCTGCCGTCATTAAAAGAGGGGTTAGAACAGGTAGATACACAGATTTATGATGCAATCTTTACGTTAAAATAGCGTGCGGAAAGGCGAATGGGATGAGGCAGAAAATAAAAAGTGCTGCAACGTGGTTCTCGGATTGCAGCAGTAAGGTGAAACTGTCCATGCTTATCATGGGCAGCGGGCAGTTTGGGTATGGCGCAAAAGGGAAAGGACTGCTCTACTTCCTTGTGGAAGTCACCGTGATTTATTATTTTATCACGAGGGGCTTTGGAGATATTGCAGGCTTTTTCACACTTGGCACAACGAAAGGCGATGCGTGGCTGGGCGTAGCGGGGGATAACTCAGTCATCATGCTTTTGATGGGAATTTTCGCATGGATTGTGTTGGTAGCATTCTTAGTAATCTATGTTGGCAATGTCAAGGATGCGTATGCCATGCAAAAACGTGTGGAGCAGGGAAAGCAGATTCTGACGTTTCGGGAAGAACTCTCGGAGTTTCTTGACAAGAAGTTTTACGTGACCGTATTGGTGCTTCCGGTCATCGGGGTATTTGTATTTAACATCCTGCCAATCATTTTTATGATTTTGATTGCGTTCACCAATTACGGCGGTGATATCGTACCGCCGGAGCTGGTGGATTGGGTAGGATTTGAGAACTTCTCGCGGTTGTTGACGCTGACAAGATTTGCGCCTACATTTTTCCGCATTTTGGGATGGAATATTCTGTGGGCGGTCGTGTCTACTGCGCTAAACTACTTTGTCGGACTGGGACTTGCGCTTCTCTTAGATAAAGAATGTGTCAAGGGAAAGGCAATCTGGCGCGCATTTCCGGTGTTGGCATATGCGATACCGGGATTTATCACACTGCTGGCATTTAAGTTCATGTTTTCCTACGGTGGACCAATCAATCAGATGATTACGGATGGCGGAGGCACTGCCATCGGCTTTCTGGATCTGGATGCAAAATGGATGGCACGTTTCATCGGACTTTTAGTGAACTGCTGGATTAGTACGCCGTCCATCATGCTGCTTGCGACAGGTATTCTTTCAAACCGGGATACGTCTTTGTATGAGGCGGCGCGCATTGACGGCGCAGGCAGATGGAAGCAGTTTCAGAAATTGACACTGCCGTTTGTACTGTTTTCCACAATGCCGGTATTAATCGGGCAGTTTATCGGTAATTTTAATAATTTCGGTATTTTTTATTTCCTGCGCGGCGGATTGTATATGGACGGGTATTTTCTGGCGAGTGATACCGACCTTTTAATCAACTGGCTGTACAATCTGTCCATCGACAATAACTATTACTGCATCGGCGCGGCAATCAGCTTAATTATCTTTTTGATTACATCCGCGATTTCACTTATAGTTTACATAAAATCACCATCCTATCGAGAGGAGGACACCTTTCAATGAGTAAAAAGACAGCAAAACGTCATATGACCGCCGGGAAAATCATAGATACGGGAGTGACCTATGCGTTGCTGCTTCTTGTGGCATTCGTGTTCTTTTTCCCTTGCCTGTGGTTGATTTTAGCATCCTTCTCGAAATCCGGGAGCATCTATTCATTTGACGGATTTTTCCCGCAGGAATACAGCCTTGCCAGCTTTCAGAAGCTGTTTACGGACACAGCGCTTTACAATTATCCGCGCTGGTTTCTAAATACGCTGTTCGTCGCTTCGGGAAGTTGTATTTTAGGCACGTTTCTTGTGATTTTAACGGCGTATACAATGTCCCGTTTTGAGTTTAAGATGAGAAAGCCGATGATGAAGACAACGATGGTTCTTGGCATGTTCCCGTCGTTTATGGGAATGATTGCGGTATATCTTCTAATGACGCAGTTTAATCTGATCAATCATCTGTGGGGGCTGATTCTGATTTACAGCGCGGGGGCACCGATGGGATATCTGACGCAGAAGGGATTTTTTGACACGATTCCGAAAGCAATCGACGAGGCGGCGCGCATGGATGGCGCGACAAATTTTCAGGTGTTTACCAAAATCAATCTGCCGTTGTCAAAACCAATCATTGTATACACGGCGTTATCTTCTTTTACCTGGCCTTGGAGTGATTTCATTCTGCCGAAGCTTTTGCTAAAAGAAAAGAATTTATATACGGTTGCTGTGGGTTTGATGAGTTTAGACGAGACGGAATTTGCAAGATTCGCAGCGGGCAGCGTGTTTATCGCAGTGCCGATTGTCATTCTTTACTTTTTCTTGGTAAAGGATATGGTAAACGGAATGGCAGCAGGTGCGGTAAAAGGATAAATTTCTCTATTCCAATGTGCAAAAAAATGGTATGATAGCTACATAGCGGAAAGAGAAAGGATGAGCTTGTCTATGGATATTCGACTGTTATATGAGAACGAAGTGCAGATGGCGGTATATACGGCGCAGGAGATTTTTGAGATGTGCGTGCGACCCTATATCCGGTCACCGAAGGAGGCAGAGCAGTTCTACGGCTATGTGCGCCCGGAAAACTTATGGCAGGAGATGCATGAAGGGCGGCTTATCATGTGGGGTGCGTTTGACGGCGGCAGGATGTGCGCGGTTGCTGCTATGCAGTCAGTCGGTCATATCACGATGCTTTACGTCAGACCGCAGTATGGCAGAAGACGGATTGGAACGCGGATGCTTTCGTATATGTGTGAATACGCGGCAAACATCCTGCATAAGGAGCGCGTGACGGCAAACGTTATGCCGGTAGTGGTAGCGCCGTTTTTTTATAAGAACGGTTTTACGCTGATGCAGAATGTGCCGCGGTCAGATATGTTTGTGTCCTTGGAGCGCAGTGCGGTTGGAATCCGACCGGAAAAGCCCGAGGTGACCTACAAACCTAAAACCGTCAGCCCAAAGCGCATCGTGGCGCTGATAGCAAGCGTCTTAATCCTATCTTTTGCGGTGATGACGGGGGTGACGGTTCATCACATGGCAACGGATGGGCTTCTTACGGATGCAGAATATGAATTGCAGAAGTATGAGGCGGAAGAAATCTAGGGAAAAATGTGCAAAAACATACGTTTTTTCTGATTTGTCCATAATGTATAAAATGCCGGGATTTTTCATCCGAAATCTCGGTATTTTTTGTTTTGCGAAAAAGGTTGAAAAATATATGATGATATGATAAACTTTTTACAATTTAGATACCGAGTAGATAGACGCGGCATCTAGGCATAACAATGGCATTTAGACTGCCTATATAGTGAAGAATCGGACGAAGTAGTCTGTATTCCATGGAGAAGAAAAACGGCGACGTTTTTTTTTTTGGAATAAAAGCAGAGCAGGGAAGAAAGGACAGGGAGAGAATGAAAGCATTTTTGATACTCGAAGACGGAACTGTATTCACCGGGACCAGCATTGGTTCCACGAGAGAAGTTATCAGCGAAATCGTATTCAATACGTCGATGACCGGATATTTAGAGGTTCTGACAGACCCTTCTTATGCCGGACAGGCAGTTGTGATGACCTATCCTTTAATCGGAAACTACGGAATCACGCCGGATATGGAATCGGGACGTCCGTGGCCGGACGGCTATATTGTGAGAGAACTTTCCAGAATGCCGAGCAATTTCCGTTGTGAGGGAACGATTCAGGACTTCTTAAGCAAGCATGACATTCCCGGCATTGCTGGAATCGATACCCGTGCACTGACCAAGATTCTTCGCGAGAAGGGCACGATGAACGGTATGATTACCACGGACGAGAACTATAGTATAGAAGCAATCCTTCCGCGGTTAAAAGCCTATACCACAGGAAATGTGGTTGATAAGGTAACTTGTAGCGAGAAAAAGGTATTAAGAGCAAACGGAGGCGCAGCCGCAAAGAAAGTGGCACTGCTTGACTTCGGTGCGAAGAACAATATCGCTCAGTCCTTGGTAAAACGTGGCTGTGAGGTGACGATTTATCCGGCACATACCACAGCAGAAGAAATTTTAGCGGCAAATCCGGACGGCATTATGCTGAGCAACGGCCCGGGAGACCCGAAGGAGTGCAAGGATATCATTGCAGAGATTAAAAAACTTTATGAATCCGATACTCCGATTTTTGCAATCTGCCTCGGACATCAGTTGATGGCACTTGCGACCGGTGCAGATACACATAAAATGAAGTACGGTCATCGCGGCGGAAATCATCCGGTGAAAGACCTTGCAACAAACCGTGTTTATATCTCTTCCCAGAATCATGGCTACGTGGTAGATACCGCGACACTTGATCCGAAGATTGCAAAGCCTGCATTCGTCAATGTCAATGACGGAACGAATGAGGGATTAGAATATGTCGGCAAAAACATTTTTACGGTACAGTTTCATCCGGAGGCTTGTCCGGGACCACAGGATTCTGCGTACCTGTTTGACAGATTTATTGCTATGATGTCGTAACTAGTGAGAACGGTAGAAAAATTGAAAATTAACCTGGGCAAATTTATTTGCTAAGAGTTGATTTGCAATTTTTCTATTGGGCGATTAGCCCGAGCGAGAAGAAGCATAATCAAGCGTTGCTTGATTAGCGAATTCGAGCGGAAAGTTCGAATGTTTTTTGAAAGATGGAGGAGATAAAATGCCAAGAAATAAAGAAATCAAAAAAGTATTAGTCATCGGTTCCGGTCCAATCGTCATTGGACAGGCTGCAGAGTTTGATTACGCCGGAACACAGGCGTGCCGTTCCTTAAAGGAAGAGGGCGTTGAGGTAGTACTTGTAAACTCGAACCCTGCAACCATCATGACGGATAAGGATATCGCAGATCAGGTATATATTGAGCCGTTGACGGTTCCGGTATTAGAGCAGATTATCGCAAAAGAGCGCCCGGATTCCATCCTTCCGACCCTCGGCGGACAGGCAGGACTAAACCTCGGTATGGAACTCTCCGAAAAAGGCATCTTAGATAAATACGGTGTGAAGTTAATCGGTACGACTGCCGAGACGATTTTTAAGGCAGAGGACCGTCAGGCATTTAAGGACACCATGGAAAAAATCGGTGAGCCTTGTGCGGCATCCTTAGTCGTAAATAACGTACAGGATGGTATCAAATTCACGAACACCATCGGTTATCCGGTGGTACTTCGTCCGGCTTTCACCCTCGGTGGAAGCGGCGGCGGTATCGCACATAATGAGACCGAGCTGATTGAGATTTTGACCAACGGACTTCGCTTAAGCCGTGTAGGTGAGGTGCTTGTAGAGCGCTGCATTGCAGGCTGGAAGGAAATCGAGTATGAGGTAATGCGTGATGCGAACGGCAACTGCATCACCGTATGTAACATGGAGAACATTGATCCGGTCGGCGTACACACCGGTGACTCCATCGTTGTGGCACCATCCCAGACCTTGGGTGATAAGGAGTACCAGATGCTTCGTACTTCTGCGCTCAATATCATCTCTGAGTTAAATATCACAGGTGGATGTAACGTACAGTACGCATTACACCCGGATACCTTTGAATATTGCGTCATCGAGGTAAATCCTCGTGTATCGCGTTCCTCCGCGCTTGCTTCCAAAGCGACCGGTTATCCGATTGCGAAAGTTGCAGCAAAGATTGCGCTGGGCTATACCCTGGATGAAATCAAGAATGCGATTACCGGAAAGACGTACGCAAGCTTTGAACCGATGCTTGACTATTGCGTTGTTAAGATTCCGCGTCTGCCGTTTGATAAATTCCTGACAGCAAAGCGTACACTGACCACGCAGATGAAGGCAACCGGTGAGGTTATGAGTATCTGCAATAACTTTGAGGGCGCGCTGATGAAGGCAATCCGTTCCTTGGAGCAGCATGTAGACAGTCTTTTATCCTATGATTTTTCGGATCTTTCCAAGGAGGAGTTGCTTGCACAGTTAGAAAAAGTAGATGACCGCCGTATCTGGGTCATCGCAGAAGCACTGCGCCGCGGTATCAGCTACGAGCAGATTCATGACATCACAAAGATTGACGAGTGGTTTATTGACAAGCTTGCAATCTTAGTTGAGATGGAAAACCGCTTAAAGAGCGAGGAGCTGACCTTAGACCTGTTAAGAGAAGCAAAGCGCATCGAGTTCCCGGATAACGTGATTGCACAGTTGACCGGAAAGAGCGAAAAAGAAATTCACGACATGCGTTATGACAACGGCATTGTCGCAGCATATAAAATGGTAGATACCTGTGCCGCAGAGTTCGAGGCGACTACACCGTACTATTATTCCGTATTCGGAAGTGAGAACGAGGCGGAGGAGACCAATCCGAAGAAAAAGGTATTGGTTCTCGGCTCCGGACCAATCCGTATCGGACAGGGTATCGAGTTCGATTACTGCTCTGTACACTGTACCTGGGCATTTGCAAAAGAGGGCTGGGAGACGGTCATCGTCAACAATAACCCGGAGACGGTATCCACAGACTTTGATATTGCAGACAAGCTGTATTTTGAGCCGTTGACACCGGAAGACGTCGAGGCGATTGTAAAATTGGAAAAACCGGACGGAGCGGTTGTTCAGTTCGGCGGACAGACGGCGATCAAGCTGACCGAGAGTCTGATGAAGATGGGCGTAAAAATCCTTGGAACGAAGGCGGAGGATGTCGATGCCGCAGAGGATCGAGAGCTCTTTGATAAGATTCTGGAGGAAACCGAGATTCCGAGAGCTGCCGGCGGAACCGTATTTACGGCAGAGGAAGCGAAGGAAGTCGCAAACCGTCTGGGATATCCGGTACTTGTCCGTCCTTCCTACGTACTCGGCGGGCAGGGTATGAAGATTGCCTTTAATGATGAGGAAATCGAAGAATTTATCGGAATTATCAACCGAATTGCACAGGATCATCCGATTCTCGTAGATAAATACTTGCAGGGAAAAGAAATCGAGGTTGACGCAGTATGCGACGGTACCGATATCTTAATCCCGGGTATCATGGAGCATATCGAGCGTACCGGTGTACACTCCGGAGACAGTATTTCTGTATATCCGGCACCAACCATCAGCGACCATGTTAAAGAAACGATTGTAGAGTACACGAAGCGTTTGGCGAAGGCACTTCATGTAGTCGGACTCATCAACATCCAGTTTATTGCGATGGATGAGGAAGTATATGTTATCGAGGTAAACCCACGTTCTTCGAGAACCGTGCCGTACATCAGCAAGGTAACCGGTATCCCGATTGTAGACCTTGCGACAAAAGTGATTATCGGCAATACGATTCGCGGACTCGGCTATGAGCCGGGACTTGCACCGACGGCAGACTATATTGCAATCAAGATGCCGGTATTCTCTTTCGAGAAGCTACGTGGAGCCGAGATTTCCTTGGGACCGGAGATGAAGTCCACCGGAGAATGCCTTGGTATTGCAAAGACCTTCAACGAGGCGTTGTATAAGGCGTTCCTTGGCGCAGGCGTGACACTGCCGAAGTATAAGCAGATGATTATGACGGTAAAGGATGCCGATAAGCCGGAAGCAGTGGATGTGGCGAAGCGTTTTGAGGCACTCGGATATAAAATCTACGCAACCAGAAGCACTGCAAAATACTTGCAGGAGCATGGAGTCAATGCACTGCGTGTCAACAAGATTACGCAGGAGTCTCCGAACGTCATGGACTTGATTTTGGGACATAAGATAGACCTTGTCATCGACACCCCGACACAGGGCAACGGCGATAAGACACGTGACGGATTCTTAATCCGTCGTAATGCGATTGAGACAGGTGTGTACTGTATCACAGCGATGGATACGGCAAACGCGTTGGCATTAAGCCTTGAAACCGCAATGGATACCCTGACACCGGTGGATATTGCAAAAGTGAAGAATATGTAATCTAGGAGATGTCGCATCAAAAGACATTTTAGCTGCTCATAATTCTTATTACTAGAAATTTTGTTGTACCACATTTCCTTGAAAACCAAATTTCAAAATTATCTTACAAAATCCGGAATTTTTACGAACTTGCGGCTGAAAGATGTTATGACTCGTGTCTTTCCGACGCCTGTACACGAAGCGAAGAAATGTCCGCCGGAATGAAGACATTTTTAGAGGTCTTTCGTGTGGCGCTTATACAGACACCCGAACAAAACGTAACCGCAGTAACAGTTGTTTGAGACACGTCCTACGATGTTTTCAATGTTAGGACGTGTCGAGTTTCTGTTACTGCGGTTTTATTACGTCTGTAAGGGTGTCTGTTTAGCGCCACTAGAAAGTTCTCGACTTTGTCTTCATCCGGTCGGACATTCTTCGCTGCATGTTCAGTCGGCGGAAGAGACACGACACATAATTTCAGCCACAAGTTCAGAAAATTCTCGAATTTTGCTCGAAAAAATTTTGAAATTTGTTTCAAGGAAATGTGATGTAACACAACTGTTTATAATAAGAATTATGAGCAACTATGTTTTTTGATGCGGCAGACTCTTAGAAAAAATAAAAAGAAGCGTACTGAGAATGAAGAACATTTCTACGGTACGCTTCTTTTTTTGTTGCAGTTAGTTAACATTTTCATATCGGCGATTACTTCTCAATATATGAGTAGTTATCTCCTGCATTTAATGCTGCCATGCCTGCTGCGATTGAATCGATGTTTTCCATGAAATAAGATTTAATTTTCTTGAACATAAATGTTTCCTCCTTAACTTTGTAATATTTTTGTTTGCGTTAGGTTTTGTCATCTGACAAGAATTATGTTACAAGAAAAGGCGGCGGTAAGATAGATACAATATTAGCAAAAACTTGGGCGATATTGACTTTCTATATTGAAGATAAAACACTAAGATGCTATATTATGGTTGAGAAGCTTATAAATTAGAGGTTAAAAATGACTATGAATAAGGGGGGATGGTCGAAATGAATATTCAGAGCAACACGTATGAAAACGTTCAGTTACAGCCGGATGTCGGATTTGACATCCGATTTGTTACCATGAATCATAACTCACCGTTTCATTGGCACAGGGAACTTGAGATTCTTTATATCTTAAACGGACATGCAACGGTGAACATGGATGGTAAGCGGTATGAACTGAATCCGCTCGATGCGATTGTGATGGATTATGCCAAAATCCACGAAGTAATTTATGAACTTCCGCAGACAATGGGAATCTGTATTCATGTGTCAAGACAGTTGCTGCGCCGCTTTCTGGTGGATTCTGAACTGTTGGCAATCCAGTGCGTGGGGCAATGGCTGACACCGGAACAGCACGAGTACTACAGTGAACTTTGTTCCTATCTGAAGGAATTGACAATTCTTTATGTAAACCAGAAACAGACGTATCAGTTAAAGAGTACCGCGCTAATTTTAGATATTCTTACCTGCTTGATTGAGCACTTCAGTGAGCCGGTGACAAAATCTGCTTCTGCAGCAAAGATTGGCAATATGGAGCGTTTAGAGCAAATCTGCGATTACGTGGAACATCACTACCAGGAGGAAATCACACTGCAGGATGCAGCGGATGAGCTTGGATTAAACAAGGAATACTTTTGCCGCTTTTTTAAGCAAAATACCGGAAACTCGTTTATTCAATATGTCAATCAGGTGCGTATCAATCATATCTATCAAGACCTTTTGCACACGGATGACAGCGTACAGGAAATTACGGAGCGGCATGGATTTTTTAACCAGAAGCTTTTTTACCGTATGTTTAAGGAAAGATATGACTGCACACCGCGGGAAGCGCGGAATATGGCACAGAACAATCCGTACATTTGATGAAGCTTCTTGAAATAAAATGTTTTGAACATTCGAGGAGAAAGTGGTACAATAGGACTAGAAATTTTGGAATGAATATGTAGGAAGGAAACAGGAAGTATGGATGGAGCGAAAGACAAGAGTGAAAAGCGAGAAAAGCGGAAGTTTGGTGTTCAAGCAAAGTTGCTGACGTATACTTTGCCTTCCGTGGTAGTAGCATTTCTTGTACTTATTTTCTTTGCATTTACTGTTTCAAAGTCGTCGATTGCGGAGAAAACAACCGCGTTGTTACAGGCAGAAGGAAAGGCCAGTGTCAATCAGATAGAGGCATGGCAGAATGAAAATCTGACGACGCTTGGAACGGCAGTTGACACGATGCAGTATTTGAAAATGAGTGATGAGGAATTGCTTAAGTATGAGGCACAGTTTCTTGGTACCTATGAGGATTTTCCGAATGGTATCTATATCACCTATGAGGATGGCACTGTGCTGGATGCGTCCGGATGGCAACCGGAGGGCGATGTAACACAGGGAACCTGGTATATTGAAGGCGTCGGGCACCCGGAGTTCGCATTTGGCGAGCCATATGTGGATTCGCTTACCAATGAGTATATTGTTACAGCGAGCCGGTATGTGGAGAAACTTAACGGCAAGGGCGCAGTTGTGGCGGCAGATGTAAGTTTGTCAATTTTGGCTGAGGTTGTAAGCGGCATGGAAGTAGTCGGTGACGGAGATGCCTTTATTATAGATACAAGTACAGGCATGATTCTTGCACACAAAGAGGCAGAGTTAACGGGACGGACAACAGCGGAATGTGGAGACACATTTTATGAGAATATTTATCAGGATATCGTTGCCGGGAATCTGAGCAAGATATCTTATGCATCTGCCGAAGGCATGTACATGGTGGATATTGAAAATATTGAGGGTACGACATGGTATCTTGTGTCAAGAGGCTTGGAAGCAAACATATATAGTGATGTGACAAGACTGCAGATTATTTTAAACGTAGTGGGAATCATAACACTGATTATCATTACGCTTATTATGAAAATGGTAATTGGTCGCATTACGAAGCCGATAGAGAGTCTGACAAATACAATCGTAGCAGTTACGGATGGAGATTTTACGACGGATATTGAGGTAAAGGGTAATGACGAAGTGACTGTCATGGCAGGAAATATGAAGGAGTTCCAGACTGTCATGCGCGGTATCTTAGGATCCATCGTCAAGATATCCAAACAGATTGATGATCAGGCGAAATCGAGTGATCAGGTATCGAGTGATCTTTATGATTCTGCGAACGGTCAGGCGGAGGCAATGGGGCAGATGCGCCAGACCTTGGAGGAACTGGTAAAATCCATCAACGTTATTGCGGAGAACGCGACGACTCTGGCACAGGTAGTGGCAGAGACGAATGAAGCGGGAACGGAAGCATTACAGAATATTAGTACGACAATCGGAGAAGCAGCAGAAGGTAAAGAGGGCATGGTATCTGTTACGAACTCCATGAATGAAGTAAAAGACGGTATGCAGGTGCTTGGAAAGTCGATTGGAGATGTCGGAACGGCTGCGGTTAAGATTGATGAGATTACCAGCACAATTCGTGGAATCGCAGAGGAGACGAATTTGTTGGCATTGAATGCAAGTATTGAAGCTGCCCGGGCAGGAGAGGCAGGAAGAGGCTTTGCGGTTGTTGCAACACAGATTAAGAAATTGGCGGAGACATCTACGGAGTCCGCGGATGAGATTTCCGAATTGATTGATTCTGTTACAAGACTTATCGGTGACACTGTTACAAGAAGTGAGCAGAGCATGGAGCAGATTAACGAAAGCGCAGAGGCGGTGTTTGCAGCATCTGATCAGTTCAATAACATTTATGAGAGTATTGAGCGTACGAACGAAATCGTACAGAGCATGATTGAGAAGATACATAACGTAAATGATGTAGCAAGCAATATGGCGGCAATCACAGAAGAACAGTCAGCATCTGCAGAGGAGATTGAGGCGACTGCAGTCAATATTCAGGAGCTGGCAGATACGGTATCTGAGAACAGCGCGGATGTAAGAAACGATTCCAGGGAACTTGCTTCTACCGCAGATACATTAAAAAATCATATTTCAAAGTTCACGATTTAATAGCGGAACCGAAAGGAGGTCATTATGAAAATAAAAAACATTACAGATGTGGAAGGATTTTTTCAGGTAGTTGATTCCTGCGAAGGAAAAGTAGAGCTGCTTACCGGAGAGGGAGACCGATTAAATCTAAAATCAAAACTGTGCCAATATGTATCATTGACAAGCATATTAAAATCCGATGTTGAGATTCCGGAGCTTGAGATTGTGGCATATGAGCCGGAAGACACCGAAAAAATCATCAAATTTCTCATGAAGGGTTAAAGTGTAGGCGGGCTGCCATTTCATGGCAGCCTGTTTTATGTGATTGAGTCACAGTACATCGCGAACACATAATATATAATATATAATATATTACCGAATGGCATCGGTCGCCTACGGTGAATGCCATGGATGCGAAGCGGACATGGTATAAGACAAAAAAACATGGCAGAAACTATAGTCGAGGCAACTCGGCAGAAACTGCATAGACAGAAATAGAGGGAATATGAAAACAACAGATATCAAGTTTCATGAGATAACATTGGCAGATAAAACATGGATGGATGCACGATTCGCAGAGGATGACAGAAATGCATGTGAGTACACATTTGCCAATAATTTTATTTGGAGAAAAGTATACCAGGTTGAGGTGACGGAAATCTGCGAATGTCTGGTCATTCGTTTTGTTGAAAATAAAAAATACTGTTATTCTTATCCGGTGGGAGCCGGGGATAAAAAGGCGGCGATAGAACGGCTGCTTTTTATATGCGAGCAGGAGAAATATCCGTTAGTGATGTCTCCGCTCTCTGAGATTGACAGGCAGCAGCTTATGAAGTGGTTCCCGGGGAAATTCCTCATTGAGGCGGATCGGGATGACTTTGACTACATCTATGCGAGGGAGAAACTGACGTCTTTAGCAGGTAAGAAACTGCATGGCAAGCGGAACCACATCGCTCGCTTTAAGGATGGAGGCGATTGGTCCTATGAGCCCATGACAGATGAAAATCTGGAAGAATGCCGGACGATGACCTATAGCTGGATAAAAATGCGTTCAGATAAATGGAACGAAGAGATGGAAGAGGAAATCATGGTGCTTCACGAAGCATTTGACCATATGAAGGAGCTGGGGCTTGTCGGAGGTGTGCTTCGCAGAGAGGGAGCGATTGTTGCATTTTCGATGGGAGAACCTTTAAACTCGGATACCTTCGTGGTGCATTTTGAAAAAGCTTATCCGGATATGCAAGGGGCATACCCGATGATTAACCAACAGTTTGCGATAAATGCCTGTGAGGGATATGATTATGTAAATCGCGAAGAGGATACCGGTGACCCGGGATTGAGGAAGGCAAAGCTTTCCTATTATCCGGAGATTCTTCTGAAAAAGTATGTGGCGATACAGAGTGATATTGTCTATGCCAATCGCGATAGAGAAGGTGAACAGATAGAGAAAATCTGGGAAACTTGCTTTGGCGATGAGAAGGAATACATTCGTTTTTACATGGAGCACCGCATGACGGAAGAGAACATGCTTGTAATCCATGAAGACGGGAAAGCAGTATCAATGGCAAGTTTCCTGCCGGTCCGTTATCTGTGTGAGGGTGAGTATGTAGATGCACGCTATGTCTATGCGGTGGCCACACTTCCGGAATATCGTGGGAGAGGACTTGCAAAACGTATTTTAATGTTCGCGCATGAGCATTATGGACAGCCGCTTATCCTGGCACCGGCAGAGGAATCATTGATGCATTATTACGAAACGTTGGGATTTCGAAAGGCATTTCCGGACACCAGAGCGTGGATGAAAGACACGCTTGCAGCACTGGAGTGGACAGAAAATGTAGATGTTACTGATATGATAAAACCGCTGACCACACAAGAGTATGTACAAATTCGGGATGAAAAATGTGCAAAAGAAGGCTATGTACGGTGGGATGAGAATGCGGTTCGCTACGCCATAGAGCTTTGTGAGCACTATGGTGGCGGCGCTGGTGCCGTGGAGAGTGCCGAAGGAGAGAGGGACATCCTTATGTACGAAAAGGATGATGACACATTGGTAATTTTAGAGACGTCGCTCGGGACGAGGGCATTGCAGGAGCTCCTTCCACATCTATTGAAAGAAACAGGGACAAGCAGGGCGTCATACGGGCAGATGCCGGGGATGATATGGCTGCCGGAGGCAATGGAGAAAACAAAAATCAGCGAGCAGGGGTATCTTGCATTGACACTAGGATAGCAATTATTAAATTTTCTGAAAAGTTTATCAAAAATATATATATTTTCTTGCTATAAGAATAAAATATGGTATAATATAAACATGATATATCTGTATCAAATAAACGACAAGGGGGCCAGGCATCATGAGAATCAAGATTACAGGAAGAAACATCGAGTTGACAGACGGACTGAAAGCAGCAGTGGAGGACAAGCTGAACAAGCTTGAGAAGTATTTTACACCGGACACAGATGTATATGTGACGCTTAGTGTGGAAAAGGAGAGACAGAAGGTAGAGGTTACCATACCAATGAAGGGCAATTACGTTCGTTCCGAGCAGGTAAGCAACGATATGTACGTATCCATTGATTTGGTGGAAGAAGTAATAGAAAGGCAGTTGAAGAAATACAGAACCAAGCTGGTTACCAAGCAGCAGAACGCTTCAGCAGTGTTTAAACAGGAGTTCCTCGATGCAGTGTCTGAGGAAGACGAAGAGATTAAGATTACCCGTAATAAGAAGATATCCATGAAACCGATGTATCCGGAGGATGCATGTGTGCAGATGGAATTATTAGGACACGATTTCTTCGTATTTATCAATGCGGAGACCGAGGAGGTCAATGTCGTATATAAGAGAAAAGGCAATACTTACGGATTGATTGAACCGGAATATTAAGAAAAAGATGTGCTGTATACGATAAATTCATAAAACAGGCATGAATGAGACAGGAGCCGGAAGCGGTGAGGATGGACGCATCTCCACTAATTCCGGCTCCTGTTGTTATCTGAGCAGGAAAAAACGCGGACTTTCTACGCGTTATGCGAATGCGATAAAACAGGAAAGTGCCTATAATTGTAGTAACAGAGGCTTGCATGACAACTGAGAAGGAAACATATGAATGACCGCAGGAAACAAAAGAGTATAGCAAAAAACAAAAAAATGGGGCGAAGTGAGGAATTGCTGAATATGATACAAGAGAATCAGATATTGATGGAGCATATTGAGCAGGTCTATAAATTTGACCAAGTCCGAATGGGGGTATTGCAGCATATTTTTCTTGAAATGGGAAAATTAGAAAAAGAAGAGATGGAGAATGAAATATATCGGTATGGAAGTATGATAAAGGGGGATGACCTGCTGGCAAGACAGCTATTTTTGTGGCTGCTTGGAATGGCAGAAAGTGTCAGAGCGTAGAAACGACAGATAAAAGGAAGTAGAAGAGGAGGAGTAAGTCATGCGGGCATCTGTACGCAATCTGCGTTCATATTGCGCTTGCCACGAGAGAAAAAAAGGTATACTATAGAGCGAGAAAAGTTTTGGTGAAGGAGAACGATAGCATGAAAATTGTTGTTTTAGCCGGTGGCCTTAGCACAGAACGCGATGTCTCTTTTAAGACAGGCGAGATGGTTACAAAAGCATTGAGAGAAAACGGACATCAGGTAATTTTGTTGGATGTTTTTATGGGATATAGTGATAAAAAAGAAGACCTTACAGACATTTTCGCGCGCGCCGAGGAAGTCAGTGTAAAGGTTGAGGGAATTCCGGAGATTGCACCGGACCTTGCAAAAGTAAAAGCTTCCCGCAAGGATCAGTCGGATAATTTCTTCGGACCGAATGTGATTGAGTTGTGTCAGATGGCGGATGTTGTGTTTATGGCACTTCATGGCGAGAATGGCGAAAATGGTAAGGTGCAGGCAGCGTTTGACCTGTTTGGCATCCGCTATACGGGAAGCGGTTATTTGAGCAGCGCGCTTGCAATGGACAAAGGAAGGGCGAAGCAGCTTTTTGTTATGAATGGTATTCCGACGCCGAAAGGAATCTCGCTGAAAAAGAGCCAAGAAAAGTCCGATATTGCAGCGTTGGGTCTGACGCTTCCGTGTGTTGTAAAGCCTTGCTGCGGTGGCTCGAGCATCGGTGTGTCAATCGTGCGCACGGAGGATGAGTTTTCTGTTGCACTCGAGGAGGCATTTCGTTGGGAGGATGAGCTTGTTATTGAGGAATTTGTAGAGGGAAGAGAATTCTCTGTTGGCGTTATTGATTATCAGGCACTCCCTGTGATTGAGATTGCACCGGTAGAGGGCTTCTATGACTATAAGAATAAATACAAAGCTGGCAGTGCGGTAGAGACTTGTCCGGCGGCACTTTCGCCGGAACTGACGGCACAGATGCAACATTATGCTGAGGAGGTGGCGAAGGTCCTTGGTCTTGACACCTACTCCCGCTCCGATTTCCTGCTTAGCAAGGATAACAAGATTTATTGCCTGGAGGCAAATACACTTCCGGGTATGACACCAACTAGCCTGCTTCCACAGGAGGCACAGGTTGTGGGGATGAATTTTAACCAGCTTTGTGAGAAGCTGATTGAGCTTTCGCTTCGTAAATATACGGCGTAGTGCTGATGAGAGGTGCGTGGACAGAAGTCTTGACAGAGAGGTAGCTATGAAGAATATGACATTGGAAAACATCGCACGCGCGTGCGGTGGTGAATATATTGGCGCAGAAGAAATGCGGCAATGTGAAATCAAGGGGGCGGTGATTGACAGCCGTCTGGTGGAGCCGGGTTTCCTTTTTATTCCGATTAAGGGGGCACGCGTGGACGGGCATGATTTCATACCATCGGTCTTTGAAAAGGGCGCGTTAGCGGTGCTGTCAGAGAGAAGGCTTTATGATGCGGCAGCTCCCTATATTCTGGTGGAATCTACCGAACAGGCGATGAAACAGATAGCAAAATTTTATCGGCGTTCACTCCCTATAAAGGTGGTCGGAATTACCGGAAGTGTCGGTAAGACGAGCACGAAAGAGATGATTGCATCTGTGCTGGAGCAGAGATATCGTGTGCTAAAGACCGAAGGCAATCTGAATAATGAAATCGGATTACCGCTTACCATATTTAAAATTCGCGATGAACATGAGGTTGCAGTGCTGGAGATGGGGATTTCCGAATTCGGAGAGATGGATCGTCTGGCGGATATGGCACAGCCGAATGTCTGTGTGATTACGAATATCGGGCTTTGTCATTTGGAAAATCTGATTACCAGAGACGGCATTTTAAAGGCAAAGACAGAGAGCTTTGCGCACCTTGCGCCGGATGGTATTGCCGTTTTAAACGGCGATGACGATAAGCTTTCCGAAAAAAAGGTAGTAAACGGAAAGCCTGCGGTATTCTATGGCATTGGCAGAGAAGCGAAAAAGTATGTGGATGAGGACGGCGAAAAGCTGCTTGCCTCAAAGGAAGTCTATGCGACGGATGTAAAGGCAGTGGGACTTACCGGAACACATGCCACAATTCATATCGGTGATGAAAGCTTTGCGGTAGAAATCCCGATTGCGGGCGAGCATAACGTCTACAATGCGTTGGCGGCAGTATGTGTGGGAAGACAGCTTGGGCTTACGATAGAGGAGATGAAGCGTGGCATTGAAGCTGTGCGTACGATTGGCGGAAGGAGCAATCTCATTGAGAAGGATGGCATCACAATCATTGATGATTGCTATAATGCAAACCCGGTTTCCATGAAAGCATCTGTTGATGTGCTTGCAGGAGCGCCGGGCAGAAAGATTGCAGTGTTAGGTGACATGGGAGAACTTGGCACAG
The DNA here is from genome assembly GCA_022771695.1 of Roseburia sp. GTDB lineage: Bacteria > Bacillota > Clostridia > Lachnospirales > Lachnospiraceae > Roseburia. The sequence goes on along the minus strand of JALEKJ010000062.1, from coordinate 197,236 downwards.
AGGAACGGGAACTTCATGCAATGGTAGGTAGACACTTTGAAGGGAAACATATTGACGCACTGTTCTGTACGGGAACGCTTTCGTCAGAACTGGCAAAAGAAGTACGTGCATATAGCCCACTGACAGAAGTATTTGAGGTACAGGATAAAGAGGCATTGATTAGAAAATTGCTGGCGTATCGTAAGAGTGGTGACACCATTCTCATAAAGGCATCCCATTTTATGGGATTTGCAGAGATTGTGCAAGCATTGACAAAATAAAAAGAGGCTGTTACAAAAAATATTTTTTGTAACAGCCTCTTTTTATATAACACGCTTATATCATGCCGGCATTTTTCTCTAACATTTCCTGAATGATGCCTTGACAGTGTGCACCAATCTTTTTGCGAGTCTCTTTGTCCAGCTCATTTGGATAGATTGGCTTTCCATACTCCAGAATAACATGGGTTGGTTTTAGGATTGGAAGGTGATTCTCAAAGATTTCGGCGGAGTTGGTAATCGCCATTGGGATAATCGCACATCCGGTCTTCTCTGCCATTTTAAAGCTTCCTTCCTTGAACGGGAGCATAAGCTCATCGGTCGTGTTTCTGGTACCTTCCGGGAAGATACACATGGAAATACCATTCTTGATATTCTCGATTCCGGCAAGAATTGTCTTTAGACCTTCCTTGATGTCATCACGGTTTAAAAAGAGACAGTGCAGACGTACCATCCAGATAGAAAACAATGGGACTTTTTTCATGGAAAGCTTAGAAACGTAACCGGTCAACCGTTTACATCTGGCATATGTGATAACAATGTCAAAGAAACTCTTGTGGTTTCCGATATAGAGAACTGCTTCATCGACCGGAATATTTTCCTCGCCAGTGACAGTAACTTTGACCCCGGCGATAAAAAGGATAACGCGAAACGCCCACTGTACGATGCGAAGCTGACTGATATCCGCAGCGTATGGATTGAACTTTGAAATAATCCATTCGACTGCCAGAACCGGAATCCCGACAATCAGGAAAAGTATAATAAATAGTAGTGCAAGGATTGTTCGTAGCATAAAAATTCCTTCCTTTTCGGTACATAAAATTCAATAGCTATATTATAAATGGAAATTCGGTGAAAGACAACAAAAGAAGCATATTTTTCCAGAATTTGCATAGAATATGGATAGAAGCAAAAACTGGGGGTGTCCATAAATGAGCCGGAGAGATAAAGAGAAAAAAAGATTAGAGGATATCTTCCCGACAGGGGTTTACGAGTTATGCCTTTTGGGGATTCTTCTTTTTGCAGCACTTTTGGGAAGTGTGCTCAGCGGATGCAGCGTGGAGGAAACCAACCGGACTAAGGTGGCTGATTTAGAGTATTCCATCATGGAAGAGACGGAGATACCGGAAGAACTTATGACGATGATAGAGGAAAAGAAGGCGGCAGACTTCAAACTGACCTATGAAAGGGGAGAGGATTTATACATAGTCCGTGGCTATGGAGAGCAGGCGACGGGAGGATACAGCATCCGTATCAAGGATTGCTATCTGACATCTAACGCGATACTGTTTGATACGGAATTAGTCGGACCGAGAAAAGGTGAGAGTGCCAGTGCGAGTCCGAGCTATCCGTATGTTGTAATAAAAACGGAAAAGTGTAACCAAAGTACTATATTTGAATAAATATTCTTAATATTTTTGGAAATATTTTCATTTTGTTTGACAAAAGTTTAATACAGTGCTAAACTAAAGCGAAATAGTATCCGGACAGAAAATACCGGAACAGGGAGGTAGAGGAATGCAACAGGCAGACATCAGTAAGGTACGCGCTTCCGTAAGCCAGCAGTGTGGTAGGAAGGTGCTAATTCAGCTCGACAGAGGACGCAACAAGATTGACATTCAAGAAGGTGTTATCCAGAAAGCTTATCCAAGTGTGTTTACAATATTGGTGAACGATGAGCAGGAACAGAATCCACCTCAGTTGTTATCATTCAGCTATTCGGATATTATCACAAGAGACATCCGTATGAAGCTTTGTTAATTGAATATAATAATGTATGTATAAATTCCCTCATACTCGAATAAGATGTTTAGAAAGATTCGGATATGGGGGAATTTTTTTGGAACTGGGAAAAGTAAAAATACATAGAAAACAGGAAATTGGTTCGGCAATCAGTCAGATTACATTAGATGATGATTATAATGTGCCGGATTATCGACCGGACATCGTAAAAGTGCTCAAGGAAAAGGGAGAACTGCGTTTTGATGAGGTGAAAGCGGGCAATGGGGTTGCATGGGTAAAAGGGAGCTTAGGCTTTCGCGTGCTTTATCGGAGCGAGCAGAGCAATGGGAAAATCAGTTGTTTAAAAGGCGAAATTCCGTTTCAGGAGAAACTGAACTTAGACGGCATCCAAGAGCACGACAAAGTCGTGGCAGCAGGTGAGGTTGAGGATATCACGATTGGCGTCATTAATTCCAGAAAATTAAATATTCGTGCGGTGGTTGTACTATATGTGGCAGCGGAGGAAGAGGTAGACGAGGAATTAACCGCAAAGCTGGAGAAAGATGACGAATATGAGCAGAAAATTGTAAAGAGAGAAGGGTTGACTCTGCTTGCGGCAAACCGGGATATTTGTCGTCAGAAAAGCGAGGTTGTACTACCGTCCAGCAAGCCGAATGTGCGTGAAATTCTGTGGAGAAGTGTAGAACTTCGAAATATCGAGAGTCGTGTGCAAGAGGGAAAGGCACAAATTGCAGGAGAGGTATTGATTGCAGTTCTTTACAGTGAGGAGGAGGAGACGGAACGTTTACAGTGGTATGAGACGACGGTGCCGCTAGAGTGTGAGACGGACTGTGGTGTTCAGGATGACGATATTATTTGCAAGGTAAAGGTGACTCCAATATCCACAGAACTTGAGGTAAAGCCCGACTATGACGGGGAAGAGCGCATTCTTGTGCTGGAACTGGCGCTGAATGTGGACATTCGTGTATGGCGTGAGGAACAGTTAGAATTGCTAGCGGACATTTACTCGTTAAAACGAAAACTTTTGCCGATTTATAAGGAACGTGTTTTAGAGCGGCTTTTGGTAAAAAATTATGCAAAATGCAGAATTGCAGAACAGATTGAACTTCCGGAGAGTCAGGAGAGGATTCTGCAAATCTGCGCCTGTGAAGGAAAGGTGAATCTCGAACGTAAGGAACTGGTAGAAAGCGGTGTGCAGGCAGAAGGCACCATTGTGGTAGAACTCTTGTATATTACAACAGACGATAATATGCCGGTGGGAACTGTACGTGAAATATATCCGTTTTCACAGGTGATTGAAATTCCGGAGATGGAAGGTCCGCTTCGCATGGAACTGGATTGTGGTATTGAACAACTGCAGGCAGTGATGCTTGATCAGGAACATATTGAAGTGAAAGCGGTGGTGCACCTTGATTTGCTTGCAGTTCTTGAACAGAATATTCGTAACATTGAGGAGGTCGAAGAGACGGCTTTGGATATGGAAGAATTGCAAAACAGACCGGGGCTTGTTGGCTATATTGCTAAGGAGGGGGATGAACTTTGGGAAATTGCCAAGGAGAATCATACGACAATACGTGATATTTTGGAGACAAACGGTTGGAAAGAGAAAGAACTTTCACCGGGAGATACCATTTTAATAGTAAAGCGGGTTGGATAAGGAATACGGCTGTCGCATTAAGGGGACTTAATGTGGCAGCCTTTTAGTTTGATTGTGAAAATAAATGCTTGTAGAGAAAGAGATACTTTGCTATACTAAAGTAACGTGTGAATATTTGCTAGAAGAGAAATAATGTAGAAACAGGGAGACAAAAGATGGAAAACGAAAATAATTACTACAACCAGCCAGAAACAGGAGAATCGTTAGAAAATCAAGGTTCGGATGTCGCAAATCAGCAGACGGAAGGTCAACCGGAACAGCAGAGCTATGGTCAGGCGAATCAGCAGACCTACGGACAGAGCTATGGTCAACCGAACCAGCAGACCTATGGTCAGAACATGGGGTATGGTATGCCTCCGGTAGGACCAAATGGTCAGCCGCTTAAGAATAATTATGTGATGAAGCTGACATTCTCTATTTTGGAAATTATCAGTTGCTGCATCGGTAATATTGTTACTCTGATTATGGGTATTCTCGGATGTGTATTCACTTCGAAGGCAAATACTTCCTATAAGGAGGGAAGAACAGAGGAGTTTAAATCTCAGAGCAAGACGGCAACAATCTGCCTTTGGGTTGGACTTGGATTCTTGGTATTGGAACTTATTTTTGTCATTATTGCATCTGTGTTGGATGCGGGACCTTCAGGCGACGACCTGTATGTAAAAGTTGATGGAGAGACAATTAATGTTCCTTCGGATTATTCGACATTGAATGAACAGGGATTTTCATTAGATGAGTATGATGCAGGCACAACCTTGGACGGCAACGGTGATTTTGGCCTTTACCAGATGATGAATGAAGATGGAGAATATGTAATGTGGTGCTGGTTCTACAACGATAGCAGTTCCACAAAGCCGTTGGAAGAGTGCGATATCATAGGTATCGATGTTGATTATTATTGCGAGAATTATGAAGACTACAGAACAAGTGAAGGACTTGGATTTTTTGATACGGCAGACGATTTTATCGACGCATACGGAACACCGGACGAGATAGATCGCGACGGCGACGAGGCATTCTATGCATGGTATTTTGATAATGGAAGTGATCCGGTGTGGCGTGTTATGGAAGTAACATTTGTTGATGGAATGTTATATGATATAGATGTAGATTATAAAAAATAATGTTACAGAGAGAGAAAGAGGAGTATGAAAATGGACGAAAACAAGGAAATTGGTTTTGAAACAGAAAGCCAGCAGGAAGTGACACAGCCGGAACAGCAGACCTACGGTCAGGCTTACGGACAGCCGGAGCAGCAGACCTACGGACAGCCGGAGCAGCAGACTTACGGACAGACTTATGGACAGCCGGAGCAGCAGGCTTACGGACAGACTTACGGACAGCCGGAGCAGCAGACCTACGGTCAGACTTATGGACAGAGCTACGGTCAGAATTATGGTCAGGCGGGGTATGGCATGGGAGCAGCGCCAATAGGCAAGAATGGTCAGCCACTTAAAAATAATTACGGGATGAAACTGACGTTCTCCATTTTGGAGATTCTATGCTGCTGCGGATGCAATATCGTTACAATGATTATGGGTATTCTCGGATGTGTATTTACCTCTCAGGCAAATTCTGCTTACAAAGAAGGTCGATGGGAGGATTTTAAGGCAAAGTCTAAGACGGCATCCATTCTTCTGTGGGTTGGCTTGGGTATAGCGGTGGTGTCATTGATTATGAATATTTTGGCATGGACTGTTGGCGGAGTAGGCGAAGAGTTTATGTCTGAATTTGAGCAGGGATATCAGCAGGGCTATGATGCGGCAATGGGCTATGATGATGACGATGATTACGATGATGACTATGACTATGATTATGATTATGATACAGAGATTGAGGAGACCGAAACAGAGACCGAGACAGAGGCTGTATCTGAACCTGTAAGTGTAACTCCGGGAGATGGTTTTACCGATCCTACGATTACAGTAAACGGAGCCACCGTTACGTTTCCACTGACATACCCGGAACTTGTGGATGCAGGTTTTTATATTGATGCTGAGGATGAGGAATATGTGGTAAATAACAACGAGTACTATTACCCAACACTCTTTGATGTGAATGGAGTAGAGTTGGGCTATGTGTATATCGGTAATGAAACAGAGGGACCTTTGGCGATGAAAGACTGTACGGTATTTGGATTTGATATCACCAGCTATGGACTTGAGTACAGCGATGTTACGTTCTCTTTGCCGAATGGTTTAAATGAAAATGCAACGAAGGAAGATTTCTTTACGGCATTTGGAGAGCCGGACTATGAATACGAGAGTGACAGCTATGACCACCAGAGCTATCAGTGGTATAATCACAGCGACTTGTATTATGATTCTGAAGAAAATTCTTTCTCTGTAGAGTTCTGGGATGGCGCACTGGATGAAATCGATATGAAATATATTGGTTGGGACTAATCCTTAAGTATTTGTAAAATTGTGGAAACACTAACAAATTTATAACAAGATATGGTAAAATAGGTATAGTAGTGATACTATACCTATTTTTTGTGCAAAGGAGAATGCTTTATGAAGTTAGAAAAAGCATTATTAAAAACCATATATAGAAAAAGAAAAATGGTGGCATTTCTGCTAGTGCTGGCTTTGGGAATGGCCTATGCAAGACCTGTAGCTGCATCGGCACTCGAAAATGCACAGCAGAAAAAAAACGAAGCACAGGAGAATCTCAATGAGGTCAATGAGGAGATTGCGAATATTCAAGCTGCACAAAGCAGTCTGCAATCGGAGATGGAAAGTTATGACGCGCAGTTGATGGCGGTGTTGACCGATATGGAAATACTGCAAAGTGATATGGAAACGCAGGCATTGGAAATCGAGCAGGCGAATGCAGATTTGGCGAATGCCGAACTGGAGGCCGGGCAACAGTATGACGCGATGAAAGTGCGTATCCAATATATGTATGAGAATGGCGACCAATCTATCTGGACAGCGATTGTCGGAGCGAGCAGCGTGACAGAACTATTGAATCGCGTGGAATATGTGTCTGATGTTTATGAATATGACAGACGGCTGTTGGCGGATTATCAAGAGGTTGTGCAGGAAATAGAAGCGCTGTCTCTACAACTGGAAAATGAGATGGCAGAGATGGAGATGTTAGAACTCGACTATGAGGAACAGCAGGCATCCTTAGAACAGATTATTGCGCGCAAGGAAGCTGAAATGGCAGGCTTTGACAGCCAACTGGCAGATGCACAGGCGCTGGCGAGTCAGTATGCACGGACAATCAAACAGCAGAATCAGATTATTGCAAGCGAGAAAGCGAAGCTGGCACAGCAGACAGCGAATGCGAATAAGAATAATGGCAGTACAGGAACAAGCGGAGCGAGCGCGGGAACGGGTGATGCGAGTTCGGGTAACACCGGAACGGGTGGTACAACAGGCGGCTCCTCTTCAACAGGGCTGACAGATAGTGGCTTAGATCCTGCCTATACGACAGGAGTGAGTGGCAATGATGTGGTGGCATATGCAAGTCAGTTTTTGGGGAATCCATATGTGCTGGGGGGAACAAGCCTTACGGAAGGAACGGATTGTTCCTATTATGTCATGGCGGTTTATCAGCATTTTGGAATCTCGGTGCCGAGAACATCATACGGTCAGAGAACCTGCGGTCAGGCAGTCAGCTACGAAAATGCGAAGCCGGGAGATATTATTTGCTATTCCGGTCATGTTGCTATCTATATAGGGGATGGCAAAATCATACATGCGTCGAATCCGAGAACGGGTATCTGCTATGGCAATGCCACGTATCGAACAATCGTAGCAGTGCGCCGTGTATTATAAGAATTGTGTAACCGAGAAATACTGAATGGTACGAAATTGTATTTTAAATAAAATAGTGGTATAATCTTCACGGGATGGAACGCAGTGGAATCGAGCTGCACTGCTCATTATTAAGAGGAACGAGGAGGAAAAATTATGCAGTTCAAGCAATTACAGGATGATATGATAGCAGCGATGAAGGCAAGAGATAAGGTGCGCAAGGATGCAATTTCAGTTCTTGTGTCTGCTGCGAAGAAAGTAGCGATAGATGAAGGATGCAGAGATGACATTAAGGAAGAACTGGTGGATCGTGTCATTCTAAAAGAAATCAAATCTGTAAAAGAACAGTTGGAAACCTGCCCGGAGTCAAGAGAGGATTTGCGTGCAGAGTATCAGGCACGTTATGATATTTTTATGGAATATGCACCTCAGATGATGTCAGCAGAGGAAGTGGAGAAGTTCATTACAGAGAAGTTTGCAGAGGTAGTGGCAGGCAAGAATAAGGGGCTTATTATGAAAAATGTTATGCCGGAATTAAAAGGAAAGGCAGAAGGTAGCGTAATCAATCAGGTTGTCGCAAAGCTTTGTCAGTAATATGAAACAGAAATTGAAATTTACGATAATCCTGTTGGTAATCGTAGTTGCGCTGGGGGTTATGTCTTTCAATGAGTATCAGAGTAGACAAAATCTGGTTTTTTCTAATTCGCTGGAGGAAGTCGTGCTGACTGTGGACGGGCGCGAGCTGACTTTGAAGGATATGGCATTTTATATTGCATATCAGGAAGGCGAAATCGAAAAAGCGGCGCGCATCTATAATCCGGAGGACACAGATGAATACTGGAACCTTTATACGAACAACACCTTTTTGCGGGAAGCGGGTAAACAGGCTGCACTCGATATGGCAGTACATGACGAGATTTTTTACCGGCTTGCGGTAGAGGAGGGGCTGGAACTGTCGGAGGAGGAAGAGGCACATCTTGCGAATGACAGATACGACTTCTGGAGTGATTTGGAAGAGGAGCAGCGCGCGGCACTCGGTGTTTCGGAAGAGATTCTGGCAGAAAGTATGAGAAAAATTGCACTGGCAGAGAAGTATCAGTATCTTTTGGCGGAGATGAAACAAAAAAGTGCGGAGGCGTATGCTTTTTCCGGGGCGGCGTATGAGACGCTGTTAGAGGAACACGAGTATGCGATAGAGGAGGATGTTTGGGAGAGAGTGCCGTTTGGCGGTGTTACAGTAAACCATTAGTTTATAGTAAAGAAGAGCAAAATTATGACAATGAAAATAAATCGAAATGATCCTTGCTGGTGTAAAAGCGGCAAGAAATATAAAACGTGTCATCAGGCGTTTGACGAGAAAATTGCGTTGGCGGCCGCTAAGGGACATATCGTTCCACCGCGGAGCATCATTAAAAATGCGGAGCAGATCGCGGGAATTCGGGAAAGCTGTAAAATTAATATAGCGGTGCTCGACTATATCGAAGAACATATTCATGTAGGGATGAATACCGCTGAAATTGATAAAATTGTATATGATATGACGACAAGGATGGGAGGCATTCCGGCACCACTACACTATCAGGGATACCCGTACAGTGTGTGTACCTCGGTGAACGAACAGGTTTGCCATGGATTCCCGTCGGAAAAAGTTGTATTACAGGACGGAGATATCATCAATGTTGATGTTTCTACTATCCTGAATGGATATTTTTCGGATTCATCGAGAATGTTCTGCATTGGGGAGGTAAGTCCTGAGAAGAAGAAGCTTGTGCAGGTAACAAAAGAATGCGTAGAGCTTGGTTTGCAGGAAGTGAAACCATGGGGATTTTTGGGCGACATGGGGCAGGCAGTGCATGACCATGCATTTGCCAATGGTTATACCGTAGTGCGCGAGATTGGTGGACACGGAGTCGGCTTGGAGTTTCATGAGGAGCCTTGGGTAGGATATAACAGTAAACGTGGGCAGGAGATGCTCATGGTTCCGGGCATGATATTTACAATAGAGCCGATGGTGAATATGGGAAAGGCTGACATCTATGTGGATGACGAGAATGATTGGGAAGTGTACACGGAGGATGGGAAACCGTCTGCACAGTGGGAAATCATGGTGCTTGTCACAGAGGATGGACACGAAGTCCTCTGCTGGTAGAAAAGAGGTCGTATGAATTTTGAAATTGTGCAAAAACTGGTAGATGATCCACTGTTTCGTTATGATAGAAAAAGTGGGGAATTGTCATTTCAGGGGACTTATCAGAATCAGCTTCATACAAGGCAGTCAATCAATCATTTTTTGGAAGAAGAGAACGAGACAAAACTGGTGGATAAAAAGGACAGAAGACTTTTGCAGGAGGCGTGGCACGGTGCGCTTGCCGAGGGTGAGGTCGTATCTGTGGAAGTGCCGTTGCTGACAGCGGCACAGAAGTACGAAATGTTTCGGGTTAAGGGAATATATGCAAAGGCGCAGGATGCCATTGTTGGAATCGTGCGCAATATAGAAGCGGAGCGCCGTGCAGTGACGGATTCTTTGACCGGCTTGTGGAATCGTGACGGAATGGAGCAGGCGGCTCCGGCAATGCTTAATGCGGCAAACCAGCAGGAGTGTGTGGCGCTGTATCTGCTTGATTTAGATAATTTTAAAGAAGTAAATGATACGAAGGGGCATCTGCTGGGAGATGAACTGTTGCGTGAGGTTGCAGAGGTGCTGCGTGAGGTATTTGAACCGGAGGCGTATTTGGGACGTATCGGCGGTGACGAGTTCCTGATGATTGCACGTGGACAGACAAGCACAGCAGCCATTGGGCAGAGGGCAGACCTTGTCTGTGGAAGTCTGGCGAAGCGATTTAGAGAAAAAAGTTATGCCGTTACAGCTAGTATCGGAGTGGCGGTGACAGTCAGACCGATGACTTATCAGACGCTTTTTTCACAGGCTGATGCGGCATTATATGTTGCAAAGAGCAGTGGTAAAAATAGATATTGCTTTTTTTCGCCGGAACTAAAAAATGCTCGTTATACCAATGGACGCAGCGTTGGAAATGGTATGAATGGGGCAATCGTACAGGACCAGTCTTTTACAAAATGTCATAGCCTGTTTAATGAAGCGCTGGATATCATAAACCGGCATTGCAGTCTTCAAGAGACGATTACAGAGGTGGCAAAGCTGGTGGTGGAAGAGTTTGATGTAACGCGTGCGTATGCGAGCTGCTATATGCCGGACGGGAGCCGGATTGGAAAATCCTACTTTTATGCGAAGGATGGCGCTCCGAACATTCCGCCAAAACTGAAGCTTAATCGCGATGAATATGTAAAGAACTATAACGAGGAAGGTATTTTCTTTTGTACGGATGTGACCAAGACAAATGAACCGCTGCGATCGGAATTGATTCGCATGGAGGTAGAGAGCTTGCTTCAGTTTTTGGTTTATGATACAAAGGGAAATGTGATAGGAACAGTGGGCGTGAACAATTCCGGAGAAAAGCGCCTCTGGATGCAGGATGAGATTGATATTTTGCAGAGCATTGCAAAGCTTTTGACCAGAACAGTTGAGGAATTGCAGCAGGAATGCGTGGAAGAAGAGAACATGGCGTAGCGGCGGTGGGCGGTTTGTACTGCCCGCCGCTTTTGGCAAATATGAAATAAAAGAAAACGGAGGGCATTGGATGCAGAAGAATTTGCAGGAGGTGCTGGAAGGGGAATTTCCTTTTTGGGAAAAATTGAATGAAAAAGAAAAAGAACAACTGATAGCGGGAGCTGCCCGTAAGGAATATATAAAAGGAAGTATGGTACATTCTGCAAGTGAAAAGTGCCTCGGACTTATTTTGGTGGAACAAGGCAGATTGCGTGTCTATGTTGAGTCGGAAGAGGGCAGGGATATCACACTGTATCGGTTGGAAAGAGGAGATATCTGTACTCTGTCTGCGTCTTGTTTTATGAGCGAGATTACATTTGAGGTGATGATTGAGGCGGAAAGCGACTGCGACATTGTGCTTATGAATCCGGGTGTATTCAATCGGGTTGCATCAGAGAATATCTATGTAGAGAATTATATGTATAAGCAGACGGCGGCGCGCTTTTCTGATGTGATGTGGGCAATGCAGCAGATTCTGTTTTTGAGCTTTGACAAACGACTGGCACTGTTCCTGTTGGATGAGGTTGCAAAGAGCGGTGAAGACACGCTTGTGATGACGCATGAGCAGATTGCAAAATATGTAGGGAGTGCCAGAGAGGTGGTTTCGCGTATGCTGAAATATTTTGAGGAAGAAGGCTATGTAAAACTCTCCAGAGGTAAAATACAGATTTTGGATGAGGACGCGTTGGAAGAACTGGTATCTTAAGGGAGGAAAAGGTAATGAAAAAACAAAAAAATCCGAGAATGGGGAAGACGGCTGTTCCGGGAGAGTGGTTGTACCTGACAAAGACGGGAATCCGCGTGCGTGAAATTGCAGATGCCATCGCAACAACTTGTGAGACAGAAATCTGGGAGGATGCCGGTGTGCTTGAAATTATGCTTTCAGAGAAAAGCTCGATGGACGTGGAACATGTCCGGATTAATCCCAAGGATGAACTGACACGCTCGTTTGTAAAAGAGGCTGGATATGAGGAAGTATTTCTTGTGACATTTGTGCCGGAAGAATATGAGTATGTGGAGAAGATTATGAAGCAGATTATGGCGGCGTGCGGTGGAATGTTCTGTGGAGACACTGAGGATTTTTTGCCGGTTGTGAGAGGAGAATAAAATGGAGTTGTCACCGGTGGCGTTGCTGACGTTTAAGAATACTGTGGAGCGGATTTTGCATGTGCCCGGCAATTATACGGGGGGAATACTGGAGATGACAGTGGTCATTGACGGGGCATTGGAACAGGAGAAGGTTTCGACCTATGTGCCGGAACTGTTGGGAAGTTTGAAACGGCACAGTGAAGTGTTCCGTAACGTTCGACTGAATGTTGTAGAGTGGAAATCGGATGAACGAATTACAACAGAAGTTCGTCCGATTTCCATAGTAATGTGCCAAAGCTTTTTTTCGGAATATGAAAAGTACGATACAGAGAAACATCTGGAAAAGTTGGTGGCATATCTGAAACTGTATCATGCGAGAGCGAAGCTTATCATTCTTGTTACCGATGGCAGATATCTGGTGGAATGCGAGGAAGAGGTGGAACTTGCAATGCGCCCGTTTCTGGATAAGAAGCTGATGCAGATTGTGTTGGATAAGGATGGCGGGATGGATATTCGTTACCGATTTCGCCGGACGGTATAGCACTTTTACGTGGTAAAGCAAAAAAGGATTGAAAACAGACGAAAAAGCAGTTATCATAGTTTTGTTGTAAAATATGAGAAAAGGTATGGTTTGTGGTAATGGAAAGCAGAATTTCAGGGCATACAGGGCTTTTGGCACTGATTGGTTCTCCGGTCGGCCATTCCGGTTCGCCGGCGATGTACAATTACAGCTTTGAGCGTTTGGGGTTAGATTATGCATATGTGGCGTTTGATATTAAGGCGGAAGAGGTCGCGGATGCCATTGCGGCGATGAAGACGTTCAAAATGCGCGGATGCAATGTGACGATGCCGTGTAAGACGGAAGTGGTGAAGTATATGGATGAATTGTCGCCGGCGGCGCGGATTATCGGGGCGGTGAATACGATTGTCAATGACGACGGGAAGCTGACCGGATACATTACAGATGGCGAGGGATTTGTCAATAACTTAAAAGACCATGGGATTGATGTAATGGGGAAGAAGGTTGTGATTGCCGGCGGTGGCGGTGCGGCGACTGCAATTCAGGTACAGTGTGCTTTGGATGGAGTGCGTGAAATTACAATTTTTAATCGGACTGTCAGCAAAGCATGCGAGACGGCGGAGAAAATCCGCAGAGAAGTGCCGGATTGTACCGTGAATGTTTTTGACATTGCCGATGTGGCTGCAATGACCAGAGAAATTCGTACATGTGAGATTTTTATCAATGCGACGAGCGTGGGCATGACGCCGATGGATGAGGAGAGTGTGGTAAAAGATGTTTCGGCTTTCTATCCGGGACTTGTCATCGCAGATGCGGTGTACAATCCGGAGGAGACGAAACTGCTTCGCGAGGCAAAAGAGGCAGGATGCATCTGTGTCAGCGGCAGGGGGATGTTACTATGGCAGGGAGTTGCCGCGTTTAAGCTCTATACGGGGCAGGAAATGCCGGTTGAAGAGGTGAAGGAAAAGTTTTTTCACTAGAGATGGGGAGGAGAGGCAGCAGTGAAAAATATATATCTGATTGGATTTATGGGAACCGGCAAGAGCACGGTCGGAAGTGTGCTGTCGACACGTCTCGGTGTGAAGTGCGTTGAGATGGATGAACTGATTGAAGAACAGCAGCAGATGGCGATTACAGAGATATTTGATACATATGGAGAACCATATTTTCGGGATCTGGAAACAGAATTATTGCGTTCGTTTGCCGGAGAGGAAGGGCTGGTAGTATCCTGCGGCGGCGGAAGCGTTTTGCGGGATGAGAATGCGACGATAATGAAACAAAGCGGGAGTATTGTTCTTCTTACGGCAAGCCCGGAGACGATTTATGAGAGGGTCAGGCATAGCACAAATCGCCCGGTCTTAAATGGACACATGGATGTTGCATATATCCGTGAACTGATGGAGAAGCGAAAAACGCGTTACGAGACGGTGGCAGATGTGTGTATTGCGACGGACGGAAAGCCTGCCGAGACAATCTGTGCAGAGATATTGGGACAAATTTCGTAGAACAGATAGAAAAGAGGAAATAGTCATGAACTTTGATTTTTTGAAAGAATGCAAGCTGGAGTCACCGGAACTACAGGGAATGTACGACACCATTAGCGCAGAACTGGAAAAGGCAGAGTGGAAATATTGGAGAAATCCGCAGGAGTGCGGCGTGATTCTGCGCGGTGTGGCAGAGAAAATCTGCCGTGTATATAATCTTTATTATGAAATCGGATGTCCGAAGATGTATTCATTGGAGGAGTTTTTGTGCTATACGGATGATGAGGCACATAATGCCTTGGTCAGTCGTTTCTTGAGTACGGTCCGCAAGGAGCAGCGTGACAGATTGAATAAGTTACGGATGCTCGGCGATGATTGCATTTGGGGCGAGAATGCGCCCGTCCGTGGGATGAGCTTTGATGATCGGATGGCGCAAAATGCGAAAAAAATGATGGAGACGGTCATGGAAGTCCTGAAGGAAATGTGCGAAAAGATTAACAAACGGGACGACGTGTATGATGAGTTCTTTTTGGAAATCGGTCTGCCGGAAAAGAGAGAGGACGTGCTTGCAGAAAGAGAGAATCAGAGAAAAACAACGGAGAAGAAAAGTTGGTTTGGCAGGCTGTTGTCCCGGAAGGACCATGTATAAAATTTTGAAAGAAAAAATTAAGAAAATGTTTATGGTATATACCCGTGAAAAGTGTTAGGATGTAACGGAATTAGAGAATGCAGGTGTTTTCGGGGAGAGCGGTAACACATATGCATACGATAGTGAAGAAATTGTCGGATTATTTTTATCCGCCGCGGTGCCCAATCTGTGATGAGATTTTGCCGCTTGGAACTGTAATCTGCGAAGACTGTAAGAAGGAGGCGGCAGCGGTTACAGAACCGATGTGCAAAAAGTGCGGGAAGCCGATAGAAAACGGCGAGCGGGAATATTGCAGTGACTGCATCGTGAAGAGCCACGCATACCGACAAGGGAAAGCGGTCTTTTTGTATCGGGCAGGAATGAAAAAGTCCATGTACCGCTTTAAGTACAGCAACAGGCGGGAGTACGCGCAGTTTTATGCAAAACGGGCTGCGGACATACATAGCGATTGGGTTCTAAGAAACCGGATTGAAGTTATCGTACCGATTCCCATGTATCCGAAGAAAAAGCGCCGGCGCGGATATAATCAGGCCGAGATATTTGCGCGGGCATTGGGAAAAGAACTGGGAATACCGGTGGATACAGGAACTGTAAAGCGTATTCGCGACACAGTGCCACAGAAAGAGCTGAATGACAAAGAGCGGCAGCGTAATTTAAAAAATGCTTTTCAATTAGCGCCGAATATAGTAAAATATAGTCAGATATTGTTGGTAGATGATATATACACAACAGGGAGCACGATGGATGCGGTGGCAGCCGTGTTGCTTTCCGGTGGAGCACAAAATATTTACTATATCTGCATCAGCATCGGAACCGGATTCTGACAGATATACCTAGGAGGTCTAAAATGGAAGTTACAAATTGCAGGGACTGTGGACGTTTGTTCAACTATATGGGAGGGGCTCGACTTTGCCCGGCATGCCAGAAGAAGTTGGAGGAGAAGTTCCAAGAGGTGAAGGCATATCTCGAGGAGAATAAAAACGCAACGGTTGAGCAGGTTTCAGAGGAACTGGATGTTTCGGTGAAACAGATTCGGCAGTGGATTAGAGAAGAACGACTTTCTTTGTCAACAGCAGGGGCAGACGGAATTGTCTGTGAACAGTGTGGTACGCCGATTTGCACCGGACGCTTCTGCGAGAAGTGTAAAGCGGAGATGGCGAATACCTTTGCGGGAGCGATTGCTAAGCCGAAGGAGCCGGAGATTAAGAAGAGAGAGCGTGACGGAAACCGTATGCGTTTCTTACAGTAGGAATAGGGAAAACAGGGCCTGAGATGAGGACCCTGTTTTTTTATGGTTTTTACTTTGAAAATAGGGTGTCCTGTGCTATAATGTGAAGTAAGAATGCGTAACTGCGTGCAAAATTAGAAAAAACATGAGAACGTGCGGTTGCGAGAACCGGAAAGGATAAGATTGCTGTATGGTAAATGAGGAACGTTTACGGCATATGATAAAGCTGTCACAGTTTGATGAGAATGAAGGCAAAGAGTGCAAGCCGATGACACAATATGCAAGAAAAGACTATGTTTCCCTGCAAGCTCTGATTAGTTTTGTTACCGGAACAATCAGCTATGTACTGTTGTTTGGACTATGGGCATTGTATTCGATGGAAGGGTTATTTGAGAAGATAAATCAGATGGAAATTCGCGAGGCGGTCATGTCTTTAGTACTCTCCTATTTGGTATTTATGGTGATTTATCTTGGAGCAACCTATATTATTTTCAATGTGAAATACACAGACGGTCGCAGAAAAGTAAAAAAGTATTATGCGAGCCTTAAAAAGGTGAACCAGATGTACGAGCGTGAGGAACGACTGAAAACGACGAATAACACGGAGTGGGAGTAGGCAGGAGGAAAATATGACAACCATATTGGAACTAAAAGAGAAGATGATACGCTTCTATGGAAAAAATGAAGTATATCTTGTGCCAATTATGAGATTTTTGTTGGCATTCGTAATATTTTTGATGATTAATCTTAATATCGGATATATGGAGCGCATCAGCAGTATCCCGATTGCATTGATTTTGGCATTACTTTGTTCTGTTTTCCCAATCCGGCTGACGATGCTGGTGGCGACATTGGTAATCCTGCTGGATATGTATGCGCTGTCGCTGGAAGTATGTTTGGTGGCATTGATTTTATTTATGCTGATTTATTTAATCTATTTTCGTTTCGCGCCAAAACACGGTTACGATGTAGTATTGACAGTGGTTTGCTGCAGACTTCATATTCCATACATCATGCCGCTTGGAATGGGGCTTCTTCGAGAAGCATACTCGGTGTTTGCAATGATTTGCGGAACCATTTTATACTTCTTCCTTGACGGGGTGAAGAACAATGCTAAGGTGCTTAGTGGGGTGGCTGATGTGGAAGGTGAAGCAACATCAATGTTTACGGTTGCACTCAATCAGTTGTTGGGAAACAAAGAGATGTATCTCGTGACTGGTGTGTTGGCGATTACGTTGATTATTGTATACGTGATTCGCAGAATGTCGATTGAGAATGCATGGCGTGTAGCCATTATCTCCGGTACGCTTTTTGAGTCCATCGGTTTGATTGCCGGATACATGCTGCTTGGTATTTCGGGGAAACTGTTGGGGGTGTTGATTGGAAGCGTTGTTTCTGCAGCGATAGCACTTGTGATACAGTTCTTATTCTTTAACCTGGATTACTCGAGGACGGAGCGGCTTCAGTTCGAAGACGATGAGTATTATTATTATGTCAAAGCAGTGCCGAAAGCGTTTATTTCCGGAACGGATAAGAAGGTAAAGCGCTTTAGCGGTAAGGATGAAAACAGTGAGCGGCTGACGAAGAGACAGTTTGCAAGAGAGATGGATATCGACGAGGATTTGTTAGATTAAGGAAGTGAAGACGTGCAGAACGTGAGAGCAACTTTAGAAGCTTTTTGGAATAAGGCATCTATGTACATGAACTTGCCAAAAATAACCACCACGGATATTGTGGAGATTATCATAATTGCGTTTTTGTTTTACTATATGCTGGTGTGGATTAAGAATACCAGAGCATGGGTACTGCTCAGGGGCTTAATGGTGATTCTGCTGTTTGTGCTAATTGCGGCGGTGTTCCAGATGAATACCATTATATGGATTGCGAAAAATACGCTCAATATATTGTTGATTGCACTTGTGGTCATCTTTCAGCCTGAGATGCGAAAAGCGCTTGAGAATCTGGGAAGAAAAAATATTCTGGCATCGCTGTTTCGATTTGACTTTTCAAAGGGTGACACTGGTAAATTTTCCGACCGTACGATTACTGAGCTGGTAAAGGCATGCTATGAGATGGGAAAAGTGAAAACAGGTGCACTGATTGTAGTGGAGGATGAGATTGTTCTATCGGAGTATGAGAGAACCGGTATTGCAGTGGACGGAATCCTTACAAGCCAGTTGCTCATTAATATTTTTGAAAAAAATACACCTCTTCATGATGGCGCCGTGATTGTGCGCGGCGACCGCGTTGTATCTGCAACCTGTTATCTGCCGCTTACCGATTCTTTGTCTATCAGTAAAGATTTGGGAACGAGACATCGTGCAGCAGTCGGTATCAGTGAGGTCAGCGATTCATTGACGATTGTCGTGTCGGAAGAGACAGGAAGAGTGTCGATTGCTTTGGGCGGCGAACTGTACCGCAATGTCGATGCAGAGTTTTTAAAGAACAAGCTCACATATTTGCAGCGACGAGAGCAGGAAGTTTCTAAAATTGAATTATTGCGGAGGAGGCTGAAAAATGTTAAAGAAGCTCGGTAAAAAGATAACAAATAATTTTGGCCTCAAGTTACTTGCAACATTGTTTGCGGTGGTGTTGTGGATTGTTGTGATTAATATTGATAATCCGACTACTGTCCAGCCGTTTACCACGAGCATTACAACGGAGAATACGGATTATCTTACGGAGCAGAATAAGTACTTTGAAGCACTGGATGGCAAGAACACCATCACGTTTTATGCTTCTGCGGAGCGGAGCGTTTTGTCGGAGATGGCAAATTCTGATTTTTCCGCAGTTGCCGATATGGAGAAAATCGAATACAACGAAAATACAGGGACATACCGTGTGCCGGTTACTATCACACCTAAGAGATATACCAATAAGGTGACGATAACTTCAAAGCAACTGTATCTGGAAGTGGTGTTAGGAGATTTGGGCACCTGTCAGAAGGTGATTGTGCCGAATACAAAAGGAACGGTGGCGGATGGATGTGCGCTCGGCAATCTGGAAATTGTCGGCTCGAATCTGCTGAAAATTTCAGGACCGGCATTCATTATCAGCCAGATAGATTCGGCGGTTGCTACCATCAATATTGACGGCGTTTCCACGGATGTCACGGATAGTGTGGTTCCGGTGCTGTACGATGCGGACGGCAATGCTATTGATACGACAAGGCTTACGTTAAGTCTTGATACGGTAACTGTTTCCGCACAGATATTGAGTACAAAAGATGTATCCTTGGAGTTTAATACGACAGGCAAAGTGGCGGAAGGCTATATGATAACCGGAATCGAATATCCGCTGGAGACCGTTCGGATCAAAGGTGAGAGTGCGATATTAAATCCGGTCAATAAAATTATAATTCCGGCAGAGGTATTGGATGTGACTGATATCACAGAGGACTTTGTGACTACGGTGGATATCAGCTCTTATCTGCCGTCCGGAACATCGCTTGTGCTGACTTCGGATGCGAAGATTGAGGTTACCGTAAAAGTAGAACCGGTTATGAGTAAGACGTTTGAGGTGCCGGTGGCGAACCTTACTGTGGAGAATCTGCGTGAAGCATATCTGCTGGAGTTTGACGAGGATGTCGTTGTGGTAGAGATAAGCGGACCGGAGAGCGTCATATCGGAGCTTAAGGCGAAAAATATTGAGGGAACCGTCAATGCGAACGGTCTCGGTGTAGGAAAGCATCGCCTGACGGTCAACTTTGCGTTGGAGGAATACTGCTGGCTGACAGAAACGGTGAAAGTGCCGGCTGCAATCAGCGGAAACGGGAACACGAACTCGAATGATGATGCAGGGCAGGATGCGGAAACTTCTGTGTCTACCGAGACAACAGAGACTTCATCAGGGAATGCAACATCTGTGGAGAACACAACGTCTACGGAGAATGCAACATCTGCGGAGAATGCTTCAGAGACGACTGTGACGCATGAATAAAATTTAAGATAATGTGGAGGAATTTGGCATGGCTAGAATGTTTGGTACAGATGGCGTGCGCGGAATAGCAGGCTCTGAACTTACCATAGAACTGGCGACAAAGCTCGGACAGGCGGGTGCCTATGTGCTTACTAAAGAGCAGGAGCATCAGGCAACGATTATCGTAGGCTGTGATACCAGAATTTCCGGCGGTATGCTGGCAAGTGCGCTGATGGCAGGAATCTGCTCGGTTGGCGCCAATGCAATTTTTGTGGGAGTGATGCCGACACCGGCAATCGCATATCTGACGAGAAAGCATAAAGTAGATGCGGGCGTAGTGATTTCCGCGTCTCATAACCCGATGGAATTTAACGGAATTAAGTTCTTTAACGGGGAGGGCTATAAGCTTTCAGATGCACTTGAGGATGAAATCGAAGATTTGATTCGCAACAACATGAAAGATGTGGTTCTGCCAATCGGTTCGGGAGTCGGAAAGATTGATTATCGTTTCGATTTGAAGGATGAATACGTAGAATTCATGAAAAAGTGCGTGCCGGTAGACTTAAAGGGCAAGAAGATTGTTGTGGACTGCGCAGAGGGTGCTTCTTATTATACATCCGTGAAGGCATTACGGGATTTGGGTGCAGAACTGGTTGCCATTCATACAAATCCGGATGGAACGAATATTAATGCGAACTGCGGTTCGACGCATATGGATGAATTAAAAGCGCGTGTAGTATATGAGAAGGCGGATATCGGTATCGCATTTGACGGTGATGCGGATCGTATGCTGGCGGTAGATGAGAAGGGCGAACTGGTAGACGGAGACCAGATTATGGCAATCTGCGGTCTTCATATGAAGCAGAAGGGGAAGTTAAAAAAGAATACGATTGTTGTCACCATTATGTCGAACCTTGGCTTTACGCTGATGGGAGAACGCGAGGGAGTCAATGTCGAGAAGACGAAGGTCGGTGACCGCTATGTACTGGAACATATGCGCGAACATGGCTATAACATTGGCGGAGAACAGTCGGGGCATGTCATTTTTCTGGATGACAATACGACCGGAGACGGACTTCTTAGTGCACTGCATTTATTAGAGGTTATGGTGGAGACAGGGAAAACACTGTCAGAGCTTGCATCTGTAATGGAGGTATTGCCGCAGGCGTTGGTCAATGCAAAGGTGCCGAATCATAAGAAGGAAAGCTTTATGGAATATCAGGAGATTGCGGATGCGATTGCCAATGTGGAAAAGAAATTCCACGGAGAGGGAAGGGTCTTAATCAGACCGTCCGGTACAGAACCGTTAGTGCGTGTTATGATTGAGGGGAAGAATCAGAAGGTGATTGATGCGGAAGCGAAAAAACTGGCAGAATTGATTACAAAAATTATGTTATAGAATCGGGCACGGGGGTACCGATGATTATTGAACATAAGAAAAGCTCGCAAAGTGTGCTTTTCGTTGCTTGAATATAGAAGGTTGGAGGTAAAGGCAATATGGTAAGTCAAAAGGTCACGATTAAGAATCCGACGGGATTACATTTGAGACCGGCAGGAATCTTGTGTAAGGAAGCGATGCAGTTCAAGTCGCATATCGTATTTCATTACCGCGAGAATACTGCGAATGCGAAGAGTGTTTTGAGTGTGCTGGGCGCGTGCATCAAGTCCGGAGATGAGATTGAACTGGTGTGTGACGGCGAAGACGAGACAGAAGCACTTGCTGCATTGGTGGCAGCGATTGACAATGGGCTTGGAGAATGAGAGAGGCTGAGAAACGGAATATGAAAAAGATTTTGGTTACGGGCTGCAATGGGCAGCTTGGACGCGCGATTCGTGCAGAATATGCAAATGAAGCGGTGGAGTTTATCAATACGGATGTGGCGGAGGGAGACGGTGTGACCGCTCTTGATATTTCCGATATTGATGCAGTGCTGGCTTTGGTTCGTAAGATGCAACCGGAGGTCATCATCAACTGCGCAGCACACACGAATGTAGATGCCTGCGAAAAGGAATGGGATGCGGCATACCGTATCAATGCAATCGGACCGCGCAATTTGAGCATTGCTGCGGCAGAGGTGGATGCAAAGATGATTCATGTATCCACGGATTATGTGTTTGAAGGAAACGGTACAAGACCGTATACGGAGTTTGATGCCCCGAATCCGGTCAGTGCATATGGTAAGACAAAGCTGCAAGGTGAGCTTTTTGTAAAAGCATTTGCGAAGAAATATTTTATTTTCCGCACAGCATGGTTGTACGGAGATGGCAAGAATTTTGTTAAGACGATGTTACGGCTGGCAGAAAACCATGATGAAGTAAGCGTGGTGTGCGACCAACAGGGCTCGCCGACGAGTGCGGTAGAGCTGGCGAGAGCGATTCATCATTTTGAACCTACAGAGAATTATGGTGTATTCCACGCAACCTGTGAGGGCGATACCAACTGGGCAGATTTTACGGAAGCGATTTTTGCGCGTGCAGGGAAGAAGACAAAGGTCAATCATGTCACAAGCGAAGAATATGCGAAAATGAATCCGGCATCTGCGAAGCGTCCGGCTTATTCAATTCTTGATAATTATATGATGCGTCTGACAGACGGCTATCGCATGGCGGAATGGGAAAGCGCGCTGGACGAGTATATGAAAGCTTTATAGAATATTGGAGTTATGAGAGATGGAAAAACCGAAGCAAATGGAAACTGTTATGATAGATGACATGCGAGATTATGTGAGGAAACATGGGAAACTGATCCCGATGTCAATGATAGCGGCAGCCATTTGCTTTGGTTTTCTTGTGTTTTGCGGGAATATTCGCATTGACACGGAGGAATTAATGAATCATCCTGGGTCAAAGCTTGGATGGCTTACCATCGGAAGATTTGGGCTTGCATTTCTAAAGAGTATCCTTGGGCTTGATACACATAATGTCATAAAAAGCGGCATCCTGTTCTTTTTGTTCTTTGTGATAGGAGCCAATCTTATGACATTTGCAATCTATCACTTTTCTGGAAAGAAGGCATACCCGTATTGGATATTCCTTATGCTTTATGTCACATCGAACATCTGGAGCTACCAGATATATTTTTCGGTACAGCAGGCGGAGATAGCATGTGCGATGCTATTGCTTGTTGTGGCGGCGTTGCTTTCGGTGCAGGCATTTTTTGAAAAGCATGGCATGGCAAGTATATGCAGAGTGATTCTTACAGTAGCACTTTTGGTATTGGGGCTGGGCACTTATCAGGCATTGGCTGCATATTATATTGCAGTATGCATCATATTCTTTCTTGCATGGACGGATAATACTTCCGTATTTGCGGACAAGCAGGTAGAAGCAAGCGAAAGAAAGTGGAACCGCAAGACGATTTGCGGTATTACAGGGGGGATTGTTACATTTGGTGTCGCATATGTATTCTACCGTGTGATTGCGAACACCTGGTTCATGACAACGGCAGACTATATGGAAGGACAGATGGGATGGGGGAGGTATCCGGCGATTGACTGCATAAAGAATGTGCTCCGCACGGCGAAAAATCTTCTGCTTGGTGTAGGACCGCGCAATTTTTCATTTTATGCGATTGGATTACTGCTGTCGGCAGCGCTTGTTGTGATATGGTGGAGGGAACTTCCAAAAGAGGAGAAAAACATGCGTTTTTGGCTTCGCGTGCTTGCAATCGTAGGACTTGCAGTGTCTCCTTTCTTAATGACACTTTACATGGGAGAGATGTTGGTGACGCGTTCGCAATTTGCACTGCCGGTTGTGGCGGCATTTTTGGGAATGTATGCCCTGGATGGAGTGTGTTCCCGGCTGGCAGACAAGATGTCGCAGGAACAGCCGGGTGGCGGAAGAAGAGCGTGGGGGCGGTGGATTTCTACGCTGTGTAGCGTATGCGTGTTGCTTACAATCGCTGTGCAGTGCGGATACAACATACGCCTGGCATATACAGATGAACAGCGTTTTATTGGTGATGCGGCAAAGACGGAAACGCTGCTTGCCATGCTACGGGAGGAAAACGGTGGCGAGTTGCCGACGCAGCCGATTGTTTTTGTGGGCTATCAAGAAGCGGATATGCCGGATTGGTGCAGGCGCACGGAGATGTATGGATGGTCTTTTTATGAATGGGATTACAGTGCGGAAAATTCGACCGGAGCAACGCATCGTATTGTGGGATTTGCGCAGGCATATGCCGGCTGTGCGCTGAATGAGGATGCGAGTGAAGAGGAAAGGCAACAGGCGGTGAGTCTGGCAGAAACGCTTTCGGATTTTCCGGCAGACGGGTCAATCGCGGTGACAGATGATATCGTGGTTGTGCGATTGTCTGAGGTGTGCGAGCGGGCGGCCTTGGATTGGTGGTAAAACTTGTGCTGACGGATAATATGTGGTAAAATTATTATATCTATGACGTTGGAGGACAATATGAGAACTTATTTGGTGACGGGAGGAGCCGGGTTCATCGGTTCAAATTATATTCATTATATGTTCCGCAAGTACGGAGATACGATTCGTATCATCAATGTGGACGTGCTTACCTATGCGGGAAATCTTGAGAATCTTAGGGATATTGAGAATAGAGAGAATTACACATTTGTGAAGGCAGATATCACAGATAAGGAAGCAATCGAGAAGATTTTTGCGGAGAACGACATTGACCGTGTTGTACATTTTGCGGCAGAGAGCCATGTAGACCGCAGTATCAAGAATCCGGAAGTCTTTGTTAAGACCAACGTGCTTGGAACAGCGGTAATGCTCAACTGTGCAAAGGCTGCATGGGAGTTGCCGGACGGTACCTTTAAAGCGGACAAAAAGTTCTTACATGTATCTACGGATGAAGTGTACGGTTCCCTTGAGGAGGACGGTACTTACTTCTATGAGACTACTCCGTATGCACCGCACAGCCCGTATTCCGCAAGCAAAGCGTCCTCAGACATGCTGGTGAAGTCGTATATTGATACCTACAAGTTCCCGGCAAATATCACGAACTGTTCGAATAACTATGGACCATATCAGTTCCCGGAGAAGCTGATTCCGCTGATTATCAACAATGCATTACAGGGCAAGAAGCTTCCGGTATACGGGGACGGCAAGAATGTACGTGACTGGCTGTATGTGGATGACCATGCGAAAGGCATTGACATGGTACAGGAGAAGGGGCGTCTTGGTGAGACTTACAACATTGGCGGTCACAATGAGAAACAGAATATTGAGATTATTAACATTATTATTGATACCTTGCAGGAGATGCTTCCGGCAGACGACCCGAGAAGAGCGCTTGTGAGCAAGGAGTTGATTACCTATGTGGAGGACCGTAAGGGACATGACAGACGCTACGCCATCGCTCCGGATAAGATTAAGGCGGAGATTGGCTGGGAGCCTGAGACGATGTTCGCAGAGGGCATCAAGAAGACCATCGCATGGTTCTTTGAGCATGAGGACTGGATGAAAAATGTGACCAGCGGTGATTACCAGAAGTATTATGAGGATATGTATCAGAACAGATAATTGATGCAGGCAGCAGTACCGCCGTTTGGCGATACTGCTTGTTTGCGTTTTTATAATAGGGTATTTTTAAGAAAAAATTAAAAACAGCCCAATACAAATATTAAGATAAATACCGTATATTGGTGAAAATTGATGAAGAATCGGAGGTTTTTATATGAAGGGAATTATACTTGCCGGGGGGTCTGGTACCAGACTTTATCCGCTTACCAAAGCGATTTCCAAGCAGATTATGCCGGTTTATGACAAGCCAATGATTTATTACCCGTTGTCTACTTTGATGCTGGCAGGCATCCGAGAGGTGCAGATTATTTCCACACCGAGAGATTTGCCCGTTTTTGAAGAACTTTTCGGAGACGGAAGCCAGCTTGGCATGAGCTTTTCCTATGCGATTCAAGAAGAGCCGAGAGGATTGGCGGATGCGTTTATCATCGGCGAGAAGTTTATCGGAGACGATGCGGTGGCGCTCGTCTTGGGAGACAATATCTTCTACGGACAGAGCTTTTCTAAGGTGCTAAAAAATGCAGCCGAGCGCACAGAAAAGAATGCCGGTGCGACGATTTTTGGTTATTATGTGAGAGATCCGAGAGAATATGGTGTGGTAGAGTTTGATGAGAATGGCAAGGCGCTTTCCATCGAGGAAAAGCCGGAGCATCCGAAGTCAAACTATGCAGTGCCTGGGTTATATTTTTATGACAATGATGTGGTAGAGATTGCTAAGAATGTAAAGCCTTCTGCCAGAGGTGAAATCGAGATTACGTCCGTGAACAATGAGTATCTGCAGCGAGGAACCCTCAGCGTTGAGACGCTGGGACGCGGCTTTGCGTGGCTTGATACCGGAAATCACGACATGCTTCTTGCGGCAGCGGATTTTGTATCTGCATTCCAGAAACGTCAGGGACTATATATCTCCTGCATCGAGGAGATTGCCTACAAGAGAGGCTTTATTGACCGGGAACAGTTGATTAAACTGGCACAGCCGCTTCTTAAGACAGACTATGGAAAATATTTGATGGAGATTGCAGAGGGGCTGTAAAGCCAAAAAGAAAATTGCGGCGCTAGGAAAGGAAAACATTGTGGGAAAGATAAAAGTAACAGAGAATTGTAACGGAATAGAAGGATTAAAGGTGATTGAGCCTGCGGTATTCGGAGACGCCAGAGGTTATTTTATGGAGACCTATAACTATAACGATTTCGCGGAGGCGGGGATTGATTGCCGGTTTGTGCAGGATAATCAGTCGGCATCCAAGAAGGGCGTGCTTCGCGGATTGCATTTCCAGATTAACTATCCGCAGGACAAGCTGGTTCGCGTGATAAATGGCGAGGTGTTCGATGTGGCAGTCGATTTGCGTGAAGGTTCAAAAACCTTTGGTAAATGGTACGGTGTGCGTTTGTCAGCAGAGAACAAAAAGCAGTTTTTTGTTCCAAAGAATTTTGCACACGGATTTATCGTATTGTCTGATTACGCGGAGTTTTGCTATAAAGTAACTGATTTCTATCATCCGAATGACGAGGGCGGAATCCTTTGGAATGACGCGGAACTTGGTGTGGAATGGCCGATGCCGGAGGGCATGGGTGCGGAAGATGTGCTCCTGTCAGACAAGGATAAAGTGCAGAAGAGCTTTGCCGAGTACAAGAAAGCTCACGGCATAGAGAGTTAGGAGAAGACGGATGGCAGAAAAGAAAAAAAACACTTCCTTGCTTACCCATCTTGCAGGCAGCAGGAGGTTGATTTGGAATCTTGCCAGAAATGATATCAAGAAAAAGTTCGCAGGTTCCTATTTTGGTGTGATATGGGCGTTTGTGCAGCCTGTGATTACTGTGCTGCTCTACTGGTTCGTCTTTGAGAAGGGGCTGAACTCTAAGGCAACGGATCTTCGAACCGGAATTGAAATTCCGTTTGTATTATGGTTGATGGCAGGACTGGTTCCGTGGTTTTATTTTCAGGAGGCGATGAACGGAGGCACCGGTGTACTTGTGGAATACAGTTATCTTGTGAAGAAGGTTGTGTTTCAGATTGATACACTTCCGGTGGTAAAGATGATATCGGCGCTGTTTACCCATCTGTTTTTTGTGGTATTTGCTATTGCGGTGTTCGCTTTCATGGGATACTATCCGGATTTATATACTTTGCAGGTAATCTACTATTCTGTATGTATGCTTGTGCTTACAACCGGGATTGTATATGCGACCGGTGCGATCACGGTATTTTTCCGTGATATGAAGGAGGTTGTAGCGATTCTGCTTCAGATTGGCATGTGGGTAACGCCGATTATGTGGAGCTTTGAATCCATGGTTCAGATACCGGAGTGGGCAAAGACAATTTTGAAATTAAATCCGATGTATTATGTGGTATCCGGTTACAGAGACGCATTGATTAATAAAATCGGCTTCTGGGAGAATCCTGGATTAACCATATATTTCTGGATATTTACGATTGTGGCATTCGCGTTGGGAACTTCCGTGTTCAAGCGACTGCGTCCGCATTTTGCAGATGTCCTGTGATATAGTACAAGAAGCTCATGTTATATCACAGGTGCTCTGGGAGTCTTGAAAATTAAGGGAGAAAGAAGCAAGTCAGATGGATAATATAGCAATCAAGGTAGAGGACGTCAGCAAAGTTTATAAATTATACAATAAGCCTTCGGAACGCCTTGTGGATGCATTGGGAATTGCAAAAAAGAATCGCTTTAAAGAGCATCGGGCGCTTGACCGTGTTTCCTTTGAGGTGAAAAAAGGTGAGACAATCGGTATTATCGGCACCAACGGTTCCGGTAAGTCTACCATTCTTAAGATTATCACCGGGGTACTTTCTCAGACAAGCGGCAATGTTGAGATTTCCGGCAGGATATCTGCACTGCTTGAGCTTGGTGCCGGATTTAATATGGAATATACAGGCATTGAGAATGTCTATTTAAACGGTATGATGATGGGATTTACAAATGAAGAGATGGATGAGCGTCTCCCGGAAATACTTAAGTTCGCTGATATTGGTGATTTCGTAAATCAGCCGTGTAAAACCTATTCGAGCGGTATGTTTGTGCGGTTGGCATTTGCTGTCGCTATCAATATTGACCCGGAAATTCTTATCGTTGATGAAGCATTGTCGGTAGGAGATGCGTTCTTTCAGGCGAAATGTTATAAGAAGTTTGATGACTTCAAGGCGCAGGGCAAGACGATTATTTTCGTAAGCCATGATATCAGCAGCGTGGCAAAGTACTGCGACAGAGTTATTTTATTAAACAAGGGTGTAAAGCTTTCAGAAGGCAAGCCGAAGGAGACGATTGACCTCTATAAGAAGGTGCTTTTAAATCAGGACCAGAATATCACGAGTGGGCAGGTGCTTGCCGAGAAAAAAGAGGCGGCGGATACGCATCTTTGGAAAAACAATTATGAATTGAATCCGGATGTAAATGAATACGGAACCGGAGAAGCGGAAATCATTGATTTTGCAGTGGTGGATGAATATGGAAGTTATACAAATTGTATCCAGAAGGGTACTTCCTTTGAGATAAAGTCCAAAGTAAAGTTCCACACAGATATTATGGACCCGATTTTTACTTACACATTTAAGACGGTACAGGGAACGGCGGTGACCGGAACCAACACGATGTATGAAAAGGTAGGCGTGGGATTGGCAAAAGCAGGCGAGACATATGTTGCTACCTTTAAACAGAACATGGATATGCAGGGAGGCGAATATCTGCTTTCTATTAGCTGTACCGGTTATGTGGGCGGTGAGTTCCGTGCTTACCACAGACTGTATGATGTCGTAGGGGTGACGGTAATCTCGGACAAGAATACGGTCGGATTCTATGACATGAATTCCGAGACAACCGTGGAGCGTGTGGAGGAGTAGCAATATGGAGGATGCACAGTTTTTGACAGAACTGTATGATATCATAAGACAACATGGCGATGAGGGGTATGAGAATATCATATCCGAAAAATCCTCTTATCCGTATCTGTACCATCTGTCGGGAATCAGGCAGAATCTGATTGACTGGATTCCGATGAACAAGGATATGTGTGTGCTAGAGCGCAATCCTGAGTGCGGTGCATTGACGGGTAAACTGTTAGAGAAGGCTGGAGCGGTCACCTGCGTGGCAGAAGATGCGCAGCGTGCCGGCATTATCAAGGCACGCAATGAGACGACAGAAGGAACTCTTACAATTCTTTCGGAGCCCGATTTCCTTACGGCATCCTGTTTGGAAAAATATGATGTGATTTTAATTGTAGGCTCATTTTACCGCTTTAAGGAAGAACTTGTAAGACTGCGTCAGCAGCTAAAGCCGAATGGTAGACTTATCGTTGCCGATGCAAACCGACTGGGATTAAAATTTTTTGCCGGCTGTAGGGAAGAATACCGAGGTACCTATTTTTCCGGCGTAGAAGGATATGAGAATGAACAGGATATAGTGGTATCACCAAGATGCTATACCAAGGGTGAGTATACGAAATGCCTGAAAGAGGCAGGATTTGCCGAGTGTAAGTTCTACTACCCGTATCCGGATTACAAGTTCCCGAACTGCATTTATTCGGATGAGTGGCTTCCGAGGGAGGGAGAACTTATGGATAACCGCAGAAACTTTGAGGGAGACAGATTACAATTTTTTGATGAGAGAAAAGTATACGATACGTTTCTTAAGGAAGGGGTCTTTGAGACGTTCTCCAATTCCTATCTGATAGAGGCGTATGTGTGATAACGGAATATTCTGACAGGAGGGGATAGGAGTTGGAGCGGACGGTATATTCGAAGTATTCCAATGAGCGGGCAAAAAGATTTTGTATCCGCACGGATATCGTCATGGACGATGCCGGTGAGAAAAAAGTATATAAGCACGCGCTGACCCCGGAAGCACGTACACATATCGCGCAGATTGTCACGTTCTGCCAGAGGTTGAATGAAGCATATAAGGACAGCGCAATATCGTTTTGCCCGTGTGCGCCGGAGGCAGAGCAACCGGAGCCGACATATGTGACATTCCCGTTCCTTGCAGGAGAGTCCTTGCAGGATGAACTAAAACGGGCAGTGGAGGCAAAGGATGACAGACGGATAGAGCATATTCTTAGCGAATATATTCGGAGGATAAGCGAGAATGGAGGAGAACTTCCTTTTGTCGTCACAGATGAATTTGAAATGGTGTTCGGTCCATTGACGAAAGAGGCGGGGGAGATTTTTGCAAAAGCGGGAAAGTATGCAAAAGTCTCTGCGCAGATTAGTGATATAGATATGATTTTATCAAACCTCTTCACACAGGAGGAGGAAACCGACACAGCGGATGCCAAGTGGCAGGTAATTGATTATGAGTGGACATTTGACTTCCCGATACCGAAGGGATTTTTGATATACAGGGGACTATATTTTGCGTATTACCAGGTTCTTTACCATACGGACTGGTCCCTAAAACGCCTGCTTGCGATGGCGGGTATTACAGACGAAGAAACTATGCTGTATCAGCGCATGGAGGAACATTTTCAGAAGTATATGGGAACCGGAGCGCTTCCGGTGCGCAATATGCAGCGTGCGTTAGGAACGCGGATTGTCACTCTGGAAGAATTGCTAAGAGGCTCCGACGAAGAAAAAGCTTCCGGAGATGTGAGAATCCCGGAAGCGGAATGGCTTCGCGTGCGCAAGATTCGCTATCAGATTGATCGAGCGGAATATCAGGATGGAAGTCATATCTGTTCCGGGTGGGCGTTCGCGACAACTTGGGATGGCAGACACCTTCCGGTAGACATACAGGTGACAAATCAGGCGGGAAAGCCGATAGCGGCGGAGATTTCCCGAAGGGAGCGAAGGGATGTGGTGGATGTGCTTCGTATCCGGCAAGTGACAGATCCGTTATGGGGATTCGACTGTGTGTGGATTGCACCGCCGGAAGCGGAATGGAAGATTCACTTTTCGCTGGGCAAGAAAGAATGTGCTTATCAGAGCAGAAAGCGTCAATGATGCGGACGTTAAGTACAGGTTGAGAGAGGATTGGATATGTATCAATCAAGACAAAAGATTCAAGATTTAGTGCTATTGTTAGCAGACATGATATGTTTTATCATAAGCTATTTTGGCGGAGGTTATCTCTGGCTGGTAGGTTACCGTAACGTATCCATAGAGAATATGAAACTGGAGCTTTTCGACAGCTTTGGCATTGTACTGGTGGTATATATGCTGGTAATGGTGTTTTCGGATATTGAGAAGAACTTTATCCGAAGAAATCTCTATCGGGACTTATGGGCTGCAGTCAAGGCGAGTGTCGTACTTATTTTCGTGACAGCGCTTACGATTTTCCTGTTGCATAATAATGCGGATGCATCCCGAGGCGTGTATTTCTGTATCGCAGGAATCAACATGGTGCTGTTTTTCCTGATGCACGCGGCAATCAAGTATTATCTGCTGAAAATCTATCGCAATAAGCGTGCGACGAATCAAGTTTTTTTGGTGACGACTTCGGACCGTGTCGCAGATATTATTGCAGAAGCGGACAACTCCAGAGATTGGGCACACCGTTTGTCGAGTATCGCAATCATTGATGACAATCAGGTTGGAAAATGGTACAAGGGTATTCCGGTTGTTGCGACATATGATAACATGTATCGATATGCGAAGGAACAGATTGTAGACGAGGTATTCATCAATGTACCATACGATACAGGAGCCTCTCTTGCAAAGGTAGTAAATACGTTTGAGGATATGGGAGCAACCGTGCATGTCAGTATTGAGATGCTGAATCAATTTGACGATTACTATAAAAGCTTTAACATGATGGGAAATATTCCGGTGGTGACCTTTACCAATCAGCAATATGATTGGAAGATGCTTTTCGTAAAGCGTCTGATGGATATTGCAGGTGCGATTGTCGGGCTTGCAATCACGGCAGTGGTAACCATATTTTTAGCACCGCCGCTTTTAATCGAATCACCCGGACCGCTGTTTTTTGCACAGAAGCGTGTAGGAAAAAACGGACGGTTCTTTAAGATATATAAATTCCGTTCTATGTATCAGGATGCGGAGGAACGCAAGAAAGAACTGGAGAGCCAGAATGAGATGAAGGGCTTGATGTTCAAGATGAAGGATGACCCGCGTATCACCAAGGTGGGGAAATTTATTCGCAAAACGAGCATCGATGAGCTGCCACAGTTCTTCAATGTATTAAAAGGTGATATGAGCCTTGTGGGAACCAGACCGCCGACAGTGGATGAGTTCCGGCAATACGAGGCACATCAGAAGAGAAGGCTTAGTGCGAAGCCCGGTATTACAGGACTTTGGCAGGTAAGCGGACGAAACAATATCAAAGACTTTGAGGATGTCGTAAAGTTGGATGTACAGTATATTGACAACTGGAGCATCGGATTGGATATTAAGATTATACTTAAGACAATCAGAGTTGTATTTGAAAAAGGCGGAGAATAAGGAAGGAGAAGTGACATGAGTAAGGAATACAGAATTGACAAGGAATATAGTGCTGCGGAGATTATCCGGTATAATTTGCGGAAATGGTGGTTGGCATTGATTATGGCAGTGCTTTGCGCAGCAGTACTTGGCGGCTATAAGTATATGTCAACTCGTCAGTATGTGGAAAATACCGTATATCAGGATAAACAGCAGGTGGTTGCCAGCCTGTTTGTGCGCAATTACAGTGATGCCAGTGTGGTAGAGCGTGCGGGCAATGTATCGAAAATTGCAAAGAGCAACCGCGCTTATGAGGTTTTCTGCAAGGATGCCGGTATTGATATTACGATGGACGATTATACGCAGCTATTTGAAATGCAGCAGACAGATGCATCAGGCGTGGTAACACTGTATGTTACTTTTCCTGCGAACACCGGTAATGCTGCAATTCCGGATGAGTCAATTGCAACAAAGTTTGCAGAGGGAGTAATTGATGCCACGATTAAGGTTTGTGATGAAGTTCTTGGCGAGGACTGCGTCAGCGTACTGGATGATCCGTATGTGACGCAGGAAGTGATTAAGATTGAAAGCTTTTCTATTACAAAGGAAGAGTTCAGACAGGGTGTGCTAAAGGGAATTACTGCAGGTGCATTGCTCGGAATCATTGTTGAGGTTGTGTTATTTACCTGCTGGATGCTTCTTTGCAAGAGACCGAAGAATGCAGAAGAAGTGAGACAGTGCTTAGACAGCAATGTCATCGACGTGTTAAAAGACGGTGAGGACAATGAGAATGGTTTTAAAAAGGTAGCGCTTTACCTGGCTGAGAGTGGAACTGCTTGCAACAAGATTAACTGCATCAGTTTACAATGTCCGAAGAAGGATGTCGCGCTAAAACTTGCGATGAGCTATGCCAATGAACAGAAAAAGACGCTTTACGTTGACCTGACTGTGAATGAAAGCGCTGAGGCTGAGGAAAATTCCATCAGCAAGTATGTGCTTGGTGAGAGCGAGGAAATCAAACCGCTTGCAATGAATGACTATCTGGATTCTGTATGCAGAAACCGTACGGAAGAAAGCAGTATGGATATCGTTGGAAACAGACGCTTTGCGACGTTTATTGCTGACATGGAAAAGAAATATGACTGTATCATCGTCAATAGTACGGACGTATCTAAATCTGCAGAAGCATATACGGCATCGAAATTCTGCAACAAGACTTTTGTGGCTTGCGGAAGAAAGAACGCAAAGAATGAAGAACTGTACCGTGCAAAGAATATTCTTGATGTAAACGAGATTGAGGTTAATGGAGTTCTGGTTTATGAATTGTAAAGATGTAATCTTCTTGAGCCTGATGTTTGTTGCAGTTCCGATGTGGATTGGAACAATTTGGGTACGATTACTTAAATTAGAAGGTCGGGCGAACCGGGTGCTTCATGCATGGGTACTTGGGTTTGTGACGATGCTTGCGGTCTCACAACTGGTTCTGGTGCCGCTTGTAGCACTGGGCAGGACACTGACGGCGGCGCTTAGTATCTGGAAGTTTGTACTTCAGGTTTTGGCCGTGCTTGCTTTTGGCATGCTGATTTGTGAGAAAGAATTTTGGACAAAGAAGTTTTCTGCGCCGGCAGAAGGAAAAAGGAAACAGAGAGAAGAAATGCGTAGCGGATGGACCATTGCGTTTGCATTGCTTGCAGGGGTATTGATTTTCATACAGGCATATATTCCGGCGCGCTATGAACATTCGGACGATGATGACGCACGCTTTATTGCAGAGCAGGTGTCTGCGGTTGTTCATGATACGATGTACATGGAAAGCCCGATTGAAGCCGATTACCTGTATTGGGATACTGGGGAGGTTCGTAAGGATCTCACCTCTCCGTGGGCAATGTTTTTGGCAATGAACGCAAGGCTTAGCGGTATTGAGCCGGCAGTTCTTTCGCACACGTATCTGCCGTTCTTTTTGACACTGTTATGCTATGGCGTATATGTGCTGATTGGAAAAGAGCTATTTGGAGATGATTGGGAAAAGACATTTCTATTCCTGATATTTTTATCAGTTATCCATTTGGCGGGATATACCTCGACCCATACGCTCGCATCCATGTTGTTGTTGCGTATTTGGCAGGGAAAGGCAGTTTGTGCAAGCTTTATGCTGCCTTTGATGTTTTATCTGTTTTACAGGATTATGCAGAAGGAATATCATCGCAGTTGGATTGCGCTGCTTTATGTAGCGAGCACGGGCGCGTGCCTGCTTTCCGGTATCGGTATTGTAACAGCACCGATTATGCTGTTTTTGTATGGAGCGTTGGATTTTGGCTACCATAGAGCATGGAGAAAAACATTTGCTATCTGGATGGCGGCGGTTCCATGTGCTATATTTTTTGGCTACTATTTGATGTAATTGAATTTTAGTAAGAGAGGAAATCTATGCAGTATGTAGCTGGTGTTTGGAAAGAATTTTTGGAATTTGTCGGAGGAAGGGGCGGTGCACTGCACCTGCTGTTGTTTCTGGCAGCACTTGCAGTTTGCTTTTTTCTGGGAAAACAGGAGCGAAAGAGACTGTTTTGGCCATCCGTGTTGGTTCTGATTTTTTTCTTCAATCCTTTATTTTATAAATACGTCGGGATGAGATTTTTGGGAGGCGTGTATTGGAGACTTTTGTGGATGCTCCCGATATCTTTTGTAATCGCGTATGCGTTGACGCGGCTTGTCGATAGAATTCAGAAAAATGTCCTGCGTGTAGGTGCGATTATCCTGGCATGCTTCTGCATAATTTTGGCAGGGGAGCCTATTTTCTCACAGACAACATATCAGGAAAAACAGAATGAATATGAGCTTCCGCAGGCGGCGATTGAAATATCGGATTATGTTGAGGGGCATCTTATGGATTGGAAAGAGACGATTATTGTCCCGAACGAACTGCTATGCAGTATCAGACAGTATTCCTCCGCTGCATGCCTGTTATACGGTAGAAACTCCGGAGGATTCATTTCTGATATCGGAGAGGACGAGGCGAAAGTGTTTGCAGAGATGAGTAAGGAGGAACCGGATATTGAACTGGTTACCCGTATTGCACTTGAGAAGAACTGCAGATATATTGTCTTTAATACTTCCTTCCATCAGATTCCGGAGGATTTGACAAAATATGGGTATCAGAAGGCGACTGTAGTGGAAGATGTATACGCGATATATTGCAGAATCGAGTAGAAGTGTTTGATAAAGAGGTCATATGGAAAAAGTAAGAGCATTTATTAAGGAGAATGATTGGGAAAAAATTGGTGTCGTAGCTTACTATGGATACTTTGCGGTAAATATCCTGATGAAAGCGTTTTGTTATGACCATGGCGATCAGGTGTACAAAGTTTTCTTTGCCTTCGGCATGAGCTTTCTGGCACTCAAAATTATTACTACAAAGTATACTTTGCGCGAGGTAATCTGGGCAGCAATCATTGCCGGTGTAGGTCTGGCGTTAGCAATCATCACGAAGCAGAACACCTGGCTGCTACTGTTTGCGACGATTATCGGCATGAAGAATTGTAAGTTTGACACTCTCATTAGGATTGCAGTTTATATTCGCGTGATTAGCCTGGGAGTGCTTGTGTTGGGGTCTTATGCCGGATTTTTTGATATTGGCTATAAGACGAAGCCGGATACCAGATATGTAGAAGTGCCGATTTATGACTTTGGAATGAAAGAGCCGAATACGGCATTTTTGGCGGTGTTTTTAACGTTGACATTGCTTCTGTACTATAATTATAAAAAGCTGAATAAGTGGTGGTTTTTAGGAACCTCTGCGGTGGCATTGTTTTTTTACGAATTTACGTTTTGCCGCACGGGAATTGCAGTATTTTTCTTCTGTTGGGCACTGATTATTTTTGAAAAGTGCGTGAAGGATAAAAAAATAAAATTTGTTCTGGCACTTTCCATACCGGTGGGTGCTCTGTTCAGTTTGGTTATGATGCTGTTTTATAATGCAGGAAATCCTTTGATGAAGCTGATTAATCATTTCGTAACAGGACGAATTTACATTATGAACGGCTATTATATTGATCAGGGAATTTCACTTTTTCCGCGTGTACAGGAGTATTTCTATGCAAGTTATCATGGATTGATTGATAATACATACATGTTTGTGCTTCTTTACTGTGGTGTCATTGTGGCAGTGTTCTTTTTTGCGCTTGTGTGCATGACGCTTTTTAAGCTGTATCAGAGGGGCTGTTACAAGGAGCTGGTTATGATTGCCGGCATGGCACTCTATGGCTTGCTGGAGCAGTTTATCATGAATGCATTTATGAATCCGTTTATTCTGCTGTGCGGTATTTTGCTATATCCGGGATTACTCGATAAGTCAGATACTGTGCAGGAATAGTGTGAGGTTATTATGAAGAAATACCGTATTTTACAGATACACAATTTTTATCAGATTCCCGGCGGGGAGGACGTAGTTGTCCGCAATGAAAAACGGCTACTGGAGGAACACGGGCATCAGGTCTATACCTACTATCGGACAAATAAGGAACTGCAGGAGCGCGGTATTTTCGGAAAGCTCCTGTTGCCGTTTACTGCGGTGTACTCCTTCCGTACCAAGCGCGAAGTAGAGCGGATGATTCGGGAGAACGGAATCGACATCGTGCATGTGCATAACACGCTTACGATGGTCAGTCCGTCGGTATTTTATGCAGCATTTAAATGTAAAGTGCCGGTTGTACAGACCCTGCACAATTTCAGAATGCTTTGTCCGGCAGGTTCCTTCTTCCGGGACAATGTGATATGTGAGGAATGTGTAGCGCGTGGTATGGGCTGTGCCATCCGTCATAAATGTTATCGCAACAGTACATTGCAGACGATTGTCAGCGCAGCGATTTTAAAGATTCATCGTATGCTGGGCACATATCGCAAGGTGAACTTTATCTGCCTGACAGAGTTTAACCGGAATAAGCTTCTGGACTCTCTGGATACAAGGCGCAGAACGGTTGACCCTGCACGTGTCTATATCAAACCGAATTTTACATTTGCGGAGGGAATTGTACCAAGCGAGTCTAAGGTGGAGGAAGAATACTTTCTTTTTGCAGGGCGTGTGGAGGCGCTAAAAGGAATCGATATAGCAATCCGTGCATTTGAGCAGTTGCCGGACGAGATGCTTTATGTAGCGGGCAGTGGACCGATGATGGAGGAGATGCAGGAATATGTCAAAGCACATAACATGCAGAACGTAAAGTTCCTAGGATACCTGCAGAAGGATGAGATGTCTGAAAGGTTTTACCACGCGAAAGCGGTTATCATGACCTCACAGTGTTATGAAGCGTTTGCCATGACAATCGCGGAAGCATATTCGTATGGGGTGCCTGTCATTGCAGGCAGAGTCGGTAACATGGACGGCATGGTGAAAAATGGTGTGACTGGTGTGAAGTTTACCTATAATTCCGCAGAAGATTTAGCAGAAAAAGTGCGGGAGTTCAACAAGATGGACCTCGGTGTTTTAAAAGAAAATGCGCGCGAGTTCTATGAGACGAGACTTCGCCCGGAAGATAATTATCAGAAATTGATGGAAATATACGAGGATATCTCAAAATGATAAAAGCTGTATTTATTACGAATGTGCCATCTCCGTATCGCGTGGACTTTTTTTCGTATCTGCAAAAGAATTACCCGGAATATGAATTTCATGTTATCTTTTCGGCAGCGGATATGGAGTGCCGCAAATGGAGTGTGGAGATGGAAAAATTGGAACACTACACATTCCTAAAATCAAAGACATTAATTATTCGCAAGCGTTTTGATGATCGTTATGTCTATATCCCGACAGGCGTGGAGAAAACATTAAACGAGATTCGCCCGGATATTGTATTTGCGATGGAATATAATCCTACCATCCTGCGGGCAGTGCACTGGTGTCAGAAGAAGAACGTGCCGTTTATCAGTTGGACGGATGGCACGCTAAACTCCGAAAAAAATATTGGTAAAGTACAGCGCATGTCGCGCAGCTATATCATCAAGCGTGCCGCGGCATTTGTCGCAAGCAGTACCGCGTCGCGGGAAACGCAGATAGCGTATGGGGCGGATCCAAATCGGTGCTTCCTGTCTTATCTGACGGTAGATATTACGAAGTATCTGGCGAAGAAAGAACGCTATGATGCAAAGCAGTTGATTTATGTCGGCAGCCTGATTCAGAGAAAGGGTTTGGACCTGCTGATGCCTGCATTGGCAAAGACCTCCGATGATATTAAGCTTGTCATCGTAGGTGTGGGACAGGAGGAAGCTCTGTTAAAAGAACAGATTGCAGCGCTTGGAATGAATGATCGCGTGACCTTTATGGGATATGTGGAAGGCGAACCGCTTCGGGAGCTTTATAAGAATTCGGATGTATTTATTCTGCCGACCAGAGAGGATTGCTTTGGTCTGGTTATTTTAGAGGCGATGTGTGCGTCATTGCCGGTGATTTCCTCGAAATATGCAGACGGTGCGAGGGACTTGGTGATAGAGGGAGAAAACGGCTATATCGTGGACCCAGAGGATACAGAGAGCTTCGCAGAGGCAATCGAGCGTATCTTTACAGAAGGCAGATTAGAGCAGATGGGAAGTGCCAGCTATAAAAAAGCGCAGGAATTTTCTTTTGAAGAGGTATCAAAAGGATGTATTGAGGCGCTTCGCCATGTTCTGGAAAAGAGATAAAGGATGAAGAAAAAGATTTTATTCAATGGATTAGGCAACAGAGGCTGGATTGGAGGATTGTATTATCTTAAGAATATCCTGTTCTCCTGCCTGCAGAATCCCAATATTACCGATAAATTTGATATGGTGGTGCTGATTGATCCTGCACATGCAGATATTTTTGATGCGTTCCGCGAGGAAAACCTAAGCGCAGAATTAAAGGGTAAAGTTCACGTGGACATCAGAGTTTATGAAGGGACAAATAAGTGGAAGCTTATGCTCTATGAGATGAACCTTATCTGGTTGCATGGTGTGAAGTATTGTTATGCACTTGAGTTAAACCGGATAGGACGTCTTTTTAAGAAAAAGGGAATTTTCTGGATACCGGATTTTCAGCACCGGACATTGCCGGAGTTCTTTCAGGAAGAAGAACTTGCACAGAAACAGGCAAAGGATACCGAGATGGTGATGAGTACCAATCCGATGGTTTTAAGCAGCAATGATGCAAAACATGACCTAGAGCGTTTCTATCCGGAGCATCGGTGTGAGGTGGAGGTCGTACATTTTGTATCTTATATTGAGCCGGAAATCCGTGCGATTACGCCGGAAATGGAGGCTGCAGTTGCGGAGAAGTTTGATTTAAAAGGGAACTATATTTATCTGCCGAATCAGTTCTGGCAGCATAAAAATCACATCGTGGCGGTAAAGGCAATCGAGGAAATCAAAAAACGCGGAGCGCTTAGTGATTATAAGTTTGTGTTTACCGGAAATCTCGAAGATTACCGCAATCCGGATTATATCGACCGGTTAAAAGAGATTATGAGCGCCGAAGATGTAAAGGACTCTATCCGATTGCTCGGTTTTGTGGACCGCACGGAGCAACTGTGCATTATGAAACATGCGAAGTTCCTTGTACAGCCGTCCCTGTGTGAGGGCTGGGGAACTGTGCTTGAGGATGCGAAGGTTTTGGACAAGACGGTACTGTTATCTGATATTCCGGTGCACCGGGAGCAGAAGAATGAGAAGTGCAAACTTTTTGACCCGCATAATCCAAAGGAACTGGCAGAGTTGATTGAGGAGACGGCTATGGAAGCCGGAAAAACGGAGCTCGCAGATGAGTTTGCAGGAGACACGGAACGAGGGATTGCCAATATGTATCGCGAGGCGAAGGAATATTCTAAGGCGTTGGAGCGCGTGTTCCGTTAGGAGGCTTTGTAGATGAAAAAATTGCTAATTACCGGCGTGAACGGCTTTATCGGCCGCAACGCGGCTCATTATTTTGAAAATGAATATGAAGTGCACGGGATGGATATTGCAGCGCGATATTGTGAAGCAGACGATACAGTTCGTTACTATCAGTGCAATATGTCACAGAACCCGGCAGAGTTATCCATGATTGTGACGAATGTGCAGCCGGATGTGATTTTGCACTGCGCGGGAAGTGCGAATGTGGGTGCATCTGTGGTAAATCCGATGGCGGATTTGGACGGCAATTTGCATAGCTTATATCAGCTTCTAATTGCATTGCAGGGAATTGCGAAGCGCCCGAAGGTTATTTTCATGTCGAGTGCAGCAGTCTATGGGAATCCCAAGCAGTTGCCGATTCGGGAGACGGATGAGCTTGCACCGATTTCTCCATATGGACTGCACAAGCTGATGTGCGAGCGCCTATGCCATTATTATAATCAGGTACATGGCTATCGGGTTCGTGCAATTCGAATCTTCTCAGCCTATGGGATTGCGAATAACAATGGACTGCGCAAGCAGATTTTCTGGGATATTTACCAGAAGTATCAGAGTGCCGGTGAAATCAAGCTGTTTGGAACCGGAAATGAGACCAGAGATTTTATTCATGTAACAGACATCTTGCAGGCGATGAAATGTATTCTTGCTTACGATGGACCGGAGGAGGTCTTTAACGTGGCAAACGGGGAGGAAGAGTCTATCCGTAATCTGGCAGAAATCTATGCAAGAGAGCTGGGAGAGAGCGCGGATATCGTATCTTTTTCAGGAGAGACGAAGGCGGGGGATCCGCTGAACTGGCGAGCAGATATCAGCCTGTTAAAAAAGATTGGTTACCAAAAAACGATTGATTTTGAAGAAGGTGTGCGCGGATATGTACACTGGGTGAGAGAACAGGAAGCATGAGAAAGCAAATCTATGTGTTAAATCAGAGACGGGAGGAGACCTTTGATGCCGCCGGGAAAGCGATGCGAGATGTGTTTGCGGTATTGGCGGAATATGGAAGCAAGGTTATCTGGAGCGTACCAAAATCCTGTAATAAGTTCATAAAGATTCTGGATTTGCCATATTTGGTATTGTTTTTGCTCTTTTCGGTGGGAAAGGAAAGCGCGGTATTCTACTCGATTCCGGAAAATCACATGAAGGTGCGCATTTTAAAGAGGGTTCAGAAGGTCAAGCATTATAAGCTGATTTGTTTTATCAATGATCTCAATGCATTTCGCTATGGAGATGTCGAACTTTCCTGTATGGATGAGCAGGCGCGCGAAGAACTTGCCGTAGTCGACATGGCAGATACCGTGCTGATTCCAAATCATGGCACCGAAGAGATGCTTCAGAAAATCGGCATGAAGGCAAAGCTTGTGCCGGTTGGTGTATGGGATTATCTGATGACGAAAGAACAGAGTGAGGCGCTAGAAGAGCGAAGAACGCAGTCGGTGTCGGCGATGCAGGAGATGAAAGCGGGGGAGATAGGGCAGAAAGTTACAAGAATCGCATTTGCGGGAAATCTGAACAAGTCAGGATTTCTGCCACTTATGGATGTTCCGGAGGGTATTTCGATGGAACTCTGGGGAAAGCTGGATGAGGAAAAGCAGGAGGAGCTTTTGAAGGCACAGGGAGATAAATGCCACTACCATGGTGTGCTGTCCTCCGATGAGATACCGCAGGCAATCTGCACCATGGACTATGGTCTGGTGTGGGACGGAGAGGGTAAGGACGAGATTGCAGGAGGCTTGGGCGAATACCTGCGCTATAACAATTCTCACAAATGCGCCCTTTATCTGGCAAGCGGAATTCCGGTCATTGTATGGAACAAGTCGGGAATGTCGCATTTTGTGCGTGAGAACGGATGCGGTATCACAATCGAACGTTTAAGTGAAATGTCGGAAAAACTTGCTGCGGCGGATACTGAAAAGCTGCGCACGCAGGCACTTTTGGTAGCCGGACAACTGCAGCAGGGATTTTATCTGAAAAAAGCCATTGAGACAGCGATGGGAGAATGATATGAAGATATTAGCTATTTTTACATGTTATAACAGAAAAGAATTGACCAGACAGAGCATGGAGCTTCTGGCAGAGAATGAGCAGGTTACCTTCGATTATGTGGTGGTCAATGACGGAAGTACAGACGGTACGGCAGAGATGCTTACATCCCTGCCTTATGAGATAGATCTGTTGAACGGCGACGGCGGTCTGTTCTGGAACCGCGGCATGCACAAGGCAATTGAGCATGCGAAGCAGAAGCATCCGGATTATGAGTATTATATGCTCATGAATGACGACACCAAGTTTGTGCCGGGTATTTTTGATGAGATGCTGCCGCTTTTAAAGCCGGATACGGTTATGGTTGGCGCAATGTGCGGCGATGACGGGAAGATGAGCTATGGCGGAATTAAGTACGTGCAGGGCATTAAATACAAGAAGTACGGACCGGAAGCGGTAGATATGAACTTTGATACATTCAATGCGAATTGCGCCATTATTCCGCACGATATTTTTATGCAGGTTTCCATAGACCCATATTATCAGCACAGCATCGGAGATTTCGATTATGGTCTTGCAATTCACAAGCTGGGATATGACATCCGTATCTTTCCAAAGTTTGTCGGACAGTGTAATGACGGAAGCCTTAAGGGGACGTGGCAGGATGAGACACTCCCGAGGCTGGAACGTATCCGGTTAAAGGAAAGCAGAAAGGGCTTGCCGCTTAGGGATTGGTTCCATTTCCTGCACAAGAATTTTGGACTGGGAACAGCGATTGTACGTTCTATCACACCGTATGTTCGTATCCTTCTTGGAACAAAGACAAGATATTCAGGAGCTTAATATGGGAAATATCAGTTTTGTTATCTTAAATTATAAGGCGTATCAGGAAGCGATTGCCTGTGCAGAATCAATTCTGGCTACGCAGAGCTATCCGAATATCCGAATCGTTATCGTGGACAATGGCTCTGGTAACGGCAGTGAGGAACAGCTTAGACTTCACTTTGACGGTGAGGACAGAGTGCATGTCATTGCGGCGGAGGAAAATCTGGGGTTCGCAAGAGGAAATAATTTGGGTATTGCTTATGCCAGAGAGCACTTTTTACCTGACTTTATCGTGGCAGCAAACAGTGATATTATTTTTGAACAATCGGATTACTGTGAGAAATTGGTCGAAATTTATCATAGAAAGCCGTTTGCAATTTTGGGCAGTGATATTATTGATGCCAGCCGTGCCCAGCATTTTAACCCAGTGGCGCGTGAACGCAGCTATTCGATTCCGTATATGCGCAAGCAGATAGCGGTGTCCTATGCCAAGGCGTTTGCATTTCGCCTGATGAAGCTTTTTCATTTGAAGAAGTTGGTAGAGGGGAAGGAGCATGTGACGACCAGAGAAGAAAACGGTGCGTCTGTTGCGGCGGATGTACGAGTTGATGAAGAGATGGAGGGCGTATTGTTACATGGCTGTTGCGTGGTATTCTCCAGAGACTTTTTTTCTGAGTTTGCGGGATTCTGGGATGGGACTTTCCTTTATGCAGAGGAGGAAATCCTTTATTATCTGGCGCTGAAGAAGGGGATGCGCGTGCTGTATACACCGGAGGTGGTCTGCATGCACAAGGAAGCGGTGACGACGAAGATACTGTACAGTGATTTTTGTGCGGCGAAAATCTTTTACTTTTCCAATGTGGCGAAGTCTTATCGAAAGTTTTTGAAGTTGATGAAGGAGTGGGAATAGACAGTGACAGATAGCAGGACTTTGTTTAAA
Source organism: Roseburia sp. (assembly GCA_022771695.1). Lineage (GTDB taxonomy): Bacteria > Bacillota > Clostridia > Lachnospirales > Lachnospiraceae > Roseburia. The sequence goes on along the minus strand of JALEKJ010000062.1, from coordinate 152,778 downwards.
AACTCGATTTACAATGTCGTATATAAGCTGCTGGATGCGCTTTTTCCGCTGATTTCTGCAACATACACTGCGCGTGTATTGCTTGCGGGAGGTGTTGGAAAGGTATCATATGCACAGAATATTGCGCAGTATTTTGTGTTGATTGCCTCACTTGGAATTCCCAGCTATGGGATTCGCGAGGTGGCACGAAGGAGGCAGGATAAGAATCAGACGAGCAAAGTGTTTTCAGAGCTGTTCATGATTAATCTTTTGTCTACAGCGACTTGCGTATTGGTATACTATGCGTTGGTTTTTCGCCTGCCGTATTTTCAGACGCGCAGGGAAATTTCACTGGTGGCAGGCTTGCTCATTCTTTTTAATGCGTTTAATGTGGAGTGGTTTTATCAGGGACAGGAAGCGTTTCGATATATTGCAATCAGGAGTTTTGTAATAAAGCTTTTGTCACTCTGTGCATTATTTTTGCTTGTAAGGACAGAGGCGGACTATATTCGCTATATGCTTGTGATATGTCTGACGACAGGAATTAATTATATGATTAACATGCTGCAGCTAAGGCGGTTTGGAATCCGCATTCAGCTTCGCAAGCTAAATCTGCGACCGCATATGAAGCCGATTCTGATTTTGCTGGGAACGACGGTTGCCATCGAGCTGTATACCATGTTGGATACGACAATGCTTGGAGTCATGTGTGCAGATGAAAATGTAGGCTACTATACCAATGCGATGAAATTAGTGAAGATTGTAATCATGGTTATCACCGCAATCGGCGGGGTGCTGTTGCCACATCTTAGCACTTACTATATGCAGGGAGACTATAAGGCGTGTAGTGAGATTGTGAAGAAGGTATTTCAAGTGATGTTTTTTCTTTTCCTGCCTTGCTGTGTTGGTTTGCTTCTGACCTCGGATATTCTTATGGTCGCGCTGTTTGGCGAGAGCTTTGCACCGGCGGGTGAGACGCTTAGAATTGCATCACTGCTGACATTGGCGTTGGGATTTAGCAATCTTTTCGGAACACAGGTATTGCTTACGTTCGGGGAGGAGAAAAAATTACTGCTCTGTACGATTGAAGGAGCGGTATCCAATGTTCTTATGAATCTGTATTTTATTCCTGTGTATCAACAGAACGGCGCCGCAATCGCATCAGTAATCAGTGAGGCGCTTGTGACGGCACTGAGTGTGATTTTTGCAGGAAAATACATAACGATTCGTGCGGATAAAGATATTATTTTAAAGACAATCATCTCGACAGCAGTTATGGGAATTGTAGTCTGGGCTGTTATGCAGATAAAACTTGGGATCTACGTACGGCTGGCGGTAGCAGTGCTTGTGGGTGTAGGTGTCTATTTCTCCGTGAATCTTGCGTTGCGAAATTGCATGTTAAAAGAATTGGGGAAATTTGTCAAGCGAGGATAGAGGAATGGCAAGTATTTATGTACTGTGTCCTGCCAATGTAAAGACCGGTGGGACCGAGCTTTTGCATCAGTTGGTAAAAGAATTAAATCATATAGGAAAGAATGCATATATCACGTATCTGGAAATACCGGAAAGTGGGCAGGCCATGAATGAAGCGTTTTCCTGCTATACAGACACATATCGGACGGAAGCGGATATTGAGGATTACGCTGAAAATGTTCTTGTTGTGCCGGAGATTTATTGTACGGTGATGGAACGATATCGGTCGATTCAGAAATATATCTGGTGGCTTAGCGTGGATAACTATCTCATCCATAACAGTTTTGCAGACAGAAAAAAACTGTGCGGAATAAAAAGTGCACTTAAGGCATGTATTAGGGGAAAGCTTAAGGATAAGACGAAGCTTGTGCAATCGGCCAATCTTCATATGTGTCAGTCACAGTATGCGATAGAATATGTGAAAAGCATTGGTATTCCAGAAAGCCGGATTGTATATCTTTCTGATTATGTCAACGATGTGTATCTGGAACATTATGAGAGCCAGAAGAGGCTGAAAAAAGAGGATGTCATTCTTTATAATCCGAAAAAGGGTGCTACGTTTACGAAGAAATTGATTGCGGCTGCGCCGGAGTTGAACTGGGTGCCGCTTATCAATATGAGCACCGAGGAAGTGCAGCAGCGGATGCAGACAAGCAAGGTCTATATTGACTTTGGTAATCATCCGGGAAAGGATCGGTTCCCAAGGGAAGCTGCTGTTTCCGGGTGTATCGTGATTACGGGAAAACGGGGCGCGGCAAAGTATTACGAGGATGTAAGAATTCCGGAGAAGTATAAGTTTGATGAGGATATGGCGACGGTATCTGAGATTACAGAACGGATGAAAGAGTGTTTAGCAGATTACGAGGTGCTTAATCAGGACTTTGCGGAATATAGAGAGTATATCTTGGGCGAGAAAACAAAATTTGCGCAGGATGTGAAAATGGCATTCGCACGGTAACGTTGTGTGATTGAGAGGATTGGAGTTTTCTGAATATGAATTCATATATGGGTGTCGCGATTGCGCTGATAGTTCTTAGCATTATTTTTCTGTTATTGGGCAATCAATTTTTGAGATTATTTCATAGGGAGGATAGGCTGGAGTTTCAGTGGCTGTTTGGATTTGTTCTGTTTCTGGCAATATTTGCAATCGTGGATTTGCCGGTGGAACTGATGCAGACCTCTTTTCATGCATTGGCATATTGGGAAGCTGCTGTTTTTTTGATATTGACAGTGGCAAGTGCAGTCTGGTATGTGAGGAACAAGTCGGAAGGTGCGAAGGTTGTGTGGAAAAAGCCGGATATGATTACGGTAATTTTTCTTGTATTGATTGTGGTTCAGGTGATATATGGCATGAATAACAGGGTATACGCCAGCTATTATGATACGAGTTACTATAATGGGCATGCTCTGAATGCAATCTATACGGATACTGTATATGAATATTGTCCATATACGGGACTTTATGTGGGGGATGCAACTGAGTGGAATGACAGTTACCCGATGTTGATTGCGGTTTTGGCAAAGTGCTTTGGAATGCATACGCTGGTTGTAATTAACAGAGTGATAGGTATTCTGGAAATTGTCGCAGTAAACCTTATTATTTATGAGATTGCTTTCCGCTTATCCGATGCGAGACGTACCGTTGCCGTTTGGACCGTTGGAATCCATGCGGTAATGAGCTTGTTGTGCTGGGAATTGTCGGAGTTGAATGAATATTTTTTGTGGGTCCGCATGGCGGAATCGAAATCGATGCTGGCGAATGTATATCTGCCACTGGTGCTGCTGGCATTGATTATGATTGCACAAGAGATAGAGAATAAGTACAATTGGTGTGTATTGGCGATAATTGTATTTGCGGGTGTGTCCATGTCCCTAAGCGGCATTTTTATGATTACGGTTATGGTGGGCGTCGGAATGCTTCCGATTCTGCTATATCAGCGAAAGTTAAAAAACTGGGGATATGCGGTTCTTTGTATGCTGCCGAGTGTTATGATGGGGGCAATTCGATTGTTGGGATAGAAGGATATCAAAATGGTAAATGATGTAATCGGAATAGAATTTTTCCTTAATTACTTTTGGAGTTACTGGGGCAATATGCTTTATCTGGTGATTTATCTTGGAGTACTGCTGTATCTTGGCAGGTATGGCTCGAAGCTGATGAAACAGATATTTGTATGGCCATTTCTAATTCTGCTTTTTACGGTATATAATCCGCTTATTATGGGACCTGTTTTGGAGGTGACAGGCTGGGCTGACCGATATTCCAGGTTCTTCTGGATACTTCCGGTTGAGATTCTGTGCGCATATACGTTTGCAATGCTGATTGACCGCCGGAAGAATATGAGCAGCAAGGCTGTTATGGTATGTCTGATGATTTGTATGGCGCTCATGTGTGGAGGTACGTTGATAAAAGAGATTCCGGATGAAAATATTTATAAAATGGATGATTATATTTTAGAGATTTCAGAGCTGATTGGTGAGGAGAAAACAACAGAGAGGCCAATCATAATCTGTGACCGGAATGTGTACTATCAGATACGTCAGTATGATGCATCATTGCTTATGGCGATAAATAATGAGGAAATGACGATGTATGGTGAAAAGCAGGCGGATGAGCTTGTCGTAGAGGAACAGTATTTGAGCCAAAGCAATGCGGGTGCAATGTTTGTACGGGGCGCAGAGGTTGACGCAGAGCTTGTGAATGCTTTGCTCGTAGAGCGTAACGCAGATTTTTTTGTGCGGAATATCGATTATTATTCGGATGAATATTTACAAAGCCTGAATCTCTCATATGTGGGAGAGGTAGAAGGGTATGAGATATATCGGTGTGTGCGCGAGTAAGGAGGACTGAAAAGTTGCTTACAGTGTTAAAAATATTTGCATTGGCATATGTATGGCTGGTTTTGCCGGTTTTGTTAGGAAGACTCTGGGAATTGTTTCAAAAGGAAGAACATAATAGCTGTGAAATCTCAAGCTTGCTTGGGATGCTTACGGTTTGGGCTGTCTTTTTTGTGGTCGCAAGACAGGCGATGGCGTCGGAATGGAAACTGTCGGAGTTAAGCGGAATATGGGGGCTGATACTTCTTTTGATGACGGTGGCGGCAGCTTCGTATCTGGCAGTACAGAAAAAGTTAGGAATGTTACGGATGGTGTGGAATGTAAAAAATGTGCATTGGATTATTTTGGCGCTTGTAATTCTGATGGCAGCGGCTATCTTTTCCGTGAACGACAAAGAAGAGCACATGGTGGAAGAGGTTTTGACGATGTACACAACAGATTCCCTGTATGAGTACAGTCCTATGAACGGGAAGGCGAAAGAAGAACTCCTGTCAATTGAGGTGGAGGAACTTGAGACGCAGGCACAGTCGCCAATCAGTGCATATTATTCCACATATGTTTCGATGACTCAAATATATCCGGCAGGGTTTGTGCGAATTTTATTGCCTATTTTTTTATTACCGTTTTATTTCTGTGTATATGCTGCATGGGGAAACTATCTCTTTCCGACATCTCCAAAGAAGAGATACTTTTTTCAGGCAGTGGTCTGGTTGCTTTATGGAACGACGCTGGTTACAGAACGGACGGTAATGTTTCGGATTTTTGCAAACTGTTGGAATGGAGAGACTTTATTTTTCCTGGGAGTCCTGCCGATTGCAGTGTTGCTCTTGCTGGGAGAGAAAAAGGGCATAAGAGAACTGGAGGATTTTAAGAAACCATATCTAATCAGTGAGTATGTGGTGTGTGCGGCAGCAGGGCAACTGCTGTGCACAAAGGGATTCTTTTTCGTGACGTTCGTGTGGGGAATTGCATTGGTTGCCGCATGCATAAAGAGGTGGAAAGATGGAAGCAGTATTACAACTGTTGAAGGATAATTTTAAAACATTTGGAATAGAGGCAATCAGTCTGGCACTTGTCTGTGCGGCCATTTTATTCTGGATTGTAGAACAGGAGAAACTGGAAAAACGTGTTGGCAAATTTATGAAATACGAGATTTTGCTTTTTATATTGATTGCGAACCCGTTTGGTTATAATGCAATCAGTACATTTTGGGTGCAGGAGGAGTATTGGAAAGTTTTTTTGTTGCTTTTACCGGGCGTCTGCATTGCAACTTCGCTCGTAGAGATTGTTGCAGGAACAGAAAAAGTATGGCAGAGAGCAGTCGTTGCGATTGCATGCGTGGGAATTGTGGCAGCCAGCATGAATTTTTCGGTTGTGGGAGATAAACTTGCGATTCCGGAGAATAGTAGTAAGGTTGCGTCTGAAATTATTGAGGTGGATCAAGTGATTCGTGAGACCGGAATTATGACGGAAAATATGATAGCTCCGAGAGAAGTGTGTGCGCAGATTCGTGAGATTGATGAAGGCGTGGAGCTGCTGTACGGCGAAGACCTGATTGAACGGATGATTGATAAGACGGCGGTGTCTGAGGATGAAGAGGAGCAACTGTTTATTGACGTCTGCACCACGATTGTTGCGGTCCCGGAGGCGGTAGATTATCAAGTGATGGTGGCGGATATGTATGGCAGTAACTGCATTTTGCTTGAGAATTCTTATGATGACGCAGAAGTGATGGAAAGTGCGGGATTTGCATGTTACGGAAGAACTGAGAAATACGCAGTGTACTATAGAAACTAAAGCTGATTTATGAACCCCCAAACCAAGGCGAGAAATTGCTTCGGTTTGGGGGTTTTGCAGTATAGCAGGAGTGATTATTAAGAAAATAATAATAACATGGATATAGATATTGAACGCCGCCTATGGTATAATATCAACGCGTATGCTTAAAAGAAGTAAAGGGATGAAATAGATGAAAACAAAAGAACAATATAAACACTTGCTCAATTACGGAGCGAATTTAATATCGCTGGCAGTGGAAGGACTTGCATTTGCATATATCTGGTATACGGTATATGAGGAGGCATATGGATTCTACCGTAGAGGTAACTGGGCGGTCATCGGTATGTATGTGCTGATTATATTCTTCTTTACCAAGGTATTTGGCGGTTATAATATCGGTTACATGAGAATGACGGATATTGCACTGTCACATGTGCTGGCAATTTTGCTGAGTGGTGTCGTGGGTTATTTGGAATTATGCCTTATCACCAGAGATTATGTATCACCGAAACCGATACTTGGCGTTATGGCAGTGGAAGTGATTTTTATCCTGCCATGGATTTATATCATACGAAAGCTGTATGCGAGGTTGTATCCGCCGCGTCAGATGCTGGTTATTTACGGAAACTATTCTCCGGACGATTTGATTAAAAAAATTAACACAAGGAAAGATAAATATAATATTTGTGCTTCTGTTAGCTACGAAATTGGTCATAAGAAGCTGTATCCATTGATTAGAAAGTACAATGCGGTTGTGCTTTGCGATTTGCCGGCACAGGCGAGAAATCAGATTATGAAGTACTGCTATCAGGAGTCTATTCGTACGTATGTAACACCGAAGATTTCGGATATTCTCTTCCGTGGAGCGGATGATATCCATTTATTTGATACGCCACTGTTGCTGTCAAGAAATCAAGGACTGTCGATAGACCAGCGTATTGTAAAGCGGACATGGGATATCGTACTTTCGTTGCTTGGAATTATCATTGCATCGCCATTTATGCTGATTATTGCGCTTGCGGTAAAGCTGTATGACGGTGGTCCTGTTCTTTACAAGCAGGAACGATTGACCAGAGATGGGCAACCATTTATGATTTATAAGTTCCGAAGCATGAGCATGGATTCAGAGAAGAATGGCGCAAGACTTGCGGCAAAAGGGGACAAGCGAGTTACTCCTGTTGGTAAAATCATAAGGAATATTCACTTTGATGAATTGCCGCAGCTTTTTAATATCCTAAAAGGTGAGATGTCTATGGTGGGACCGAGACCGGAACGCAAAGAGATTTCGGACAAGTATGAGGAGGAGATTCCGGAGTTTATACTTCGCACGAAAGTGAAGGCTGGATTGACCGGTTACGCACAGGTGTATGGTAAGTATAATACGACGCCGTATGATAAGCTGAAATTGGATTTGACGTATATCGAGAACTATTCGTTGTGGTTGGATTTTAAGATTATGTTATTGACTTTCAAGATTCTGTTTCAGAAGGAGAACACCGAAGGGGTAGATAAGGAACAGACCACAGCAATGAAGCATTAGGTATAGGAATAAGATGATGGGATTTTCAGTATTGATGTCTGTATATAAAAAGGAAAAACCTGAGTATCTGGCAATGGCATTGGAAAGCGTGATAAACCAGACCTTGCAGGCAGACGAGATTGTGCTGATTCGGGACGGCTTACTAACCTATGAGCTGGAGCGGGTGATACAAGAGTTTGAAGCAAAGTGTTCCTGCCTTCGGTTGTATTCTTTTGAAGAAAATGTACAGTTAGGGAGAGCGCTGAAAAAGGGTGTGGAGATTTGCTCTAATGAACTGATTGCCAGAATGGATACGGATGACATTGCGCTGCCTGACCGTTTCCAAAAGCAGTATGAGTACATGCTGCAGCATCCCGGAATATCCGTGCTCGGTGGATGGATGGAAGAGTTTAATGACGACGGTACCTACTCCAGATTGAAGAGGATGCCGGAAGTGAATGAAGATATCCGAATTTATGGAAGATACAGAAATCCGGTTAATCATATGACGGTTATGTTTCGTAAGAAGGATGTGCTGGCAGCCGGAAATTATCGTCACTTTCCTTATCTGGAGGACTATGATTTATGGTGCAGGATGTTGGCACAGGGCATGATGTTTCATAATCTGCCGGCGACACTGGTGAAAATGCGCAATAACAATAATGTCTATGAACGCCGCGGGGGCTTTTCGTATTTTCGCGGTTATGCAAAGTTGCGCAAAATACAGAGGGAAATCGGATTGCTAAATAGAAGGGAATATGCGATTGCATTATTGTTGACCGTAGGAGTCACGTTGCAGCCGGCATTTCTTAGAAAGATTATATATCAAAAAATACTTAGAAAATGAGTGATGTTTCATGAAAAAAATATTAAGTATCGTAATACCTGCCTACAATGTGGAAAAATATCTGGACCGATGTCTGAGTTCTTTTGAAGTGGAAGACATATTAGAGAAGATAGAAGTACTGATTATCAATGATGGTTCCAAGGATACGACACCCGATATCGCAGAGAAATACTGTGCAAAGTATCCCGGTACCTATTTCCTTTATAACAAGGAAAATGGGGGACATGGTTCCGGAATCAATTATGGGATTAAATATGCGGCAGGTAAGTACTTTAAAGTGGTTGACGGTGATGACTGGCTAAATACAGAGGAGTTGCCTGAATTTGTAAGAACATTAGAGAATATAAATGCGGATATTGTAGCGTCGGATTTTTTATGTATACAGGACGAGACGGATGCTGTCCTTAGTGAGAAGTATTGCGTATCGCAGGATGGCATGTATGGAAAAACTTGCGATTTGTCAAATGGTGAGATAGAAGATGTCATCAAAATGCACGCACTTACCATAAAGACGGAGATTTTGCAGCAACATGAAATTGTAATAGACGAACACTGCTATTATGTAGATTGTGAGTATATTACTTATCCGATTCCGTATGTAGAGACGGTATACTTTTATCACAAATTTATCTATATGTATCGTCTGGGGAGAAACGGTCAGAGTATGGATATTCGCAGCATGCAGAAAAACCGCGCACAGCATATGAGAGTGTTGAATAGCCTGCTGAATTTTTATGATAGAGTGGGAGATATTCCGGTCGGCAGGAGGAGATACATAGAGAAGTGTATCGGTCAGGTTGTAGAAAATCAGTTTCAGATATACATCAGCATGGGGCTGCAGAAAGGGATAAGACGCGAATTGGCGGAATGGGATAACACATTAAAGAAAAATTATCCGGCGGTTTATGCAGCGACAAATAAGAGAAGCATTACATTGCTGAGAAAGACGGGATATTGGATTTTGCCGTTTGGTACGATTGTATATGAAATAGTACGACGTTAAAGGCGCAGAAACTTGACAAACGTGTACTTTTTAGATACCATATTACAGTATATGGGCTTGGATAAGTATTATAGTGAATTAAATAGATAAACCGAAAGGAGAACTATAATGAAAGTTGTATTGTTAGCGGGAGGATTTGGAACAAGAATTTCAGAGGAGTCGCATTTGAAACCGAAGCCAATGATTGAAATTGGGGGACAGCCGATTTTGTGGCATATAATGAAAGAGTATTCTGCATATGGCTTCAACGAGTTTGTAATCTGTGCAGGTTACAAACAGCAGGTAATCAAAGAGTATTTTGCAAATTATTATCTGCATCGCTCTGATATTACATTTGATTTTACGGCAGAAAATGAAATGGTTGTTCACAACAACGTAGCAGAACCTTGGAAAGTATCTATTGTTGACACGGGATTAAACACAATGACCGGTGGTCGTATCAAAAGAGTGAAAGACTATATTGGTGATGAGACATTTATGCTTACCTATGGTGATGGTGTCTGTGACATTAATATCCAGAAATTATACGAGTTCCATAAGCAGAGCGGAAAGCTGGCAACGATGACGGCAATTCAGCCAGGCGGACGTTTTGGTACACTTGATATTGATGCGGACAATACAATTGAGAGATTCTCGGAAAAGAGAAAAGAAGACGGTGGTTGGATTAACGGTGGCTACATGGTAATTGAACCTGAAGTAATTGACTACATTGAGGGAGACCAGACTGTGTTCGAGAGAGAGCCGTTGGAACGACTTGCTGCAGAAGGTCAGTTGCAGGCGTACAAGCATGACGGATTCTGGCAGTGCATGGATACATTGAGAGATAAAACACTGTTAGAGGAGTTGTTAGAGCAGAACAAAGCACCTTGGAAGATATGGGAGAACTAAGATGGATTTGAGTTTTTATAAAGACAGGACAGTATTGGTAACAGGACATACAGGATTTAAAGGAACATGGATGTGTAAGGTGCTCATGATGCAGGGAGCCAAGGTGGTTGGCTATGCATTGGAGGCGCCAACAAATCCGAGCCTGTTTGATATGACAAATATGGCATCGGGCATGACTTCTATTATAGGAGATATCCGCGATTTAGAGCACTTGAATAAGGTGTTTGACGAGTATCAGCCGGAAATTGTCATTCACATGGCAGCACAGCCGATTGTAAGAGAAAGCTATGTCAATCCGGTATATACCTATGAGGCGAACGTCATGGGAACTGTCAACATTATGGAGGCAGTGCGCTTACATGAATGTGTCAAATCTTTTGTGAATGTTACAACGGACAAGGTATATAAAAATAACGAATGGGAATGGGGATATCGTGAGAACGATGCGCTGGATGGATACGATCCATATTCTAATTCGAAATCTTGCTCTGAGCTTGTTACAAGTTCTTACAAGAAATCTTTCTTCTTAGACAGAGACGTGGCAATATCTACCTGCCGTGCGGGTAACGTAATCGGTGGAGGAGACTTCGCAAAGGATAGAATTATACCGGACTGTGTGAGAGCACAGGAGGCAAAAAAGGAGATTATAGTTAGAAATCCATATTCTACCAGACCATATCAGCATGTGTTGGAACCGGTGTGCACTTATCTGAAACTGGCAGAACTGCAGTACCTGGATAAAGAGCGGTATGAGGGAAGTTATAATGTCGGACCGGATGATTGTGACTGTGTGACAACGGGAGAATTGGTAGATTTATTCTGTAAGTGCTGGGGCGCAGAAGCATCTTGGAAGGATGTGTCAGAGGCAAACGCACCGCATGAGGCGGGATTCCTAAAACTTGACTGTTCAAGAATTAAGCGCGTGATGCAGTGGAGCCCGAAATGGCATATTCAGGATGCGGTTGCAAACAGTGTCGCATGGAGCAAGGTATATCTTGCGAACGGTGATTTGGTTGCTGAGATGGAAAAAGAGATTAAAGAGTACTTGAAATAGATTTAGGAGGATTTCAATGACAAAAGTTATTGTATCAGGAGCAAATGGTTTTGTGGGAGGCGCCCTTACAAGAGAATTGGTGGCAAATGGTGTTCAGGTCGTAGCACTCGATATGGAAGGACACAATAATAATTTGCCGGAAAGTGATTTGGTTGAATTCTACCCATTCGCACTTGATAATGCGGCTGAATTATTGGAAAGATTAAAGGATAGAGATTTTGATACATTTTATCATTTTGCGTGGGCGGGATCGGCAGGACCGGCGCGGGCAGATACATCTCTTCAGTTAAAGAATGCACAGTGGACAGTAGATTGTTTACGACTTGCAAAAGAATTAGGCTGTTCTCGTTTTGTAAATGCAGGAAGTATTATGGAATTAGAGACCATAAAAGCTGTGTTTAATGCGGGAAATAAACCGGGACTTGGTTACATCTACGGAAGCGGTAAACTTGTTGCACATACGATGTGTAAGTCTGTGGCTGCTGATATTGGAATCGACCTTGTTTGGGCTATGATTACAAATGCATATGGCGTAGGTGAGAGAAGCCCTAGAATGGTAAACACTACCATTCAGAAGTGTATCCGCGGAGAGGCACCACAGTTTACGGCGGGAACACAGAATTATGATTTTGTCTATATTGATGATGTTGCAAGAGCATTCCGTTTGATTGGAGAGAACGGAAAACCGTTCAATGAATATCTGATTGGTTCGTCAAATGCAAAGCCATTAAAAGAGTTTTTGCTTGAGATGAAAGAGGCAATTGCTCCGGATCTTGACTTTATTTTTGGAGATATTCCGTTTACGGGGGTCAACCAGCCGCTAGAAGACTTTGATTGTTCTAAGACGGAACAGGATACGGGATTTAAAGCAGAGATTAGTTTTGGAGAAGGCTGCCGCAGGACACGTGATTGGTGGCTTGAGATTGCCGAGGAGGAAAAAGCATGATTCAGAAATTTGAATTTGAAGAAACCGAAATCAAAGGCTTGATTAAAGTTACTCCATTTAATGCAGATGATGTAAGAGGATGCTTTACAAAAGATTATTCCAAGGAAGTGTTTGAGGCAAATGGAATTCATCATGACTTGGCAGAAGTATTTTATACAACTTCGCACAAAGGAGTAATCCGAGCATTACATTTTCAGAGAGAGAAACAGCAACCGAAGCTTGTACGCTGTATATATGGACATGTATATGATGTGGTCGTTGACTTGCGTAAAGACAGTCCTACTTTTAAAAAATGGCTGGGATTTGATTTGATTGGTGAACAGCATAATGAGATACTTGTTCCGGCAGGATGCGCACATGGCTATCTTGTTTTGGAAAAATCGATTGTAAGCTACAAATGTGGCGAGAAGTTTTATGGCGAGTACGATGATGGAATCATGTGGAATGATGAGGATATTGCTGTTGAATGGCCATTAGAAAAAGTCGGTGGATTAGAGAACGTTATTTTGGCAGATAAGGATAAGAATCTACAGACGTTTAAAGAGTTTATGGAAACTTATGGAGGATTTTAAATAGAGAGATAATTACCGCAATAAATCGTATGAAAGGTTATTGCGGTAATTTTGTTGTGAGAAGATGAAAGATAAGTTGTTCCCAATAAAAGACGATGGTGTTGCAATTACGATGGCATGCAGCGATTCTTATAAAGCAATTATGGGTGTATTGCTGGAATCCATTGTTGAAAACGCAAACCAGCGAGAAGATTATGATATTGTAATATTGGAATATGACATACCGGCAGAAGAAAAGGAAAAAATCAGGAAGTACTATCAACGGGATAATATTTTTATTCGATTTTTCAATGTAAAAGAAGCACTGGATCAATTTCAACTTTATGTGAGAGATTATCTTTCGATTATGACATATGCCAGATTGCTGATTCCCCAGATCTTCGCAGATTTTCACCGGGTATTATATTTGGATTGTGATATTGTTTGTGCGGCGGATGTTGGAGAGCTGTATCACCGAGATATGCAAGGAATGTGCCTCTATGCGATTCCGGATGTGATTTTAAATATGGAAGCGTGGAATAATCCGAATAGCGAAGATACGAAGCGCTATTTAGAGGATATAGTAGGTGCAAGAAAAGAAGGCCAGTATTTTAATGGCGGTGTGATTGTTTTTGATATTGATGCCATAAAGCAGGAGAATAACAGCTTGTTTGAAATTGCTGAGGAGAGGCAATGGAAGTGGGCGGATCAGGATGTGCTTAATTATGTGTATTGTAACCGGGTTATGTACGGAAAGATACAATGGAATGCGATTGTTATCGCAAATTTCAAACAGCGCAGGCGGTATTTGAAACGAAGTGGATTATATGAATCTTATGTAGAGGCGCTTGAAAATCCGCGCATCATTCATTACGCAGGTGAAATGCTCCCATGTTACCGAAGAAAGGTGCCGTTAGAGCAGTTCTTTTGGAAATATGCAAAAAGCTCACTTTACTTTGATGCAATTATAAAGAGAAAAAAGAAAAAAACGAGTATGAAGCGAGAGATACTTGATGCACTGGCGTTCATCGTACCATATGATGGAAAGGTACGTGGAATGATAAAACGCTTATATAAAAATAAGAGATAGGAAGGTTGGAAATGGAACTACTGATTAGACGAATAAACGGACTGTATGCTTATAAAGATTTGGTAAAGCAGTTAGTGACCAAAGATATCAAATTAAAATATCGGAGAAGTTTTTTGGGCTATTTGTGGAGTATTTTAAATCCACTGCTTATTATGGCAGTTATGGTAATTGTGTTCTCACAGATATTCCGCTTTGAAGTTGAACATTATCCGGTCTATCTGATTATAGGTCAGACACTTTTTAACTTTATGAGTGAGGCAACGGGGCAGGCAATTTACTCCATATTAGGAAACGCACCATTGCTAAAAAAAGTTTATGTACCGAAGTATATTTTTACATTATCGAAAGTGACAAGCTCGCTAGTGAATTTATTATTCTCTTTGGGCGCGATGCTGATTGTATTCATTGTTTCCAGAATACAATTTTCCCTGTATATGCTTTTTATACCACTGATATTGATAGAACTGTATGTATTTTGTCTGGGTTTAGGAATGTTTTTGGCGCAGGCAGCAGTATTTTTCCGGGATATTCAGTATATCTATAATGTGTTTATTACTGTGTGGATGTACCTCACACCGATATTTTATCCAATCTCTATTTTGCCGGAAAATGTAAAAAACATTGTAGTGAATGTGAATCCGATGTATTTTTATATTGAACAGTTCAGAACTGTAGTATTAGAGCAGCAGCTTCCTGCTATGCATAATGTGGTTGGTGGCTGTGTAGCTGCATTGATTGCGCTGTTTTTAGGAATCTGGTCCTTCCTAAAATCACAGGATAAATTCATATTATATATATAGTGGAGGGAACATGGATAAGGAACAATATATTATCGAAGTGAATGATGCCACGGTCAGGTTTAATATGGCATCGGAAAAGATTGATAATTTAAAGGAATATGTAATTAAGTTTTTGAAAAGAGAGTTGATGTTTCAAGAATTTTTGGCACTCAAAGACATTAATTTGAAGATAAAGCCGGGAGAGGCATGGGGGCTGGTAGGAACAAACGGTTCAGGAAAATCTACGTTGCTGAAACTGATTAGCGGTATTTTAAAACCTTATAAGGGTGAAGTAATCGTACGTGGTTCCATCGCACCGTTGATTGAGCTTGGCGCCGGATTTGACGCAGAACTCACTGCAAGAGAGAATATTTTTTTGAACGGAACGCTGCTAGGACACTCTGAGGCGTTTATGAAAGAGCACTTTGATGAGATTGTAGAATTTGCCGAGTTGTGGGATTTCCTGGATATGCCAATCAAGAATTACTCGTCCGGTATGGCGGCAAGGCTTGGATTTGCAGTTGCGACAATGTCGCGTCCGGATATTCTGATTGTAGATGAGGTTTTGGCAGTAGGAGATTATGAGTTTCAGGAGAAATGCAAGCAGCGTATGAAAAATATGCTAGAGCAGGGAACGACCTTGCTGTATGTATCTCATACGATGGAATCGGTAACAGCGCTGTGCGACCATGCGATATGGATTGACAAGGGAAATGAGGTCATGCAGGGCGAGGTAGAGAGTGTTTGTAATGCATATATGAATAAATAGGAGAAGAAAAATGGCAAATAACAAAATGATAATTGCAGGAATTGACGAAGGAAAGAATATATATCAGATTAAAAATCCGGAATTTGAGTACAGAAATGTGAAAAAACAGAAGGATATTTATCAGGTATTAAAGGAAGAATTATATCGCGAGGTAGGTGTGCAGCTTAACATCAAACCGGAGTCTGAATATGTTGGTATGTGTCAGTATAGAAGATTTTTTACTGATGCGGATTCGGATAAGGTGTACATTGAGGAGGCGTATCTGAATGATAAGACGGTTCAAAAACATGGGCTGGACAAATTCTCAATCGAGAAAGTGATGGCGCATGCAGCGATTATCAGACCGAAAATGGTAAGCCTTAAAGGGGGTGCCAAAAATGTTCGGGACTATTTTAAAAAGTTTGACCACAAGCATGACACAAAACACTTTGAGGTATTTGAGGAAGTGTTTAAAGAAAAGTGCCAGGAATTTATACCGGAATATGAGGAATATATGAAATCCCATGAAGCAATCATGCATAACATGATGATTATGCAGCGAGAGCTGTTCGCTGAGTATAATAATATGGTCGCAACCGTTCTTGAGGCATTAGATGAAAAACTGGACATGCGCTATGTATCATATGAGCAGACAAAGGAATACAGTATGTTTGCTACGATTCTTTTGGCAGTTTTTTGCCGACACAAAGAGAAAAAAGGTGAGCAGGTTCGTGCACTGTCAATCGTAGTGTTTGACGACACCTTGGTTAAGGAAGAGTGGCAGCCGGCTTTCGCAAATAACAATATAGCTTTGGTACTTGCTTCCAGTGATTTTTATACCATCTATCTTTCTGCAATGTTAGAATCTATTGTTGAGAATGCTTCGGCAGAGAATAACTATGATATTACGGTACTTGAGAGCGGAATCAAGGACGATAATAAGAAAGCACTGCAACTGTTGGAAGAGGGACACAACAATGTTTCTATCCGCTTTTTCAATGTAAAAGAAAAGATGGCAAATATTCACTTGAAAGCGACAGGGCATATCAGCGTGGAGACGTATTATCGCTTACTTATTCCGGAAATTTTCATCAACTACGAGAAAGTACTGTTCTTAGACAGCGATATGACGGTACATGCAGATGTGGCAGAGTTGTTTAACATGGATGTGACCGGATATATGGTAGCGGCGGCGCATGATCAGTGCTGCGCAGCATTTTTAAATGGAAATGATAAGTCCTTTGCAAAATATTGCAGAGAAGCATTAAAACTGAAAAATGTAAACGACTATTTCCAAGCAGGTGTTATGCTGTTGAACCTGACAAGATTCAGAGAGAAATATACGCAGAAGGAAATCTTTGAGATTGCAACGAGCCGCCAGTATCGTTACGTCGATCAAGATATCATGAATGTGCTGTGTCAGGGAGAGATTAAGCATCTGGATTTGGAGTGGGATTGTTTCCCTGATTTCGGACCTTATGAGTATGAGTTTATGCCATATTATTTGCAGAAACAATACGAGAAAGCAAGAAACAACCCGAAAATCTGCCACCACACCGGACCAAACAAGCCGTGGAGTGAATTGTTTGCGGATACTATGATGACAGAACATTTCTGGAGAAGAGCGCGGAAATCTCCATTGTACGAGCAGATTCTATTCCGTACCATGATAACGGCAGGCGGAATCTATTATGTGAGTGAGGTCGATGGAAAGAAACCGACCAAACGAATAAGGAACAAGATAAAATACGGATTTATAGTTCCGACTGCAAACCGTATCTTCCCGCGTGGAACAAAGAGAAGAAAGAGAGCAATAAAATTCTATTACGGTTTGAGAAGAAAAGAAGTTCCGACATGGGAAATGGATGATTAAAAAACTAGCGTGACAAAAGAAAAGGGGAGCACAGAGGTATGTTTTTCTCGAAGAAAACGGGTAAGAAAATAGAGACTGAAACGGCAAGACCGATAGAAGTATATGATGTATGTGGGGATGGAAATCGAATCATTGTTGTGGAAGATGGAAAGGAAAGGGATATTACATATTCAGAGAAAGTCCAAGGTCTTGAAATTGTAATACACGGAAACAATAATTTGGTTCGTTTGGATTTGCCGATTGAAGCAGACGGTAGTACGATAACGATTTACAATGATAATGCTACGGTTCATATAGGCTCGACCTTTTTGTTTAAGAATGTTATTGTCCTTTGCAATGACGGCAACAATCAGAACATCGATATCGGAACAGGGGTAACCATGCATAATGTTGGTATTGTTGCTTCTGAAGACTCCGATATCCGAATTGGTCAAGGCAGCATGTTTTCTGCAAGGGTATATATTTATGGCTCAGATGGACATGCGATGTATGATACAAAGACGGGCGAATGTATCAATGGTAGAAAACATCCGACGGTGATTGGAGAGCGATGCTGGGTTTCCTCTGATGTTATAATTCTGAAAAATGCAGTGATTCCAAACAATAGTATCGTCGCAGCGGCAAGCGTTGTGACAGGAAATTTCGCCAAGGAGGGAGAAAATGTTTGCTTGGCAGGAAATCCTGCAAAAATTGTGAGAAGAGACGTGGACTGGTCTTATGAGAGCCCTTCTGTACGTCTCATGAGAATGTCGTCTGAGGAAAAGAACTTGGTATTAAGTTCCCACAACTTACAGTGGAGTGTTGATCAAAGAGGGAAGCTGGGTGCTTATTTAAACGAATGTAAAATTCCTAATTCGCAAGTTGAGTGGACTAGCCTGAACCCAGAAGTAATGGAAATAAGTTCGATGGGAGAAATACTTGGCAAAAATAAAGGTAAGACGAAAGTAATCGCTGCATATGAAGGTGTGCAGTCTATTTGTGAAGTGGAAGTAGAATAAAAGCAAAAGCGTTAGGTTGTGAAAGAAGGAAAGAGGACCTATATGATAGATTCCGTTGTGAAAGATAAAAAATGTACAGGCTGCTATTCTTGCAAGGATGCATGCGCAGTGGGCGCGATTGAACTTAAGGAAAATGAAGACGGTTTCCGGGAAGCGCAAGTAAACGAAAAATTGTGTGTGAAGTGTGGAAACTGTCGGACTGCATGCCCTGTGTTGCGCCGGGAAGACAGGGAAGCATACGATGTGAAATCCTATGCATTCAGAGCGGATGATGCAGTGCGCAAAGTGTCTTCATCAGGGGGCGTGATTTCTCTGGCTGCTTCAGCAGTGATAGATGCAGGCGGCAAAGTATGCGGAGTTGAACTTGGGACAGATATAGGTGCCAGATATATTGTTATCGATAAGCGGGAGGATTTAGAGCGGATTCGAGGCTCAAAGTATTTACAGGCTGATGCTTCCGGCATTTACAGACAGGTAAAAGAGCTGCTGCAGATAGGACAGACTGTTTTGTTTACGGGATTGCCGTGCCAGATTGCAGGACTGTATAACCATGTAAAGGATTGCAATCAGACGAATCTTTATACGATTGATTTATTGTGTCATGGGACACCTTCGGACAAAGTGGTGAAAAAATGGCTTCAGGAAATATCTGGGGGGCGTAAGATACAGAAAATTAATTTTCGGTTGAAAGATACAGACTGGAATTGCAACGCAATCCAGATTGATTTTGCAGATGGATCTTCTTATAAAGCAGATGTTAGCGATGACTACTTTGAAAAGCTGTTCCATTATAATGCGTCACTGCGGGAAGCTTGCTATGACTGTGCATTTGCTGAATTCCCGAGAAGAGGAGATTTATCAACAGGTGACTTCCATGGGTTAGAAAATTGTCCGGGCATAGAGGATGACCGCAAGGGAACCAGTGTGGTCTTTGTCAACAGCAGCAAAGGTCAGAAACTGTTCGAGAAGATTGAAAAGATGAATGTATGGACGCAGGAAGTTCCTGTGGAGGCATCGTCAGTGAACCGTATTCACGCATCGATTGACAGAAATCCATGCAGAGAGCGATTTTTTCGACTTTTAAATAGTGAGAAATATGATTTCCAGACAGCGTCAGAGATGGCACTGGAGCATAAATATGATATTGGTGTCGTGGGGATACCGACTGTTGAAAACCATGGTTCCAATCTTTCCTATTATGCATTGTATCGGACACTGCAGCATATGGGATATGAGGTACTTATGATTGAACGCCCAAGGTCTGCATGGTGGGGACCTCATGAGAAACCGGTTATCTTCCGGGAAAATCCCTATGATGCCGGAGATTTATGCGAACTTTTTGGCAGCCGCCTGCAGATGCAAAAAGTGAATGATTATGCGGATACCTTTATACTTGGTTCCGACCAATTATGGTATGAGGGGTTGTATGCATGCTTTGATAAATTCTGCTTTTTGGACTATATCAACCAGAATAAGAACAAAATTACTTATGCTGCATCCTTTGGAAGAAGCCGTTATGGTGCAACAAAAGAGGAGAAAGCAGAGGCAGCTTTTCTGGTACAGGGGATTGACAGTATTTCTGTAAGAGAGCAGAGCGCGGTTAAGCTCTGTAAAACGGAATGGAATGTTGAAGCAGAGGTAGTATTAGACCCGGTTTTTTTGTGCCCGACGGAGGAATATGTCAAGCTGACAGAAAAAGCGGTGAAAGCACCGTATGAGCATTATATTGCAACATACATATTGGACCCATCGCCGGAAAAACAGGGAGTCATAGAAAGAATTGCAGACAAATTAGCCCTGCCGGTTATCAATATGACGGATGTTGTAAACGTAGAAGAAAAATGTGCGGGTTGGGGACTTGAAGTAGAACGTGAAGTGTCGAATGAAGACTGGCTTGCCAGAATTAGGGAATGTGATTTCTTCGTTACAGATTCTTTTCATGGTTCTTGCTTTGCTATTATTTTTGAAAAAGAATTTTTGGCAATTGGAAATGAGTACCGGGGAATTGATAGATTTACGGAGATTCTCGGAAAGGCGAAACTTGAGACGAGACTTGTTCTTGATTCCGATGATACGTTGATTGATGAACGACTGACAGAAAAAATTGACTATCAGCCGGTGCGTGAGGCGCTACAGACAGAAAAGAAAAAATCTGTTGCGTGGCTTTGCAATGCAATAAAGAAAGAAAAAGAAAATCAGCTATCCCTCTATGATGTGATCCAGAAAGAGATGATGTCTCATGAGGAAAAGCTTGAATGGCAGAAATCCATAGTTGATGCCCATGGAAGTGTAATTGGAGCACATGATAAGCGGATGGAAGTTTATGATATGGCACTCCGGCAGCTTCAGGAAGATGCTAAGGAAAGAAGGATATTATTTGAAAATCAGCAGATACAGATGCAGGAATTCCAGGAGGCAATTATTAGTCTACGGGATATGAGTGCAAGATTGCAAGAGGATAATGCAATCCTGAAGGATGAAAGTGCACGGCTACGAGCTGACATTGAATATATGAAGAATAATTCGTGGATAAAAAAACTGCTTCGGAAGATTATCCGTAAGCGATCTTAAGAAGACGTAAGAGAAAGGGTATAAATGACATGATTCGTATTGGAAGACCTTATATCGAAACGAAGCATACGGTATGTCGTCTCATTGTGGACATAACGATGGAAACAGAGACACAGAAATGGTGGTTTGAAGTGCCCGCGGAATATAAGGAATATCTGTGCACAGAGAGAAGTGATGCTTTTCTGATTGGTATTTTGCCGTTGGCAATGCGCTTTTATGAGGATATTACGCTGGATGCACCGGTCACGGAAGAATTGTTGTTCAACATAGAATCAGAGCTGATACCATCTTTGGCAAATAGCAGCAAAAACTTGTATCCTTGTAAGATATTTGCAGAGACAGAGGCGGCACTTGTAAATGAAAAGGCTTGGGGAGTCGGAACCGGTAATTCTCTGGGCGTAGATTCTTTTCATGCAATTGAGATGGCATTAAAGAGTAAGTGTGAGAGCTTTAAACTGACGCATCTATGCCACTATAATGTCGGAGCATTTAATGATACATACAGTACTGCAGGAGAAGATCAAGTCAGAAATGACTGTTTGAGGAATGCGAAAGCAGTGGCGGAAGAATATCATTTGCCGATGCTTATTGCCAATTCCAATTATGAGGAGATTGTGGATATCAATCATCTGTTTGTGAATACGTATGCAAACCTTTATGCGGTTTATTGTTTGCAAAAATTATGGAAGACGTACTACCTTGCTTCCTCGGAGTTTGGTTTCCTGCGGTTTCAACTGGAAGACAATGATATGTATGACAGTGCGCATTACGACCTGTTGACGGTAAACTGTTTGTCTACAAGAGGACTGCGCATTTATTCGGAGGGCGGAGAGCGGAACCGCCTGGAGAAGATAAGAGATATCGTGGATTCCCGCGTTGCACAGAATCATTTACATGTATGTGTGAGAGAATCCTATAATTGTGGAAAGTGTCATAAGTGCAAGAAAACTTTGGTTGCGATTGATGCACTGGGAAAGCTGGATAATTTCAGAAATGTGTTTGATTTAGAAGAGTACGAGAAGAACCGGGTTTTTTATCTGCAAGAAATCTGCGAATGGCATATCGCGAATCCGTTAGACTACAATGAGCCAAGCTTTCAACTATTAAAGCACAGAATGCCGCAGGAAATCCGTGAGAAATATGGGAGCATCCTTGACGAGGGAAAACAAAAATATGAACCGGGAATTCGCTATGTGGATGGTGTGCTTACTTATATCAATCCGGAGGGATACAAAGCAGAAGAAGGCTGGGTGAGAGAGAACGGTAAGCGATATTATTGTATGGGAGATGGGGAATTAGTAGTTGGGAATTTCCATCAGATAGATGTGTCGTGGTACTTTTTTGATTTGGATGGAAGCATGCAGAGAGGACTGAAACAAATTGGTAACGATAAATACTATTTTGGTAAGGATGGTTCTTTGCGGCGAGGATTGCAGAAGGTTGGCGGTGAGATGTATCATTTTGATGAAGCGGGGAGAGGAAGTGGCATTGGTTGGATTCACGTGGGGAAAAAGGATTACTATTCGTGCGGGCAGGGAAAGCTGATGATAGGTTCTGCATGCATTGAAGGCATAAAATACGAGTTTGATACAGATGGTGCACTGCTTAAATAGAGAATACCATGTTAAGTGTCAGGAGGTATAGTTATGAGCTTTATGTTGGCGTTCGGATTGTCTAGCATTATGCTTTGTATGGGGATGCTCTTAAGAGCCAAAGTCCCTGCAATGCGTAAATTGCTGGTGCCCACAAGTGTTATCGCGGGAATACTGGGGTTTGTTTTCCTGAATATATTATCAGCGTTGGACATTGATTTTGGTGTGGGGTCTGATATGTATACGGAAATTGTAAATAATTTATTTACAATTTCTTTTATCTCAATTAGTTTGACGGACACCCCGAAAGGGAAAGAGAGCGGTACAAAAAGTGTTGCACAGGGTGCGTTTGGAATGGGAATTGTATGGTGTCTTTTGTATGCGCTGCAACCGTTGATTGGAATGGGAGCTGCGACTGTAGTGGTACGCTTTAGTGGAATGGATAATGCATATGGAACATTGGTTCCGTTTGCATTTGCACAAGGACCGGGACAGGCTGCAGCATTTGGTAAAATATACGAGTCATATGGATACCAGAATGCAGGGATGGTGGCGGTGACCTTTGCGGCGATTGGCTTCTGTTCAGCTTTTTTGGTTGGCATTCCGTTTGCAAAGAAGGGAATAAAAAAAGAACTTGCTAAAAATTGCGGTAAAATTGAAGAACATATCTTGCGAGGGTATTTTAGAAAAGAAGAACAGACGGATTACATGGTAAAGGATACAACCTGTAGCAGCAATATCGAGACATTGACATTTCATTTTGCACTAATAGGAATATGCTATCTGCTTGCGGTGGGAATTTCTAAACTGTTTGCCCTGATTCCTGGTTTTTTCGGCTCTTCTATGAGCGGCTTGATGTTTATGAACGGAATGTTTGCTGCGTATATTGTAAAGTGGCTTATGAAAAAGCTAGGACTTGACTTCCTGAAAGAAAATACATTACAGAATAAAATCACCGGATGGACTGCAGATTATTTGGTAGTGTGTTCTTTTATGGCGGTTGAAGTAAAAGTACTTGGGCAGTGGATTGTTCCGATTATTGTTATCAGTATTTTTATTACGGTATTGACTGCGGCAGTCTGCTTCTTCTTTGGAAAACGCTTTGGCGGCAGCAATGATTTTGAACGTACGTTGGGACTGTATGGAACGTGTACAGGAACTGTGCCGAGCGGAATATCCTTGGTAAGAATTGTAGACCCGGAGTTTAAGACATCAACAGCGGTAGAACTTGGGATGATGAATCTTGTAATGCTGTTTAGCACACCGGTATATATACTATTATTAGCAATGGCGGCAGGGGAAGTAACCAAGTCAATGTTGGCGATATCGCTGCTGGCATTGAGCGTGGTATATTTAGTTTTGCTGAAAGTGTTTAAGGTCTGGGGAAAAAAGACCTATTAATGGAGGAAACAGATGGAAACATTGTTTTACGGTGGTTCGATTCTTACAATGGAATACCCAGAAGACAAGCCGGAGGCAGTTCTGGTACGAGACGGTGTTATTAGGAAAGTAGGTACGTTGGATGAAGTGAGAAAATGTGCAGGAAAAAGAGTGTGTAAGCGTAATCTGGACGGAAAATGCCTAATGCCTGCATTTATCGATTCACATAGCCATATTACAATGACGGGGCAGGTGTCGGTGCTTGCGGATTTGACAGAGTGTGAGAACTTCAAAGATGTAATCACGGTGTTGCGGCATTACATAGAAGAGAACCACATCACGGGGAAGAGGGCGGTGCTAGGATTTGGATATGACCATAATACGTTAAAGGAACGTGAGCATCCGACGAAAAGTGTGTTAGACCAGGTATCAAAGGAGATACCTATTATGATATTGCATGTATCCGGGCATCTCGCATGTGTTAACAGTAAGGCGTTGGAACTGGCTGGAATTACAAAAGCCACAAAGAATCCCCAAGGAGGGGTGATTGGAAGGGAGAAGGATGGACTAGAGCCCAGTGGATATTTAGAAGAAGCCGGCATGACAACGGTGCAGAACGTTCTCGCAAAGCGAATAAAGATAAGTATTATGAAAATGCTGCGAGGAATGCAAAATATCTATATTCAAAATGGCATAACTACCATACAGGATGGAGCATCTTCCGCACAGAATATCAAAATCTTAAAATTGATGGCAGAACTTCATCTGCTGCGTACAGATGTCATCGCATATCCGTTGATGAGTGCAGGAGGCAGAGAGGTTTTACACAAAAACAAAAAGTACGCGGGGAGGTATCGGAATCACTTTAGAATCGGTGGATATAAATTAGTTCTGGACGGTTCTCCGCAAGGAAGATCTGCGTGGATGACAGAGCCATATACGGGAGAACCGGAAGAATACTGTGCTTATTCATGGCTGGAAGATGCACAAGTTGAAGAATATGCAAGAGAGGCGGTGGAAGAGGGGCAACAGTTGTTGGCACATTGTAATGGAGATGCTGCGGGAGACCAATTTTTGAATGCCTATTCCAAGGCACTGGAATGTCAGAGTGAAAAAAAGGATTTGCGTCCGGTTATGATTCATTGTCAGACGGTGAGAAATGATCAGCTTGACCGTATGAAGAAATTATCCATGATAGCATCGATTTTTGTGGGGCATGTTTTCTATTGGGGCGATATTCATATCAAAAACTTTGGAGAAAGGAGAGGAATGCGTATCAGTCCGGTTAAGGATGCTATGGATCGCGGTCTTTGTGTTAATTTTCATCAGGATACACCAGTGACGAGACCAAATATGATGCACTCCGTATGGTGTGCGGTAAACCGTATCAGCAAGAATGGAACGGTGATTGGTGCGAATCAGGCAATTGGCGTATATGATGCATTAAAGTGTATTACCATTAATGCAGCATACCAATACTTTGAGGAAGAGCAAAAGGGCAGTATCAAAGAGGGAAAATTAGCGGATCTTGTGATTCTTGACAAGAATCCTTTGGAGATAGATAAGCGTCAAATAAAAGATATAAAAGTGCTAGAGACAGTTAAAGAGGGAAAATGTATTTATAAAAAATAGTTGTATTTTTTTCTACAGTATGTTAGGACAGAACTGAGAGATGAATCGTAAATATGATATTGGTGAGAGGAAGGCACAATGAGAAAGAGAATACTAGCAGGGATATTGGCGGCATTGATGATGACTGAAGTTGTGATCTGTCCAACGGAACAATCAATAGTATATGCGGCAGCGATAGAAAACGAAAGTGTGAGTGTGGAATCAACAGAGGGAATGCTCGATGCAGAAGCGGTTGATGGTACTGAGAACTTAGAAAGCGTTTCAAGTACTGAAAACATAGAAGGTATAGAGAGTACAGAGTTGACCGAAGAGCCGGAGAGTACGGAAAGTGATGAGAACACAGAAGCAGTAGAATTGCCGGAAGAAACCGAAGAGGCCGAAGAGACCGAAGAAATCGAAGAGGCCGAACAGACCGAAGAAATGGAAGAAGAAACTGAAGAAATCGAAGAAGAAACTGAAGAAACCGAAGAGACCGAAGAGCCAGAGGATGAAAGGTATTATATTCAATATTTGGTGTTGGACTCTGAGGTGATATCATTAAATCAGACGCAGAGAGTAGTACTGGGACTGGACTGTGAGAAAGAGATTGAGTATGCGAGTTTACAGTATCACAATAAGGATACCGGAGAGAGCTTTACACAGACTTCTACAGATGTGACAGACGGAGCAATTTTGTTTGAAATCGCGTTTCAAAACGCGGGACAAGCAGGTGCTTATCAGTTGGATGCAGTGACCTATGTTGTAGAGGGCAAGTCTTATACCGAAAACTTGGTTGTGGCAGGAATTGAGGCAGTGTTCGGAATGGAACAGGAGGTAGACAGTAACCCGGATGCCATCATTGAAGACAGTGCTTCCAATGAAAACATGGCAGGGACCGATATCGAGATGGACATTGTTCAGATTGATAGTGAGGGCAATGTCACTTCCCAGAACTCTATTGAGGAGGCTATTGATAATGCGAATGCCGACAAACCGGCAGAAGCATCCGTTTATAGTGCAAGAACGGTGGCAAATGATATTGTTGTAGTACTTGACCCCGGACATGACAGTACGCATGCAGGAGCGCAGGCAAACAATCTGCAGGAAGAAACGCTGAATCTTAAGATTGCGCTATATTGTAAAGAGGAACTGGAACAGTATAATGGAGTCAAGGTATATTTGACACGTTCAGCGGACGGCAGTTGTCCATATCCGGGAACGACCTCGGGCGTCTGCAACGAGAACAGAGTAAATTATGCAGCAAGCGTCGGTGCAGACATTTTTATAAGCTTACATAACAACTCAGCTACAAATACTTCCGCACACGGAGCGATGGTATTCTATCCAAACAGCAATTACAATGCGGCTGCCGGTCAAGTAGGAAAAAATTTGGCACAGACGATTGAAAACCATCTTGTTGCATTGGGATTATATAATCGCGGGATTACGATAAAGGATGCTCAGCAGGATAAGTACCCGGATGGTTCCACCGCAGATTATTATGGAGTCATTCGTAATTGTAAGTTGGCAGGAATACCGGCAATTATCGTAGAACATGCTTTTGTAAGCAACAGTGGTGATGCCAATAATTATTTGAGCACCGATGAAAAATTAAAGCAGCTTGGTGTTGCAGATGCGACAGCAGTTGCGGAATATTATGGACTGAGCAAAGGCGTAACTGTTACCTCGGACAGTGTGCAAATCAGTAATTTGAATAATGCTGCCGGAGTTGCTACAATGAGTGTGACAGCGGTAAGCCCGGACGATAAGATTCGTGCGGTGTCCTTTGCCGTATGGTCGAAGGCAGACCAGAGTGACCTTTATTGGTATCATGCAGACAAGATTGGCGTGGGAGGATATAGCACAACCCTGCGCCTGAGCAATCATAATTATAATCAGGGCGTGTATTATGTGGATGCATTTGCAGAAGATATTTATGGCGTATCACATGCTCTTGGGCGTGCGAGCTGTTCCTTTCAGGTGACAGGTGGCGCGGTGACGGTGCAGCCGATATCAGCGGGACAATATTCTGTTACGTTGTCAGGGATGACCATACCGGGAGGCACCGCAGGAGTTTCTTTTGCCATATGGGGAGAGGCTGACGGGCAAAATGATTTAAGATGCTACAATGCCACTCAGAATAGTGATGGTACATGGAGTGTGGTACTTCCTATCGCGAATCATGGGGAAGCTGGTGTATATAACATATGGGCCTATGGTGTAAATATGGGAATGACAAGCACTTGTGTCGTCAAGACGGCGTTTCGGCATGAGGAGTCCGCATCCGTACAGAGTATTGAGATTAAGAATCTGAATAGCAATGCAGGAATCTTTGATGTATATATAAAGGGAGTTTCTGCGACATGTGGCGTGAAGACTGTACAGGTGCCGGTGTGGAGCAAGGAAGATCAGAGCGACATCAAATGGTATACGGCGGCATTGCAAAGTGACGGAAGTTATGCCATCCAGGTTAATGTTCAGGATCATGATTATAATTATGGCGAATATACAGTACATGTATATGTAAAGTCGACAACCCAAATCAAAACCTTTGTGGGGGCAACGTCTGTAACGGTAAATCAGCCTCAGGCGAAGGTACAGGCGGTCTTATCCTCGGATGAGAAAACCTGTAGTTTGACAGCAAGCAATGTGGCGGTATCAGGAGGCATACAGAAGGCATATTTTGCAGTCTGGAGCGAAGCTGGCGGACAGGATGACCTGTTGTGGTATGAGGCAGAAAAAAATGCAGACGGTACCTGGCAGAAGGATATCTCTATAGCTGCTCATAAGACAGAAGGAACTTATCAGGTACACCTGTATGGAGAGAACCGTAAAGGAGAGCGTTCTGTTTTGGGAGCAACATCCTTTACAGTAAACTATGTGGGCGTACAGTCTATAAAAGTGAAAAATCTGAATGCGGCAAACGGGACATTTGATGTGTTCATTTCAGGAATCGAATCGCCGTCAGGAGTAAGTAGTGTGCAGGTGCCGGTATGGAGCAAGGGAGACCAGAGTGATATCCGGTGGTATACGGCGGCAAAGCAGAGCGATGGAAGCTATGCGGTACAGATAAATATCCGCGATTATAATTACACTTATGGAAAGTATACAATCCATACCTATGTGACGGCAGGAAATGGAGTAAAGAAGTTTGTCGGTTCTACTTCGACTGCTATCTATCCGCCGCAGGCAAAGGTTCAGGCAGCGTTAGCGGCGGATGAAAAGAGTTGTAGTCTGTCAGCCAGCAGTGTACAGATGGCAGGAGGCGTGCAGAAGGTATATTTTGCAGTCTGGAGTGAAACGGGCGGACAGGACGACCTGTTGTGGTATGAGGCAGAAAAAAGTGCAAGCGGTATATGGCAGAAGGATATCTCTATAGCTGCCCATAAGACAGAAGGAACCTATCAAGTGCATCTGTATGGGGAAGACATAACAGGAAAGCGAACTGTCTTAGGTACGACAACATTTGATGTTTCATATATATCTGTGCAGACCATAAGGGTAAAGAATGTGATGGAAGGAACCGGAACATTTGATGTATTCCTTTATGGAATCGAATCGCCATCCGGAGCGACAAAGGTACAGGTGCCGGTGTGGAGCCGGGAGGATCAGAGCGATATCCGGTGGTATACGGCGACAAAGCAGAGCGATGGAAGTTATGCGGTGCAGATAAACATTCAGAATCACAATTACAATTATGGAAAATATACGATCCATACCTATGTAACGGCAGGAAATGGTGTATGTAAATTCACCGGTTCAACTTCTGTGACGATGAACCTTCCACAGACAAAGGTGCAGGTAGGAATATTGCCGGATGGGCAGACCTGTAATCTGATAGCAAGTGATGTAGGACTGTCAGGAGGCGTGAAAAAGGCATATTTTGCAGTTTGGAGCGAAGCTGGGGGACAGGACGACCTCCAGTGGTATGAGGCAGGAAATACTTCCAGCGGTGTATGGCAGCAGAGCTTCGCACTTGCAAATCATAGAACGGCAGGCGTGTACGAAGCGGATGTGTATGCAATCGACTGTAACAATAACTATGTTCCAATGGCAAGTATCAAATTTACGGTGCAGGGTCCAAGCGCATCATCAGTAAGTTTGGTGAACTATAATGAGACAGATGGAACCTTTGGGGTTAGAGTAGAAGGAGCCAGTTCACCGGCAGGAGTTGCATCGGTAAAAGTTGCTGTGTGGTCTTCCGGAAATCAGGCAGATTTGTTGTGGTATGACGCAACACCAAATAGTGATGGAAGCTATGTCATCGGGGCGGACGTTCGAAATCATTCCAACAATACGGGATTGTATTATGCAGATGCATATGTATATGACAATAACGGAATTAGTATCTGCGCAGGGCGCGTAACATGTTCTATTGTAAATGTCACCAATATTTTACATCCAATCAGTGGATCGACATCCGTTACCGTTCAACAGATGACGGCATATTATAATCGTCATGCGAGTTATCCGTCTTTTTACCAAAACACAGAGGCACCGACGATCGAGGCATTTTGTCAGATTTATATAGAAGAGTGCAGGGCAGAAGGAATTAAGGCAGAGGTTGCATTCTGCCAGGCGATGAAAGAAACGGGATTTTTGAAGTATGGCGGAAATGTAAAGATAGAGCAATACAATTTTGCCGGAATGGGAAGCACCGGAGCCGGTGTTCAGGGAGAATCTTTTCCGGATGTAAGAACCGGAATTCGGGCACAGGTGCAGCATCTGAAAGCGTACGCAAATAATGAAGCTTTGAATAATGCCTGTGTAGACAACAGATTCCGATATGTGACAAGGGGAACAGCACCA
Organism: Roseburia sp.; assembly: GCA_022771695.1. Taxonomy (GTDB): domain Bacteria; phylum Bacillota; class Clostridia; order Lachnospirales; family Lachnospiraceae; genus Roseburia. The sequence goes on along the minus strand of JALEKJ010000062.1, from coordinate 122,450 downwards.
TATGTTGAGTGGCTGGGAATCCAGGAAAATCCTTACGGTAAGGGCTGGGCTACAGCGAAGAACTATGGTTATCAGATTGTGAGTATGGTAAACAACTTAAAACAGTACTAAAACGGAGAACCCGATAAGGCTAAGCAGCTTTATCGGGTTTTTGCTTACTTTTTAGGAATGAGTGACAAAAGTACTAAAAACAGTGGACTTTATATGAACGGAGATGCTAATATAAAAATAAGGATGAATGGCGAAATGACGCAAGAAACACTTAGAGAAATAAAAGTGGAGTTTGTCGGTTTTGATTTGGGAGATACGTGGGGGAAGTATGAAAGTAAAAAAGCTTATAATTAACATGATATTGTCGGTGACGATTCTTCTTTCGGAAGTAGCTCTTCCTGTATGGGCAGAAGAAAATACGAATATGCAAGCGACAGAGGCAATTTCAGAATTTGCTCCGGAAGAGAGTACACAAGACATTCCGAATGCGGAGGAAGAAATTGAGGATGTTGGTGATGCCGGTATAGCAGGTCAAGAACCTGTAGCGTTGGAGGCTGATTCGTTAAGTCTTTCCATAGAGTATCCGTCTGATATAAAATGTGGAACGCCTGTGACATTTACAATGAATGCCACAGGGGGAACGGGAAATTATAAATACAGAATCGCTGCACTTATGGATTCTGAATTGAAAAACGTTTATGACATAAGCTTTGGCTCTAACGGTGCGTATGGGGATAGTAATACGTTTACATTTACATTCTATGCATCCGGTACATATTATATCCGGTTTAGTGTGATGGATATGACGACATATCAGACGAAGATGACGGGGTTGTATGAATATCCAATCGTGATACAGGATGAAAGCTATCCATCGGTGGAACAGATTGTAACTACTGTGGCTGCACAGTGTGAGGCAGAATGTTCAACAGATTTTGAGAAAGCGCTCTGGCTACACGATTGGATTATTGATCATGCGGATTATGATCATTCTTACAGCTATTGCTCTGCGGAAGGCGTATTGGCAAGAGGCGAGGGAACCTGCGAGTCCTATCATGAGGCATATGTCAAGCTTCTGAACAAGGTTGGAATCCAGACAGGAAGAATGGAGGGAAATGTTCATGTATGGACTGCTGTGAAAATGGATGGTGAATGGTATCAGATTGACAGTACGTGGGATGATATGGGAGATAGTTATAAAGGCACCTATTATGAACATATGTACTTTGGGCTGACGGATGATATCATTAGTCTTGTTCATGATGAGCATACAGGGGCAGTACCGGGATATGAATCAACAGCGCTTGAGAATAATTATTTTATAAAGACAGGTGAAATAGCACAGTGGTCCAATCCATTTATGGATACGGTGAAACAGAATATAGCGGAGGGTAAGACAGAATTTACACTTCCGGTGACAAGCAGCATGCCGGATAGCTACAAGAATGTTATCTACAATCTGGTGGCATATCAGTTGTCAAAGGAAAGCTGGGATAACAAGAAGTTGACAGTTTCTTATGGGAACGAGCAGTTGACGTGTAGGGTTGAAGATAATGAGACGATTTCGATACAGAATATTGAAATCCGTAATATGGATAATGGAAAGGGTTCTTTTGATGTTGTGTTAGAAGGCATATCTGCAACAGGTGATGTCTCTGAGGTGCAGGTGCCTGTGTGGAGTGGTAGTAGTCAGGATAATATATACTGGTATACAGCAGTAAAACAGGAGGATGGCAGCTACATAGCACAGGTAGATATAAAAAATCATAAATATGATTACGGAGAGTATACAGTACATGTTTATGTGACAACGGAAAATGGCGTTTGCAAGTTTGCGGGACAAACGAAAACTACAATGGAGCAGCCTTACGCTGAGGTAACGGTACAGGCATCAGAAGATGAAACAATATACAAGATAATAGCAGAAAATGTTGGGGTACAGGGAGGTGTTCGTGAAGTTCGGTTTGCGGTATGGAGTGAAAAAAATGGACAGGATGATTTGATTTGGTATACAGCAACAAAGAATGCAACGGGTAAATACGAAGAGAGTGTTCCGGTGGCAAATCATGGAACAGATGGACTCTATTATGCACATGTGTATGTGATAAATAATCAGAATGAAAGAAAATATGTCGGAGGTACAACGTTTACAGTACCATCGCCATCGGTAACAGTATTACCAATAGCATCAGGACAATACAGGCTGACGCTGTCAGGATTAAATGCATATGGCGATATTAATGGGGTGACTTTTGCCATCTGGGGAGAAAATGATGGTCAAAATGATTTGCGTTGGTATAATGCAAGCTCAAGTAGTGCAGGTAAATGGAATGTTGAATTCCCGATTGCAAATCACGGAGAAAGAGGGATATATTACGTTGGAGCCTATGCGCAAAGAAAGGACGGAGTAAATACGTGTCTTGTTATGACTGCGTTCAGACATGATGAGTCTGCGTCGGTACAAGAGATTGAAGTGAAAAATTTAAATGCCAGTGCAGGAACTTTTGATGTTTTTGTAAAAGGGGTTACGGCAAGCTGTGGCGTAGACTCTGTTCAGATTCCGGTTTGGAGTAAAGAGGATCAAAGTGACATTGTGTGGTATACGGCATGGAGACAAAATGATGGAAGTTATGCAACGCAGGTAAACCTTAAGAATCATAATTATAATTATGCAGAATATACGGTACATGTCTATGTGACATCAAAGACGCAGGTAAAAACATATACAGGGGCAGCGTCTGTTGTGGTAAATGAACCACAGATTAGCGTGAAGACACTATTATCCGCAGATGAGACAAGATGTAATCTGATAGCCAGCAATGTGGGAGTGGCATTAGGGCTTGAAAAAGTATATTTTGCGGTATGGAGTGAGCAGGGTGGTCAGGATGATTTGTGCTGGTATCAGGCAGAACAAGCCTATGCAGGAACCTGGAAGAAAGAAATCTTCATAGGCACACACAAGACTCCGGGAATCTATCAGGTACATCTGTATGGTGAAACCGGAGATGGTATTCGGTACATTTTAGGAGCTAAGACATTTTCCGTGTCCAACGTGACGGTACAATCTGTTGAAGTGAAGAATTTGAATCCTGTAACCGGAACATTTGATGTATATATTTATGGCATCAAATCCCCGTCAGGTGTGGAGCAGGTGCAGATACCGGTTTGGAGCAAAAATGATCAGAGTGATTTGATATGGTATACAGCGTGGAAACAGAGTGATGGAAGCTATGCGACACAGGTCAATATTCGGAATCATAATAATAACCGTGGAAAATATACAATACATACTTATGTGATAGCGGGAAACGGAGTTCGCATGTTTACAGGAGCGGCTGAGGCAAGGTTGCAGCAATGAGAGAATATGAAGGCGATGTTTTGCGGATGCATATGCTGAAATGGGAGAGAGTAGAATGAAACAAAGAATATTAAGTGCTTTACTATGCGTGTGTATGATTATATTTAGTGCGCCGGTATCAGTCTTGGCCACTGAGAGCGAGGATGATGCGGGGATTCCAATGTTGTTATCACTCAGTGATGTCGTGTATACAGATGATACGGCAAGTGGAATCGGGACCGGTACAGCGGCAGATCCTTATCAGGATTTTGAGACTGCATTGGCAAATGTGACGGAGGGTGGAACCATTATTATTGGCGCAGGTGGCGCTTATGTAGGAGTGGATGGAACAAATGATTCTACACCGCTAGTTATTGATAAAGCGGTTACGATTACGAGCGAATCCGGTTCTGATTTGTGCTTGCGTCGTGCGGGAATTATTTTGGGTGCAGATGTTACATTTGAAAATATGGCGATTGCGCTTACAAATAAGGAGAAGAATGCTATTTTTGCAAATGGACATACATTGACACTGACAAATGTGACGCAGCTTTCCGGCACGCGTGCAGTACATTTGTTTGCAGGTGGAGTTGCAGGAAGTACAGCAGCAAAAGGTGGTCATGGAAAAATTATTATCAATGGCTCTGCAGCACAGTTTGGAAATATTTATGCGGGCAGCATGAATGAGGGCAGTGATTTGCCGGCAACTATTACGATTAATAGTACGACGGACAAAAGTTTAGGAAATGTTTATGCATGTGGTGCAAAGACCGGTGTATATGATGCGAGTGACCTTTTTGGAGGAACTGAGCCGGAGGCACCTGTACCAAGTGAAGAAAACTATCCTGTAAACGGAACGGTTACAATCGAGTTAAACAACAGCAAAGTTAGTAATATATATGGTCTGGCAAGCAACACGAATAAAGCAGATGTAATTTTTTCAACAGTATATCCCAATTATAATATGGAGTTTTCTGATATTGGGACACTGACAGTCAAAAGTGGCAATCTGATTCCCAAAGCGTTAAATGCTGATGTGAATGTCAGCATCAATAACGGTACATATTTGGATTTGTCTGCGGTTATGGTGGACAATACATTTTCTGTGACAGATTTTACCGGTGGAGGTACATTGCGGCTGGGTAAAGATGACACGCTTACTGTTAAAGGAAATATAAGCGGCGTCACAGCTTTTGAGGTGGCAGATGCAAATGTTTTAAGTGGATCAGGTATTGCGCTGGAAAACCATGGCTATATCGATGCCTCAGCGGCAGCGGGAGATGGCACATTTACATTTAAACCCTATGCGTTACAAAGTGGAATGATTTTGGAGAAACAGCGTGGTGTGTGGACGACAGTAATGTCGACAGTAGCTGATGTGGTGAGTGTTGAAATTGACGGAAATGTGACAAACTATACGGATATGGAAAGTGCGTGGAACACAGTTTGCGAGAGCACGACAGCAGTCAAAGCGACCATGACATTGCTAAGACCTGTTATGGTGGCTGAAAATAAGCAGTTGATATTAGCGAATAGCAATGTAGATTTGACGTTAGATGTAGACGGTTATACGCTTTCGGGAAGTGGCAAGGGCAGTGATGGAAAGAATGGACTAATTTATGTCAGTGCAGGAAATCTGACTGTACAGGATAGTTATGATGGTTTGTATGGAATTTATGACGAATATACGTCAGACGATGGATGTGCTATCTGCGTCGATGGTGGTAGTCTGACGGTGTTAAGCGGAAATATAGCAGGTGAATCTTGGGGGATTAGGGTTGTCCGCGGAAATGTGAGCTTGTCAGGTGGATTCATCAGTGGACTGACGATTGATGCGAGTGCGGATTTGACAGTGAGAGATTTGTTGGCACCGGGCTATGGTTATAAGACGAGTACGGGATGGATAACGGATATGAGTTTGAAGACCATCGCTGAGGAGGTGGAGGTGCAGGAGCAGGAGTTGCCATCGGAGGAGGCTGTTCCAACAGTGACCGTACGATCGCCGACAGCAGGGGAATATAGACTGACTTTGTCGGGGATTGATGCTGATAGTGGAACTGTGGCGGTGTCATTTGCTGTATGGGGAGACATAGACGGACAGAATGACTTAAGATATTATAATGCGTCTTCAAATGGTGAGGGTACATGGAGCGCCACATTCCCGATTACAAATCACAGGGAAAACGGTATTTATCATGTATGGGCGTATACGGTAAATAGTAGCGGAGAGTCTACATGTGTTGTGCGGACTGCGTTTTTACATGAGGAATCTGCGTCAATACAGGGAATTGAGATTAGAAATTTAAATAGTAGTACGGGAACTTTTGATGTTTTTATAACAGGGGTTTCTGCGACAAGTGGAGTTGACTCTGTTCAGGTTCCGGTATGGAGTCAGCCGGATCAGAGTGATATTCGCTGGTATGAGGCATGGAGACAGAGCGACGGAAGCTATGCGACGCAGATAAATCTGCAGAATCACAATTACAATTATGCAGAGTATTCCGTGCATGTGTACGTGACATCCGGGACACAGGCACAAACGTTTGTTGGAGCGACGACGGTGACGGTGAATCCACCGCAAGCGGCGGTACAGGCAATATTATCTTCTGACGAGAAAACAGCCAGTTTGAGTGCGAGTAATGTTGGCTTGGCAGGTGGCGTGCAGAATGTATACTTTGCAGTTTGGAGTGACGAGGGCGGACAGGATGACCTGATGTGGTATCAGGCAAAGCAGAATTCCGGTGGAGTTTGGAAGAAAGATATTTCGATTGCAACACATAAGACTGCAGGAACTTACCACGTGCATTTGTATGGGGAGAAGAACATTGGTGAAAGAGTATTTTTGGGCAATACCACTTTTAATGTAACCGGTGTTGAGGCAGAGTCCATAAAGGCGAAAAATGTGTTTGGAGCAAACGGAACGTTTGACATTTTTATCGATGGAATTACATGTCCGTCCGGAGTGATGAGTGTACAACTGGCAGTGTGGAGTAAGGATGACCAGAGTGACTTGCGTTGGTATACGGCGTGGGAACAGAGCGATGGAACCTATGCAATGCAGGTAAACATCGGTGACCATGGTTACCGCTATGGGAAGTATGCAATACACGCTAATGTGACAGCCGGTAATGGAATTGTGCAGTATATAGGTGGAACTTCGGTGGAAATTTATCCACCATCAGCGAGCATCCAGACGCTGCTTGCCTCTGATGAGAATACCTGTAAGTTGATTGCGGATAGCGTGAAGTTGGCAGGCGGTGTGCAGAAGGCATATTTTGCGGTCTGGAGTGAAAATGGCGGACAGGACGACTTGGTATGGCATGTGGCAGAACAGGTATCCGAAGGCATGTGGCGAAAAGATTTATCTATTGCAACACACAAAACTGCCGGAACATATCAAGTACATCTGTATGGAGAAAACGCAAACGGAACGAAGGTACTTTTAGGAAATACGACATTTTCCGTGGCAGGTGCAAGGGTACAGTCCATAGAGGTAAAGAATGTGCTTCCTGCAAACGGAACGTTTGATGTTTTTATTTATGGAGTTGACGCACCGTCCGGAGTAGTAAAAGTGCAGGTCCCGGTGTGGAGCGAGTCGGATCAGAGCGATACGCGTTGGTACACCGCATGGAAGTTGTGTGATGGAAGTTATGCAACGCAGGTAAATATTCAGAATCATAACAACAATTATGGTAAGTATACAATTCATACCTACGTGACCGCCGGAAATGGTGTGTACGGGTTTACAGGTGCGACCTCGGTAACGATAAGTGCTCCATAGGAGAAATATCTACAAATGGTAGTATGAGAATTGCTGGAAGCTGTTCTCGTATGTAAAAGAGAACTTAGAGGATTCAATAGTTCCTTTGAAGGAAGATAAGACAGCATATGTAGACTTTATTGTATATCATAGATTACCGCGGCTTCAAATATGAAGAAGCGTATCTGGTACAGTGCAGCAACATCAGGGAAGCCGGAACTGCTATCGGACAATATATCTTTACTTACAATTTTGAGCGTGTCATTCCCATTTTTGTGATACAATAAAACTACACAAGAAGAAATGATAAGGATTGATAACCGACACATACAGACCTTGTAGAGGGAGGAAAGCTGATGAGTGAGAAAGAACTGAGCAGAGAAAATGAGGAGAAGGAGCTTCAGGCAGCGGAAGATAAGACAAAAAAGCCGCTTAGAGAGGATGCGGGTGAGCAGTTCACAGGATTGCCGATTGAGTCATTAATCTGTAAGCCCATTGTGGCTGTTGCACAGGGACAGCAGGAGCTGACGGCGACTTATATTGATGGAATTAAGAAGCTAGCCTATCAGGATGGAGATGAATCCAAGACGAAGGTTCTTGACTTTAGTTATGAGCGCCCGTTGATAAAACAGGATGGCAGCGTGGGGAGCGAGAGTTGCACGGTCAAGGCGCCGCTACTGTCATTGGTGCCGTTACCGGCATTTACAATGGATGAGCTGACCGTAGATTTTGATATGGAAGAAAAAAGCATGGAGATGTCAGAGGATAAAAAGCAAGAGGATGTAAATAGCGCAGTAAGCTACAGCTCGTGGTTTGGATTGGATGTATCCATAACAGGGAGCGTATCCTCTGATTCGGATCACAAGCGTCAGACAGACAGCACTGCAGCTTATGAGATTCATGCAAAGGCGGTACAGCAACCGCCGTCAGAGAGCATGGCAAAGCTGAACTCCTTGTTGACACAGGCAATGGAACCGATTAAGAAAGAGTAAGCCATAGCAGAGTTTATATAGGACACGATTGAAACAATATGAGTGATGCTATAATTTTAGCAAAGCATATTTTCTTATATGATATGAATGTACTTTATATACATTTATAGAACACCGGAGAAAGGAAGGTATATTTGTGGGAACAATGAGTGGAAGCGAAAAAAATCTAAATTTAGGTCCAGTTACACGAATGTGTGGCTGCCTGGCAGAGGACACGCAGATTCGTATGGGGGATGGAAGTCTGAAACGCATTTCTGACATAAGAATCGGAGAAAGAATCATGCAGCCGGAGAACGGACGACCAATTCTGGTGCAGAATATATGGAAAGGCTGGGAGGAGGAACTTATTTTTATCAGGACAGAAGAAGGTAGTTGCGCGCAGATGACGAAGGAACACCCGGTTTATCAGGGAAATGGGTTTATACGTGCGGATGAACTGAAGGCAGGGGATACGGTATATGGTGAGGAAGGTCAAAAGGTAACCGTTGTATCGGTTGACGATGTGCAATATGGAGGCTATGTCTGTAATTTGGATTTGAAGCGTGATGGAGGAAACGGTACTATGCTGGCAAATGGAATTGTTGTGGGGGATAGCACAGTGCAGTGGGGCATGTAAGTGCGCTGTGGCGGCGGTTAGTTTATCGACAAAGGACTTCCATAGCAGGAAGTCTTTTTTATAATAAAAGAAACTACGCATATAAGCCAAAACGCAAATAGAGACGAGAAAGAAGTGCATGAACAGGGAAGGAAACGCTTGGAATTATGCAAGTAAAGGATGACAGGATGATTACGGATGAAGAAAGTGTAGTGCTGGCATATGAAATGCTGAATGATGAGATTGTAATCGTGTTATAATTCATTCAAAGCACATTTCTATGTATCAGAAAATTCATACTTTTAATTTCACAAAATAAAAGCAGGGGGGCGAAAAGGGGTTCCTGCATACACAGGAGGAACGGAATATGGAACGTGATATGGGGTGGAAGGGCTATTTTTCCGACGATGAACGCCATGCGGATGTTATTAACGGAATTGCCTGCAATGGCAGGCAGGTTGTGAGAAAGAGTGAGCTGCAGGAGATGCTGGATTTTGCAGACATACCCGAGTGCTTGCAGAAAATGACACCGGATTACCGTATAAATTTAATAGAGATACGTAAGATTGAGGATACAAGCGTATTCAGGACGGATGTGCGGCAGGAACTGATTGATGAGGTTAGAAGGGAATGGAATAGGTAAAACATCATTGTAGCTTATTGCAACATTTACTTCGCGAATAGAACCTATTATTAGAATAATGTTGGAATGGTTAATGCTGTGAAGAAAAGGCTGTAAATACTTTCTTTTGAAGATGATCTCGTATGAAAGGTCTTGTATGAAAATGCATTTGACATTTGACATTCAACTTAAGGATGTAGTAAGCTGTAAACAGTAATAAAGGCAACTGGTGCATTTTTTCTGTTTTAATAACGAGGGCGAATGTATGGAGTATAACAGTTATGGAAAAGTCGATGCAAAGCGGATCATGGATAGTCATGATTCGCCTTGTGTTGGCTTTTTTTATGAAGAAGAAAAAAGCCGGATGACATATTTAGAAGACCGGCAGGAGACAGAGCTTGAAGCAGGAATTGTAGGAAGAGTGGTATATGGCAATGAGGGCTATGTGTGGAGTGGGAATCGTCCCAACTTTACAGATGTAGCATATACAGCACTTCCAACGGGGGAACAGGTACGGGATCGTTGTCATTCAGTGAGTTGGGAGACGTTGGTAGCGATTACCTTAGATATACTGAACTACGGATGGAAAATGGACGAAAGGCAGAAATATGAGGCAGAATACGGAATTAATTTTCTGACAAATACAATGATTGGGTTGAAGTATTTCTATGAAGATGAGGAACTGATAGAGGATGGGGATATGTATGAAGAAGGGTTATTGATAGCAAGCAGAGAATTGCAAAGAGCTTATAGAAAACAAGAGAATGTGGATATAAGGGCCACATCATATCTAAGAACGCTTAATTCCTGTATCTATAACCTGCGTTATGAGGAACGACCGGAATATCACTGGAACCGGTCGGTACAGGGAGCATATGACCCGCGTAAGTGGTGTTTTGTGAATGAGACTCTACAGGTTGTAAATGATGAGACAGGCAGGCTTGGAACACCGGTATCGGTTACGAACTACTCAGCCTTTGACGGTAAACCGGAGGTTACACAATCCGGATTTTATCTGACGCATCAGTTTGATGGATTTTTACTGAGAAGGCTTTGGGACCAAAGAATTACGGATTTGCTGGATAGCGTGAAAATCTATATTTATCATGGACTCGATGCAGAGGGAAATGCAGTGATGGCAAGCTCAAGCAACGAATTTTCAACCGGTGAGTATAAATTTGACGATTATAGCACACATTTTGAATGTGAGGGTGCATGGCAGGAATTTTAAGTGTTCATAGTATGTCACGGAAACAATAAACAGCCGCAAAGAAGGGAGGCGACTGACGGATGGAGTACCGTGAACTTCAGGACTTTCTTGAGAGAATAAAAGAAAAACAGAAACTTGTGTTAAGTAGGAAGCATTTTTTGAATTTGGATCTGGTGGAGCATCTGCTAAAAGAGGCAGTTGGTAAAGAGGAGGTTCTTCTGACCAACCTTTTGGTGGATCCGGAGCGTGGTAATTTGGCAGGGAATGCGGAAAAGGTAACAGTTCTCGGAACTGAGTTCCCGAAAGTGCGGATTCACTTGTATTTTGCGGAGGTGGCACATAAGCTGCAGGCGGGAATAGAAATTCTGACAAAAAAGCCGGCATACGAGGCACTTGCGGGACTGGATAAGCGCTTTGCCTTTACCGGATTAAGCTATAGCTATTGCTTTACCATAAATGGAGAGAAGACGTTCGTCAGTGGAAATGCAGGCGGTTACATAGCTCTCTCGAAAAAGAAAATTCCGATTCTGCTTCATTTTATGCCAGACTCATCCTATATACTCATGATGACAAACGATGATGAATTGGAAAGGCAAAGAGAAGCAGGAGAGACTGTCATCGGATTGGACGATGCTTTTGGACTGCTTGGTGTGGAGGAACTTGACAATCTTATGCCGGCGGATTTGCGGGAAATGCTGCAGGAGATTACAATCTGCCGCTTGTCGTTGGAGTATGAGAGTAGGAAGCAGCAGATTACAAGATTCTCCGTTGGACTTGCTACGAAGGAGGAGACTGTATGGAAACCGGCAAAGAACTTTGAAATGACCTTGTCCGAGGTGGAACTGGAAATTGCAGCGGACAGCGGAGCGCAGGAAGGAGTCAGCTTTTCAATCACAGTATCGGGTAAGTTTCTGCTGGAAGAGAAAGAAGCTCCGATACAGGTCGGGTTTCATTCAGAAGGAAAAGCGATTTACCTGAAGGTAGGAGGAGAGAAGCCGGTTTGCCTTGGCAGTCTGGCAGCTCTGGCTGCGTTTGCGGGAGAAATTGATACCTCGGTACTCCCGTTTTCTGTAGCAACATTTTTTTTGAATGAACTGTTTCTTGAGTACAGTGCCGCAAAGGGGCAAATATCCGGTTTTTCCTTGATACTTTCCGTGCAGGAAGCATGGAAGCTGCTTGAGTTGTTTGAGGTAAAGCAGTTGTCCTTTGGTGTGCATGGGAATGGCGGGGAAACTGCCTATAAGCTGGCAGGTGTATTTGAACTGGGCGCTATAGAGATGGAACTTGAAGCGGATTACGATACGGACGGCTGGCGCGTAGCCGGAAGTGCGGGATATGAGCAGACTATTTCACTGACTGAACTGATGGGGGCAGTAACAGGAACGGGGGAAGCGATGCAGTTGCCGGATTTCTGGTTGACAAATCTTAGATTTGAAAGCAAGCCGGGAAATTCATGCTATGAGCTGTCCGGCACGGCAGGAGTCACATCACTCAGGGAAGAACACACTGTCTGGGGAGGCAGTGCAACAATCGGATTGCGGCATGGACAGGAAGAGACATGCTTTGGCATACGGTTGAACGGAAACTTTGATTTCTCCGCATTGCCGTTTGTGGGTGGCGTGGTGGAGGAACTTGACGGTGTGTCGATTGGGAGGCTGACCTTTTTCTATTCGGATAGGGCCGTCGCGGATTATACGATAGAGGGGATTGCAGAGCATGTGACAGCAGAGGCCGGGCTGGTATTTTTGACGGAACTTATGCTGCCGCAGGGACCGGTAAAGCTTTGTCTGCCCCTTTATACGGAAGGCGGTAAGCGGCAGCTTTTGACGGCAGATAGCGGATCGGTGGGCTTTCATGGCTCTGTTGCGGTCAACAAAACAATCGGACCGTTTGCATTTCAGCGCCTTATTTTTTCCTACCGGAAAGGGGAGGTCGGGCTTGGAATCTGCGCCTCGTATGCGTCGGCGGGACTAGCGCTCACGCTGGATGGCCTGACATTTACCTATGAAATGGAGACACGAAAAATAGCGGTATGCATGGAAGGACTTTCCCTGTCAGTCGATACATCAGGTTTCTCGTTGGCGGGTGGATTTCTCCGGGAGAATGCGGAGAAGGAAACCTACAGCGGTTTTGTGCGGATACAGGCAGGAAGCTATGGGATTGCGCTGTACGGTGCATATGAGGCAAAGCCGTATCCGTCCGCATTTCTTTTTGGAATGCTGAAGGGAACACTGGGAGGACCGCCCTGCTTTTTGGTGACAGGAATGGCAGCGGGTTTCGGTTATTCAAGAACGCTTGTGGTACCGTCGGTTGAGGCATTGGAGGATTTTTCACTGATGGCGGTCGTAACAGGAAAAAAGACAGCGGATGACATGCGAGAGGAGGCAGATAAGGAATTCCCGGCAAAGTCAGGAGCGAACTGGATTGCAGCAGGCATTACGGCAAATTCCTTTCAGATGGTAGATTTAGCGGTGCTGGCAACTGTTTTGGTAGATCAGGGCTTTTGCCTGAATCTTCTGGGACGGGCAGATGTCGTCATTCCGAAGGGAGAGGAAAAGCCATTTGCGGAAGTCGGGCTGTTGATAAAGCTTACGATAGACCCCGGAAGTGGACTGATTCCGGTGGAGGGGGTTTTGACAAAGGACTCCTATGTATTTTCAAAAGATTGTCACATAAGCGGTGGCTTTGCCTTTTATATGTGGTATGCCGGAGCGCATGCCGGAGACTTTGTAATCTCCCTTGGCGGTTATCAGAACGGCTATGCGAAGCCGGTACATTATCCGTCACCGGACAGGCTCAGACTCTCGTGGAAATTAAGTCCTGAACTGAGTGTTTCGGGAAGCCTTTATTTTGCACTGACGCCTTCGTATATCATGGCAGGCGGCGATTTCCAGATGGTGTTCGAGTGGAAGTGCGTGTATGCATGGTTCCATGCCTACACGGATATCAAGATTGGATGGAAACCGTATTCCTATACCGCTGATATAGGAATCAGTATCGGTGTAAAGGTGGAATTAAAGCTCTTTAAGGTTCATATGGAGCTTGGCTGCGATCTGGCAATCTGGGGACCGGATTTTTCTGGCATTGCGCATGTGCACCTCTGGATTATCAGTTTTACCATAAAATTTGGCAAAGGCGAGACGAAATCGGATACCATATCGGTTGATGAATTCTGTACCTCTTTTCTGCCCGGCGCGGAACAGAAGAGGCAGCTCGCAGAGGGAGAGACATCAGGAAAATTTGGTGGACCGGGTATCCGGTTTGCAGGCGGGCTGATTGACGAACACAGGCAATCTGAAGCGAAAAGTGAAGAAAACAGGGCTAAGGTGGTAAACGGACAGCAGCTTGTTCTGGAGGTAAAGTCGCAGGTGCCATTGACAGCGTTTACAATCAACGGGCAGGAAACCACACTGGATTCGCCACAGGAAGCAAATAAAATCTGGCTGAGACCTTGCCGAAAGGAAACTGCGCCGAAGCTTGTGGTGGAATTAAAGAGGAGCGACGGAGTGCCGATGCGTGCGGAGTGGGAGCACCAGACGATTGTAGAGGCGCTGCCCAGTGCGTTGTGGACCAAAGAGGGATATAAGGGAGAAACTGCAAACTGCTGTACGGGGCTCTCTTTTTGCGTGGCAAAGAGCAGAGCCTACAGAAGCCTTATATGTCGGATGGAATGTCGGGAGGATGAAAAAGAGGTGGTGATTGCCAATCCGCCGGAAATGACAGCTCCTGATTATGACCAGACAAAGGCTTATGATACAGTGCGGGAGCTTGCGGGTGAGGAGACGGACAAAAAACGAAGGCTGTTTTTGGAAGGATTTCCGGAATTTACGGAAGAGATTGATTTGTCAAAGTTTGGTGATGTACGGGAAATCTTTTGCGTGGCGCCGGTTTTAGTGGGAACGGGAGGAAGAGGACATGGATGAAAAGTTTGAGATGAAGCTGGAGGAATCCTGTCTTCCGCTCATTGGCAGTGGCGAGTATATTATGAAAGCACAGGTGGACGGGGATATCCTCGGAAAGTCTGATTGGGTGGAAGAACATTTTTATATTGACGGTCCACGTTTTTGGCTTGGCGAGGGTGAGATTGTTTCCGTTTATCCGGGCAGCGGGATGAGGGGAAGTTTCGGAGATTCATTTGCACATGTGATATTCGGGAGGCGGACGCTTCCATGGGAGCGCAGCATCGAACCGGAAAAAAAGGGGCGGTTTTATGCAAAGCAGGAGGAAGCACCATCAAGGGAACCATCTTGGCTTACAGTGCTGCTGCTTCGGGATGAGGAAATTGTAAATCCCGCTTCGGGAACGGTGGAAAGCGTGATAAAGTGTGCGACAGACACCTTTGTCCCGCAGTTGTCTTTAGAGGAAGCAGAGAAAGCGGAAGAATGCAGCTATATTGACCTGCCGCGGGAATTTTTTCTTGAACTCGTACCCTCCGTGCGGGAGCTGGCACTGCTTAGCCACGCAAGGCGTGTTGAGCCGGAGGGAAAAGTAAATAATGCGGTGTCCGGGGAGGAATGGGTGTCTGCAGTGGTCGGGAACCGGCTTCCTGCCTCCGGAACAGAAGGCGTACGCAACCGTGCTTATCTGGTGTCTCTGGAAGGGTATGGCGATTGCTGGGAGACGCTCAAAAACGCAAAGCATGAAAAAGTGCGCCTGCTTGTACTGCATAGCTGGGAATTCTATTCTGTGACGGAACCGCTGCATTTCCTGGAGCTTTGCGGAAAGCTGGATATGAACCGTTTTTGTGTAAGACCGGAGGCGGGAACGGAGCATTACAGAGAGATTGTAGAGAACGGCTACCTTCCAATGGTACACAGCTTTAGAGAGGGAAGCAGTACAGTTTCCTTCTATCGTGGACCACTTGTACCGAAGTGTATTGAAAAATCGAAACCACAGGAAAACGGTTCTGCCGTCTGGTGTCAGGATGCGCTGTATCGCTATGATCCGGAAATCGGCATGTTTGATATTTCCTATGCGGCAGCCTGGCAGTTGGGGCGACTGCTTGCGCTTGGCAATCAGGCAGCAGCGGGGCAAGTTCAAAAGCTGCGCAGTGCCAGCAAGAGACACTTGCAAAAACAGCAGGAGTCAGAAATGCGAAAAAATGCAGGAATTCGGGCATGTACGCCGGATGGAACAGAAGCAGATATTTCGGCGGGAGCATGGCTTTTGCAGATATTAAATCAGGAAGGAGGTAATCTGTTATGAAATCCTGGTATAAAAGCAGCCTGTATCGTCTAGAAAGCGCAGCGGAGGACAAAGGTGCATTGCGCAGGGCGGTCTTAATGGGAACAGAGGAGATGCCGTCTCTAAAGGATTTCCTTGGTACGCTCTATCGTTTAGAGGCGGTTCCGACGGAGTATTTGATTTGTGATGAGAAATTTCTCCCTGCAGAGTCGCTTCGGTTCTTTTATATCGATGAAAAGTGGGTGGATTTTCTGATAGACGGTGCACTGAGTATGGGAAGAAACAGCACGATGGATTTGTATCACGATACATTCGTGCATACGGATGCGCTAAGACAGCTTAGAGCGTGTCCGGATGGAAAACAGGAAGGATTATGCGGGATGCGGACCGGTTTTTTGCTCCGCTCAGATCTGGTGCGGGGGTGGCCGGGACTTGTTGTCTCCTGCTATGCAAAGAACTCAGGAGAAAAGGAATCATTAGAGTGCCGGAACATTTCAAGAATCGGGGAAGACATTCTCTTTTGCATCGCAGATGGAATCATAAGCTGCTTGGAATTTACGGAACCGAAGGAGGGGGTGAGCTTTGGTTTTACCTGCGATGAACAGGGAGAACTTTCACTTCCGCTTTTTCCGCTGCCAAAGCCGGGGGTAGATGAAACTGCACGCATGTTCCGCGGGAGGGAAAACGATTCTCGTGTGGCTCCGATTCCGTTCCGAGATCAGACGACGCAGGGAGTAGTGGATATTGAGAAGCTTTGTGATTTAATTGGAGAAAAGCTTGGGATGAGTGAAGCGGAAAGAGAACATCTTTCTGCGTTAGAGTTTGCGGCGGAGTTGTTGCAGACGCCGGTGAGATATTCAGTGAAGGGGAGGTTGCTGTGAGAGAACGACCATTATTTGTGCCGGTGACGCTGGATGTGCTTCTTCTGGGGAAACCGGGGGAGGAACAGCTCCTGGCAGATTTTACACCGGATTACAGGCTGCTCAATGAAAGCAATCTGTTTGGAAACCGGATTGCGAACAGTGGATTTGCTTCCAAGCAGGGATTGCCCGGTGCACATCTGCATTGGACAATGCCCGATGCACTGCTGGACGGAAAGCAGGGAGAGGACGGAGGCATTACATTCCCGGAGCTCCCGAACCGGTGGATTGTTATGCGAATTGAGACAGGGGTACATTGTGACAGCGTCAAAAGAAAGGTTTGGCTAGTGGAAAGTGACGCGGTTACCTATACAAGGGAAAAGACCGGTCAGGGAATGCAGAAGACTTCCATTCCCTGTTTGCGCTACGATGAGGTTGAAAAAATATGGAAACCGGCAGGAAAAGGAGGGGCATATTATGCATTCTTGGGTAATGCGGGAGAGTTTGCAGCGGAGAACGGGGAGGAGACCGGACATCTGGACCGGCTGACAGCAGTCGGAGCAGGAGACCATCTGTTTTCTGCGTTTTACCCGCTGTGCCGGACGGTATTCGGATTTTACGATCCGCTTGACGATGGGGCGGGAACGTATACCTATACAGTGTTTGGTTATTATGACAGGGACGTATCAGATCCGTTTTACGGTGCGGATGCAGAAACGGTTGCGGAGCGGTTCGGATGGGAGTGGGAGAAAAAGAGGGAGAATCCGGACAGTATGATATGCCACGGTACAGCTTTTGAGGTGCATTGGCAGGGCAGAGATCACTGTTACATTAATCGCAATGGAGCGCATCTGGATTTAGTTCTGGCAAATACTTCGGCGGAGGCTCTGTCCTGTTACTTGCAGAACCGAATGCCGGAAAAAAAGGCGGCGGAACGGACACTGAACGCGTTTTTATGTGGGGCGTTGGAGGAATTTGACAACTGTGAGCAGCCGGATAGCCTGATTCGTCTGGAGGATAGTCTACATGAGAGGCAGTTTGGATATTCCGGAGGAGGAGAGAACTGGAAGCTTCGGGCAATGGAGCCGAATGCCGAAAACGGTGAAGTAAATCTCCTTGGCGAGGAGGAAGAGGTAGTCAGAGACCTGCAGGACCTGTATGAGGAAATAAACCGGGCGCGTAGACAGAAAGAATCCTACAGCGAGGAATCTTATTACTGCTGGCACCGGTATGTCGAGTGCCTGACGTCCCCATTTTCTTCGGAGGATGAGAAGAAAGCAAAAGAGGCTTTCCAAACAGCATATCAAGGCTTTTGTGAGGAAGCGAAGAGCGAAACGAATGCCGGTGATAGACTGGAGAAAATAAAAGCAAAAGTGGACGGAATTCTTAAGGAAAAAGGATTGCACATGGTGAGTGTACCGGAGAGAAGTTTCGTACATCCCAACCCACCGGTACTTCTGATGGTGGAGGAAGGGACGGAGCGGGTGTTCCGTCAGGGCTTTCAGAAAGATGAGAGCGGAAAACTTCCGTGCAGGATGCGTTTTGTTGATACACTTTCCATAGAACTGCCTGAGGGAGAAGTAACCCTTGCGGCAGAGGATATAGAACCGTTGTGGGAGAAAATTTTGGGAACGCTTCCGACAATAGCAGAGGCGTTTTGCACGGAGACAATCCTTCTCGGAGAGCCGTTTGCCCGAATACTTGCCCGGCTGGCGCTAAAGAAAGCGGGAGTACTTGAAATAGAAAAGCGTCTTGACGAGACGGCAGAGTTGGTGGCGACAGCGCAAAAAGCATCCGGTAACCGCCCGTTTGCCATATCATTTCAGGAATGGAAGATGCCGTGGAATCCGATTATGATGGAATGGCAGGTGAAACTTACGCCGGCGAGAACTGACTTGAAGAATGACAATACATTTGATTGCTTTCAATTAGGTGAAATTGATCTGGAAGCCTCTGACACAGACTTTCAGGGAAAGGAAATCACAGTTTCCGGTCAGACACTGTTTACGCCGCATGCGCCGCTTCTGATGAAAAAGAAAATGGAAAAACTGTTGAAGGATTACGGGGATGCATCGGAAGAGTATCAAAAGCTAAAAGAATTTGCACAAAAACTGCAGGAACGCCAGATTCTTTCACAGCAGTTAACCGGATTTTATGAAGCGTTACAAGGGCTTCGGTATGTTCCGGCAATTCCGATTCTTTCCGTTCCGGGAAAACCGGAGACAAAGGTGCAGGCGATACATATGCAGGAAATGGTGAATCATATTTATCCAGTCACAATACCCGGAAAGGATTCTTGTGATTTTCTTCCAATTCGTGGCGGTACGATGAAGCTTGAACGCTTCCGTCTGATTGATACGTTTGGTCAATTCCGGGAGGTGGATGTTTCGGAATATCACATGGCAGTCAGCGAAGCTTTGCATTGTGACAGGGAGAACTGTGCGCTTTTGCCGCCGCGCTTTCCGGGAGGAATGCGGATGGTGTATCACTGGGTATCGGCAGAGGATGCAAATAAGAGATTGCTTGGCAAGGCATCCTCTCCAATCTGTGGCTTTTTGATGGCGAATGTATTTGAACGGAATCTGCAGGTGCATGAAGCCGGAGGAACCTTTCTTGGCTGGTTGCAACAGACAGACGAGGGCGTAAAATGGCGCAGCGCGCCGGGGACGTCCCTCAGACCGGAGGACATCAGAGGAACACAGCTCGGATTGTTTGTCAGGGGAGTGCTTGGTTGGGAGAATGCGATGTTTGAAAGGCTGTTAAAGCAGACAGACAGATACTTTTCAAAGAGAGCAGGGGCAGAAGAAGCAGCGAATCCTGCGCTTTATATCGGAAATGTACTTGCTCTGGCAAGAGCTTCGTTTGCTGTGGAGGAGGAAGGAAGGCACAAGCTGTTTTGGGGTGGAGAGGAACCGTGTACAGGCGGGTATGAGAAAGCAAAATTTCCTCTTAAACTGGGAGATGCGAGGCGCGTGAGCGATGGACTGGTCGGATTCTTTGCGGATCGAAGCGGCAGTGAGGACTATGGAAGGCTGCATCTTTCTGTGGAGGAGGATGACGTGCTTGAAGATAATCAGATCTATCTCTCGCTCGAGGATTCTGCAAGGACAGTTACCTTGTTACTTGATCCATATCGTGAGGTTACGCTTCGGACAGGGTTTTTACCTGTCTTAAGGGAGAGGCTGTCTCCTGAGTTGTATAAGGCGCAGACGGACGGAATGCAGCCTTTCTTAAAACTATGGCCGGTTCTGTCACTGTCAGGCAAAGCAGAGCTTCCGATGACAGAGGTTGCAGGACGAAAATTAGAAGTTACCCGTGTAGGAAAAGGACAGACGGTCACGGTGCAGGCGGTGGAGAGAGGTTTGTCGCCACTTCTCCCGGATAGACGTCCGGAGATTTTAGAGGGGTATCTTTCATGGAAGGAGGAAACCAGACATGTATGATGGAGTTTTCACAAGTATTAATCCGGACAACATTACGGTAAGTCGAAAAGCGGACCTGATTTTTAGCATGGATAATGGTGGCGGAGATACCGTGACCTTTTGGAATGAAGGAGGATACACGGCAAAGGATATTCCGGATATTGACAGCGGAGAGACACTTGCGGGAGTCAGCTATTTTTATCTGTATTTTCTGTATGGAGAGGCAGCGGACGCACTGATGGAGGGAGACGGCTCGAGCATTACGGAAAAGCTAAATTGTCTGGGGTGGAGTATCGTAAAGTGTAGTGATGTGAAAATTCATACATATTGGAAGCTGGTGCCGGAGCAGACGATGGTATGGAAGCAGGACAGCAAGGAAGTCCGATTGTCACAGGCTGTAGTGCAGTTCTCGGACATTGTGTGCAACAGTGCAGTAGGCACGACGTATCTGTGTGTGCAGAATGAAAAGAAGGCAGTACAGAAGCTTCCAATTCATAAATGCCCGATGCCGAATGTGTCTGATCTGCGGATTGTGAATTCTAATCCCTATATCGGTGAACGAGGGACGATTGGATGGCGTGTCGAAAATTATGCCAGTTTTACGGTTACACTGGATGGCAATCCGGTAGAACAGTCTGGGGAATACCATGAAGAGACGGTAGACATCCGATACGGAGAATATGCGATTGAGGTAAAAAATCGCGCCGATACCGTGGTGAAGAAGAAAATTGCGTTTCCACTGGAAATCATCCGGACGTTTGAGGTGGAGAGGCTCACGGAAACGCAGGCGACTTTTTGTTGGGAAGTCGAGGAAAAAAATGCAGATGCATGGGAAATCAAACAGATTGCAAGCAATATTGCGGCGGAAGGTGAGCAGACCTATGATGTCCGGACGACGGAGGATCGGGAATTCAAAATGACAGCAAGACCAAAGGGCAGCAGTGACTGGGTGGAAAAAAGTGTTCCATTTCAGATGCCGATAATCAAGTCGTTTGGAAAAGGCACGGCATCGGGAAATGTGACGGATTGTGGAAGGCTTATGAAGCGATACGAAAGGAACGGCTTTTTGTCGCGGGGATTGGTGTTATTGTCTGCGATGGAGTCGGAAGTCTGCACCTCCTATCAGTTTTCATGTAAAGGAGGCGGTGGAGGTGGTGGAGGAAGCACCTACAGCCATACTTACCATTGGTCTGGAGAGCATGTAGAGCAATACAAGCTGCAGATGGATTCCGGAAAAGAGTTCGGACCTTACAGCGCTGATATAAATACCGTTACTGTGCAGACAGACAGCAGTGATGACGGAGCATGGCTGATAGCGGAAGGAAGCTACTCTTATACGGTAAAAAAGCATACATAAGGAGGAGCCTATGAAATACAAATTAAAATGGTGCTCGTGGGAGATAACGAGGAAATGCAATATGAATTGTGAAATCTGTCTGTGTGGTGGCTTTAGGGATGAACGGAATAGGGAACTAACCACACAGGAGGCACTTGAACTTTGCGAACAGATTGCAGAGATGGAGGTGGAACGCGTGGTTCTGACCGGCGGGGAACCGTTGCTTCGGGAGGACTGGGATCTGATTGCGTCGAGATTGAGTGAACATGGCGTTGAGGTGCAGATAATCACGAATGGCTCTCTGGTAACGCCGGAGGTCATTGCGCGCATGAAACGGGCAGGCATCAAAAAGGTTTCCGTCAGCATTGACGGCACACAGGAATTACATGATGCAGGGCGCATGGAGGGCAGCTTCGCAAAGTGTGAGCATGCGCTTGCCCTGTTAAAAGAGGCGAGTATTCCTGTGTTTGTGGCAACCACGGTAACGGCAAAGAATTTCGATAATCTTTCCGCACTAAAATGTGAGCTTGCACGTATGGGTGTTGAGCATTGGGGATTGCAGATGGGAATGCCGTACGGCAATTTCGCCACGCATGCACAGGATGTCCTGCCGCCGGAGAAAATCATGGAGCTGATTGATTTCTGTTATGAGGCGAGTCAGGAGGGAGACATGTATATTTATCCGGGCGAGAACATCGGTTATTATACTTGCAAAGAGGCGATTGTCAGGAGCAGGACCTTGCATACGGAAAAAATACCGGTCTTTTCCGGTTGCCCGGCAGGTATTTCTACGCTCAGCATTGCTTACGAGGGTACGATTCTGGGGATATCCATGTGTGTCAGCGGCTTTCAGGAGGGAAATATCCGCAAGCGGTCGCTGCGCGAAATATGGGAGGATGATAATTCGTTTGTATGGCGCAGGAAGTTACACAAGGAGGATTTAAAGGGTGCCTGCCGTGACTGCGATTATGCGGAGGTCTGTCTGGGAGGCTGCCCGGCAGTGCGCTACGCAACTACGGGAGATATCTGCGGGGAAAATCAATATTGTGCATTCAGGCATGAAAAGGATTGAACCACAAAAATAATTGAAGTATACTCTAATCATAAGAATAGATATCGGCTGAATAAAAAAACGAGTTGGGGGATAAATATGTATTGGACCATTTTATTTGATATATTGAATCGACAGGAAGATTATGCGAAGTGTCTGCAGGTTATTGAGCATATCTCAAAAGGGGGAATACATAATGTTGAAGATGAAACCTTTCTTAAAAAAGTAAGATTTATTTCTGCGGAAGAAGAAATGTCCTTTGCAGAAATTATAAAAAGCAGAGCGACAGAATGTAGCCTGTCCATGCCTTTAATAGGTACAGGGGATGATATAAAGTATGTATTTCATGTGGATTGTTCTAATGAAAATGATATGGTTAATATCATTTATTTCTGCTTGGTGAATGAAGCAATAGAAGGCAATGGCATACTTTGCATCAAGTCGGTTGAAGAGTGGAAAATTACAGCGAATA
The DNA here is from genome assembly GCA_022771695.1 of Roseburia sp. GTDB lineage: Bacteria > Bacillota > Clostridia > Lachnospirales > Lachnospiraceae > Roseburia. Next base: position 99,618 of record JALEKJ010000062.1, on the reverse strand, counting down.
TAGCAGATTTGTTGTCGGATCTCCTAATAACAAGGAAAATAAAAGATTGCTATACGGTGGTTGACAATACCTATAAAAGATTGAACACTAATGCGGTCCGGGTTATGAAACGTTTCTCACCGATTTATAGAATTGATGAAGATGAGGAAACTGTTGAGTATTGGCGTCAGTCGGTTCATTCCTTTTTGTTAAAATTATATAAGCAAATGCCGGTAGGCGGAAATAGATATGAGTACACGAAGAACTATTTTTTGCCGCATATATGTCCGAATATTTTAAAAGAGCGATACCCGAGCGATATTCAAATCAAGCGGTCTGATAGGCGAGACAGAAGACTTGTAAAGATTTTTGCGGAGTGCTTCTGCACGCAGAAAAATGAAAAAATTGAATTTGTTGAAGCGCGTTATAAAATATGGAAGTCACAAGAGCTATTTGAGTATGTAAGGGATATGCCTCTGCTGGCAATGTATATTTTCTGCGTGTCTGATTACTTTCAGAAAAATCAGGAGACGGACTCGATGGAGCAGATAAAGCAGGAAATTTTTGATGCCAGAGATATGGCAGATGGTTTGCTCCAGATCCTTGAGAATATATATCATTCGGAAAACAGATGTGGGTATTTTTGCTTTCGTGTGCATAAAAGTGAAGAAGGAAATGCAAACAAATATTTAAAAGACCAATATGGTACTTTTTTGAAGAAAAAAGAAGAGACACAGGAGAATTCGAGAAATTATCTTGAATTTAAAATTGTAGACTATTCACATTGCACGATACCGGATCAGTTTTATCGCGGTTTTGTTAAGAGGATGGAGTGTGCACAGCCGGAGGAACAACAGGTTTATGAACGGCTTCAAAATCAAGCCCAAAAGATTCAGGTAGCATCTTTTTTTGATACGTCTGATTTTTGGCATGTGTATAATTCGATATCAGAAAATGTGGTTCACCATTATGGTCTGCAGATATTTGAATCGTTGGTATCCTGTTATGAAGGATATTTTCGTGTAAGAAGTCAGGGAAAATATCGGCTGGAGTTAGAAAAGGAAGTGTATAGTTCTATTAAGGAAGAACAAAGAACGTTCGGGAATATGGGAATACCAGGGACACAATACGATATTCTGCTTCCGTTTCGGACGCATAAGGTCCCACAAAATATATCGCTGAATGTTAATATAAACTATACAAACGATTTACTAAAACAGTATAATATTTGCGAAACGATTGACTTTACAATAGATTATTGCATGAATGTATACCAGGATGTACAGCAGAAAGCGAAAGGGAAGAAAATGTCCTTTCAGGAGAAAAAGGAAAGGACGATACAAGATTTGTCAGACAGATTGCAGAGAAGCTTGCCAATAGAAAATACAGAAAATCTAATTATCCATTTTTCGGCAGAAAAGATTGCACTAACAATGGTAGAAATGTTTTGTAAGGCAATTATGCTTTATATTGCACAAAAACCGGCAGGACAAGGCTGCTATATTATGATAACAGAATGCTCGCAATCACATTTTGTAGAAATTACGAGAATGATGGCATTGTTCTATGATAAACAGGGCATGAATCCTTTGATGAAGGATACCCAGATTTTTATGAGTGGGCAGCAGGAGGGGGAGGAATTCCTGATTTCCGGAAATAATCTGGGAGAAGCGATTGGAAGCACAGAGAAGTTGGCGTTTGCACGCTGTATACATCCAGACTGTCTGAAGATTCTAAAAAAAATGCTTAAGAATCACAAGATGGGGAAGTTGCCGAATGATACCGTGAGCATTGCACCATTTGATATGATAAAATACGATGATACGAAGAAAACATTATTTGAGCGGAGTCTGCAAAGCGTATTAAATCAGGATGTTCAGACAGAAAAATTTGGATGTAAGTTGGAAAAACTTCATGTTAGGATTGGATCAAAGATACATATCAGGACCTTTTATGAAGCGGAGCTGCTTTTCCACAATAACTACTATACGTCTCGTTTCGCATATTGGCTACTGAATGACTTGAGCAGCAATAGAGAACTGAACCTAAAGAAGCCATTTATTCTTGTTGGGTATGAAAATTATTCTGAAATGCTGTTAAGCGAGTTGTGTAGTATGTTCGGGAAAAAAGGTATACAGACAGATTATTTGATTTATGAACAAAAAGCAGTGGGAAGATTTCGTGGGAAAAGTCCGTTTAGCCAATATAAAGACTACCAATTTGTTATAATTGTGCCTATCAACTCGACAATGACTACACATATCAAGGCCTCAGGCTTTTTGGAAAAAACGATAAAAGAAGCATTAAGAAGGGAAAGTGGTGAAAGCTATTCTGAATATCATTTAGGAAAAGTATTGAATTATGGAATTATATTAATATCAGACGGGCAAGAGAATCAGTATTGGAAGAAAAGTAGTAAGGAACAAAACACGATAATCTCTACGATAGATAATGAAAAAATGAAGTATTATACGGAGGTGATTTCGGAATGGGCACATCCTTTAGAGTGTAAAGCATGTTTCCCGAAGGATGATTACAAAAAGGAAGTTCCGCTGGTAGAAACAAATAAAGAATCCGTAGTTCCGATGCATGCAATTAGTATCAGAAAAGAAAAAAAGCCTATGAATGACTGGATGATAACTGACGAGGAGATGGGCAAGCTGGAAGAATTATCGAAATTCCTTGTGTATGACCATGTGGAACGGAATGGGAATCATTTTAATTACTATTTTGCCACTGAAAAATTGTGGGATTTCCCGGATGTTCGAGAGAATGTGCAGCAGTGGCTGAAGCAAAAGAGGGAATTATTTCAGACAGGAGAATGCAAGGTATACGATATTATTGTCGCCCCACTGCATTTTAGTAACACTGCATTTGTTGAAGAGGTGAATGATTGGCTTTTTAGCAATGCTGCGTTAGTGTTGCATTTTGACGTAGATAAAGAATTTAGAATGAATGTTAAAACAAAATATAGCTCCATACAACAGCTATACGATAATTTGTGCTTGGATGATGAAAAGTCGATTATTAACTTTCATTATGTAGACGACACGATTATCTCCGGGCGTACATATAGTAGGATGAAAAGTTTAATTTTGTCTTTGATTGCGCGAAGAAAAGGAGATAATGTAACAATTAATATTTTTAAAAGTATTGTGGTGCTGTTAAATAGAATGTCAACATCCTCCATTGAAAATTACATTAATGATACAAATTACTTTTTGGCGTATTTCAATCTTAATATATCTTCTATGCGGGTAAATTCGGATGCCTGTATTTTATGCAAAAAATATGGTGAATGGAATAAACTGGCGGAACAAGCTTCCCTAAATGAGGTATATGCATATTGGAAGGGGAAAAGTGGAAAAATAGAATGCAAAAAAAATGAACAGGCAGTAGAACAATGGGAGAAGGCATCATGTGAGAGAAAAAAGCACGCAAGACAGTATATGATTGCTTCTCATAAAGCGAAAAACCTTCTGGATGTTTTATGCGATTCAGAAGAGAAGGGAGTAATACAGAAAGAAATTGTCGAACACCTTTTTCCGGAAGATGTGAATCAATCACTTGAGGAACTGATTGCAATGTTGAAGGTTTTGGGAAGACCGTTTATGACATTTCGCAGAGAAGAGAAGGAAGTTGTCTTTGAACTTATGTTGACTATGCTTGACGCGTTGTTACAGGAGATGGAACCATCCGGCGATGGAAAACTATATGATATTTTGAGACAATTATGGCAGAATCGGGAGAATAGGACAAAGACAATCACGATGCTATTGAATAGACTGGCTGAGTTGGAGTCAAACTATATTATAAGAAAGCAAAGCATGAATCAGATTATGTCATACTGTGTGAACGAAATATCTGATGAGCAGAAAAGTCTACTGTTTGCGGATAACTATTTGAACCGAGTGAAACAATTAGTTGGACAAAGCAATGATTTTGCAAAAGGATTGTATCTTGAATATTTATTATTGTACGGAGAAGAATACGAAAGTGATTTTTCCAAGAAAAGCATGGTATCGTTGGCAGGCAAGGATAGAGAAATGACGTTTAAGAGAAATGTATATTTGGAAAATACCAAGCTGGCGGACTATGGGATTGAATACCTTGCAGACTGTTTTACAAATGGAATGGATTACACGAAAGAGAATCTTAGGGATGCATTGAATGATAATTATTATTTTGATAATTTTATTCAGTATCTTGCATTTCATAAGATGGTTGAGGTGGATGAAACAGGAAAAATCAAGAAATTTTTATCTGAGGATAAGGTGAAACAATTAGAAGGAATGGTACGTTTTCAGTTACTATATCAGAAGATATTCGGTGAGTGGAAAATATCAGGTATGGAATTAGAAGAGGATGAGAAAAATCTTGAAAATAAATTCTCTGAGATGCTGAGGTGGTTGATTGCTGCAAGCGGAGCTTTGGATGGAGAAATTATTGTGCCGTACAGAAATCAGGAAGGGGGAGAAAAATTTATTGCATTGGGTTTGGGAAGAAGTAGCGACATCCGCAGTCTGGAGAATAAGGAACAGAATTTGCTTCAGTTTATGAAAGCGCATACAGACTTTGAAGGAGATACTTATGCTATTTGCGAGAGAGAAAATCAGCAAAAGTGGATTTTGCTCAAATTTTATGATGGTGCAAGTACTGCAAATGAAGACATTTCTATTATCTATATGCTTTTTCCGTTCGATATAAAGGATGATGGACAAATTCTGCATGCCTTGAAGAATATTCTGATATTTAGAAATAAAATATGGAAAATTCTGAACTTGTCAAGCAGTACACTGTTACAGAACTGGACAGATAATCTGTTCTATAAGCAACAGATGCTTAAGTCTAGAGCGGTAGGACATTCGGAAATGGAATCTCTGGTAAGGCAGTTTGAGGAAGTGACGGGAGTAATTTGTGATAAGGAATACCCTGCAAAGGAAAAGCAGGAGAAGACCTTATATAAAAAATATTTTGAACTTCTGGTAAATAGCATGATTGGCTTTATGAATTCACAAGTTTTAGGCGGCAACGGAAAGCACTATATGACAACAAGTGATTTGAAGTTTATGGAATTTTGGAATGGTGAGAGTAAGACAATTCAGGCGGTAGAGACAATGTGGAAATTAAACGTCACAATTCTGGACCAAGAACAACTGCAACAGTGGAAACTTAGAAAGGGAACAGAGCAGGCAGATATGACACCGGCACTGGATGTATTGCGCACATTGTTTCTTGCAATTTTTCAAAATGCAAAGAAACATGGAGTGCATGATGATAGGGATGAGATTATAATCACAATTTATGTAGAAGAAAATAATTTGTGTGTCTCTAATCAGGTAGACGAAAAGGCGAAAGGGCGTATCGAGAGAGAAATCTGCTCAGAGGCTTATCGAAGTGGAGAGGGAATTTCTCAGGCGGTGATTTTTGATATTTGCCAGAGTTGGTATCATACTTTGCACTATGAAGAGCTGTTTGCACTTAGGGAGGGAAAAAACAATGGCAATCAATGGTCTTATGTGGTAAAATTACCGATAATAGAAGAGGTGAATGAGAATGACAAAGCTTAATATCTTTTTAATCGAAGACTGTAAGAGTGAAGCCGAACAGATTATTGACAAATTACATCAAGAAGCAGAAAAGCGGACAAAGCCGGAGTATTCTTTTTGCTTTAAGCATCTCGAGGGGACGCGACAAACAGATTATGAAGGGGAAAAAAGAGCATTCTATGAACCGGACGTGATAGAACGAATTGAAGAACTACATTTGCAAACTGTGGAAAAAGGCGAGAAAATGGGGATATTGCTGGATGTGTTACTTACACAGGAAGACATAGAAAATACCCTGTCCAGTTATTATCCGCAGGCAGATTTGGCAAAACAGATATATTCCAAATTCCATGACAGCATTCCTGTCTACATGATAACGGGAACAGCCACTTTTGCAACACAGAGTGATGTGATTATGGGGGTTGATTTGTCGGACCAGTTCATAGCAAAAAACGCTTTGCTGAGATATGAACTGGTACAGGACATAGATAAGTTGTTCAATTTTTATGAGAGGAATGCCTAAAGAGTCATGAATCAGACGTTTGGCAGAGGAGGAATTATGTGTAAATGGACATATTCGGAGTCTGCGCAACAGCTTGCAAATGAAGAGATTGAGCAGCTCCAGATTTTAAAGACACCGGAAAAGACCTTATATCATTATACATCCAGAGAGGTATTCTGGCTGATAATGGAGAGTGAAACATTTCTGGCAAGACATATTATGTTTTCAAATGATTATGAAGAAAATAAGATTGGCAAACAAAAAGTAAGTCGGGCTATGGAAAATGCCCATATGCCATTATCAGAACCGGATGCATTGCCGTTTATGGTATGCTTTTGTGAGGAAGAAGATCTTCTCAGTCAATGGAGGGGGTATGCCAAAGAAGGCGTGGCAATGGAATTTGATTTTTCAAAGGGCTTATATGGTATCAATAATGGCTTTTCTTCCTATTACTGTTATACAATTATGAATGCGGATGTGGAGGAGAAAGAGGCAAAAGAGAAATACATATCTAAGAATTTGGTTGGAAATGAAGAAATATTTATGGGCGCTATTGTATCCCCTTATTCTGTAATATATACGGGAAGCGGAGACGCTGTAGATGTGAATATCCAAGAGTGTATTGACAAGATTAAGAATAGTGAGGTTGAAAACAAGCAGCAGCACGCATCTGGGATTATTCCGTATATAAAGAATGAGAAGTTCGGTGAGGAACGTGAGTATCGATTAATTTTTGACATGAAACAATTTACTTCAGGGTTAAATCAGCATCTTCTTCAGAAGAAGTATGTTTATCTGGATGCGGATGGTATTAAAAAGCCCAATATCAGAGTAAAATTCGGCAATCAGGAAAAAGCAGAAGCGGATGAAGTAATTAATGTGTATTATGTCAATGATAGTTGGACAGAGACTCTGACAAATTTAAAGGATGAACTATCGGCGGAAGGTATCAGCGTTGAATTAATAAGAGATACAACATTATATCCGATGGAACCATATGAGGTGGTTTTATCCAGTGGGAAGAATCAGGAAGTGGTCTGCATTAGATTGCGGATGCTGCTGACACGACCGAATCAAAGGGTTAAGGTATGGTGCGATGGACATCTTCCTGTGAGAAGAATCATTGTGGGACCGAGCAAGGATGCTGAATTAATGAAGAGCAGTATTGAAGAGTATTTAAAGACCAAGTATTGGATGAAGGATATTGAAGTGAAAGTTTCGGATATTCCGTTGAGAACTTGAGAAGGCTTCCGGCAAACTCATGGGAATATAGCTATATGAATATGCTAAAGCGTGATATGGCAGATACGGATACCACAGCCATTCAATAGCCTCCATCGGAAGGCGTAGAAAGACTGACATCCCTGTTTGTACAGGCGATGGAACCGATAAATACAGATAAGAAATAGCGGCTGGGTGTGTAATTATTTTTATGGATGATACAACTTATGAAGTGACAAAAGCATGTCCGTTACAATGAATGGCGGAAGCGAGTAACAGGATATAGTATTTGGGAAGGAGGTGTAAAACGTTAGGGGCATCTATGTGTTTTGTTTTAGATTCCGTAGTTTGGCTGAATATTATTGTGAAGTCAACTGACGCGATTTGGATTTATTATTTCAAAATAGTGGTAAATATTTTAAGCTTTATAGGAGTTCTTCTGTGCTTAATAGATGAGCGCAGTTTATATTTGGACTATAGTAATCAAATTGCCAGAGGGCGTCACTAAATAAAAAACAGGTAAAGCGCAGAGGGCAGCAAGGGAAAGATAATCGAAGAAGCCTTCTTAGCCTTAAGAAGCCAAAGCTAAAAAACGTAGTAGTGGAATATCGAGGTGAGTACAAAGTTGTTTGCGGTGCAAAAGAGCTGGATTTATGGTTAAAACAAAAGGAAATTCATGTGTAATTTAGTGGGGAAGCTATCCATATAATCAGCTTCTTATAATTTTAATAAACACTATATTTTCTGCACATTAGTTGATACTACATTGATTTTTTCTCCATATCTCGCTATAATTCTATAAGATAGCGCCATGAGTGATGAACGCATAGTGCATGCGAGAGGAGAATTGTATGTTTACAATAGGAAAATGGAAATTGGAAATAAAAAAGGAGTGGAAGATTGCGTTTATAGCAACTTGGATTGTTGGTTTGTTAGCGCATGCATACCGCTTCTTTAATTTTTTGCCGATTTGGGACAGTATTTATAATTTCACGGGAGTGGGATCGACCTACACACTGGGAAGATGGTTTTTGCCGTATGCGGGGCTGATTTCCTCAATCTTTGATTTGCCGTGGGTAAATGGTGCTCTGTCGCTGTTGTATATCAGTATCGTAATGATTTTGCTGATAGAGATGTTTCAAATCAGAAACAAGGGATTGATTGTCGTGAGTGCAGCAGTGTTTGCCTCTTTCCCGACAGTTGTGTCCACTTTTGCATATATGTATACGGCAGATTGCTATATGCTGGCGTTTTTGCTTGCAGTGCTGGCAATATTCTTAACCTGGCGCGTGAAAAAATGGGGGATGCCATTAGGAATCGTGGCGTTGGCGTTTGCGATGGGAATTTACCAGGCATATGCGACATGTGCGATTATGATGGTGCTGCTTTATATTATAAAACAGTTTGCAGTTGAAAAAATGTCGCTCATAGATGCAATAAAAAAAGACTTAAAGTATTTGGGAACGCTCGTCGGAGGACTGGTGCTGTATCTGATTATTTTGAAGCTTACTTTGTGGCATTACAATATGAACCTTGCTGGATATCAGGGAATCGGAGACATGGGAATCATGTCCTTGGCGGAATACAAGGCAGCGTTACTGAAAACAAAAGCGCGTTTCACATATATGTTGGGGCTGGAGTATGGCATTATCAACCGACCATACACCATTATCAATGTAGTGATTTTAGTGATGATTGCGGTTTTGCTCGTTTATTTTGTCGTGAAAAACCGCGTATTTGAAAAGAAACTTTCATTGCTTGCATTGGTTGTTGCAGTGATGCTGTTGCCGGTTGGGGCATATACCGTATTTTTCATATCTCCGTCGGTAGAATATTATACACTTATGGAAATGGGGCTCTGCTTTCTCTACTTCCTGCTCATTGTTTTACTGAATCAGATTGAGTGGAAAGCATATTTGCCAAAGCTGCTAAGCGTAATAGGAACGGTGGCGATATGTGCACTGGCATATTATAATGTATTGAATAGTAACATTGCATATTATAACTTGAATTTGAGCTATCACAAGTCTTATGCGGTTGCAGAAAATATTTTGGATCGAATTGAGGACAGAGAAGAGTTTGGAACTGTGACAAAGAAAGTGGCAATGATTGGGGTCTATGAGTGCCCAACCGAGAATTTGATATCTATGGTGCCTGCCATCATGGGTATCAGTGATGACTCTTTCCTGAATGATCCAAATCACTATCAGATTTTCTGGAATTATTGCTTTGGAATTCAGACAGAGTTAGCGACTTATGATGAGATGCATGCGATTATGGAGACGGAAGAGTATAAGAATATGCCAATCTATCCGGCGAAAGGAAGCTTGCAATGCATCAACGATATCATTGTGGTTCGATTGTCGGAGTAGTGATAGAAGAAAGGTAAGATAAGAGTATGAAGATTTCATTAATCGTTCCTTGTTATAATGAACAGGAAGCGTTGCCAATCTTTTATGAGGAAGTAACAAAAGTATTGGTGCAGATGGCGTGTGAGTATGAACTGATTTTTGTGAATGACGGTTCCAAGGATGGGACGTTAGATATTTTAAGAGAGCTTTCGAAAAAGGATGAACACTTGACGTATCTTTCTTTTTCCAGAAATTTTGGGAAAGAGGCGGCGATGTATGCGGGATTTTGCAATGCACATGGAGATTATGTTGCTGTGATGGATGCGGACATGCAGGATCCGCCGGCTTTGCTGCCGCAGATGGTAGAGCTGCTTGAATCGGGAGAGTATGACAGTGTGGCAACGCGCAGAGTGAGCAGGGAGGGAGAGCCTCCGATCAGAAGCTGGTTTGCGAGAATGTTCTACAAGATTATCAATAAAATTTCCGATGCAGATATTGTAGACGGAGCGAGAGATTTCCGTTTGATGAAGCGCAGTATGGTAGAGGCGATTGTAGAGATGAGCGAATATAACCGTTTTTCTAAGGGCATTTTCGGATGGATTGGATTCCGTACCTACTGGCTTCCATACGAGAATGTAAATCGTGTGGCAGGCGAGACAAAGTGGAACTTTTGGAAGCTCTTTAAATATGCGATTGACGGTGTGATTAATTTTTCACAGGCACCGCTTAGCGTGGCATCTTGGTTTGGAATGTTTATGACATTTGTCTCTTTCATTGCAGTAATCTTTATCGTGGTGCGCAAGCTGGTATTCGGCGACCCGGTGGATGGTTGGGCTTCTACTGTTTGCATTATTACATTGATAGGCGGTATTCAGTTGTTCTGTATGGGCATTATGGGACAGTATATTGCCAAAACCTACATGGAAGTGAAGAAGAGACCTCATTATATCGTGTCTGAGTCGAATCGCGAGGATGCAAAGAAGATTCAATAAAATTGCACGGTGCAAGGACGCGAAGTGAGCAGAACAGAGGAGAAAACTCATGAGAGAAATCAAGACACCTGAGCAATGTGTGAGGTCTGTTATGGCACGATTGTCGAGTGCGGACAAGATGGCGTTTGCTAGCGCGATTGTGATTGGGTTGTTGGCGCATTTGTATGCATTTACAAATAAACTATATAATTATGATGAGCTGTATAATACTCCGGGAAACTATGGAGTTGGAATAGAGAATAACCGTTGGTTTTTAGAATTGCTGGGAAGATTTTCATCGAGAACTCTGACAGGGAGCTATTCGTTTCCGTGGGTAAATGGAGCAGTCTCTATTTTGCTGCTGGCAATCTCCGCTATGTTGGTTGTGCGCATGTTCGAGGTAAAGAGCACACTTTTTGCCGGTGTAATTGGTGGATTTATGGTGGCGTTTCCGGCGGTTACATGTATGTTTTTTTTCATGTTTACTGCGGTATATTATTCTGTCGGGATTTTCTTGAGTATTCTGGCAGCCTATTTTCTGGTGCGATTGCCAAAGAATATTTTTGCAAATCTGCTGGCAGTGCTGTCACTGGCGTGCTCGCTTGGAATCTATCAGGCATATTTTCCGAATGCAGTGTGCCTTTGCCTGCTCGCAGTCATTTTATCCTGTGCGTTTGAGGGTAAAGAACGTAAGCTGTCGGTTGTCGTCTTGAGAGGCGTGCACTATGTGTTGGCATTAGTTGCGGGAATGGGGCTCTATTTTATTCTGAATAAGGTCTTTCAACGCGTTTGGGCTACAGGCGGAAGCATGGGAAGCTACCAGGGTATGGACACCATGGGACAGATTACCGCAGGAGAGTTTATAGATGGAATAAAGCTGTGTTATCAGAGCTTTTTTGCGTTGGGAAGAGAAGGGATGCTGTATCTGAACCCGACACAGTTTGTGGTAAAGGCTTTTTTGATTATTATGCTGGTTCTTGTGGGCAGTGCGTTATTTCTTTTGTATGCCTATAAAGAAGATTGGAAGAAAAAGGCGCTGATGCTTTTGGGAATTGCATTGTTCCCGGTTGCAATGTTTCTCATATACATTATGGCACCGAAGGCATATGTATATACACTTGTCATATATCCGGCAGTATTTATTTTGATATTTTTTGTGGTGTGGGTTGACAGATATTCTCAAGTTATGGAGAGATATGGTCTTTTGACATCGATTATGCAGTGGATTGCAGTAGTGTTGTCGGGGATAATTTTGGCAGCATATATCTGGTATGCGAACGGATGTTATATGTGTATGGAATATACCAAATATCATGATATGGCATATTTTGAGACGATGGTAACGCAGATTAAGAGCCTGGATGGATATACGGATGAAATGCAGGTTGTGTTTATCGGGGATGAGATAGAAGACGAATCACATCAGATGGGCGGTTTGATAGATAAAGTATTTGCGATGGAAGGTAAGTCTGAAACGCATATTAATTCTTATTCCAGATGGCATCTTGTTACAAAGTATCTTGGATATGCGCCGGAGTTTGGTGGTTATGAAGAGGTCCAAAAGTGGATGGCGAATGAAGAGGTGCAGGAGATGAGCTGTTATCCGGATGATGGTTCTATAAAGATAATTGATGATACCATTATTGTAAAGCTGTCGGAGATTGAATAAAAAGTTCTTTGAGTAGCACTTGAGGTGTGCTATAATGAATGGGTAGATTCTGCGGATTGCAGTGGTCTTCGAAATAAATATATTGAGAGGTATACAGTTGTGAAGAAACGTTTAGTTGCATTGCTGACATTGATGGCGATGTCTGTGTCATTGGTTGCCTGCGGTGGGGGTGAGGCAGAAAATAATGCCGCGGAAGCAACAGAGGATGTGGCAGCAGGGGAAGAAGGAGACGGAGAAGGAGACGTGGAAGAAGAGGTACTTTCGGAAGGAATGTATCGCAGCGAATTGACGAATGAGTTGATTGATGAGGGCTTGAAAGGCCAGCGCCCGATTGCGGTTATGGTTGACAATGAGTCTATTGCGCTTCCGCACTACGGATTATCCAAGGCGGATGTTGTGTATGAAATGATGAACAGTACGATGAATGGTCGAATTACACGATTCATGGCGTTGTTCAAGGATTACGAGAGCGTGGATCAGATTGGAAGTATCCGTAGCGTGCGCCCGACGAATGTAATTATTTCTGCAGAATGGAACGCAATTCTCTGCCATGACGGAGGTCCGTTCTACATTGATGAGTATCTTGCAGAGGAGTGCACCGATAACTTCAGCGGTACATTCTCTCGTGTAGACAATGGCAAATCCAGAGAGTATACAGAGTATATCTTAGAGGGAGACATGGAGAAAAATTTTGCAAACTCTGATGTGGATGTCGAATACAATGAGTATTACGAAGGACCGCATTATCAGTTCGCGAATGAGGACAATCCGGTATACTTAGATGAAGTATATGGCGGTGAAGCATTTGATGCTTCTTTGGTTGACCTTCCATTCCCACACAATGGTTCTTACCTTGAATATAATGAGGAAGATCAGTTATATTACTATTCGGAATATGGTAAAGCACATGTGGATCCGGGCAATGACAATGCGCAGCTTTGCTTTAAGAATCTGTTGATTCAGAGTTGTGGATTTACCCAGTATGACGAGCACGGATATATGATTTTTGACTGTGTCAGCCAGGGCGGCGGTTATTACATTACCAATGGCAAAGCAATCCTCGTGACTTGGAGAAAAGAGAGTATGACATCTCCGACACGTTACTATGAGGCAACAACCGGCGAGGAAATTAAGCTCAATACAGGCAAGACCTACGTTGGCTTCGTGCCGGTAGACGATTGGGTAGATTTGGTAGTGGAATAATAGGCAATGGTAGCAAAGATTAGAGAGTTAATAGTAAAATATAAAGAATTAATCAGCTATGGTATCTTTGGCGTGCTGACGACCGTAATCAATATTGCTGTATATACGGTTTGTTACAATTTGCTTGGTATCAGCAATGTTGTGAGCAATGTCATCGCGTGGATTTTATCCGTCCTGTTTGCATATGTGACGAATAAGATTTGGGTGTTTGAGAGCAAGTCCACAGAATGGAAAGTCCTGATATATGAGATGGGCTCATTCTTCGGATGTAGATTGGCTACCGGATTGCTGGATTTGGCGATTATGTATGTGACGGTAGATAAGTTGGCGTTAAACAGTACTTTGATGAAGTGCGTATCCAATGTAATCGTAATTATTGCGAATTATATTTTCAGTAAGCTGGTCATCTTTAAAAAGAAGTAAAATAAGAACGGCTGTCGCGAAAGCGGCAGCCGTATTTTTATAACTGTTATAAAACCATGCTATTTTGAGATAAGAAATGCAGAAAGCTTTTCTTCTGTCTTTTTTCCGATATTTACACATACAGGTGCAACACGGTTAAATACGCACATGACTTTGGAGGCGATGAAACTGTCAACGCGGTCTAAAAGCAGCGTACGCAATTCGTTGAGCAAAAGGCAGAATACGATGACTGCCATTGCATAGCCGAACACAATCAGAATAAAGAGGGGGCTTGTCGCATAATCACCGAGGTGGATATAGCGCCCGGTTATCTCTCTGACGTAACCTTCGATGCAGTAGAGAATGACGATATTCGGTGTCAGATGATTGATCAGTCGGTTTGTAAACTGCATTTCGCGGAAGAACAGGAAGAACACCACGGACGATACCAGCATGAAGATGGAATTATCACGGGAGTACATTCCCATAAAGCAACCCTTTACCATAGAAAGTCCAAAATTTAATACAGTAGGAATTAAGATTGACACTGCAAAAATGATGGCAAGATGGCTTTTTTTGAAAGAAACATCTCCATAGTACTTGCGGATATAGCGACCTACGAGGTATACGATACTCATACATACGACACCTTTGCCGCTGTCCTCGATAATCTCGTAGAACACACAGGTCGGAAGTACATAGAAGATGGCAATCAGTGCAAGCAGCAGATTGCGAAAGGTTGTGCGCTCCAGTTTTTCAGGAATCCGATTGAGGAATCCTGACAGGAATGCGATAACGAAGTAACAGGTTAAGAACCAATGGCTCTTAAATGTAATCGGCATCAGAGAAATCACAAGAGATTTGGCTCCGATTGTTCCGAATAAAATCAGATACAGTACATCATAGAAAATGATGGCTAAATCCAACTTAATCAGCTTTTCTAAGTTCAAGCGGATGCCGAAGTATCCCGACAGAAGCATGAACAGGGTGTTTGTATTGTTACACAGGGAATTGATGAGATTCACCGGTGCGATGTTAAAGGATGCCATCTGGTCTAAGTAAGGGTTAATACTGTGCCAGTAAACCACATAAAAAATGCAGATAAGACGGATGACTTCCAGACTGGAATTTCGTTGTTTTGTCATTATGAATTTGTTCTCCTTGCTTTGTTATATTTTAAACGCTGCTGCCACTTGGTATTGCCGTGTTTGATATCGGCAAGGCGACCGCGCAAAATCAGCATATATGTGACAAACTTTCCGTGTGCGGAATAACGTTGATCCTTGTAGACACCCTCCATAAAAATTTTTGTGATGTCTACGAAGTGCAGATTGAGAAAATATGTCTTCTGGCGTCCTTCGTTGGTGTAGCAGAACGGTCTGCCGTCTTCCCACTGCAGATTCTTCACACGTAAGCGCTTGATATACTCATATTGCTGCTCCAGATAACCGGAGGACTCGCCTACGGAGTTATCAAATACACAGTTGTTCTGGTCATCCTGCAAGAGGTTTAAGTATTCGCCTTCCGGGAGCGTCTCTACGAAAAGGTCGAGCAGCGACATTTCACACACGCCGCCGTACAGCCCGTATTTGCGGTGTACATCCCATTTAACCATGAGCTCTTCCTTATGATTTCGGTACATATCAATGCAGAAGTCAGTAAATTCAATCAGTCCCTGCTTGGTAAAATAAGAAAATCCGGCGCAGGTCTTCCATTGAAGTGCATTTCCGGGTGGAAGCATGTCCAGATCCTGGTATAAAGGAGTTTCGGCAGCTACCTTGCAGTGACGGAACGGTTCATATTCACTGACGTCCAGATAAACTAAGACATCGCTGTCGATGATGACACATTCCTCAAAGCCGTTGCGCTCCAAATATTCAAGAATTAAGAAGAAGCGCTTGAAAATGCCCTCTGCCCATGCCTGTGGATAGGTAGAGTAATTTTCGAAAACTGAGTGGAATTCTTTCCACTTATCGGTGATGAAATCGTTGGCAGGATACCATTCATCTGCCCATTCCTTGTTAAATTCGTCACCTAATAATACGACCTTCTCATTGTACTTTTTCGCCTGTGCAATACAGTATTTTAAATATTCCTGGTTTTTCTTGCCGGCAGCCTGTGCCTTTTCGCCGGTTTCATGGTGAACCATGACGGGAACAATTCGTTTCATATAATCCTCCTAAGCTAATCCTTTTTCCAGTAAGTACCGCCTTCAATGCCGCCGCTGCCCTTAGGCCGCTCGGAATCCAACGGATAATTCCAATAATCATTGTACATGGCAGATACGGTTGGCTCCAACTCGTCCCACCTGCGTCCCTTAATGCCAAAAAGAATCTGCAGGGAACCTCCAAAGTGGATGACCTGTTTGCCCATTTTTTTAATATGAGCTGCAAGCGGAAAGCCGTAAGCGCCGCATCCGACCAATGCAATATCGAAATCAATCTTTTCGCATTCCTGACACATCCAGTCCAATGCCTCAAACCAGTTGGCAAAGCGGTCGTCGGTCGCTGTTCCGGCAGTCTGGACTGCCTTTAATGTCTTTAACTCAAATTCCGGTAAAAGGTCCGGATTGTCAAACAGCTTGTCACGGTTCTTGTACTGGTTTTGAATGGAATCCTCGAATGGATGGACGACAAGGACCTTTTTGCCTTTTAATGCGGCCGACCAAGGCGCTGTGCAGTTCCAAGGCTCGATTGCTTTAAGCAGGCAGGTGCCGGTCAGGGACGAGCAGTAGTGCTTGATGTAATAGTCTTCGCACGGATTCTGCCAGATGCCTAAGATATCAACCTGTCCGCACGCATCCTTCATGACTTCGTTAAACTGTGGAATGAGCGTAGGGTCATTCGGAAAAAAGCCTGCACAGGTAAAAAGCAAATCACAGGCTTTTGCGGCGTTATTCTTGCGGTGGAACTCTGCCGTGCGCATGTTAAAAAGCTCGAATGCACCGAAGCGCCCCATCATAAATGGCTCACCCGAAAGAATCTTTTCATAGACATCATGATTTAGAGTATCGATATCCAAGAACGGCTTACCGACATAGTGGCGGTAGACCCAATCGGAATTGTTGTTTATCTGTTTTATCTTATTGCGAGCAATGTACTTTAACTGGTAATAAGATTCCCCAATGATATTCTTCATGTTTTCCTCTTTGTTCCTATAATAATGTGTTAACAAAGTCATGCTAGCATAAAACAGGGTAACTTGCAATGTTTTCTTCCGGCTGATGGCACCGGATGACTGTGGCATGGGTGCCGCTTACGGTGCCCGGTTTGCTTGACAACAGTATAAAAAACGACTATCATGGGTCTATATATTTGATAACATGAGGTGACTATGTCTAGGGCAAGTAAGTTGAATATAAATAAATACAATATGATATGGGTTGCAGTGATTATTCTAATTCCGCTGATGGAACTTTTCCTTGGAGTGGATCTGGCGGATGTCGGTTTTAGTATGAATCAGTACCGCTTCTGTATGAAGGACATGAACAGTATCTACCTGCCGCTGTTGCTTACGGACGTGATTGGTTGGGCATTGTTGCAGTTTTTTGGAGTGTTTGGAATACCGGAGTATCTTGGAATGGAGCTGGCGTGGGTGTTCGCCGGCTACTATCTGTGCTTCCTCGGCTATCGCCTTTATAAGAGATACCGTGATGATTCGATGATTTTACCTGCGCTTGCATTGGCGATGCTTCTAATAAAGACGAACTTTGGTTTTTTCATTTATAATACGTCGGTTGCAGTAATGGCGTTGACGGCACTTTACTTTTTAATCCGCGGTATGAATGATAAGAAACCGTTGTTTTTGGCGCTTGCATCTTTCTTTTTTGTGCTTGCATCCCTCTGTAAGATTTCGGCATTAATGCAATTTGCGGTGTTTGCAGTTCTATTTTATGAATTGTACAAGACGCGCGACTGGAGATATTTTTGGAAACAGCTTTTGTATGTCATTTTGGGATTTGTGGCGGGACTTGCTCTGGCTGCGGTGCTACTGGCGGCAACCTGCGGAATCGATAATTATATCAACATGGTAATCGAGATGTTCTTCTATGCGGGAACCTCCACGGATGGACATACGATTGGCAACATGGTGATGATTAATATTAAGGGGGCAGTGCGAGGCGCGATGTTTGTTGCTGTGCTTGCTGCGCTTTGCTTCCTTTTAAAAAAGTGTGCGCGGTTTTACCGTGCGGCGACAATTACGGTTGTGGCCATCTTCGCGTTGTTTATACTCGGAAAAGCGGCGGGCTTAGAAAGTGTGCCGGGGCTTGGTGCACTCTATGGCTTGGTATTTAATTTTTACAATGTAATTGCAGTGCTGGTGGCACTGATTTACCTGTGCTTGTTTATTATCATACGAGGAAAAGAGTATTCCGATGAGTACAAGATGCTCGTGCTTGCATCAGGGATTCTGACCGTCATTATGCCGATTGGTTCTAATGTTGGAATCACGCATATTTGTAATGAGTTTTTCCTTGCTCTGCCGTATATTTTAATTTGCATTAAGGATGAAGTGAAAAAAGAGCGTCAGACCGTAGGTGGGGAGAAGAGGCCGGGGCCGATTGCACTGGTTGTGGCGCTGGCTGCTGTGTGGATTGTTGCACTTACCGGTTATCAGAGTATGAATAAAACGAGAGCTTACAGTGAGAAGCTGGATGATATGGCAGTCTATCAGATTGATGAACTCCGCTGTATGAAGGCAGACCGCTATTCTGTAGAAGAGCTGGAGGAACTGGTTGTTTTCTTGGAAGCATACAAAGATGAGGATGTGTCGTTGACGGAGGTGGGCGGAATACCGCTTATCAATTACCTCTCGGATATCAAGCCGACGGTTTACGGCTGTGGCGGCTGGATAGAGACGGATTATGTGACTGCGGCAGAGCTTGCAGAGCAGCTTGACGGTGCGAAGGAGACGCCGGTTATTGTGGCACGCAAGGCAGCACTGGAGGAAGGCGCAGAGAAGACTGCAGTGGTCATGAATTATGTAGAGAAGAATTCTTATGTAGAAGTATTTGCGAATGAGGAATATGTGGTATATTTTCCGAGCGAGAGTGTAAAGGAGAACTAGGATTGGTTGTAGTAAAAATTGGTGATGGGATGGGAAATCAGCTTTTTAACTATGCGTGCGGTTATGCGACAGCAAGGCGTGATGGTGAGAAGCTGATGTTGGATACGTCAGAGTGCGACAACTCCACGCTTCGCGATTTTGAATTGGATAAATTCCATTTAAAATATGATGCACGAGAATCTTTCCCAAATCAGAATACATTTCAAAAAATATATAAGAAGATACGCCGGAACCTGAAATATCATGTGATTATGGAGCGTGAGGTCTATTTGAACAAGGACAAGCGCTACGATGTCAATGATATTGATCCGCGTGTGTTTGAAAAAAAGCGTTTTCGCGATAAATATTTGCAGGGTTATTGGCAGCATCTTCCATACTTTGAAGAATATCTGGATGAGATTACGGCGATGATGACACCGGCGTATGAGCAGAGTGAGCAGGTAAAAGCCTTGATTCGTGAGTTCCAGACGACACCGACCTGTGCCGTGCATGTGCGGGGCGGAGATATCGGTGGACCGGGTGAGCATTATTTTAAAGATGCGATAGAGCGCATGGAACAGGAAAAGCCGGGGCTTCGCTATGTGGTATTCACGAATGACCGACCGAAGGCAGCGGAGGCGCTGACCAAAATTATGGGTGAGAAATCAGGACGGATGACTTATGTTGCGGATGCCGGAACATTTTCGGATATGGATGAGTTCTTCCTGATGGCTGCGTGCCAAAACCAGATTTTATCAAACAGCACGTATTCTACCTGGGCGGCATACTTGAATCAGAATAAGGAAAAGACGGTTATTATGCCGGATGACATTCTAAGTGAGCGTATGCGTCTCGCGGATTGGATTATTGTATAGGCATTAAAATGATGGTTTTGCAAATTGCGAAAGGATATGGTTATAAATATGAAGGATTTGATAAAGAGTGTTTTTAAAGTATTTGACGGAAAGCAGAAGCGGAAATTGGTCGGCATGGCGTTTCTGATTCTGATTAATTCCGGCGTCAGCCTGCTTGGCGTAGGTGTGCTTACGCCCTTTATTCAGGCAGTTATGAACCCGGAACAGCTTCTTGAGAATGAGATTGTGCGTTTTGTATATGATTTTTTGGGCATGGAGAACTCTACGCAGCTCATTACCATGCTGGCGATTGTGATTATGTTCGTTTACATTTTCAAAAATGCGTTTATTATCTTCATGAATAACATGCAGTATCGTTTTTCTTATTATGGAAAACGTGACATGCAGGACCGTATGATGAAGTATTATATCAGCAAGGATTACACCTTCTTTTTAAATCATAACAGTGCAGAGCTGATGCGTGATATCAATACGGATCCGGAAATGTTTTATGCGGCAGTCCTAAATATGCTTCAGCTTACTTCCGAGCTTTGCGTGAGCGGTATCCTTGTGATTTTCCTCTTGATTAAGGACCCTGTACTGACCTGCGGGGTTGCAATTGCAATGATAGTCATGGTATTCCTTTTTATGAAAAAGTTAAGAAGAATCCTATCAAGGTTCGGCGATGAGCGTCGTAAGTATAATGCAAACATCTTGCAGTGTATGCAGCAGGCGTTCGGAGGAATCAAGGAAATTAAGATTGCGAATCGTGAGGCATATTTCGAGGGTGAGTTCTACGAGCAAAACGGACTTTATACTTATGTTATCAAGCAGAATGCCTTCCTAAGTTCAATCCCGAAGCCAATCATGGAGGCACTTTGCATCGTTGGTTTGATGGCGGCGATTGCGGTTCGCATCAATACCGGCGATACAGACCCAACGCAGTTTGTGGAGACCTTAGCGGTGTTCGCGGCAGCAGCATTTGCATTGCTTCCTTCTGCGAATAAGATGTCCGAATACTTAGGGTCTATCATCCATAACGGTGTCGTTATCCACAGAATTGGCGAGGAGTATGCGGCAATCCGTGATATGGATTTGGATGGAGAAAAAGAGAAGAATTACCCGGAGATTTCTCTGGAAAAAGAGATTTGCGTGGAGAATATGACATTCCGTTATCCTGACACGGAGGAGGCTGTATTGTCCCATATTAATGTGACGATTCCGAAGAATAAATCTGTGGCATTTATCGGACCTTCCGGTGCCGGTAAGACAACGATGGTAGACTTGATTCTTGGTGTGTTGCATCCGCAGGAGGGACAGATTACCGTGGATGGCATGGACATCAGTGAGTCTTACCGTGGATGGCATGATAAGATTGGTTACATCCCACAGACGATTTATATGTTAGACGACACCATCCGCAATAACATTGCATTTGGACAGGTGGAAGAAGTAGATGATGAGGACATCTGGGCTGCATTGCGTCAGGCACAGTTGGATGAGTTTGTGGCATCCTTGGAGAACGGCTTAGACACCATGATTGGAGAGGCGGGAGTCAGAATCTCCGGTGGACAGCGTCAGCGGCTTGGCATTGCGAGAGCACTTTACCGCAAGCCTGAGGTGCTGGTGTTAGACGAGGCAACTTCTGCGCTTGATACAGAGACAGAGGCAGCGGTTATGGAGGCAATCAATAACCTTCAGGGTAAAATGACGATGCTCATCATTGCGCATCGTCTCTCCACGATTGAAAACTGCGATGTGGTATATCAGGTAGAGAATGGCGGCGTAACACAGAAGAGATAATCTGAGTTATCGTGTAGAGTAGAACACAGAAGGACTATCGTTATGAGCGAGGAACAAATGAGAAAACCATCTGAAAACAGCCGGATGGTATACATTGAAATACTGCGAATTATGGCATGCTTTTTTGTAATTGCCAATCACACGAATTATGTCTTTGAAAATGTGGTGGCGAATCCTGTGGGCAGTTCGTGGGGGAATTTGATTGGTTCTACACTGTATCTGGCAATTTGTAAATGTGCCGTCACCATTTTTCTGATGATAAGTGGTTGTTTGTTGCTTCCGAGAACAGATAGCTATAAAAAGTCCTTGATAAGAGTGTTGCGAATTGTCCTTGTGATTCTGGTGTTTTCCATTCCATATTATGTAATCGGTGATTTCGAACATTCTTTGTATAACTTTTATTTGGTAGTAGGGCGTGCGCAGGTGACAACCGCGTATTGGTATTTATATCTGTATCTGGGCGTGTTGGTTATGATGCCTGTGCTACAACGTATGTTTAGTCAATTTAAAAAAGAGGATTACTGCTATTTCTTCTTATTTTCTCTGTTTTTATGCACTTTTAGCCTTTTTACGGAATTCAATGTAAATTTTAAGCTGCCGATATTTGTGACATACATTGGAATCGTTGTGCTTGGACATTATCTCAATCAGTATGTGAATGGGAGAAAACAGTGGATATTGCCGCTTATAGCCTGCATTGGCGGATTGCTGACGATCTTGACTGCATACACCATTTACCGGATTCTGGTTGGAAGTGATTATGCGCCGGCGTTGCTGCATTATGATAATATTTTTTATATTGCAATAGCGGCGAGTGTTTTCCTGCTTGCAAAGATTTGCAGCTTGCAGCGAGCAGGTGGATTGGGAGCGCGTGCGAATGCAGTTATCGTGCATGTGGGAAAGGACACATTTGGCATCTATCTGGTGTCTGATTTTATCATACATTATGTGAGACCGTTTTTTGAGCGATGGAATAACGTTCTTGCGGTTATTGTATTAGATGTGACTGTTTTTGTGACTGGATTAATTGTGACAGAGATTATGAAGCAAATTCCGCTTTTGAAAAAGTTACTGTAGAAATAGCGGTATGGGAAACGGAGCGGAAGAGAGGAAGGATTTATGATTATTATTGAACCGTGTGCGGGACTGGGAAACCGCTTGCTTGGTCTTGGAAGTGCCTATGCAGTTGCCAAAAAGCTGAATCGTGAATTGCTTGTAATATGGAAGCGCGAGGTAGGTTGTAATGTGAAGTCAAGTGAGCTTTTTGATTTGCCGATGCAGGTGATTGAAATCAGCGAAAACGGATTTAAGAAGGAACCGTTAGAGCACCTTAGAAGCAATCATATAAAGAAGAAATATCGCAACAAAGCGACGCTTTTTCTGGAATGTGATGATGTGGAGCGCATCAAAGCAGAGGGCGGCTATGAGAAGTTGCTTTCTGTGATTGAGAAGGAACCGACGATTTATATCAAATCATTCGGTCCAATCTGCGAGATTGATACATCCTGCTATACATTTTTGAAACCAAGTGCAACGATAGAGGCGAAGGGAGCAAAGCTGCTCGGACAGTTGGATACGCATACGGTTGGGGTGCATGTGCGAAGAACGGACCACACGGAGGCGATTGCAAACAGCCCGCTTGCTTTATTTGCAGAGCACATGAAAGCGGAGCTGGAAGTGGACTCTGAGACAACGTTTTTTGTCGCGACGGATGATGAGATCGTAAAGAAAGAACTGAGAGAACTGTTGCCGGAAGTTAAAATGACATTTAATGAATCTGGCATCATTGACAGAAATTCCAAAGAAGGGCTGGAGGATGCGTTGATTGAGATGCTTGCTCTGTCCAAAGGCAGAAAGATACTCGGAAGCTACAACAGCACGTTCAGCCTGCTTCCGTCTTATATCGGAAACATTCCGCTTGAGGTAGTAAAAAAAGAGGGTTAACTTTATGATAGAGAAGAAATACTGTGAGATATTGGGAACGAAAATTCTCGTGACCAATATGGCAGAAACGGTAGATATCATTGAAAAAGAGATTGAGGAATTGCGTGGAAAATATATCTGTGTCGGCAATGTGCATACGACGGTAATGGCACATGACGATGCACAGTATCACAATGTGCAAAACAGTGCGGCATTCGTCCTTCCAGACGGAAAGCCGCTTTCTGTGTACAGCAGGAAGCACGGGTTCCCGGAGGCGGAGCGTGTGACGGGACCGGACTTGATGTTGGAGCTTTTTGCCAGAGAGAATGGACTCACGCATTACTTTTACGGAAGTACACCGGAGACACTTGCCATGCTGGAAGAAAAGCTGCGTGCCCAGTATCCGCACCTTCAGATTGTGGGTATGGTTTCCCCGCCGTTTAAGAAGCTGAGTGAGGAAGAGGACGCGGAAGAAATTCGTAAAATCAATGAGTCCGGAGCTGACATTATCTGGGTGGGCTTAGGTGCACCAAAGCAGGAAAATTGGATGTATGAGCATATGGATAAGGTTGGCGGCGTGATGATTGGGGTGGGAGCAGGTTTTGATTACCATGCAGGCAATATCAAGCGTGCGCCGATGTGGATGCAGCGCATGAGCTTAGAGTGGCTATATCGTCTGCTTCAGGACCCGAAGCGCTTGTTTAAACGTTACCTTGCGACAAATACGAGATATCTGTGGCTCACACGCAGATAAGATTTTTGGTGATGGAGAATGGGATATGGAAAAGATGGAGAAAAAAGGCAGAAATTCCGATATTGAGTTACTTCGAATTTTGAGCCTGTTTATGATATTTTGGATGCATGGAGCAGCATCGGCATATGGAAACAAGTTCGGAGAGATTGCCGGTATTTTGATATCGGTTATCGGAAATATGGGCGTTGCCTGCTTTATTTTGATTTCCGGTTATTATGGAATCAAATTGAATATTAAGAAAATGATGCACCTTGATTTGATGCTTGTATTCTTTTCTTGGCTGTCGCTGCTGATGCAGTTTGTCTGGGGAAAACCGGTGGGAGGAGAGACAATCCTTTCCTATTTGTTGCCGGTCATCGGAAAGCAGTCCTGGTACTTTACCTGCTACTTTGCGCTGGTATTTTTAAGTCCATTCTTGAACGAGGTGGTAGAGAAGCTGGGAGAACATCGTCTAAAGCAACTGCTGGTGACCATGCTTGTGATTTTCTCAGTGGTGACGACAGTATTCTTTTTCGATATCAATGAAGATGGCGGTAAGGGCGTTGTACATATGACTATGCTTTATTTGATTGGCCGCTATCTGGGCGTTTATAAAACAGAAAAAGTCTATGAGACGAAAAAACTGGTAAAGATATTTCTTGTTACGGCAGGAATTAATTTTATGTTGAATCTGGCGTTGTATCTGGTATCCGGAAGTGTTCAGAACCGTTATGCAAGGGATAATTCCCTGTTTACGATTATTCAGGCAATCTGCGTATTCTTGATTTTTCGGAATATTTACTTTGAAAATCAACGCATCAACCGTTTGGCGAAGCATGTTCCGGCGGTATTCATGTTTGAGTGGACGCTGCGTGTGGCGATTGTGACTTATGTATATAATTATGTGACTTGCGCGGATAAGTGGTATTACGTGATTGTAACCTTGGTGATAGCGATGGTGCTGATTGTGGTTGGTTCAGCAATCGATTGGGTACGAATTGCGGTGCTTCATAGACCGGAGACGTGGCTGGTAGATAAAGTTTATACAGTTGGCGAAAAAATCGTAAAGGATATAGGCCAAAAAATTAATATTTAGGGAAGACAGAGGCGTTGTTATGGAGATGAAATGTGTACCAATCGTACTGTTTGTGTTCAACAGACTTGACCATGCCAAGCGGGCAGTGGAGGCACTGCAGAAAAATGAATTGGCAAAAGAAAGTGAGCTATATATCTACTCTGACGGAGCGCGAGGAGAGCGCGATGTAGAGCCGATTGAAGCGGTTCGCAGTTATTGCCGAAATATCACAGGGTTTGCGCAAGTGCACTTGTTGGAGCGCGAGGAAAACTGGGGAATTGAAAAGAGCGAGATTGCAGCGCTGACAGAGCTGTTGGAAAAATATGAGGCATGTATTGTTCTGGAAGACGATTTGGAAGTCGGAACAAGGTTCTTGGAATATATGAACCGCGCGCTGGTTCATTACAAGGATGAGAAGAAGGTAATCTCCATCTCCGGTTACAGCCATATCGACACCTCCTCACGGAAGCTGAAAGGGCAGGAGTTTTACTTTTCACAGCTTACGACTTCTTGGGGTTGGGCAACGTGGGCAGACCGTTGGAAATTATTTGATGACAAAGAATTAAATCTAGATATACTAAAAACGGAATCTGAGCAGACACGCTTCGATTTGGACGGAGCATGTCCGTATACACAGATGTTGCAGCAGCAGATGAAGGACGGGTACATCACATGGGATGTCGCTTGGTACTTTAAAGCGTTTGAAAATGATTTGCTGACATTGACACCGGTGTATACCTTGGTAAACAACATTGGTATGGATGGAACCGGCATTCATTATAATAATGATGCGATTGACAGCAACCATATCCGAAATGTTGAGTATGCGTATACCTTTGATTTCCCGGATGAGATTAAGCTGGATGAGGCAATGCGCGAGCTCGAGAAACAGGGAATCGCCAAGCAGAAGAAGCGAGAGCGAAGAAAGTACCGTATGTGGAAGCTTCGCACGATAATTAAGGAGTTTTTCCACAAGAATTAGCAGCAGCGTATGGATATGTGAAACACCTGAGAAAGGAAAAGGAGATATATGGCGGAGGCAAGACCAAATTTTAAATATATGGATGTGGCGAGAGGATTGGCACTTTCGCTTGTCATTATATCACATGCAAATGGATTAAATCTTTATTTAATATTTTACTATATACAGATTTTCTTTATTATTTCCGGATATGTATATCGACCGGGACGCAGCTATGGAGAAAATATTAAGAAAAAGGCGGTGCGCTTGCTGGTGCCTTATTTTGGATACAGTGCTTTGTTATGGACATTCTACGCGATAATTCGCAGAAATGCAGACGAAGTGCTACATTCACTGTTTGGAGTCCTTTATTCCAGATTTTATTTTTATAAAGTCGGATTGAGAGAGGATCCGGTCAGCCTGCTTGATATCGCAAATGGTGCGATGTGGTATTTGACTGCATTTTTTGTGACAGCACTGCTGTTTCACCTGATTGTTGACAAGTGCCTTGCAAATTGGAAGATAACGGTTGCATGGAGTGTGGCACTTTTGCTGATTTCAATGGGATTGAACGAATTGCCGATTCTGCTTCCGTGGAGCCTTGATATCGTTGGTGTGACAACTGTGCTGATGCTTATCGGAGCGTGGATGCGCAAAGTTGAATTCTTCGAGAAAAAGGAGAATTTTTGGATGGTAGCAGGAATGCTGCTGATATACCTCGGTACGGCTACCTTTAACGGCTACTTAAATACCTCCGTGCGCATTTACGGAAAGTTCGACAGCTTGAGCGTGCCGTTTTACATGATTGTCTCTGTGTCCGGCTCCGTGCTCTGTATTTGGGTATCGAAATGGATTCAGAATTTGAAAATTGGAAAGCTGCTTGCATACTTGGGAACGCATAGCATGGAATTGATTTGTGTGCATATGGTGGTTCTGGAAGTGTTTGAAATTGTGGCAATGCGTCTTTTTGATGTGCATGCATTTGCTGGTATTGCAATGGTATTGTACCAGGCGGTGCGCATCACGGTGGCAGTGTTGACATCCTTGTTTGCAGGATGGATCATTGCGTTGCTAAAGCAGAAGCTTATACCGAAAAAAGCACAATAAAGTATTGCTATTGCCAATGCTGTGGGAAAAACCATGGCATTGGCATTTTTGTTTTCGATTATGTATCGGCTAAAGAGGAGGCACATATAATTTTACCACCGCTTCCGGTACTCAGAAGCGGTGCAGCCCTCCATCTTTTTGAACACTTTATTAAAATAACTGGCGTCATCAATGCCGCAGAGTCTTGCAATCTCTTCGATAGAAGAATTGCTGTAACGCAAAAGCTCTTTGGCATTGGTGATTTTTTTTGCTAAAACATACTGGATAATCGTCGTGCCGTATTCTTTCTTGAATTCGCGTGAAAGATAATACTTGCTGATATAAAATTGATCCGCAAGAAAATCTAAGGAGATATTCTCAGTGTAGTGCGCGTCCAGATAGTGAAGAATACTCTTTAATTTGTCACTGAGTGCCGAATCGTTATCCTCACTCTCATTTGTCTCGGTGCAAATAAGCGTTAAAATATTTACAATCTGCTGGGCAGTGAGCAGGTCGGTATCGTCGGTTGGCTCCTCATGGTAGCGGATGACAGACTGAATGGCGTCGGTAAGTTCTGATAGGTGGCTTGTATGAAAATGCCAGGGGCGCTGCTCTCGGAAATAGGCATAGTAGGCATTCGCCTGTGGACCATAGAAATGAATCCACATCAGTTCCCAAGGGTCTTCCTCACTGCTGATATGTGTATATTCACCCTCACAGTCTAAGAAAAAACAGTCGCCTGCCTTGGCGGGAATTGTGGTGAGTCGGTTGCTCTCGGCTGAGGCATCGGTGGATGTATCGCCGGAAGCCTGCTTCGCGGCATCTCGATATGCCACCTCGCCGCTGCCGGACAGTACGATGAGGAAAAGATAGGATTTCAACCCGCTTCTGCGGCTTAGATGCGGCTTTAAACTCTTGAGGTAGCCAGCTTCCTGGATATAGAAAAAGTTGGCTCTCGTAAAAGGTGCCGGCGTATTGATGACACGTCTGGTATTCGTGACCTCTGAAGTTTTATATTTTTCAAAGAATGAATCTTTCATAATTGCCCCCACTAATGTAAATATTGCCATCGAAAACTCGGTTTTGGAACGCTACGCATAATTCTTATTATGCGAACCTTTGTTGCACCACATTTCCGTGAGACAAATTTCAAAATCTTTTCGAGCCAAATCCGGGAATTTTAGAACTCGCGTCTGAAATCATGTTTCATGTCTCTTCTGCCGACTGAACATTTTGCGAAGAATGTCCGTCCATTAGAAGGCAACAAGTCGATGACTTTCTAGTTGCGCTAAATGGTCGCACTCGCAGACGCGAATAAGCCTTGCTGCGGAACTCGATGCGTCCTGACATTTAAAACATGGTAGGACGCATCTCAAACAGTCCTCGCGGCGGCTACGTTCATCTCGTGCGACCATGTAAGCGCAACACGAAAGTCCTCTAAAAAGTTGCCTTCTATCTGGCGAACCTTCTTCGTAAAGTGTACAGGTGTCAGAAAGACAGGAATTATAACATCTTTCAGACGCGAGTTCGTAAAAATTCCGGATTTTGTGAGATGATTTTGAAATTTGCTCTCGCCGGAAATGTGATGTTGCACAATCTCTTGTAATAAGAATTATTCGCTGCGTTTCAAATAGCCAATCTATCGATGGCAATATAATACTATTTTTCGGCAATATAATCAATTATCAAAACGAAAAAATTAGACTATACTAAACAGCGGCTTAAAGAAAGTGTATTAGCAAAATAATTATATAAATTTAAAAAGGAGAATAAAAATGAGCAAAACAGCATTGATTACAGGCGTAACCGGTCAGGACGGAAGTTACCTTGCAGAGTTATTATTAGAGAAGGGATATGATGTACACGGTATGGTACGTCGTTCCTCTACAGAGAAGAGAGAGCGTATCGACCATCTGAATGGCAATCCTCACTTCCATCTGCATTACGGTGATCTGGCGGACTCTATGAGCCTTGTAAAGATTATTGGTTCCGTAAGACCGGATGAGATTTATAACCTTGCGGCACAGTCACATGTAGGCGTGAGCTTTGATGTGCCGGAATATACAGCAGACGTTGTAGCAACTGGGGTTCTTCGTGTCCTTGAGGCAGTTCGTGTATGCGGACTGGAGAAGACCTGTAGAATCTATCAGGCTTCTACATCCGAGTTATACGGTAAGGTTGAGGAGGTTCCGCAGCGCGAGACCACACCATTCCATCCATACAGCCCATATGCAGTGGCAAAACAGTACGGTTTCTGGATTGTAAAAGAATATCGTGAAGCTTACAATATGTTCTGTTGCTCCGGTATCCTGTTCAACCATGAGTCCGAACGCCGTGGAGAGACCTTTGTAACACGTAAGATTTCTCTTGCAGCAGCTAGAATTGCGCAGGGCAAGCAGGACAAGTTATATCTTGGTAATTTATCTTCCTTACGTGACTGGGGTTATGCAAAGGATTATGTTGAGTGTATGTGGCTCATTTTACAGAATGATAAGCCGGAAGACTTTGTCATCGCAACAGGTGAGCAGCATTCCGTTCGTGAATTCTGCGAGTATGCGTTCCGCGAGGCGGGCATTGAGTTAGAGTTCAAGGGCGAGGGCATGGATGAAGTCGGCATCGACAAGGCGACCGGAAAGGTTGTGATTGAGGTAGCAGAAGAGTTCTACCGCCCGACCGATGTTGTAAATCTTTGGGGAGATCCAAGCAAAGCTAAGAAAGAACTTGGTTGGAATCCGACCAAGACAAGCTTTGAAGAGCTCGTTAAAATCATGGTAAAACATGATATGGAATTAGTTGCAAAAGAGAACTAAGAATACATGCGAAGTTAGGGACGTACCCCGGATGGTGCGTCCCTAAAATTGCGAAATACGTGTTGCATGATAATAGTGGCACATTGCAAATAGAAAGGAAGTATACAATCATGATGGAAAAAGACGCGAAGATTTACGTGGCAGGACACAGAGGAATGGTTGGTTCCGCAATCGTCCGCCGGTTGGAGAAAGAGGGATATCACAATATTATCACAAGAACGCACAAGGAACTGAATCTGTGTCGTCAGGATGACGTAGAGAAGTTTTTTGCCGAGGAAAAGCCGGATTATGTATTTTTGGCGGCTGCAAAGGTTGGCGGTATCATGGCAAACAGCGAAGCGCTTGCCGATTTCATGTACGAGAACATGATTCTGGAGATGAATGTCATTCACGAGGCATGGAAAAACGGCTGTAAGAAGCTGATGTTCCTTGGCTCCTCCTGTATTTACCCACGTATGGCTCCACAGCCAATGCCGGAGAGCTGCCTGCTTACCAGCGAACTTGAGAAAACCAACGAGGCATACGCGCTTGCTAAAATCAGTGGATTAAAATATTGTGAATACTTAAATAAGCAGTACGGAACAGACTATATTTCCGTTATGCCTACGAACTTATATGGACCAAACGATAACTACCATCCGGAGCACAGCCATGTGCTTCCTGCATTGATTCGTCGTTTCCATGAGGCAAAAGAGGCAGGACTTAAGGAGGTAACCTGTTGGGGAACCGGTACACCGCTGCGTGAGTTCTTATATGTAGATGATTTGGCTGACGCGTGTGTATATTTGATGAACCATTACAGCGGAGATGAGACGGTGAACCTTGGAACCGGAAAAGAGCTTACCATCAAAGAGTTGACAGAGCTGGTTGCAAAGGTAATCGGCTATGAAGGCGAAATCAAATGGGACGCTACAAAACCGGACGGAACACCGAGAAAGTTGCTTGACGTAAGCAAGTTAGAGAGCCTTGGATGGAAATATAAGACAGAGCTTGAGGACGGAATCCGTCTTGCATATGAAGACTTTTTAAACAACCCAATGCGTGCAGAACGCTAGAATGTTTATCGCGCGTATGACAGATAAGATAGGAGAGAAAAATGTACATCGTTTTGTTATCAGGAGGCTCCGGAAAGCGCTTGTGGCCGCTTTCGAACGACCTCTGTTCCAAGCAATATATTAAATTGATGAACCACGATGCAGCAGGTGCTGCGGCGACAGCCGATGCAGACGAGAAGTGCTCCATGCTCCAGAGAGTATTTGGTCAGTTAAAGACAGCGGGGCTTTCCGAGAATACCATCGTTTGCGCAAGTGATGCACAGGTTGAGATTATTGAGAGCCAGTTGGACGGTGCTGCGGAGGTTGCAGTGGAACCGATGCGCCGTGATACCTTCCCGGCAGTTATGCTGTCCTGCGCGTATCTTTTGTCAAAAAAAGGCGCGAAGCCGGATGATGTTGTTGCATTCCTTCCGGTAGACCCATATACCACCGGTGAATTTTTTGCACGCATCAAGCATTTGGGTGAGTGTATCGCAGAATCGGAACAGACCATCGGGCTGCTTGGCGGTGTGCCAACCTACCCATCGACCAAGTATGGGTATATCGTTCCGGAAAAAGGAGACTCTCAGTTGCTTAAGGTGGAAGGTTTCCGCGAGAAACCGGATGAGGCGACAGCAGAGGAATTGGTAAAAAGCGGTGCGCTCTGGAATTGTGGCGTGTTTTGCTTCAAGCTGTCAATGGCGGCGCAGTGGATAGAAAAATACGGTGTGACGACAGATTATGACCAGATGGTAGCAGATTATGAGAAACTTCCAAAGAAGAGTTTCGACTACGAGGTATTAGAGCATTGGAATCATATCGCGGCAATCAAGTATGATGACATCTGGAAAGACCTGGGAACCTGGAATACGCTTACCGAGGAAATGCACGAGAACAGTATCGGTGATGTGACCTGGGACAATACCTGTGAGAACAGCCATGCAATCAATGTACTGGGCATTCCGATGGTAGTCATGGGTGCGAAGAATATGGTTATCGCGGCTTCTCATGACGGAATTCTCGTAGCGGACAAGCATCAGAGTTCTTATATTAAGAATTGTCTGGAGAACATTGAGGACACTTCCAAGTATGAGGAGCGCCGTTGGGGTACGATAAAAACCATTGACAACGATGAAGACGACGGATGCAAGAGCATCACGAAGCGCATCAAGGTGGTAGCGGGTAAGACGATGCCGAACCACAAGCATCTAAAGCACACAGAGACCATCACAGTGCTCTCGGGTATGGGCAAATTGGTCTTAGAGGGTGTGGAAGTAGATTTAATGGCAGGCTCTACGGTCAGCATTGCAGCAGGAAAGGAGCACAGTATCCGTGCTATCGGCTCTGATTTGAGATGTATTGAGGTGTGTCTGGGCGATGCAAATGACGATGAGATTGTAATCTAGGAAAAGTTGGCGAAAATGATTCCATATACAGAGAATACGGAAATACAGGATGGATTTATCAAAAAAAATAAGCTATAATAATCCTAATGTTCTTGACTTCTCTGGTGCCAAGAAAAAGAAAAATGGATGCGCTTGCCAGATGAGAAATGTACGGTAGGAAGTATCCGGTGATTGCAAATAAAATTAAAAAATGATATGCTATTACGGACGTAGTTGCACTGCGGACGTAGGAAGGAGAATGATTATGGATATCAATGATATTTCAACATGCGAGAAATTCGTCATGAAAGTCATCTGGGATTCTACGGAGGATTTAGCGTTACAGGATGTTATGGGAAGGGTGAATGAGGAGAACGGCAAGGCATGGAAACCTCAGACTGTTTCTACTTTTCTTGCAAGATTAGTAAGAAAAGGATTCTTAAGTATGTACCGCAAAGGCAGAGATTGTTATTATCAGCCGCTTGTCAGCAAGGATGATTTCTGGAAGGCAACCATGAAAGAGGATGCGCGCATTTTTGCCCATGGTGATATGGGAGAGTTGGCTTGCTGTCTTTGTGATGAGCTGCTTTCTAAGGATGATATAGCAAAGCTCAAGAAGAAGGTCAATGAACTTAATTAGTCAGATATTCTTTGCAATTTTTGCGACGATAGTTACGGGGACGCTGGCACTGGGGGCTTGGATGGTGATAAGCCGTGTATGCATGCGGTGGAATCCGAGACTTCCATATCTACTGCTTCGCATTGTTTGTCTGTTGTATGTGCTGCCAATCAGTTACATCTGGATGCAGCTTGCGATGCGCGACGGATATTTGCAGGTAGTAGGTATCTGGCAGATGAATTTTGCGCCGGCGGGAGGCTTGCGCGAATTGATGGCAGTTATTGTGACGAGCTGGGTTTTCTTGACAGGCAGACAGATACGTGTCTGCCTGTTTGCTTGGGTTACGAGAAGAAAATCCCGCTGTTATAATATACCGGAGGAAGACGAAGCAGTGCTTGGAGAGTTTGCGCGGGTAAAAGAAAAGCTTCATATCCGTAAAGGGGTCGAGCTGTATCGGGAGTGTGGAATTGTATCGCCAAGAACGCAGGGCATCTTTCGGTGCAGCGTTGTGCTGCCGATGCAAAGCTATAGCAGGGAACAACTGGCTGTGATATTTCACCATGAGCTGATGCATTGCAAAAGCTGTGACATCTTTTATAAGCTTTGCAGCAGGTATGTTGGAACTGTCTATCATCTGGGATTTGTCAGTAACCGGATGGAAGAGCTGCTTGATGAGTGGAGCGAGTACGACTGTGACGTGAGAGCCATAACTGCAATCCGTGACGAGATGAGTGCGACGCGTTACTTTGAAATGATTGTAAATTCGATGGAGAAAGCATCGGAAGGACGGGATGTAAATCATATTTTTTCAAGACTATACGAAAGCCAATTACGATTGGGAAGGAGAATAGACTATATGAAAAATTATGGAAACATCAAGAAAATGGCAAACGGAGTAACAGCGATGATTGCGGTCGCATTTGTGTTTGCGAATGTGACGAGCGTATATGCCGCAGGCAACAAAGCGGCAGACATGCATAACGCGCTGTATCAGAGCGTAGAGGTGACTGCCGTAGAGGCAAATAATGCAGTAGATTTAGAGGAGTTCTACCTACCTGCAGAGGACGATATGACTTACGATGCATTGGAGTATGCGAATCCGGAGGCGGAGATTGTGATGCCGCTGCTGGATGAGGAAGAACAGGTGTCTATTGATTGGTCGGTTTCGCCGGGCGTGCGTAAGGTATCCACGAGCTTTCATGTGGATGCAGGGCAGAGGATAGCAATTTCCACAACGGCAACGCCGGCAAGCAGTGTCTACTGGATTGGCATTATGGACGAGGGCAATGATTTGCGCTATGTGCAGGGAAATGGGGCATTGTCACATGAGTTCGAGATTACGGAATCCGGCAGTTACCGTGTGATTGTGCAGAACCGCAGTAAGGTAACGATAACGGCGATGGGGAGTTATTTGTTCTATACACCTACCGAGGAAGAGACAGAGCAATAGAGCTGAGCGGCGAAGAATACTATAAATATCTAAAATATAAAAGGAAAGAGGCAACTGCCTCTTTCCTTTTCAGACAAATAAACTACAAATATGATTGAAACCCACGAAAAATCGGATGCTTCATCATTTCAGAGTTACTGTATTAGGGGCGGTGCTAAAATCCAGCACCGTCTTATTTTGTGCTTCCAGCGAGTCTTTAAAGTTGCTTGCGGGAAAATCCGGATTCTCGGTAATGCCTGCCGGTGCATCAAAGAAGAACACCGAAGCGCCGGTTTTCTCATAGAATTCTTCCGAGAAGGACCAGTTGCCGTGATGACCGGTCTGCACATAGTCACAGGCAATCTGTTCTCCGTAATTGGAAAGCAGATATGTGTCCATGTCGTATTTGATATCGGAACAGAAGAGCATGCTGCTGTTCGCGCTGCTGACTTTAAAAAGCAGGGAGGCGTTGTTCTGGTAATCCAATTCATCGCCGATGTTTGCAAGGACGGTGTCGTCGAATGCATTGTAGATTGAGAATGTCAGTCCGCAGATGGTAAGCTCATCTCCACGTTTTAAGTGTGTGACATTTGGCAAGTCCTTGGTGAGCGCATAGTAATTTTCCATAATGGTGATGTCATCGTACGGCTCGCCGACTGTCATGATAAAGTCGTAGTCGAAGCCGTTGTCGTAAATCTGTCGGATGACAATTCCGTCAGGGTTTGCGAGAATGGCATTGAAGGCACCGGCATGGTCCTTGTGCGGGTGGGTAATAATCCACGCATCTACCACGCCGCCATGTTCGGCGATAACCTTGCGGACGGCAGATTCATTTTCTACCCAGCCACCGTCGATGATGAGGAAGGTGTCATCATTTTCGATGGTGTAAAATTCTGCCTGTACACCGGTCGCATCCGGGTATTGCGTTACCAGATACTCGGTGGAGAGGTCCGGCGTGTAGCCGGTGGAATCCTGTAAATTCTTTTTTTGCAGAAGCAGTACACCCAAAACCAATGCAAGACTGAGTCCGACAAGGATGCCGCCCTGAAACATTCTTTTCTTATTCATGAAAATCTCCATTCTTATTCATAAAATGTTCTATTTCAAATGCTATGATTACCTTATCAAAAAATAATGCAAATGTAAATGCAGAAAGCCTGTGAAACTTGACTTGCAATGGTCAAATTGCTATAGTGAGAACACGGACTTGCAACAAATATTAGAAGATGTTACTATAGAAAAATGTGGGAGTTTTTCAAGAGTGATGGAGTTAGATGCCATAATCAGATGGAAAGGATGAGGGAATGGACACACATAAATTCTTTGTAGAGAAGATGCGATTCCACCTGAAAGATAAGAACAAGCTTGTCTTTGTGGGATGGTTCTTCGACGGAAGTACAAGAGAGCATTCCTTACATGTATATTTAGACAAGGAGCAGCTTCCGCTGCAGATACAGATAAATAAAGGCGCAGAAGTCAGACAGAAGTATATACGCAGTATCAATGAGATTGAGGAGGAAGTGGTAGGAAGCATTACCCTGCCGGAGGACTGGAGAGAGCATCGGAAGCTTCGTATTGAATCTACTTACCGAGGGGAGCGCGCAACCGCGTATACGATTTCAAAAGCAAAGCTGATGCGGCTTAATAAAGAGATAAGTTATTATGTGGAGAACTGTCATCGTGAAGATGGCAGGGTGACGGTTACCGGCTGGTGTATGTCGGACGGAGAAGTAAAGTTAGAACTTCTTAATGCTGCAAAACAGCCGATTTCGGAAAAAGTAGACCACTACTATCGCAAGGATTTACTTTCGATATTTCCGGAGTGCGATAAGGAGAATAAACCGGGCTTTTTGGTTTCTGCCAAAGTGGAGGGTTCGGAGCACGGACCGTTTTTCCTTGAGATGCGCAATGCACGTCAGATGTCGCGCACGAAGCTGCGCAAGTGGGATGAAGGGACGAAGCTGCAGTACATGATGGAAAAGGCAGGAGACGCAGTGCGTTATCTGGAGCGCAACGGCGTTTCTGCAACGATATATAAGATTAACAGCAAGCTTCGAAAAAAAGAGGGCAATACCTACGAGAATTGGCGTAAGAAGTATACGGTAACGGAAGAAGAGCTTGCAGAGCAGAGGAAGATGCAGTTTACATCGCCAAAGCGGTTTTCGGTTATTGTGCCGTTGTATCAGACGAAGCCGGAATATCTGCGTGCGATGATAGATTCGATTCTGACACAGACCTATCCGTACTGGCAACTGTGTATGGCAAATGCCAGTCCGGAGGAATTGACTCCGATTTTGGAGGAATACGCCGCGAAGGATTCGCGTATTTGTTTTACGAATCTGGAGAAGAATGAGGGAATTTCCGGCAATACGAACGCTGCACTTACTCTGGCGGACGGCGATTATATTGTGCTGGCGGATCATGATGACATCGTACCTGCGAATGCACTTTATGAATTCGCGGCGGCGATTGAAAAAGAACCGGATATCGACATGCTCTATTCAGATGAAGACAAAGTTGATATGGACGGGAAGAAGTTTTTTGAGCCGCATTTCAAATCGGACTTCAATGTAGACCTTTTGTGCAGCACGAACTATATCTGTCATCTGTTTGCGGCGCGGAAAGATGTTGTGGAGCGTGCAGGAAGCTTCCGTGCAGAGTATGACGGGGCGCAGGATTTGGATTTTATTTTGCGATGCAGTGAGCAGGCAAAGCATATTTATCATGTGCCCAAGATTCTCTACCACTGGCGCTGCCATCTGAACTCGACAGCGGCAAATCCGGAGAGCAAGCTGTATGCATTTGAGGCGGGAAGACGTGCGATTGAGGCACACTATGAGAGGCTTGGAATTCCGGCACGTGTAGAAAATGCCCAGTTCTATGGCATGTACCGCACGCACTATGAGTGGAAAGAGGAGCCTTTGGTATCCATTATCATCCCGAATAAGGACCATGCTGCGGATTTGGCAAAGTGTATCGGGTCTATCTATGAGAAGTCCGATTATCGCAATTTTGAGTTCATTATCGTAGAGAATAACAGTACGGAAGAGGAAACGTTTGCATATTATAAGAAGCTTTCGGCAGAACATGAGAATGTACATGTCGTGTACTATGAGGGAGGCTTCAACTATTCGAAAATTAACAATTTTGGTGCGGCAGCAGCAAGAGGCGAGTACTTCCTACTCTTAAATAACGATACCGAGATGATTGACGGAGCAGCAATCCGGGAATTGCTCGGTTACTGTATGAGAGAAGATGTGGGGGTTGTCGGTGCCAAGCTTTTGTATGAGGATGATACCATCCAGCATGCCGGTGTCGTTGTCGGATTTGGTGGCACGGCAGGTCATACATTTATCGGTAAGAACCGGTATGACACCGGTTACTTCGGAAGAATTCTGTGTGCACAGGACTATTCCGCGGTGACGGCGGCATGTATGATGACCAAGCGCAGTGTATATGAAGCGGTTGGCGGCTTGACAGAGGAATTGGCGGTGGCGTTTAACGATATCGACTATTGCCTGAAGGTGCGTAAGCTTGGAAAGCTGGTCGTATACAATCCTTATGCGGAGCTTTACCATTATGAGTCGAAGTCCAGAGGGCTTGAGGACTCTCCGGAAAAAGTAGAGCGTTTTAATGGAGAGACCGAGATTTTACTTTCGTTCTGGCGTGACCTGATTGAAAACGGAGACCCGTACTATAACTGTAACCTGACGTTGGATAACTCAGATTTTTCTCTGAGAAGATAACTTGAATTAGAAAGAGGGCGAATCCTATGATGAAAGTATATATCTGCCCCTCCTGTGGCTGGATGCGCGTGGTATCAAGACGCAAAGATGTGGAATGCTATAAATGTGATGAGAAGCAGATGGTTCTGGCAAAGCTGGACTTTGCCAAGTATACGGAGATGTCGGAAGAGGAAAGGAAAGATTACTCGGATGGATGGCTCTATATTCATCAGAGAAAGCGTTGAGTATGAAAATTACAGTTTCAAATGTGATAAAGGGCGTGCGATACTTAAAGCATTATGGTTTTAAGGAGTTCTTGATACGTCTTCAGGAGAAAAAAGAGGCGGAGAATGTCCCGTACGAGCCGTGGTATGAGCGCCATAAGGCGACGGGAGAGCAGCTTAAGAGCCAGCGGAGAGAATCCTCCAAATGGAGGGATGCGCCGGTGGTCAGCATTGTCGTGCCTTTATATTGTACCAAGGAAGCTTTTTTGCGGGAAATGATTGCGTCGGTGCAGGCACAGAGCTATGAGAACTGGCAGTTATGTCTGGCGGATGCCAGTCCGATGGAGGAGAGCGGGCAGCAGGCGCATGACGGGGCACTGCAGAAGGATGCGCCGGATGAGACAAAGCTGTCGGCGACAGGTCGCATTGTGCGTGAATATATGCAGGCGGATGGAAGAATCGTCTATACAAAGCTTGAGAAGAACCTTGGCATCGCGGAGAATACCAATGCGGCCATTGCGCTTGCGACAGGAGACTGGATTGCGTTTATGGACCATGATGACCTGCTTGCACCGGATGCGCTTTATGAGGCGGTCAGCTTGATGCGCCGCGGCGTGAACAGAGGAACGACCGTGGAGCATGCGAGCCTTTTGCATGCACAGGAAAAAGATGTTGAGTATGAGATGATTTATACGGATGAAGATAAGGTGGATATGGAGGGAAAGACACATTTCCAGCCGCATTTCAAACCGGATATCAATATAGACCTGCTTCGTTCCAACAACTACATTACACATTTTACGATGGTAAGCCGCGCGCTTTTGGAACGTGTGGGAGGCATTCGAGCAGAATTTGACGGTGCACAGGATTATGATTTTATCCTGCGCTGCGTGGAGCAGGCGAAAGCGGTGGGGCATGTGCCGAGGATTCTCTATCATTGGCGGTGTCATCAGGAATCGACCTCGTCCAATCCGTTTAGCAAACAGTATGCGGTGGATGCAGGGAAACGTGCAATCGAGGAGCATTTAAAACGTGCCGGTGTGACGGGAGAGGTTGCTGCGACAAAGGATATGGGATTTTATACCGTGCGCTATCCGGTAGCAGGAGAGCCGCTGGTATCCGTTATTATCCCGAATAAGGATGAGGTGGAGTCACTGAAAAAATGTCTCGCAGCTATCGAGAAGTCTTCCTATCGGAACTACGAGGTTATCATTGTGGAGAATAACAGCTCCGATGAGACGTTTGCATATTACAAAAGTATTGCACCGGATGGCAGCGAGAAGGATGGTGTGACCCGCTATGAAGGAACGCTCGCCGGCGGTCAGCGCTTGTGCGTGGCGGTCTGGAAGGACGGGTTTAACTACTCTAAGCTTAACAACTTTGGCGTTTTGTTTGCCAAGGGGGAATATCTGATACTTATGAACAATGACATTGAGATGATTTCGACGGAATGGATGTCTGAGCTGCTCGGCACCTGCCAGAGGGCTGAGGTCGGCGTTGTCGGTGCCAAGCTTTATTATCCGGATGATACCGTACAGCACGCAGGCATTGTGGTCGGTATCGGTGGAAATGTCAGAGGAATCGGACAGAATATGTTTGCCGGCTTGCGGCGTGAGCGTAGCGGGTATCTGCACAAAGCATCCCTTACAATGGATTACAGTGCAGTGACGGCAGCGTGTCTGATGACCAAGCGCAACGTCTATGAACAGGTAGGAGGATTTACGGAAGAACTCACTGTGGCATTCAACGATGTGGATTTCTGCCTGAAAGTCCGTGCGCTCGGAATGCTTGTGGTTTATCAGCCGCGTGTGCAAGCATACCACTATGAATCGAAGTCGAGAGGAAGCGAAGATACACCGGAGAAGGTGGCTCGCTTCCAGAGAGAAATAGAATATATGCGTGAAAAGTGGATTGGAATTCTTAAAAACGGAGACCCTTATTATAATCCGAATTTTTCGCCGTATGCGACCGACTATGCATTGCGTGATAATAGTCGGGGTTAACTATGAGGAGGATGTAAATGCCGAAGGCATCGGAAGTGACGATTATTATCCCAAACTATAACGGGAAACAGCTTTTGGAAAACTGCATAGCGACATTAGAACGTCAAACCTGTACGGATTTTAAACTGCTTGTGGTGGATAATGGTTCTGCTGACGGGAGTGCCGATGTGACATCTAGGGTGTTGGATATGGATGTGATTGTTCTGCCGGAGAACACCGGATTTTGCGGAGCGGTCAATGTGGGAATCCGTCATACGAAAACGCCGTATTTTATCCTGCTGAACAATGACACGGAAGCGGAGCCGGAGTTTGTAGAGGCGCTGCTTTGCGGAATTCGCCGGTCGGAACGCATTTTTTCCTGCGGAGCGATGATGATCGATTACCATAACAGGGAAGTTATTGATAACGCAGGGGACTATTATACAGCGCTTGGATGGGCTGTCGCGCGTGCAAAAGGAAAGAAATGCTGCGATTACGAAAATGAGCGCAAGGTTTTTTCCTGTTGTGGCGGTGCGTCTATCTACCGCACGGAGGTTGTGCAGAAAATCGGTTTTTTTGATGAGAAACATTTTGCATATTTGGAGGATGTGGACATGGGATACCGTGCGCGCATTCATGGCTATGAGAACCGTTATATTCCACAGGCAAAAGTATTTCATGTGGGAAGTGCGACGACAGGAACGCGCTACAATGAGAAAAAAGTGTTTTTGGCTGCGCGCAATTCTGTCTATCTGATTTATAAGAATATGCCGGTGCTGCAACTGATTTTAAACCTGCCATTGATTCTTCTCGGAATCCTGGTGAAGGCGCTTTTCTTTTTGAAAAAAGGGTTTGCAGGAGAGTATCTGAAAGGAATCGGAGCAGGGATAAAAGGCGCATCCGGCTGCAAGAAAGTTCCGTTCCGGCTGAACTGTTTGGGACATTATATCTGTATCCAGATAGAGCTGTGGCTGAATGTTTTTCGCATTGCCTTTTCGATGTGATAATTTCTTGGATAGTCAAAACAATCTAAAGAAAATATTAAGAATTTGTTACAATTTGTTTGCGAAAAATCAGTTGTGCTTTACAGGAAATTATTGTATGATTATTTGTATATAGTAGCAATTTTGATAAAAGGATAACAATATGATAAAAGATAATCAGCAGCATTTTAACAGACTGCATGTACTGATAGATGCAGCGGTAATTGCGGTATCTTACATGTTTGCCTGGTGGCTGAAGTTTCGGAGCGGCATCTTAGACAGTGAACTGGGTGCACTTTCGCTTGGCTCCTATATGAGTGCGCTGCTTGTGATTGTTCCCGGGTATATTCTGCTGTATTATGCCTTTAATCTTTACACGGCGAAACGCGTGCAGGGCAGACGTTTGGAGCTCTCCAATATCGTTATGGCAAATACGGTAGGAATACTGATTCTGTTTACTCTGCTCTATAACTTACAGTCTTACGATGCACAGTTCAAGAACTTTTCCCGTGAGATGCTTTTTTACTTTTATGTGGTAAACATCGTAGACGAGGAGCTTGTACGTCTGTTAATCCGTCATTTCTTACGTGATATCCGCAAGAAAGGCTATAATTTAAAACATATCCTGCTCGTGGGTTACTCGAGAGCAGCAGAACAGTATATTGACAGGATACAGCAGAATCCGCAGTGGGGCTATAATGTCCGCGGAGTGTTGGATGACAATATTGCCCGTGGCACTTCCTACAAGGGGGTTAAGGTCATCGGTAGCATTGGGAATTTGAACTATATTCTTCCGCAGAATAGTCTGGATGAGATTGCGATTACACTTGGACTGGGAGAATATTATAAGCTGGAGAAAATTGTGGCTGAGTGTGAGAAATCCGGCGTGCATACGAAGTTCATACCGGATTACGGCAACATTATTCCGACGAAGCCTTATACCGAGGACTTGCTGGGCTTGCCGGTGATTAATATCCGCTATGTGCCACTGTCTAATACATTTAACGCGTTGGTGAAGCGTTGTGTAGACATTGTCGGCTCCATCGTGTGTATTATTGTGTTTTCGCCGTTGATGCTATTCTCTGCAATTCTGGTAAAGACGACATCGAAGGGACCGTTGATTTTTAAGCAGGAGAGAGTGGGACTTCACAATAAACCGTTTCAGATGTACAAATTCCGCACGATGTATGTGCAGACAGAAGAAGAGGAGCAGAAGGGCTGGACAACAAAGAACGATCCGAGAATCACGAAGTGCGGGGGATTTTTGCGCAGGACAAGCTTGGATGAGTTCCCACAGTTGTTTAACGTATTAAAGGGGGACATGAGCTTAGTCGGACCAAGACCGGAGCGCCCGCAGTATGTGGAGAAATTCCGCGAGGAGATTCCGCGTTATATGATTAAGCATCAGGTACGTCCGGGTATGACCGGATGGGCACAGGTGAATGGCTATCGGGGAGATACCTCTATACGGAAGAGAATTGAGCATGATTTATATTACATTGAGAACTGGACATTGGGACTGGACATCAAGATTCTTTTCCTGACGGTTTTCAAGGGTTTTATCAATAAAAATGCATATTAATTAGGAGAAGATTCATGAGCAGAGAAACAGAAAAGAGACCAATGACAAAGAAGCAACGCGCTGCAATTCGTAAGAAGAAACAACAAAAGAAGCTTATGTTGGTGGCAATCGAGATACTGGCGTTGCTGATTCTTGCAGTAGTATTGTTTGTTGTGGTCAAGCTATCAAAGATTGAGAAGGATACCTCTTTCAGCGCGAGCGATATCGAAATTAATGAAGGACTTTCGGAGGAATCCAAAGAGATTATGGAGAATTACACGACGATTGCATTGTTCGGACTTGACAATCGCTCGAATGGTAATTTGTCCAAAGGTAACAGTGATGTTATCATGATTGCAAGTATTAATAACGATACACATGAGGTTAAGCTTGTTTCCGTATATCGTGATTCTTATCTGGATATCGGCAATAACACCTATCGCAAATGCAATGCAGCATATGCAAACGGCGGACCGGAGCAGGCGATTTCCATGTTGAATACAAACCTTGACTTGAACATTACAGATTATGTGACAGTAGACTTTAATGCGGTGGTTGAGTGTGTGGACCTGCTTGGCGGAGTTGAGGTAACTGTTACCGATGAGGAGGCAATCCTCATGTACGGTTACATGGATGAGATTAATAAGCTTACAAAGCATAAATCCGAATATCTGCCGGGAGCAGGTACCTACAATATGGATGGTGTGCAGGCATGTTCCTATGCACGTATCCGTTATACGGCAGGCGATGATTACAAGCGTGCAGAGCGTCAGAGAATTGTTCTCGCAGCGATGGTGCAGAAGGCACAGCACTCAGACCTTAAGACGATTAACAGTTTGATTGACGAAGTGTTTGGAGATATCAAGACAAGCTATACCAATGCGGAGCTGATTGCATTGGCTGCGCAGGTGTTCAATTACAAGCTGGGTGAGACCACCGGTTTCCCATTCGAGAAGAACACTGTTACGCTTGGCTCTAAGGGAAGTGTGGTAGTGCCTTGCGACTTAGTATCTAATGTGACACAACTTCACGTGTTCCTCTATGAGGATGATGGCTATGAGCCGACAGATACCGTTAAGAGCAACAGCGAGAAGATTATCGCTGACACCGGTTTCCATCAGGGAGATGGTTATTAATGAAAGTTGATATAATTATTCCGACTTATAAGCCGGACGATACATTCTGTCTGCTCCTGCATAAATTGCAGGAGCAGACCTTTGTTGTTCATAGGCTTATTCTTTTAAACACAGAGGAACAGTTGTGGAAGGAAGCAGAGGAGCAGTATCCGATTGCACAGAGGCTTTCCGAACTCCCTTGTGCGCATACAATCATTCATGTGAAAAAGGAATCTTTTGACCACGGCGGCACAAGAAGTCTTGGAGCAGAACATTCCGATGCGGATGTTATGGTGTTTATGACGCAGGATGCAGTACCGGCGGATGAACGATTGATAGAGAAGCTTGTACATTCATTGGATACAGCACAGGATGAAGCGGGTGTCGTGGCAGTGGCATATGCGCGCCAGCTTCCTGCAGAGGATTGCGGAATCATTGAGCGTTACACCAGACAGTTTAATTATCCGGAGTGTGGCAGGAGGAAGAGCAAAGCAGATATTGAGACACTTGGCATCAAGACTTTTTTCTGCTCAGATGTCTGTGCAGCATATCGCAGGGATCTGTTTTTTAAACTTGGCAGATTTGAGACGCCGGTTATCTTTAACGAGGATATGTTTTTTGCTGCACATGCAATTAATGCGGGATATCAGGTGGAGTATGTGGCGGATGCAAA
This sequence comes from Roseburia sp., assembly GCA_022771695.1. Taxonomy (GTDB): domain Bacteria; phylum Bacillota; class Clostridia; order Lachnospirales; family Lachnospiraceae; genus Roseburia. Next base: position 54,750 of record JALEKJ010000062.1, on the reverse strand, counting down.
AGTCATTCATTCTCACAACTATTCTGCAAAACAGCAATTTCATCGTAATTTTGACCTTGCAGTGTCACAGACGGCACATCCGGAGATTTTTGAGCAGATAAGCTCGGAAGCGGAGGGAATGAAGTTGGTCAAGAGCACAATGAAGTATTTATGCAGAATTGGAAAGCCGTATCTTATCTGGAAGCTTTTTGTTCAGTGCGTAGGCAAATACGCCGGTTATTTTCTGGGCAAACGGCATCGCAAGCTTAGCAGAAAACAGATTCTGGCGTGTACAATGAGCCCGGATTACTGGAAGAAGATTTGGGGCGAAGAATGATAGTGCCGTTGTGTGAGATATAGTTGAATGGAGAGAAATATAAGCATGGGAAATATATTATATATTGTAGTGCCTTGCTTTAATGAGCAGGAGGTTTTGCCGGAGACCGGGAGACGCCTGTCGGCAAAGGTTGAGACACTGAAAAGCCAGGGAAAGATTGGTGCGGGGAGCCGTATTATGTTTGTCAATGACGGTTCTAACGATGCGACCTGGGGGATGATACAGGAGCTGTGTGAACAGAATAAGATATTTGCGGGAGTGAATTTGTCTCGTAACAGAGGTCATCAGAATGCCCTTTTAGCCGGAATTCAGACTGCATCCGAGCATGCGGATATGATTGTGTCGATGGATGCGGACCTGCAGGATGATATCAACGCCATTGACGCAATGATTGACGCTTATCATGCCGGCAATGATGTGGTCTATGGCGTGCGTTCTTCCAGACAGAGAGATACCTTTTTTAAACGGAATACGGCGCAGTTCTTTTATCGTTTATTAAAGCTTCTGGGGGCAGAAATCGTATACAATCATGCGGACTACCGATTGCTGAGCCGTAGAGCGGCAAAGGCACTTTTGTCGTTTGACGAGGTAAATCTGTTTTTGCGAGGCATTGTGCCGATGGTGGGATTTCGCAGTACGACTGTTGCCTATGAGCGTGGAGAGCGTTTTGCGGGAAAGAGTAAATATCCGCTCGGTAAGATGCTGACCTTTGCGCTTGAGGGGATTACATCGCTGTCAATCAAACCGATTCGTATGATTACCATGGGTGGGTTGCTCGTATGCGTGATCAGTTTGATTATGTTGATTAAGGCATTTGTAGATTATTCTTTGGGAAATGTTGTGCCGGGGTGGACAAGTATTATCATTTCCATCTGGGTGCTGGGGGGCTTGCAGTTGTTTGCGATTGGTATTATTGGAGAGTATATCGGAAAGACTTATATGGAGACGAAGGCACGTCCGAAGTTTATCATTGAGTCGATTCTTCTGCAGGAAGAAAGCGAAGTGGAGTAATACAGTATTATGGGAAAGACACGTAAGCGATTCTGGATTTTTTGGATATTGATGTTTTTAAGTGCAGTGCTGATGTTGGGACTTATTGGGTATTCAGATGGAGACGATGCCTATTTTTATCAGTATACGCACAGCATGGGATTTTTAGAATATCTGGGATGGCGTTATGAAACATGGGTCGGCAGGATGAGTGCTGAGGCGCTGGTGTATATTACGTTTCATTTAGGACTGCCATTCTGGAGAGTGGTGAATGCGATGATGCTGGTACTTCTGCCAATCGGCGTGATTTATCTGGCAACGCGTGCCGCGAGAGTACCGAATGGAACATTAAGCGGATGGAAGGATAGACAGTCGGTATGTGTTGGTATGAATTATGATGAGATGGGCCTTGGAGTTGCGGTAGCAGCAGTGGCGGGGTATTTTGTGATGAGTGCCCAGACGCTTGGTTATGCTGCGGTATGGGTAAACGGTTCCATTTTTTACACATGGTCATTTACCTGCGGAATTTGGGCGCTTACCACGTTTGCGGACTTTGTTTTTTGTGAAAATCCGGCGACCGGCGGCTCATTAAAGGAACTGCACATGAATATGGATGGTTGTAAGACATGGAAGTTTGTTTATGCGATTCCGTGTGCAGTAATTGCGTCAATGTCCATTGAGCAGATGGGGGCAGTATTGCTAGTGTTTGAGGTTCTTGGTGTTATCTATGGCATCTGCAAATGGCGCAGAGTGCATCCGCTTTTACTTGTGCAGGCGTTGGTGACGGTGGCAGCTTTTGTGGTGCTGTTTTTGGCACCCGGAAATGATGTGCGTGTGGCGGCAGAGATTACAAGCTGGATGCCGCAATATGAGATGATGTCGTTTGGACAGCATCTGTTTATCACTTTGCATTGGCTTTTGTCTTCTTTTGCCAATGAGAATAAACTGCTTTGCTGTCTTATGTGGATTGTGGGAATTGTGCTTTTATTGCAGAAAAAGAAACGTAGTATTTTCGATTGTGTGCTGCTTTCTCTTGCAGGAATTTTCACTATCGTGGCGTTGCTGCCGTATATTGGGGTTACTGTTTTTTCTGATATGGGAATGCAGTATCTGGACATCACACAGTGTATTTATGAGGTTCCGACAACCGATAAGCTTACGGGAATGCAGACAGTTGCCATGGTGTGGTGGAGTGCGGCACTTGTGTACACGTTTGTGTTTCTCTGGCGTGTATCCGGCTGCCAGATTACACTGCTTCTTGCATACCTTGCAGGAATTGCAAGTGAAGCGATAATGTTCTTTTCACCGACTATGTATGCATCAGGGGGAAGAGTCTACTATTTAACAGATATTCTGTATCTGTTTATTATGTTTTGTCTTACATTCGGCGTGCGTGATGTAAAGCGGCGAAATGGCGTATATGCACTTTGTGTGGTGCTTGGTATCCTAAACTTTGTCAATCAAATACCTGTATTTGTGAGTATGCTATAACGATGGATAAGAATGGACTGATTTTGAAAAATCATAAAGTTTTGATATTTCGGTCACAATTCCAACACAATTAGAACGTAGACTGTGGATATCACAAGAAGGATAAAGATGATTTGTGAGTGAAAGGGGAAACGTCATGGATAATAATAATTACAGCAACAACGGACAATCTTCCAATTCTTTCTATTCGTACAATAACAATTATGCGGGACAGAACGGAAGTACTCAGAATACAGAAAATGGTTACCAGAATGGAACATATCAGGAAAGATTTTATCAGACAGGAGGAGCGGCGAACGGAACTTTTGCCAGTGCAGGCGCTTCACAGCCGGATGGGAAGAATGCGAAGAAAAGGAGAGCGCGAAAACCGGGAGGATTTGGCGTAAAGCTTGCAAAATGCGCGGCGTTGGCATTGGTGTTTGGGCTGGTATCCGGTGTGGCATTTGAAGGCGTACATTTAGCATCTGATACCTTGCTTGGCTCGAGTGAGCAAACTGCGAGCGTGCAGGGAAGGGTGTTGACACAGTCAAGTGCAGACGGTGGAATTAAGTCAACATCAACTTCTACAACATATGTGGCAACGGATGTATCTGATATTGTAGAGGAAGTCATGCCATCCATTGTGGCGATTACGAATATCAGCATGGCAGAATATCAAAGCTTCTGGGGTGGCAAACAGACATACGAGGTGCCGAGCTGTGGCTCCGGTATCATTGTAAGCTCGAGTGACGAATATCTTTATGTTGTAACCAATAATCACGTGGTAGACGGGGCGAAAAGTCTTACCGTGACGTTCTGCGATGATTCTACTGTCAGCGCGGAAGTGCGGGGGACAGATCCATCTACAGATTTGGCGGTTATTCAGGTGGAGAAATCAAGTGTTGATGAGGAGACCATGGCAAACATTAAGGTGGCAACACTTGGTAATTCCGATGACCTTAAGGTAGGAGAGGCATCCATCGCAATCGGTAACGCATTGGGTTATGGACAGTCTGTAACGACGGGATGTATCAGCGCGTTAAACCGTGAAGTGACGGTGTCTGATTCGGGCAATAATACAAACTATACCGCGGAACTGATTCAGACAGATGCTGCCATCAACCCCGGAAACAGTGGAGGTGCGTTACTGAATGCAGCCGGCGAGGTGATTGGCATCAATTCCGTTAAATATTCGGATACGGATGTTGAGGGAATCGGATATGCAATTCCAATCAGTACAGCGAGCCCGATTATCGAAGATTTGATTACAAAAGAGAAAGTGGATGCATCGGACAGCGCGTTCCTTGGCATTGCAGGTGTTGATGTGACGAGCGATGTTGCAAAGACTTATAATATGCCGACCGGCGTTTATGTTGCGCAGGTAACTGAGGGGTCTGCGGCAGAGCAGGCTGGCATTCAGATGGGGGATATCATTACAACCTTTGATGGCAGAACGATTACCTCAATGGAAGAACTTTCCACGCGTATGCAGTACTATAAAGCCGGAGATACGGTGGATGTGACAATCAAGAGAGCGTCGGAAGGAGCTTATGTTGAGCAGACGATATCCGTGACACTTGGAAAGAAAAATTCCGGTATGACGGAGTAAAAGTAGAAGAATAATTACTCATAGTTTCTATTATAGAAACTTTGAGTAATTATTATTCGATACTTTTACTCCATCTTCCAGAATGCCGCGGAGTATCCCGGCAGAGTACTTCCACCACCAAAATCATGTCGCTCACCACTTAAGAGGTCTATGGCTGTGCCACAGCCTGCATCGAAGTGAGCCTCAAAGGCTTCGGAGTCTGCATTGATGGTAACAAGGATGCGTTCACCGTCGGTCTTACGCTCGAAGATACATTGCTTATTGGTCAGCAGGACAGAGCGGAAATCGCCGTGGTTTAGAGCTGGCGAATTCTTTTTAATTGCGGCGAGTTTGCTGATGAAATCAGTCAACTCATTCCATTCCGGAGCCTCAAAACACGCGCGAAGCGCCGGGTCACCTTCCTCTTTTCTTGCTTTGGCACCCCATTCGCTTCCATAATAGACGCATGGAATGCCAGGCATCCCGAAGGCGAGGGCATAGATGAGCGGCAGATGTGCCGGATTGTTTAAAATGCTGGCAACGCGCGTCACATCGTGATTGTCTACGAAGGAAAGCAGGTGCTTTCCCTTATAGAGTGTCCAGTTCTCCGGTCCGAACTGTCGGAGCAGAGAATGGTTGATTTCAAACATATTCATGGAATTAAAGCTGGAATGAAGCCCCTTGTAGCACTCATAGTTGGTGACAGAGTGTAGCATGGCATCGTTCATTAACTGATTGTAGTCACCGTGCAGCGTTTCGCCGACGAGAAAGAAATCCGGTTTTAAACTGTCGCAGTAGCTACGCAGCCTGCGTACGAAGTCGTGGTCGAGGCAATAGGCGACATCGAGACGAAGCCCATCGATGTCAAATTCGTCTACCCAACCCTTGATACAGGAGAAGATATGCTGAATTACTTCTTCGTTGCGGAGATTGATTTTTACAAGGTCGTAGTTCCCTTCCCAGCCTTCATACCACAGACCGTCATTGTAATTGGAATTCCCGTCAAAGTTGAGGAAAAACCAATCCTTATAAGGGGAATCCCATCGATTCTTTAGGACATCCTGGAATGCCCAGAAACCGCGTCCTACATGGTTGAATACTCCATCTAAAACAACATGGATTCCCTCTTTATGTAAATTATCACAAACCTGTGCAAAATCCTTATTAGAGCCGAGGCGTGTATCGATTTTGTGGTAGTCTCTGGTATTGTAGCCATGCGTGTCGGACTCAAATACCGGTGAAAAATAGATGGCATTTGCACCTAGCTTTTTGATGTGACCAATCCAGTCATTTACCTTTAAAATACGTGACATAGGAACCCCGTCATTTTCAAATGGTGCACCACAGAAACCTAACGGATAAATTTGATAAAAAACACTTTCATAAGCCCACATGGTGTTGTCCTCCTTATATTATCTGCCTGCACTCATGTCATGAGACTTTTGGGAGCAGGCACGTTGTGCAGTGATGACCGTGTCGCGAAGTCCGCCTTTTTCTAAGGCGGCGACTGCCTCAATGGTTGTACCGCCCGGAGAGCAGACGGCATCTTTTAACTCACCCGGATGTCTGCCGGTTTCAAGCACCATTTTTGCGGCGCCATACACGGATTGTGCGGCGAATTTGTATGCCTGTGTGCGTGGCATGCCATCTGCAACGGCTGCATCTGCCATTGCTTCAATGAACATATAGACATAAGCCGGGGATGACCCGGATACGCCGACTACGGCGTCAATCAGAGACTCAGGTACGACCTCGGATTTGCCGAAGGAATTGAAAATCTGCTGAACCTCTGCCAATTCCTCTGTGGATACAGAAGCATTTGCACACAAAGCACTCATGGCTTCTCCTACGAGTGCTGGGGTATTTGGCATGGCACGAACCAGTTTAATTTCCCTGCCAAAGCTTTCTTCAATCGCGGCAATCGTCTTGCCGGCGGCAATGGAGACGATAATGCAATTATTTTTAACATGGGAGGAAATCTGTGGGATGACCTCGTCAAATTTGTTAGGCTTTACTGCCAGAACGAGGATGTCACTTCGCTCTGCAACGGTTTCGTTGGAAAGCGTCGTCTCTATCTTGAAGCGGGAATGCAGTTGCTCTAAGGTGGCGGCGGAATGTGCACTTGCAATCAACTGGCTGGTTGTCGCCAGAGATGCATTTAAGATGCCGCCAATCATAGCACTTCCCATATTTCCTGCTCCGATAAACCCGATAATTTTGTCAAACATAAAAAGAACCTGCCTTTCCTTGGATGATACTTTTTCTTATATCTAATGGTAGCTGTTTTTCTATGAAGCGTCAATAAAAAAGAGTGTGCAGGACACTTAAGCCTTGCACACTCTTAAAATCTGCAATATCGATACCGATAAGCCGGCACTTTGCGGATAATTAGAAATCAGTCAGGTTTGCAGCTCTTCTTTCCAAGAAAGCGGTCATACCTTCTTTCTTGTCGTTGGTTGAGCAGGTAACACCGAAGAGATTTGCCTCCATCTCTACTGCATTCTTGATATCCATGTCGTAACCGTTGTTGATAGCAGCCTTGGCAACAGATACAGCAAAGCTTCCCTTTGAAATAATCTTAGCTGCCATAGCCTTTGCGGTAGCCATCAGTTCTTCCGGAGCAACTACCTTGTTGACAAGACCGATGCGGTATGCTTCCTGTGCGTCAACGTTATCGCAGGTGAAAATCATCTCTTTTGCACGTCCCATACCTACTAAGCGTGCAAGTCTCTGTGTACCGCCGAATCCGGGGATGATGCCAAGACCTGTCTCAGGCTGAGCGAAAGTAGCGTTGTCGGATGCAATGCGGATATCACACGCCATAGCAATTTCACATCCACCGCCAAGTGCGAAGCCGTTGACAGCAGCGATAGTAACCTGACGCATGTTCTGTAATTTGAAGAATGGAACAGAAGCCTTCATACCAAATGCTCTTGCTTCTGCAGCGGAGAAATTCACCATCTCGGAAATGTCAGCACCTGCTACGAAAGATTTGAATGCGTTACCCTTCTTGTCAGGACCGCCGGTTAAGATGACAACCTTTACATCGTCCATGGCTTCAATCTCGGTAAGAGCTACGTTAAGCTCATCCAAAGTCTCGCTGTTTAATGCGTTAAGTGCTGCCGGTCTTGAAATTGCAAGGACTGCAATCTGATCAGCGATTTCCAAAGTTAAGTTGTTAAATTCGCTCATTTTAAAAACCCTCCTGAATCGTTGGTATTAATAGAAACCCGCGCTATAATAGGGCTCCTATTGTTTGATAAAAAATTAACAATATGATATAAATAGAGTACTGCTTTTAGAAGAATTTGTCAATAGATTTTCAAAATTGGATGTGCCATTTATCGGGAAAGGTGTATAATGAAATTTGTGATATTGGCGTGACTGCAATGCAGCGCGGGAAAGCAATGAAAACAGCATGGAGAAAAAACTATGAGTCAGAATAAGTCTTACATATCAAAGATTGTGAAAGAAATGCCGGATTCCGGTATTAAGGATTTTTTTGATATCGCCAATACGATGGAGGGAGCGCTTTCCCTCGGTGTGGGTGAGCCGGATTTTCCTACGCCGGAGCATGTCAGGGAGGCAGGGATTGAGTCCATACGCCGGGCAGAGACGAAGTATACCGATAATCGTGGAACAGTGGAGCTTCGTGCGGCAGTGGCAGAGTATTTGGAAAAGTTCGATTTGCACTATGACAGGGCAGACGAGATATTGATTACCATGGGAGCCAGCGAGGGGATCGATTTGGCGCTTCGGACCTTGGTGAATCCGGGAGATGAAGTGTTGGTGGTGGAGCCGGCATATGTGTCTTATATTCCCTGTGTGGAGCTGTGCGGTGGTGTCCCGGTATCGATTCCGCTTCAGGCAAAGAACAGCTTTCGCCTGACTGCAGAGGAATTGGAGGAAAAGATTACGGACAAGACCAAGGTGCTTCTTATCTCATTCCCCAACAATCCGACCGGAGCCATCATGGAGCAGGAGGATTTGGAGGCAATCCGAGAGGTGGTCATCGCACATGATATTTTTGTAATCACCGATGAAATTTATGCGGAGCTTACTTATGGAAAAAAGCATGTGTCCATCGCTTCACTGCCGGGAATGTATGAGAGATGCGTTGTGCTGAACGGTTTTTCTAAGGCGTTTGCCATGACCGGATGGCGACTGGGCATTGCAGCAGGACCGCGAGATGTGATTTTCCACATGAATAAGATACACCAGTTTACGACCATGTCTGCGGGGACGACGGCGCAGTATGCGGCGCTGGAGGCATTGCAGAGTCCGGTACGTGATGAGGAGATTGCAGCCATGCGCAAGGAGTATGACGAGAGACGCCATATCTTAGTGGAAGGATTCCGGCAGATGGGGTTTGCGGTAGTTGAGCCGGAGGGAGCCTTTTATGTGTTCCCGTCCATTCGGGAAACGGGGCTTACTTCCATGGAGTTTTGCGAGCGTCTCTTAAAAGAGCAGAAGGTGGCAGTCATACCGGGAAATGCGTTTGGAGCCTGTGGAGAGGGGTATATCCGTTGCTCCTATGCATATTCCAAGAATGTGATTCGTGAATGTCTGGATAAGATTGCAGTATTTGTCAGCCAATTCCGGTTGCAGTGATTGACGCAATCAGTTATAGTTATGGCGACGAGGAAAATGGTCATCGTGCTTGCACGAATGAACATTTGACGACCGCTAATCAGAGCGGGATATGCTTTGCAGGTAGACTGGATATGGAGATAAGATGTTACAGGATTTTGAGTTAGAGAAGCTGGTGGAGCCACTTCTGGAATGGTTCAGGGGGCATGCGAGAGTATTGCCTTGGCGGGAGGAGCCTACGCCTTACCGGGTCTGGGTGTCTGAGATTATGCTGCAGCAGACGAGAGTGGAGGCGGTGAAGCCATATTTTGAGCGTTTTACAAAGGCATTGCCGGATGTGCAGGCGTTAGCAGAGTGCCCGGAGGATGAATTGCTGAAGCTCTGGGAGGGGCTTGGTTATTACAATCGTGTCCGTAATATGCAAAAGGCTGCAATTCAAGTGATAGAATCGTATGGTGGTGTTATTCCGGCTGAATATGAGGAACTTTTAAAATTGAAAGGTATCGGGCATTATACGGCAGGTGCTATTGCATCGATTGCATATGGACAGTATGTGCCGGCGGTGGACGGAAATGTTCTTCGCATTCTTACACGTGCGACGGCTGACAATACGGATATCATGAAGCAGTCTTTCCGCAGTGAAATTGAGCAGACATTGCTCGCGATGATGAAACAGCTTACGATACCTGATGCGTTAAAAAAAAGATTGCAGGGCGAGAACATTCCGGGGGCGCTGAATCAGGCGATGATGGAACTGGGAGCAACCGTCTGTGTGCCCAATGGCGCACCGCTCTGTGGGGAGTGTCCGTGGCAGGATTGCTGTTTGGCAAAAAAAGAAGGGCGAATCCTGGAACTTCCGGTAAAAAGTAAGGCAAAAGCGAGAAAGATAGAGAAGCGGACCGTACTTATCCTGCGTGACGGCGATAAGGTAGCAATCCGCAAACGTTCGAGTGAGGGGCTTCTGGCGGGACTATATGAACTGCCGAATGTGGAGGGAGACCTTGAGCCCGAGAAAGTATTGGAAGTCGTCAAGCAGATGGAACTTGTGCCAATTCGTATTCAGAAGCTTGCACCGGCAAAGCATATTTTTTCCCATATCGAGTGGCATATGAACGGATATGCAATATTATTGGAGGGAACAGATATGCCTAAGGCAAACAATTTGCTTTTTGTAGATGCAGATGATGCCAGCGAGCGCTATGCAATTCCTGCGGCATTTGCAGCATATGCGGGTTATATGAATATCAAACTGGGAAACGAAAGATTTGAGGAATCCATGGATTCTCCGGAATAAAAAGAGGGAGCCGGTGCTGTTGCACCGGCTTTTCATATGAAAAAGATTGTGTGTATTGAAAGTGAAATGAATCACTGTCTTTTGGGAGGAACCTTGCTTATCGGCTAAGCAAGGTGACTTGGCAATATTGCCAAGAATGAAAAAAGTTCTATGAAAAATTCTTGTTGTCTTATCTTTAGGTATACTATAAAAGTTAATTATGACCAGCGTGTGCAGAGTTTATTAGAATTTTGTAAATAAAATATGAACAAAAATTCAAAAAGTATGTTTTTTAACGTTTTTTGGTAAAATTTAGAAAATACTAAGAAAAAACAGTTTGGCGTATTGCGTGAAAGCGTGTATAATAAAACAGATTACTACAGGATTGTGCCGGAAACTCTAAGCAGACAGGAACGTGCTGGAGTGAGTGGGGCAGGATGGAGGAGAAATGTACGATTGTGTTGTTATTGGTGCCGGAATTGCAGGTGCTGTAGCTGCGAGGAAGCTTGCAGAGGAAAAGGGGAAAAAGGTATTGGTAATCGAGCGCAGAAGTCATATCGGTGGAAACTGTTATGATGAGCAGGATGATTACGGTGTACTTATTCATAATTATGGACCGCATATTTTTCACACAGGAATGGAAGAGGTATTTTCTTACCTGTCACGCTTCACGGATTGGTATATGTTCGGACATGAGGTGGTTGCAAAGGTTGGAGAGAGCTTGATTCCGGTTCCGTTTAACCTGAATACATTGCATATGGTATATGAAAAGGAAAAGGCGGACCGTTTAGAGAAGAAGCTGATTGAAACATATGGAGAGGGTAGCAGAGTTCCTATCATGAAGCTTCGTGAGAACGAGGATGCAGACATTCGTGAAATCGCACAGTATGTTTATGAAAATGTCTTTTTGCGATATACGATGAAGCAGTGGGGACAGAAGCCGGAGGAAATAAGTCCGGAGGTAACAGGGCGTGTGCCGGTGCTCATTTCTTATGATAACCGTTATTTTCAGGATAAATATCAGGGTGTACCGAAGGAAGGATTTACTCCAATGTTTGAGAAAATGCTTGCACACGACAATATTACCGTCAGATGCGGCATAGACTGTAAGGATGTGCTTTCCTTTGACGGGGATGATATATACCTGGAGGGCGAGCAGTTTTTCGGGGATGTCATTTATACGGGTGCCCTTGATGAATTGTTTGATTGCAGATTCGGCAGATTGCCGTATCGCTCTCTGCGATTTGATTTTGAGCACTATGATAAGGATTCTTATCAGGGACACAGCGTGGTGAATTATACTGTGAGTGAGGATTTCACGCGTATTACAGAGTTTAAGTTTTTGACCGGACAGCAGGATGCAGACGGAACCACGATCGTGAAGGAGTACCCATTTGCATATACGGGAGCAGCCGGTGAGATTCCGTATTATGCGATTTTAAACGATGAAAATCAGGCACTGTATGAGAAGTATCGAGCCTTGACGAACGGCATGAAGAAGTTCCATTTACTGGGGCGTCTGGCTGAGTATAAATACTATAATATCGATGCGATGACGAAGAAAGCGATGGAGCTGGCAGACAGTCTGTAAAGTTTTGTACGAGAAGAGGAGAGGTTTATGAAGTTATTAACATTTGCGATTCCGTGTTACAACTCGGAAGCTTACATGGAAAATTGTATCAAATCCCTGCTTCCGGGAGGGGATGATGTAGAAATTCTGGTGGTAAATGACGGTTCAAAGGACCGCACCGCAGAGATAGCAGATGAGTATGAGCGCAAGTATCCGGGCATTGTCCGTGCGATTCATCAGGAAAATGGCGGCCATGGAGAGGCGGTAAATGCAGGCATTCGCAATGCGACAGGTCTTTATTTTAAGGTGGTTGACAGTGATGACTGGGTAGATCAGGATGCATACATGAAGATTCTCGCAAAATTGCGTGAGCTTGCCGGCGGAGAAAAGGCACTGGATATGTTTATTGCGAACTATGTTTATGAAAAGGAAGGTGCAAAGCACAAGAAGGTGATGCGTTATAGTGCATTGCCGCAGGATGAACTTTTTACATGGAAGGATGTAGGACATTTCCGCAAGGGACAGTACATATTGATGCATTCCGTTATCTATCGTACAAAGCTCTTAAGAGAGTGTGGATTAGAGCTGCCGAAGCATACGTTCTATGTGGATAATATCTATGTATATAAGCCACTTCCGAGTGTGAACAACATGTATTATATGGATGTTGATTTTTATCGTTATTATATCGGAAGAGAAGACCAGTCCGTGAACGAGAAGGTCATGATTTCCAGAATTGACCAGCAGATACGCGTAAACAAGATTATGGTGGATGAATTTGACCTTTGGAAGATTTCAAATCGTAAGCTTCGGCGCTATATGTTCAATTATCTGGAGATTATTACGGTCATCTCCACGATTATGCTGATTCGTTCCGGCACAGAGGAGAACTTAGAGAAGAAGCGTGAACTTTGGAAATATATTAAGGATAAAGATATCCGCCTGTTCCATCATCTGCGCTCCGGCATCATGGGTAATGCCATGAACCTGCCGGGCAAGGGAGGAAGAAAAATTTCTGTGGCTGCCTATAAGCTTTCACAGAAGGTTGTCGGATTCAATTAGAAAATACAGGGGCTCTCGCAAAAAGTTATTTGCGAGAGCCTCTGTATTATTCCTTATTCATCCGGTTCAACAAATCTGTTTTCATGTCATAGAGCTTCTGAGACAGATCGACATATATTTCATGCGGATTGACGAAACGCTTGGTCTCATCCCAAAGCGTCTCTTTTTCCTGATTGCAGATTTCGCGAATTTCCATAACACTTGGGGAGTGATAGATGGTCTTCCCGGCTTTGATAACCGGAATGAGCATTTCGCGGAGTGTGTAGCTGCCGCCCGGGAGCTTTGTCTTTTTCCATGGGGCACTCGGGTCAAAGAGCTTTAAGTCGTCGGCTTCGTCAAAAATTTCGTCGGCGAGGCAGATAAGGTCTGCCTTTATCTTGCCGGTAGACTTTTCATATACGCGGTAAAAAGTCTTATTGCCCGGGTTGGTAACTTTCTCAATATTCTCGGAAAGCTTAATCTTCGGCTGGAAATTGCCGTTCTTATCCTGAACTGCTGCCAGCTTATAGACTCCGCCAAACGCAGGGTTGTCCTTTGAGGTAATCAAGTTTGTGCCGACACCCCAGGAGGTAATTGTAGCGCCCTGTTGCTTTAAGCTTTCAATCAGATACTCATCCAAATCGTTAGAGGCAGAGATGACGGCATCCGGAAAGCCTGCTGCATCCAGCATCTTACGGACTTTTTTGGAAAGATAAGCAAGGTCTCCGCTGTCCATACGGATACCGTAATAGGTGAGCGGAATGCCCGCCTCGCGCATCTCAGTAAACACACGGATGGCATTCGGAATACCGGACTTTAACGTATCATAGGTGTCTACGAGAAGGATGCAGGCAGACGGATATAATTCGGCATATGCCTTGAATGCGGTATACTCGTCTGAGAAACTCATAATCCAACTGTGCGCATGGGTGCCAAGTACCGGAACATCAAAAAGCTGTCCGGCGAGCACGTTGGAAGTTCCCTTGCAGCCGCCAATCACGGCAGCACGTGCACCATAAGTACCGGAATCAGGTCCCTGAGCACGACGAAGACCGAACTCCATGACACCGTCTCCCTGTGCGGCATAGCAGACCCTGGCTGCCTTCGTGGCAATCAGAGATTGGTGGTTTAAAATATTTAGGATGGCAGTCTCAACCAGTTGCGCCTCCATGATTGGAGCAATGACTTTTATTAGCGGCTCACGCGGAAAAATTACGCTGCCTTCCGGTACGGCATAGATGTCGCCGGAGAAATGAAAATGCCCTAAATATTCCAGAAAATCCTCATCGAAAATGCCGAGGCTTTTTAAGTAGCCTATGTCATCCTCATCGAAATGCAGATGCTCGATATAGTCAATGACCTGCTCAAGTCCGGCGCAGATGGCATAACCTCCATCGCAGGGATTGTTGCGGTAAAATGCGTCGAAAACGACGATGTCGCGGTTTTGATTCTTAAAATAGCCCTGCATCATCGTAAGCTCGTAGAGGTCTGTCAATAATGTCAGATTCAGTGTACTCATATTTTTGTGGAACAGAAATGTTCCGCTCCTTTCTAAAAGTATGATATGATTATACCATTATAAATAACCAAAAGCATTGTGAAAATACAACAAAAGTTATATATTAAAAATAGAAATGAGGATGTGTGAGATGAGAAGAGAGAAGGCAATGGCTTTATTTGAAGAGGGGTATAACTGTGCGCAGTCCGTATTTTTGGCATTTGCGGACCTTCATGGAATGGATGAGAAGACGGCGGCTGCGTTAAGCTCTTCTTTTGGCGGGGGGATGGGAAGACTTAGAGAGGTCTGCGGTGCGGTTTCCGGGATGTTTATGACCATTGGTTTGCTTTACGGATATGATGACCCGAAAGCTGTTACGGAGAAAGCGGAACTTTATGCGAGAGTTCAGTCACTTGCGGCGGATTTTGAAAAAGAGAACCGTTCTATCGTATGCAGGGAACTTTTGGGGCTTGCCGTGAAAAGGGAGGCACCGACACCGGAGGCGCGTACGGCAGAATATTATCAGAAGCGTCCCTGTAAGGAACTTGTGGGAGATGCAGCAGAGCTTTTAGAAAAATATATCGCAGAACATCCAATCATGCGTTAGAGGAGGAACGGGATGATAATCCGAAAAACCAGAATAGAAGATTTAGAAGAAGTGATGCGCATCTATGAGAGAGCGGTGCAATATATGGCGGAAACGGGGAATCCGAATCAGTGGACACCGGGATACCCGTCGCGAGATATGATTGCAGATGATATCGGCAGAGGCGTCAGCTATGTTATGGAGGATAACGGCTGTATAGAGGCTGTTTTTTCGTACATAGAAGGGGCAGACCCGACCTACGGAAGTATTGCAAACGGTGCGTGGAGAAGCTTTGGTATGTATGGAACGATACACCGTCTTGCTTCGGCCGGCAGACAGAGGGGAATTGCAAAACAGTGTTTTATATGGTGCGGGCAGCAGGCATCCGCTCATGGATGCGCAAGTCTTAGGGCAGATACGCATATGGATAATAAGATTATGCAGCAGGTACTGTTACAGAGCGGTTTTGTGTATTGCGGCATCATTCATCTGGCAAATGGGGCACCACGTCTGGCGTATGAGCGTTTGCTTGGACAGCCTGCAGGCGCTTTTTGTGGAGGAGCGCCGCTGGTGGGCAATGGATATGCGGGAAACTCTTGGAGTGGAACGCCGACAGCCGGCAGCGGGTACATGGGGAACTTTCAGCAGCTGCAGAAAGGGAACGACATTGCATTTGGCGTGACATCTATGGTTCTGGGGATTGTGTCATTGCTTTTATTCTGCACTTGTATTAATTTTATCACAGCGATAGCTGCGATTATATTTGGGATTGTTCAAATTACCAAGAACAAGGAAAAGAGTTTCGCGGTTACGGGAATCATCACGGCGTCCATATCGTTGGTGTTGGCGTTGCTCTTGTGGGGAACGATTGCAGCCGGTATGACCGAGATGGGAGTGAATTCCTATGAGGAGTTCTACGACAGCTATTATGGTGATTACCATTATGACGATTATGACTATGGTGATGACTACTATTATGGTGATTATTACAATGATTACAGTGATGACTACTATGATGATTATGACTACTACGATGATTATGATTACTACGATGATTATGATTACTATGATGAGTATTACTATGAGGAAGAGGGAGGTACGAAGTTCTTGTAGATAGGCAGCCTGCATATACTCTATTGATAGAGCTAGGAAGGGCGAGAGCATTGCTGATACCCGCAGGATTATATAAGAGAGAAAGCAGACGGCATCCGGCATGCGACATGCTAGTTTTTGCAGGAGTCATGTGTTTGGTGCTGTTTGGCATTTCTATTGAGAATAGGAAGAGCGCGGAGACGATGGCATCCGCAGTTACAATGCCATCTTCAGATGGTATACCATCTATAGATGGTATGAAAAAGGTTGCGATTACCTTTGACGACGGTCCGAATCCGGACTATACGGAAATGCTGCTGGCGGGCTTAAAAGAACGTGGTGTGAAAGCCACGTTTTTTTTGCTGGGAAAAGAGGTGGAAAAGTATCCGGACATCGTGGCAGATATTTATGCAGAAGGACATTTGATTGGCACGCATTCTTACGAGCATGTAAATCTGAAAAATTTATCCGACACAGCGGCAATCGAGCAGGTGGATAAGACCAATGCCGCAATCCATGAGATTACGGGCGAATATCCTGAATATATTCGACCGCCGTTTGGGTGTTGGAAGTGCAATCTTGATTACGAGACGAAGATGATTGAGGTGCTGTGGGATGTGGACCCACTGGACTGGAAGACGAGCAATTCCGATGTGATTGCAAAGCGGGTTGTGGATAAGGTGAGGGAGAATGATATCATTCTGCTTCATGATGCGTCGAAGTCCTCGGTCAAGGCGGCGTTTAAAATTATCGATGAGCTGCAGCGCGAGGGGTATACGTTTGTGACAGTGGAGGAGATATTGTTCGATTAGAGGAAAAGTATACTTTGAAACACCAGTCCCCTATATTTTGCGTATGATATAGAGCAGGATTCTCCTGCTCAAACAGATAATGCGAATAAGGGGGAATGAAAATGCAGCTATGCAACTATAACAGTGCGCAGAAAAGCCGCTTTTATGAGATAGAAGCAATCGAGATTCCGATTGTATACAATAAGTATGGCGACCATGATCCGAATGGGTTGTTGTATGTATTAAAAAAGGATGCGGACAGAGTGCAAAAGGCAGCGTGGGAAAATTTTGCAATGACACCGCCGCAGCCTGCAAAAGAAGTACAGCCGCTGGTAATTCGGGCGAACGTAGGGGACGAGATAAAGATACGTTTTACACATTCTCTGAAACGTCCATTGTCTATTCATGTACAGGGACTGCGCTATGATGTGCAGACCTCGGACGGAGCAAGTGTCGGCTTCAATCGGGATTCCACAACCGAAAACGAGATTGTTTACACGTGGTATGCAGACCGTGAAGGTGTATTTTCCTTTCAAGATATGGGAGATACAAGAAGTAGCGAGAAAGGAACGAATGTGCATGGATTGTTCGGAGCGATTATCGTAGAAGCGGCAGAATCTGTCTGGCTTGATCCGGAGACGGGGGAGGAGCTTAAAAGCGGTTTGTTTGCCGATATCTATCACCCCGTCCATCCTGCATTCCGCGAGTACGCAGTGTTTTTCCATGACGAGCTGGAGATAAAGAATAAAGACGGCAATCAGCCGGTCGATCCGCATACAGGTCTGCCTTCTTCTACGACGGCAATCAGCTATCGCGCAGAGCCTATGAGAAACCGTCCACCTCTTACGGATGAACACAGTGATACCGGAGAGGACATTTCTATGAGCTCCTGGGTGTATGGGGACCCGGCACCGCCTATTTTACGGGCTTATGTGGGAGACCCATCAAAAATACGCCTGATTCATGGCGGAGTGAAGGAAACGCACGTGTTCCATCTCCACAATCATCAATGGCGGTTGGAGGGGGATAACCCGAATTCAACCATTATTGATTCCATTTCTATCAGCCCGCAGGAGTGTTATACCTTGGATATTCTTCACGGAGCGGGAAGTCTGAACCGGACAATCGGTGATGTCATTTTTCACTGTCACCTTTATCCACATTTTCATGAAGGCATGTGGACGCTTTGGCGGATACACGACAGACTTGAGGATGGTACGGGCACCTTGCCGGATGGCACGGCGATACCTCCGCTGATGCCGCTTAAGGACCGCATACGGCCGCCGAAGAAAGATGAACTGCATCCGGGATATCCGAATTTTATTAAAGGGGAATATGGAGAGCCTCCATTGCAGCCACCGCTTGGGGTGTTAAACCCGGACGGAAGCATTAAAAGGGAACCGACAGAGCTGGAGCAGGCAAACTTTGTGCCGGATTTTGAACCGGGAGCATTGTACTGCGATACCTGTCCGTGTCACACAGATAAGTGTATGAAAAAAGAGTATGATGCACCGGAGAATTGTGATGTGCAAACAGAGTGTGATATGACGGAAGCGAGTGGAGCATCAGAGGAGTGCTGCTGCAAAGTAGAATGCGAGAAGGTGAAAATATTCGAAATTGCACTGGTGCAGGCGAAGGTAATTTACAATTCCTATGGCTGGAATGACCCACAGGGAAGATTCTTTGTGATGAAGGAGGAACTGGAAAAGCACGGCGGTCTGGAAGCTTATGTGAAAAAAGTAGAGTGTGGAAAGCTTCGTGTGGAGCCGCTTGTCATTCGTGCGAATGCCGGTGACTGCATCGAAGTCCGACTGACAAATCTGCTTCCGGAATTTTTGGAGGAAAGTCCGTTCCAGATGAAGACAAGGACAGATATTGTGGGCTATCATATTCATCTGGTAAAGTTTGATACCATTGTTTCGGACGGAGCCGCCAACGGGTGGAATAACATTGCCGGTGCCAGACAATATGAGACGTTGATCGAGCAATTTTTCCTGAATACGGAGCTTCGGACGGTATTTTTCCATGACCACCTGTTTGCAAATTCCCATCAGCAACATGGTGTGTTCGGAGCACTTCTGGTAGAAGAGGCAGGAGCTACCTTCCATGACATACGCACGGGCAAGGAGATAAATTACGGTACAAAGGCAGTCATAAAGCGAAGAGATGGAAGTTCGTTCCGTGAGTTTGCATTGTTTGTGCACGATTTTGCCTTATTGTTTGACGAGGATGGGAAAGCACTGAATCCGCCGGAGGTTCCGGGCTCTCACGACGATCCGGGTGTCATGGGCATAAACTACCGGTGCGAGCCGATGCGTGAGCGCTTAAAGAATCACAGCGATCCGGCATATGTGTTCAGCTCTCTTGTGCACGGGGACCCGGCGACACCGATTCTGGAGACCTACCCCGGTGATGAGTTAATGATTCGCCTTTTGGACGGAGCACATGAAGAACAGCATGCCTTCAATCTCACAGGAATGAACTGGAAAAAGGAAATTGCAGATCCGGCATCCCCTGACGTGGCATCCCAGACCATTGGCATATCGGAGGCGTTCAATATACGCATTACGAAGCAGTACGGACCGGGAGATTATCTCTATTATTTGGGTGGAATTGATGATGCATGGCTGGGTTTGTGGGGCATTATAAGGGCATATGACCACCATAAAAAGCGCTTAAAACCACTGTGCAAGGAAAAGCTTCTGCCGCTTCCGCCATGTCCGGGTAAAAATGCAGTTATCCGAAAATATGAGGTGGCGGCGATTCAAAGAGAAATCCGATATAACCGGTATGGGGACCATGACCCGGACGGACTACTGTTTGTTCCGTTGGAAGAAGCGGAGAAGGCAATGGACGAAAAATATGAACCCAAACCTTTGATTTTAAGGGCAAATGCAGGGGATTGGATAGAGGTTACCCTTCACAATCTGTTTGATAAGCCGGTACCGTATTTTGACTATCCGAAAGTACCGCTTGATATGCCGCACAAGCCTTCTATGCGGGTGTCTCTAAATCCTCAGTTTCTGAACTATGACGCGGTATGTGACTCGGGTATCAATGTGGGGTATAACAACAGAGAGCAGACGGTGGGACCGGGAGAGAGTAAAAAATATCTGTGGTATGCAGACCGGGAATATGGAGCCTGTATCCTACAGTCCTTCGGCGATATGCGAAATCACAGATACCATGGGCTGTTTGGAGCCGTGATAATCGAACCGCCGGGAGCGAGATGGTATCGTAATTTCTCTTTGGCAAAAGCACTGCATGAAGAGGAAGTTGTCATAACGGCGCCGGGAGTCGAGAACTATAGAGAATGCGTTGTGATGATTCAAAACGGAATCCGTTTGCTTGACAGGGACGGAGAACTGATAAAGACAACCGCCACGGAGGAGGGAGAAGAACCGGATGCAGAGGATACGGGCGAGAAGGGATATAATTACCGTTCAGAGCGGTTTGCAAACCGGTTGGAAAAGAACAATAGAATATCCAAAGTGTTTAGCAGTAAAATACACGGCGATCCGGCGACTCCTGTCTTTAAGGCTTACACTGGAGAGCGGGTGATTTTTCGTACGATGATGCCCGCAGATAAGCCGCGAAACGTAGGGTTTGTCATCCATGGAAATGAATGGAGCAAGCAGTCGAGGAACCCTTATTCACGAATCGTCCCTATGCAGGGCGCTGTCAGCATCGGCAATACCTTTGATATGGAATTAAAGGATGGTGCGTGCTGTCCGGGCGACTATCTCTATCGGTCCGGAAGCCTGAAATGGGATGTCGAATCCGGTATGTGGGGCATTTTCCGTGTGATGAAACAGGGCATTGGGTGCAAATGCAAGAACATTTGCCGGGTGCTTATGGACTGTGTTGGAAAATAGAAATGAGGAGAGACGGCAGGCTTGCCGTCTCTTTTCAAATTAGATAGCATAAAGCCGGATTCCGGGCAGCAGGGATTTGGCTATAGAGAAGAGAAGGAACGTGGCAGAGAGCTATGTTCCTTTTTTTACATAGCGCGTAACTTTACGCATTTTTATTCTGTAAGAGAAAAGAGATGACGCTTATTGGAAAAAATGTTATCATCTAGCATATGGTTATCTAAATCTCACAGTAGAGAAACCGTTTTGACAATAAAATCATACAGAATGGCGAAAATGCATATTATTACTTGTAAAAAGTGTTCACTTCATGTATGGTAGTATTTGAATTGAAATTTTACGAGACAAATCTGTCATAATCGCCATTGAAAATGCAATTTTATCAGAAAAAACGAGGGTAAAATGCAAGATTTGATGCAGGAAAATTCAGAATGGTCAAATGTCCGTCTGAGAAAGACAAAAGAAAACAAGAATTTTTATGCAACGGACAGGCAGTGACTTTTTCTTGCAAATAAGAGTACGAAGGCAGGTTTTTACATGGATTTATTCGAGTACATGAGAGAACAGAATAAGGAGACCGAGTCTCCGTTGGCATCCAGACTTCGCCCTGCGACGCTGGATGAGATGGTAGGACAGCAGCATATCATAGGAAAGGATAAGTTGCTATACCGGGCAATCAAAGCGGATAAGTTAAGTTCCATCATTCTTTATGGACCGCCCGGAACGGGAAAGACCACGTTGGCAAAAGTCATCGCAAACACGACTTCCGCAGAATTTCTGCAGATTAATGCAACTTCCGCCGGCAAGAAGGATATGGAGGAGGTTATCACACAGGCGAAGAACAACCAGGGTATGTATGGGAAAAAGACCATTCTGTTTATCGATGAGATCCATCGGTTCAATAAGGGACAGCAGGATTATCTGCTGCCGTTTGTTGAGGACGGAACAATTATTCTGATTGGCGCGACGACGGAGAATCCGTATTTTGAGGTAAACGGAGCGCTTTTGTCCCGTTCGATTATCTTTGAACTGAAAAATTTGTCCAAGGATGATATCAAGGTGCTCATCCAAAGGGCGGTAGAGGATAAGGAAAAGGGCTTGGGTGTTTACAACGCTGTCCTTGATGAGGATGCGCTTGATTTTCTGGCGGATGTTTCCAATGGGGATGCCAGGGCTGCACTGACAGCCATTGAGCTTGGTGTACTTACAACGGAGCGAAGCACGGACGGAAAGATTCACATCACACTGGAAGTGGCGAGCGAGTGTATTCAGAAACGCGTCGTAAAATATGATAAATCCGGAGATAATCATTATGATACAATCTCTGCTTTTATAAAGAGCATGCGGGGGTCTGACCCGGATGCGGCTGTCTACTATTTGGCAAGAATGCTCTATGCAGGCGAGGATATCAAATTCATCGCAAGGCGAATCATGATTTGTGCGGCGGAGGATGTCAGCAATGCAGACCCGATGGCGTTAGTGGTTGCAACATCGGCGGCACAGGCGGTAGAGCGCGTCGGTATGCCGGAAGCGCAGATTATTCTGGCACAGGCAGTTACCTATGTAGCAAGTGCGCCGAAGAGCAATTCTGCGGTCTGTGCCATCAGTGATGCCATGGAGGCAGTGAAAAATACGATGACGGCACCGATTCCGGTGCATTTGCAGGATGCCCACTACAAAGCATCCGATAAGCTTGGACATGGTGTGGGGTATAAATATGCACATGCATATCCGAATCATTATGTAGAGCAGCAGTATCTGCCGGATGGCCTGACCGACCGTAAGTTCTATCAGCCGTCTGCAAATGGCTATGAGAAAAATATCCGGGAATATTTCCATAAAATCAAGGGTATATATGAAGAGGAGGATTAAGAAATGAAGTCTTATCAGGAGATGAGCAAAGAGGAGTTACTGAAGGAGAAAGAGGGTCTGGAGGCGGAATACAAAAAGTATCAGAAGCGCGGGTTGCAGCTTGATATGTCAAGAGGAAAACCGTCTCAGGAGCAGTTGGATTTGTCAATGGGAATGATGGATGTCCTGTCTCCGTATTCTGATCTTGCGTGCGAGGACGGTACAGACTGCCGCAACTACGGTGTGCTGGACGGTATTCATGAGGCAAAGGTGCTCATCGGTGATATGATTGAATGTAATCCGGATAATATCATTATCTATGGAAACTCCAGCTTAAATATCATGTATGACACCATTTCGCGTTCTATGACTCATGGTGTTATGGGCAACACACCATGGTGCAAGTTAGATAAAGTAAAGTTTTTATGTCCGGTTCCGGGATATGACAGACATTTTGCTATTACAGAATATTTTGGAATAGAGATGATTAATGTGCCGATGCTCCCGACAGGTCCTGACATGGATATGGTAGAAGACCTGGTAAGCAAGGATGAGGCAATTAAGGGTATCTGGTGTGTGCCGAAGTACTCTAACCCACAGGGAATCACATATTCTGATGAAACCGTGCGCCGCTTTGCGAGATTGAAACCGGCGGCAAAAGACTTCCGTATTTATTGGGATAACGCATACTGCGTACATCATTTGTATGACCTTGATCAAGATCACCTGATTGAGATTCTGGCAGAGTGTAAGAGGGCAGGAAATCCTGATTTGGTATATAAGTTCTGTTCTACAAGCAAGATTAGTTTCCCGGGCTCCGGTGTGGCTGCAGTTGCGACTTCTGCGAACAATTTGGAGGATATCAAGAAGCAGCTTAAAATTCAGACCATTGGACATGATAAGGTGAATCAGCTTCGTCATGTACGTTTCTTTAAGGATGTTCACGGAATCACAGAGCATATGAGAAAACATGCGGCATCCCTGCGTCCGAAATTTGAAATGATTAGCGATATGTTTGAAACAGAATTAAAAGATTTGGGAGTTGGTAGCTGGTATAGTCCAAAGGGTGGATACTTTATCACATACGAGACCTTGGATGGCTGTGCGAAGAAGGTAGTAAAAAAAGCGATGAAAGCGGGCGTTGTAATGACCCCGGCAGGTGCACCGTTCCCATATGGAAAAGATCCGCATGACTCTGTCATCCGAATTTCGCCGTCTTTCCCGGAGCTTGAAGATTTGACCTTGGCTACCCGCATTTTTGTGGTATGTGTAAAATTGGTGAGTATCGAGAAACTCTTAGAGGAAAAATAGGAGTATACTGATGAAAAATGCAGTGAAAATAATGGTGTTGATATTGGCAGTTGCCTTGATGATATTTCCGTATGCTGCAATATTACTGGCTGGTCTGACAGGTGAGGTCATGAATCAAATAGATTATCATATGAATATGCACTTGGACTTTGGCTCGATAATGGTGATAGCGTTGGTGGGGCTGTATGCAGTGATAGTCTTGGCAAACATTGTTTTCGTAATTATATGGTCCGTAATTGGTGGAGATAGCGAATGGGTGCTATTTTGGAATTTGATGATTCGCTGTGGATATCTTCTGGTATGGGGCTTTATGGGACTGTTTTTTGTCGCCGGTCTGATTGTATGGTATATCGGCGGCAAGGAAACGGTTGCACAGGTATGCGGAATGGGGGCGTTGCTTTTGATGACTCCCGGCGTATATGGCATATGTGGAAATATTCTGGCGGTAAGAGAAAGATATGTCGGCACAGGACTTGCTGTTGCTATGTCAATCCTGCAATTTATACCGGGGATAGATTTGATTACCGCAATTATTTCATATTGTATCGTGAATACCCGAAGAAAAAAGAGACAGAATCAGCAGTTGGGGACAAACAGAGTGTAGAAATAAGAAAGGAGTTGTCGTGTGACAACTCCTTTTGTATCTTATGAAAAATTATGCTTCTGTTTGCGCGGAATCTGCAACAGTGGTACCATTTTTCCAAGCTTCAAACTTCTCAACAACCGCGTCATAGGTACGCTGTGAAATCTCAGGAAGCTCATCCCCCCAGGTCTTGGTAGCCTCCTTAAATCCCTTCTTAAATGCATCTAAAAGCAGATCTGCCTTCTCCGGGTCATTGCCGGAAAGTGCTTTTGCAAAATCAAGGATACGATCAGAGGTCTGCTCTACACCCCAGTAACCGTCTTCTGCAATATCAGCCTCGGCCTGCGCTTTGGTTTCGGCATCCACCGTGAAATCGCCTTTTGCAAGAAAACGCCACATAGAGTCTGCGGTTCCGATAGCTTCGCCCTGCTTTGTCATCATTTTTTCAACAAGACTCCGAAGCTGTGCAGTACGTTGCTCTGCATCGGCTTTTAACTTTTCAATCATTGCGTAGTCGGTTTTCTTTGTAACGACATCGCTTGTCTTGTCACTTTTCTCATAAACGACACCGGCTTCCTGTTTTGTGGTATTCTTGGTGTCAACTGTCTTTTCAATTCCGTTTGCCTTTTGTGTAGTGTAAGCAGTCGCCTGCTGAGTAGTTGTACTGTTTACTGAATTAATTGCCATGATTCATTCCTCCATTCCGTTGGACTGTATTGATTGTTGTGACTGTAAAAAATCCCGGCATCCGTGCCTTGGACATAAGCGGCTGTGAAATGCCACTTACTCTTATTAATTATATCGGCGCAAGGCTGTAGATTCTTTAGCTGAAAATGAGAAAAAAGGACCGGTAAGAGAATTGACCTTTTCGCGGAGAAATGGTAAGATGCATATTGTATACAAAATACAGTGAAAAACATGTAAGAAATAGAAAATGCACGGTGACGTGTGTTTGTATGAGGGAATATATGAAAGAGATTTCGGTAAAAGCGTTAGCGAAAATCAATCTGGGATTAGATGTTGTGAGAAGAAGAGAAGACGGATACCATGAAGTACGTATGGTGATGCAGACAATACATCTATTTGACCGTTTGCAGATTGTGCGGAATGCCTCCGGGAATATCACGATGTCTACGAATTTGCCGTTTTTGCCAACGAATGAGAACAATTTGGTCTATAGGGCGGCAAAATTATTAAAGGACGAATTTCAAATTAAGGACGGTATCGATGTCAAGCTGCATAAGCATATCCCGGTTGCTGCCGGAATGGCAGGCGGAAGCACGGATGCGGCAGCAGTATTATACGGAATGAACCGCATTTTTGGACTGGGACTTTCCAGAGAAGACCTGATGCAAAGAGGGGTGAAGCTCGGTGCAGATGTTCCGTATTGTGTGATGCGCGGGACGGCACTTGCGGAGGGAATCGGTGAAGAGCTTACTGCATTGCCGCCGATGGTAAAGTGTCCGGTACTTATCGCGAAGCCTCAGATTAGTGTATCCACGAAGTTTGTCTATGAGAATCTGAAGCTGAATGAGCAGACGGTTCACCCGGATATTGACCGTTTGGTTTTAGATATCAAGGCGAAGGACTTACATGCGATTGCAGCAGACATGGGCAATGTATTAGAGACGGTTACGATACCGAATTACCCGATTATTGCAGAGATAAAAGACCATATGATGGAGCATGGAGCCATAAACTCCATGATGAGCGGCAGCGGACCAACGGTTTTCGGACTCTTTGAAAATGAGGACGTGGCAGTGGCAGCCTATGATGCAATGCGTGCGTCCGGGTTGGCAAAGCAGGTCTATCTGACGAGTATCTACAACACTGCACGATAGAAATGAGGAAGAATTATGACAGATGATTTGACTTTGAATATGAATGCATATCTGCCACTTCGCGATGTGGTATTTAACACGTTGCGCGAGGCCATTTTAAAGGGAGAATTAAAGCCTGGCGAGCGCCTGATGGAATTGCAGCTTGCCTCTAAGCTTGGAGTAAGCCGCACGCCAATCCGGGAGGCAATCCGTATGTTAGAGCAGGAGGGGTTGGCGGTCACGATTCCAAGAAAAGGAGCCGAGGTCGCGAAGATGACTGAGAAGGATATGGAGGATGTCCTGCAGATTCGTGATGCGTTAGACGAGCTTGCAGCATCGATTGCCTGTGAACAGATTACTTCTGAGGAGTTGGATGAGTTAAGACGTACCATGCGTGAGTTTGAGGAGTATACAAAGACGGCAGATTTGAAACGAATTGCGGAGGCGGATGTACGTTTTCATGATATTATCTACAAGGCGACCAGAAATACCAAGTTGGAGAATATGTTAAATAATCTGCGCGAGCAGATGTATCGTTATCGCGTGGAGTATTTAAAGGACGAGAAAAATTATCCGGTTCTGATAAAGGAACACAGCGAGATTGTGGAGGGGTTGTCCAAGAAGGATAAGGATAAGGTGACGGATGCCATGCATAAGCATGTGGAGAATCAGGTAAATGCGGTGAAAGAAATTATCCGCGAACAGGATTAAGTGAATAAGGTTTCCAAAAAGGAACATAATAAAAGGGATGCAAAGCATCTCTTTTATTTTGCCAAAATGTGCGTTTCGTGGAGGAAATTGGGGATTATGTCGGAAAAGACACCAGTCAGTACATTGCTTGCGGATAATATTGCGCGGATGGAAGTGCTGTTTCATACCTGTGATGATATCAAGAAAAAGCAGATGAATCTTGGAATCAATAAAGATGTACCGTGCTACCTTACGTTTATTGAGGTGTCGGTAGACATGGGCAATTCTGCATTGTTAGAGTTGCTCAAATACTTAAGAGGCTTAAGCAGGGAGGAAATCCATGCGGCACTCTCTATGAATGCACTGGGTATTTCGGATGCGACTTATTTTGAATCGATTGAAGAGGCGGCGGACGGGCTTCTGACCGGAGAGGCAATTCTCTTTGTGGATGGCTTCAATAAGGCAATCAAGGTACCGGATGACGGTTATCCGAATATGGGTGTGAATGTAGCGGACTCAGAAAAGGTCGTGCGTGGCTCGAATGAGGGATTTACCGATTCCGTCAAGCAGAACGCTGCGTTGATACGAAAGCGTATTCGCTCTTCAAAGGTAAAAGTGAAACAAAAGAAGCTAGGCGTGCGTTCGAAGACAAATGTGTATTTGGCCTACATGGAGGACCTGGTTTATCCGGGGCTGTTAGAGGAAATCGAACATCGGCTGGAGGGATTTGAGATAGATGGAGTGCTTGACAGCGGGGTCATGGAACAGCTTGCAGAGGAATGCTGGTATTCCCCGTTTCCGCAGTTTCAGACGACGGAGCGCCCTGACCGTGCGGCGATGGCAATTCTGGAGGGAAGAGTTGTACTGATGTCGGATAACTCGCCGATGGCATTGCTGTTGCCGACGGACTATAACTCGTTTATAAAGACAAGTGATGATTATTACAATCGATGGGAGATTGCGAGTTTTGAACGGCTACTGCGTTATATGGCATCCTTTTTTGCGATGACTCTGCCGGGACTTTATCTGGCAGTGACCAATTTTCATACACAGATTCTGCCGACAAATCTGTTGCTGTCATTTGCGGATGCAAGGCGGGGGGTGCCGTTTCCTGCGGTGATTGAACTATTGATTATGGAACTGTCGTTTGAACTGCTGCGGGAAGCGGGCGTGCGACTTCCGGGTGCGATGGGAAATACGATTGGCATCGTAGGCGGTCTCATTATCGGGCAGGCAGCAGTGGAGGCAAATTTGGTTAGCCCGATTGTTGTAATTGTGATTTCCTTTACTGCACTTTGTTCGTTTGCAATACCGAACGAAGAGTTTGCCACGGCATTTCGTCTGTTGAAATTCTTTTTTATTGCAATCTGTGCATGGCTGGGCTTCTTTGGCTTTCTGGTGGGGCTGCTTGGGGTACTGATTCACCTGTCCAAACTAAAGAGCTTCGGAATTCCGTATCTGATGCCACTTGTGGGAGCGGATTTGAACGACTATGAGGATGAGCGGGATTTTCTGTGGCGTCAGCCGATGCGAAAACTCCAGATGAGACCGATTTATGCGATGCGTAAGCAGCGCCGAAAACTGCGTGTACACAAAAAAGAAAAGTAGGAGATACCGAAGAGAGCGATAAGATATAAGAAAGGAAGCGTCATGTTTTCAGAAAATAACCGGATATCGGAAAGGCAGGCATCTCGTCTGTTGACTTATGATTTGTTAGGACTTAGCACGCTGCTGGTTCCTACGCTGCTTTCGAATGTGGCGGGCAGGGACGGCATCTTTTGCATTGCAATCGGAGTGGCTGCGAGCATTCTGTATCTGTGGATCTTGTGTGTGCTGGTGGAGGATTGTA
This sequence comes from Roseburia sp., assembly GCA_022771695.1. Classification (GTDB taxonomy): domain Bacteria; phylum Bacillota; class Clostridia; order Lachnospirales; family Lachnospiraceae; genus Roseburia. The sequence goes on along the minus strand of JALEKJ010000062.1, from coordinate 25,969 downwards.
CGACAACATTTTCAGCTTATCTGGAGCAGAAACTCGGTAAATTTGTTGGCAGAGCGGTGCAGGGAGGTTTTTTCCTTTATCTGCTTTTGCTAGCAGGTTATACCGCATACTTGTTTTGTGATGTGGTTCTTCAGAGCCTTTTGCGAGAAGAGTCTTTTTATCTGGTGCTTATCTTGGTTCTGCTGCTTGCACTGTATGGACTCTGGGGAGGACTTGAGGGAAGGGCGCGAGTTTATGAGATTTTATATTGGTTTTTGATGATTCCGCTGTTTATTATGCTGTTTTTTGCATTGGATGAAATCAGGACGGATTATTGGAGCCCGGTTTTCGTGTCGGATGCGGGAGATATTTTTGCCGGAAGCTATTATGTGTTCCTGAGCTTTGCGATTATTTTTTTGGTGCTGTTTTTGGGAAATTATATGAAAAAAAAGGAGCGGCTGTTTGTGGCGGGAAGAAGGGCGCTTCTTTTTACCGGCGGTGTACACGCGGCATTGTATTTGATTTTACTCGGAATTTTCGGCGCGGATGCGTTGGGTAGTATGCAATATCCGGCAGTAACGCTGATGAGCACCGTGCGGATATCGGGCGGATTTTTGAAACGGGCGGATGCGTTTATGTTTGCCATATGGTTCTTTACACTGTATGCGCTGCTCGCCAGTTGCATTTTTTATAGCGGGAATGTGTTGGTACAGATATTGGGAAAGTGCCTGCAAAAATACGGGGAGCAGAAACGGCAGCATGGGGCATATACGGTAGTTGTCGTATTGGTTGGGGTAATCGCATGCTGTTTTTATAAGGAGCATGCATGGATGGAAGATTACGAGTGGATTTTGTGGCATATCGGGACACCGTTCGTGGTGCTCGTCCCGGTAATCTTGACCGCTTTTATACACCGCTCGGGGAGAAAAAAAGATGACCGCGCCGGAAGACGCGGCAACCGTACCGAAAAGTGTGCGGGCATGTTTGCGCTGGTGCTTTTGAGCGGTAGCATATTGACGGGGTGTGACACAGCAGAGCTTGAAGAGCGAGATTTTCCGATTGAAATAGCGGTGCAGAATACCGATGATTTTGCACAGGAATTTTTGGACGCGGAGAGCTCGGGCAGCCGTACAATAGATTACAGCCATTTGAAGGTAATGATTTTAAGTCAGGCGTTTATCGAGGATGAGGCATCCATGCGGGAATTATTAGAACTGTTGGAGAAGAAAAATGAGATACCGCAAAATGTTTATCTGGTCGTGGCTGAGAATGCCAAAGAGCTCTTAAATTGCAAGGATGTACTGAATGAGTCTGTGGGAAATTATCTGGAGAAAATGTTTGAGAATGTCTCCGAGGTGAGGAAGCAGGAGTATCCGACACTCGGTATGCTTTATCAGGAGCGAGATAATCAAAACGAAACTTTTTTCATTCCGTATGTAAGTGAGGGCGAGGAAGAACTGGTAATTGAACGTTATTATGTGTGGCGTCGTGGCGAGGCGTTTGGCAGTGTAGACAGCCGGACCGCAATGCTTTCTTTTTTCACGCAGAATCAGATGGAAAAATATCAGATGACACTTGAGGACGGGACGGTAGTCTCGTTGTCTGATGCTCATAACAAGCTTTCTTTTTCGGAACAGGAAGGAAAAAAGACTGTAGTTGCAAATATCAGGTGCAGCGGTGAGGTGATAAGTGCAGGCGCGACAGCAGAAAACGGGCAGCAGCTCGCATGGCAGATAGAAGCATATATGAACCGGATTGCGGAGCAGACGTTGGCGGAGCTGCAGATTGATGTCACGAACAGTTTTCGGAAACTCGGAGCCAAAAGAGATTGGTACTTTTATTATCAAGGGCAGAAAAATGCTTATGAGCAGGACATTGATGTCATCTATGACGTATCCGTCGACTGGATTAACTTATAAGAATGGGCGCCGTATCAAGAGCAAGATTTCTTTGTGCGGCGCTTTTATTATAAATGAATAAGTGGATAGAAAGTTGGGAATATTCCTTACAGAGCCGAATGGCAAATAAATCTGGATGGAGTGTTCTATGAATAAGAAAAAAATCGTATGGTACATATTAGTTGGAGTAAATGTAGCCTTGTTTGTCTTACTTGGCGTGCAGTATGAGAAACAGAGGCGGCTACAGGAGAGCATTGCGGGGAAAGTACTGCGATTCCATGTGATTGCAAACAGTGATGAAGCATACGACCAGGAGTTGAAGTTGAAGGTACGGGATGCAGTCGGCGCACGGATGGCGGAGCTGCTTTTAGATGCGGGGAGCAGAGCGGAGTGTGAGCAGATTATTCAAAGAGAGTTGGATGAGATTGAGCACACGGCAGAAAGTGTAATAAAAGAAGAAGGGTATTCTTATGGGACAGAGATTTTTTTGAGGGAAGTGCAGTTCCCGGTAAAGACATACGGTGACTATACTTTTCCGGCGGGCGCATATGAAGCGCTGGAAATTATTATCGGTGAGGGAGAGGGGCACAACTGGTGGTGTGTTATGTATCCCAACATGTGTTTTTCGGGAAGTGTCTATGAGGTGGTGGACGAGGATGCTAAAACAGCGCTTCAGGAGGTGCTCTCGGCAGAGGAGTATGAGGAAGTGCTTGCTTCCGGGAATTATGAAGTGCAATTCAAATATCTCAAATTTTTAAACGAGCTGACGGAATAAAAGCTTGCTTATTTGAAAGAAAGCAGTTAATATGAGTTGATATAAGTATTTTAATTCCTTCGGATAATGGGAGTAGCAATGACAAAAGAAGTATTGGTATCAATCAGCGGTCTGCAGTTTGCAGAGGATATGGATCAGGAACCCGTTGAGGTAATTACCTCAGCCGATTATTATAAGAAAAACGGAAAACACTATATTGTTTATGATGAAGTGATGGAGGGATTTGCGGAAACGACGAAGAACATCATAAAGCTTGGTGACGGATGTATGGACATCACGAAGCGTGGAGTTGCGAATGTGCATATGATGTTCGAGAAGGATAAGAAGAATCTTACCTATTACTATACACCATACGGAAGCCTTTTGATCGGAATTACTGCTGCGAAGGTTGATGTGGAGGAGACGGAGAATGACATCCATATTCTGGTGGACTATGCGTTGGAAGTCAACTATGAGCATGTGGCAGACTGTAAGATTAAGATGAATGTGAAATCAAAAAATGCAGGAGATTTTAAGATTTAAAATCTCCTGCATTTTTATGTAGATTATTTGTTTTTCTTCTCTTTCTCAAGCTCTGCGGTTGCTTTGTCTGCTTTAGCTTTCAGACGTGCGCGCCAGCTCTTTTTACCTTCCGGCTTCTCTAGTGGTCCTCTGACACCGGTTACCTTCGTGATGTAGATACCACTGACAGTTGCTTTGACCTCCTTCTTGATTGGAATCAAGTCAAAAACTGCTTCATCAGCAATCAGAGACATCACCTTGGGACCAACCTTTGCTTTTACAATCGGAAGCTTGGAACGACGCATAAGCTTCGGAGTCTGATCGATAACAGCCTGTGGAAGACCGGAATCCTTGATGCGCATCCGCTTTTTATCAATAATCAGCATGGTGACTGTCTGGGCAACAGCGGCAAGCTGCTCATCCTGCTCTGCTTTTCTTTTCTCTGCTTTTTTGCCAAGGAAATATAGGACAATCAAGCCAACAATCATGATGGCCAGAATAACCAATAACACGATAGTTAAAGTGCTCATAATAAAAATCCTCCCTAAAATCAAATTCGCATTTAATTGTAGCATCTATTAGAAAAAAAAGCAATCGAGTATTTGAAACATTTGTGAAACTTTGCCGGCATGTCTTTTTTTTTAGGAAAAACTGTGGTATGTTATTAAAGTTAGACGGTAAAAGCCGGCTATGAGAAAGGTAGAAAGGGAAGAAATATGAAAAAGAAATTAGTAGCACTGATGCTTGGTGTGATGATGGTAATATCAACCGCTTCATGCGGCTCTGATGAGGGGAAGAATGCAGTAGAAGGAACAGAAGCAACAGAGTCTGTCGCGACAACAGAGGTGGCAGAAAATGTGCCATGTGCAAGTAGTGCTTTTGATTTAAAGGGAAGCGATTATGTTACATTATGCGATTATGAGAATGTTTCAATTACGATTACCGGAGATTATGAGGTGGAGGACGAGGACGTAACAGTATCTTTCGAAGATATGTTCAACAACTACGGACCATTTTACACAGAGAACCCGGATAAGAAAGTTATTGAAGAGGGCGATATCGTTGATGTCGATTATGTGGGAAAATTAGACGGTGTTGCGTTTGAAGGAGGAAGTGCAGAGCATCAGGTGATTGATGTATATAATAATGCATCGGTTACAGGAAGCGGATATATTGAAGGATTTACGGATGGATTAAAGGGGGCATCTGTAGGAGATGTGATTGATTGTGATGTCACATTCCCGGAGAATTACGGTAATGCGGACCTTGCAGGAAAAGAAGTTGTTTTTACTTTTACGGTAAATTCGATTCAGAAGGAAATGACATTGGAGGATGTCGATGATAACTTTGCATCGGAGCAATTTCAGGTAGAGACTGTGGAAGAGATGTATCAGGTGATTCGCGATTATCTTGAACAGGAAGCAGATTATTATAAACAGCGCGATACCTATCTGGCATTGCAGTCCTATCTGGTAGATAACTCTACCGTAGAGGTGCCGGAGGATTATCTGGCAGCCAGAGTGAGCGACTATAGGAACCAGTATATTACATATTATTGTGGCGGGGATGAGAGCCAGCTTGAAAATTACATCAGCACCTATGAAGGAAAGACCGTGGAGGAGATGGAGGCAAGCTGGGCAGAAAGCTTAGAGAAAGGCATCCGATTAGAGCTTATTATGGACGCAATTACAGAGAAAATGGGACTTGAGGTTGATGAAGAGGAATATGAGACCTATGCCCAGAGTGTGGCAACAAGCAACGGATATGAGTCTGCGGAAGCGATGTACGGAATATATGGATACGGTGATGCGGAATATGGTGCAAGATATTTCAAAAAGCTTTATCTTTATGATGAAGCCTTAGAGAAGGTTCTTGAGAATGCGACCGTAAATGTTGACCCGACATTAGTCGAGAGCGAGGAATTGACTGAGTCCGTAGAAGAAACAGAGGCAGAATAAGATAATCATTGATTTTTCGGCGAAGGATGGATAGAATATCCTATAGATGAATGATGTTAACGCGAAGAAGCGGGATGGAGGAAAGTATGGATTTGGTAAATGTAAGGGATTTATTCCATAAGCGGGAGGAATACATTGATCAGACAGTGACAATCGGCGGATGGGTAAGAAGTATCCGTAACTCTAAGAATTTTGGATTTATTGTAGTAAATGACGGTACTTTTTTTGAACCGGTACAGGTTGTATTTTCTGATGTGCTGGAGAACTTTGCAGAAGTGGAGAAGTTGAATGTCGGTGCGGCGATTATCGTAACCGGTAAGTTGGTTGGGACACCGGAAATGAAGCAGCCATTTGAGATTCAGGCAGAGACGATTGAGATTGAGGGGGCATCTACACCGGATTACCCGCTGCAGAAAAAGAAGCACAGCTTTGAGTACCTAAGAACAATCTCTCATTTAAGACCGAGAACTAACACGTTTGAAGCGGTATTTCGCGTACGCTCCCTGTGTGCATATGCAATCCATAAGTTTTTCCAGGAGCGTGACTTCGTATATGTGCATACACCACTGATTACAGGAAGTGATTGTGAGGGTGCCGGCGAGATGTTCCAGGTTACTACCATGGATCTTGCTAACGTGCCAAAGAACGATGATGGAAGTGTAGATTACAGCAAGGACTTTTTCAACAAGCCTACCAACCTGACAGTAAGCGGACAGTTAAACGGTGAGACCTATGCGATGGCATTTAAGAACATCTATACTTTTGGCCCTACTTTCCGCGCAGAGAATTCCAATACCACCCGTCATGCAGCAGAGTTCTGGATGATTGAGCCGGAAATTGCGTTTGCGGACTTGGATGATGATATGATGCTTGCAGAGAGCATGTTAAAATACATTATCAATTATGTATTGGAAAATGCACCGGAGGAGATGGCGTTCTTCAATAACTTCATTGACAAGGGACTCTTAGAGCGTCTGAACAATGTCGTGAATTCTGACTTTGCCCGTGTGACCTATACAGAGGCAATCGAGATTTTAGAGAAAAACAATGATAAGTTTGAGTATAAGGTATCTTGGGGTGTAGACCTACAGACGGAGCATGAGCGTTATCTGACGGAGGAAGTGTTCAAACGTCCGGTATTCGTAACGAATTATCCGAAGGAAATCAAGGCATTCTATATGAAGCTCAATGATGACGGCAAGACAGTGGCGGCAGTGGACTGCTTAGTTCCTGGTATCGGCGAGATCATCGGCGGCAGCCAGAGAGAGGATGACTATGACAAGCTTCTTGCAAGAATCAATGAGCTGGGGCTTAAGGAGGAAGATTACGGCTTCTATATGGACCTTCGCAAATATGGCTCTGCAAGACATGCGGGATTCGGACTTGGCTTCGAGCGTTGTGTGATGTATCTGACCGGTATGTCAAATATTCGTGATGTCATTCCGTTCCCAAGAACCGTAAACAACTGTGAATTATAAGAAGTGCGATAAAAACAGCGTGTACGTTACAATACACGCTGCTTTTTTTGTGCAAAAAAATGAGATGTGCATACCGGTTTTTACAAAAAATTTAGAATATCTGCGTTGACATCCGCACAGAATAGGAGTAGTATAATTGCAACAAGTAGTTTTGAAAACTATGTGTGATGATGAAGAAAACTATTACAAAAGGAAAACAATACAGTATCGGCAATTAGACAGCATAAGTGTGGAATAAAGGAGGATGTGCGATGCAGATTACAATTAGAGAGCCGGGAAGCGCAATTACACATTTTGTAGGGATGATGCTGGCAGTTCTTGCGGCAATGCCGCTTTTGGCGAAAGCAGGATTGTCGGGAAGCGAGACAGCGGTATGGGCAATGATGATATTTATGGGAAGTATGGTATTATTGTATGGAGCGAGTACCTTGTACCATTCTGTGACTGTGCCGAATCGGATACTGAAAATTTTTCGAAAGCTGGATCATATGATGATATTCGTGCTGATTGCGGGTTCTTACACCCCTGTCTGTATGATTGTGCTTGGGGGAAAGTCCGGTTACACATTGCTTGCGGCAGTTTGGGGAATCGCAGCAGCAGGTATGCTGATCAAGATGTTGTGGATTAACTGTCCGAAATGGTTTTCCTCGGTTATCTATATTGCGATGGGATGGGTGTGTGTCTTCGTGTTTGGTCAACTCATAGAGACACTTTCAACACCGGCGTTTCTGTGGCTTTTGGCAGGTGGTATTATCTATACGGTGGGCGGTATCATTTATGCACTGAAACTTCCGATCTTTAATTCCAAGCATGTGAATTTCGGAAGTCATGAAATTTTTCACCTGTTTGTGATGGCAGGAAGTATCTGCCACTTTATCTTTATGTATCGCTATGTGTTGTAGATGCTGTCTGCGAATGGCAGAATGTTTTTGAGGGACTGTTCCTTTGGGAACAGTCCCGTTTGTTTTTGTGGAAAATCAGAATAGGGATTGCTATAATAAAAAGAAGGAAGAGAGGAGGATTATGAAAAAAGAATTTCTATGAATCGTAATCAGTTGAAGTATCTGCTGATACTTGGAATTTTGCGATGTGTGGTATTTGCATAGCAGCATTTATATTGATTAATAAAGGAGAGAAAATATGCGTTACATATTAGAAAATGAAGTCTTGAAGGTAGAAATTGATTCTTTTGGTGCAGAGCTAAAATCTGTCAAACGTAAAAGTGATGACCGCGAATATATGTGGCAGGCGGATGCAAAGTATTGGGGACGGACATCACCGGTGCTTTTTCCGTTTGTAGGTGCGCCGAAAAATAAGGAATACCGCTATGAAGGAAAGACATATTCCATGGGGCAGCATGGGTTTGCCAGAGATATGGAGTTTGTATGTGAAGCTTTGGACGGCAAGCGTGGGGATTCGGAGAATGTTGAGGGAGAGCATAGTATCTGGTTTGTGTTAGAGTCCGATGAAACGACCTATGAAAAGTATCCGTTTCAGTTTCGCCTGCATATCGGCTATGAATTGCGGATAAATGAGGTAAAAGTAAGTTGGCTTGTGGAGAATATTGATAATAAGCCGATGTATTTTTCCATTGGCGCGCACCCGGCATTTATGTGCCCAATTCATGGTGAACCGGATAAGACCGGATATGGTCTGCGTTTTGGCGGACTGACGGATGAAATTCATCATCATGGAAATACGCCGGATGGCATGGCGGTGATGGAGGACAAGGTGCTGTGCCTTACCGATGGCAAAGTGACATTCACACCGGGTTTTTTTGATGAATGTACATATATGATAGAAGGAAAGCAGACAAGACGGGTGGAACTTCTTGACGCGGACGGAAATGCGTATGTGACAGTTGATTTTGACACACCATTGTTCGCTATTTGGTCACCGGAAGGGAAAAATGCGCCATTTGTGTGCATTGAGCCTTGGTATGGCAGATGCGATGCGGTTGATTTTTCGGGAAGCCTTTCGGAGCGTGCTTATGAGAAAGCGCTTGCATCGGGTGGGGAATTTGAGGCGACGTATAGCATGCATTTTGCAATTTAAGAGTATCGGTCATCCGCGGTGAAGCGGATATGGCATATTATAGCTGCAGGGAGCATATATTGAGATATATCTTATCAGGTGGGTAGTTAGTATGAATCTTGAACGCAGAGCAAAACCAAGAGATGCAAAAGGCAATCCGGTGAACGCAATCTTTGCGGCGGTTTTTGTCATGTTTATCATAAGCGGTCTGCTGCTGTTGGTGCTCGCATTGCTTTTATATAAGATGGAGCTGAGCGAGTCTGTTGTAAAGATTGGTGTCGTTGTTATCTATGTGGTATCCGGATTGCTTGGCGGACTTCTCATGGGGAAGATTATGCGAGAACAAAAATATCTGTGGGGACTTGCGGCGGGCGCAATCTATTTTGTCGTGCTGTTTGTGGCATCGGCACTTGTGAAAGGTGGTTTTGACATGGATATCGCAAAGGTGGTAACCACACTGATTCTGTGTGCGGCGTCCGGCATGGCAGGTGGGATGGTCAGTTGATGATTGCTTGATGATTGCTGATACAAAAAAAGACTTTTCTTATGAGAACCGTTGTGATATACTATTCAAGGCGTAGTGAGTGAAAAAGACACTTCGAAGTGACCGTCCGCATAGCGTGCGGTCATTTGTGCGTTATATACAAATGCAGAAAGTGAGAATAAGAATATGAAAAAGAGTAAAGCAGCAGTCATTATGGTTGCAATTCTTGCTGCATTGGCGGGACTTGCTTATTATGCGTCTATCATTCTTTCATCTACAGGAATTGGAGAAGAAATGAGTATACCGCTTGGTCTAGATCTTTCCGGTGGTGTATCGATCACCTATCAGGTTGTGGATGAAAACCCAAGTGCTGAGGACATGAACGATACCATCTACAAGCTTCAGAAGCGTGTAGAAGGATACAGTACAGAGACCTCTGTCTATCAGGTGGGAGATGACCGTATTACCGTTGAGATTCCGGGGGTATCCGATGCGAATGCAATCCTGGAGGAGCTTGGTAACCCGGGTTCTTTGGAGTTCCAGTTGTCAGATGGTACCGTGTATATGACCGGTGACCAGGTGACAAGTGCGAAAGCGGGAACGATGACCGATCAGTATGGCAGCAAGCAGTATATTGTACAGTTAAGCCTAAATGATGAGGGAACAGAGCTTTTCGCCAAGGCAACCTCCGAGAACGTTGGCGGATATCTTCCAATCGTATATGATGGCGAGGTTATCAGCTATCCAAAGGTACAGGAAGCGATCACCGGAGGTGTTGCACAGATTACCGGTATGAGCACCTATGAGGAGGCAGAGGCATTGGCGACACAGATTCGTATCGGTTCTCTTTCCCTTAAACTGGAAGAGTTAGAGTCCAGTGTTGTAGGTGCACAGCTTGGAAGTCAGGCGATTACATCCAGCTTGAAGGCGGCGGCAATCGGTCTTGTGCTTGTCATGGTATTTATGATTGTCATGTACGCTGTTCCGGGACTTGCAGCTTCGCTTGCACTTGCAATTTATACAGCATTGGTAATCGTTACATTGTATCTGTTTGATATCACACTTACCTTACCGGGCATCGCAGGTATCATCCTTGGCATCGGTATGGCAGTGGATGCGAATGTTATTATCTTTGCACGTATTCGTGAGGAGATTGCGACCGGTAAGACGGTGCTTTCTTCTATGAAGATTGGTTTTAAAAAGGCGATGTCTGCAATTTTAGACGGTAACATCACGACATTGATTGCAGCAGTTGTTTTGATGAGTCTTGGCTCCGGTACGGTAAAAGGCTTTGCTTATACACTTATGATTGGTATTGTGCTGTCTATGTTTACCGCACTTGTGGTGACAAGATGGATTCTCTATGCGCTGTACGGCTTGGGCTTAAAGAACGAGAAATTCTATGGTCGTGCGAAAGAGCGCAAGACCATTAACTTCCTCGGCAAGAAGATGGTATTCTTTACGTTGTCATTGCTGGTTATTGCAGGTGGTCTGGTTGCTATGGGAGTTCACTCCATGAAGGATAACGGTGCGTTGAATTACGGTCTTGATTTTGTGGGTGGTACATCTACGACAGCAGATTTTGGCAAGGAATATTCCATCGAGGAAATCGAGAATGACGTGGTTCCGCTTGTGGCAGAGATTACCGGTGATAATGATATCATGGCAAATAAAGTAGAGGGAACGACACAGATTACAATTAAGACCCGCACCCTTTCTCTCGAGGAGAGAGATGCGTTAAACGGTGTGCTCGAGGAGCAGTTCGGTGTCGAAGAGTCTACGATTACTTCACAGAGTATCAGCTCTACCATCAGTGGTGAGATGCGTTCAGATGCATTTGTTGCGGTACTTGTGTCCACCATCTGTATGCTGATTTATATCTGGTTCCGCTTCAGCGATATCCGTTTTGGTGCGAGTGCGATTATTGCTTTGATTCATGATGTATTGGTAGTACTTGCTGTATATGCGGTGCTCCGCATATCTGTTGGAAATACATTTATTGCATGTATGCTGACAATTATCGGATATTCTGTCAATGATACCATCGTTATCTTTGACCGTATCCGTGAAAATCTTGGCAAGGTTGTCGGAAGACCTTCTGCAGAGGAGCTGGCAGAGGTTGCAAACCGAAGCTTGACACAGACGATTTCACGAAGCATTAACACATCTATCACCACGTTTATTATGGTGTTTATGCTGTTCCTGCTTGGTGTGGCAAGTATTCGTGAGTTCGCGCTTCCGCTTATGGCAGGATTGATTTGCGGTGCATATTCATCTGTTTGTATTGCAACAGAGTTGTGGTATGTGATGAAGGTACATTTCGGAAAGAATAACTAAATTATTGAGACGATAAGAGGAAACACCCCTGTATACTACTATGGTATCATGCAGGGGTGTTTTATGATACATAGGAAAGAACTTGTCTATTATTTCCCGAAAAAAATATTACTAGAATTTTAAATTTTCAAAAAAATGTTGCATAGAAAAGAAGTATGCTATAATAAAACTAACACGTAGTACAAAAGAACTACAGTGTAATTGCGCCAGAGGGGGAACAGAGGATGAAAAAAAGCATTGGATTTAAAATTATTTTTATGTTGGCGGTGCTGTTAGTGGTATTTGCAGTAAGTGCATTATCGAGTGGTTATTCAGGGAAGCAAGCGCTGGGGGCATTGAGGACGGTTACCGGAAGTTACATGAAGCTGCAGGAGATGGATACCAACCTGGTGGAGGAAATTGGAGAATGCAAGCTTTGCGGAAATTTGATTCTTCTGGTACAGGATGAAGAACTTGGAACACAAATTGCACAGGCAATTCCCGGGTATGTCCAGAGCATAGACACTATCTTTGCAAGTATGGAGGAGATGTGTGCGCAGGTTGGCAGCGCTGAGATGCAGGAAGCGTTACAGGAATATCGTGCAGAGGTGCAGACATTGGAAGATATGATGAATAATATCTCGGAACGATATCTGGCAGGAGATCTTGCAGGGGCCGCTGCCGGCATGAAAGGCATGACAAATCAGATTGAAACCGTGACCAGTAAAGGTGAAGCATTCGATACGCTATTGGAAAACGAGGCAAGTGCATTAGCGGAGCAGAGAATTGCCAGTTCTACTTTTGCGGATGCGATTGCAGGAGGTCTGTTCTTTGTTTATATAGTTGTTGCACTGTTCATGATTATTATTGTAAACCGCTCTGTTGCAGGACCGGCGAAGAATGCCAGCGGTCATTTGAACACAATTATTGACCGGATAGAGAACAATGAGGGAGATTTGACGGAGCGTATTGAGGTCAAGACTCAGGATGAGGTTGGACAACTGGTACGAGGTGTCAACAGCTTTATTGGACAGTTGCAGGGAATCATGCAGAAGATTCAGAAGGAATCTGTCCGCATGAATGAATTGGTAGAGAATATCACAGATGGCATCAATGATTCCAATGAGAATGCCAGCAGCGTGTCTGCGACAATGCAGGAACTTTCAGCAAGTATGGAGGAAGTGGCGGCGACGTTAGACCAGATTACTATGGGATCGCAGGAAATCTTAAATGCTTCTAAGGATATGAGCGGAAAGGCCGAGAACGGTGCAGAGTTTGTCAAGGAAGTCAAGAACCGGGCGGAAGACGTCAAGGCGATGGCAACAGACAGCAAGGAGAGCACCAGCCGGATGATAGAAGATATCCGTGCACTGTTACAGCAGGCCATCGAAAACTGCCAAAGTGTAGAGAAAATCAACGAACTTACCGGAGAGATTCTTAATATTTCCAGCCAGACGAATCTGCTTGCACTCAATGCGTCCATTGAAGCAGCGAGAGCCGGTGAGGCGGGAAAAGGATTTGCGGTTGTGGCGGATGAGATTCGTGTGCTTGCGGATAACAGTCGTGACACAGCAAATAATATTCAGGAAATCAGTGCTACGGTAACACAGGCAGTTACAGAACTTGCAAAGAATTCAAATGATATGATTCACTTTATTGATGACACTGTACTTACCGATTATGACAAGTTTGTGGATATTGCAAATCAGTATCATACCGATGCAGATAATATGGACGATATCTTACGAGATTTTTATAACAATGCGCAAGAACTTGCAAGTACGATGTCCCAGATGACAGAAGGAATCGATGGTATCAATATTGCTGTAGACGAGAGTGCACAGGGCGTGACGGTTGCAGCACAGAGTACCAGCCAGCTTGTGGAAGCACTTAGTGCAATTAAGTCTGAAGCGGATACGAATCAGGAGATTTCGAGACAGCTTCAGGGAGAGGTTAAGAGATTTAAAAATATTTAGACATGAAACTGATACTTATCTATTTGCTTATCATGAACCTGCTTGGCTTTTTCTTGATGAGAACCGACAAACGCAAGGCGATACGGAAGGAGTATCGCATACCGGAGAAGATACTTTTTCTTAGCAGTCTCTTAGGGGGGAGTATCGGAACCTGGGCAGGGATGTATGTATTTCATCATAAAACGAAGCATTGGTACTTCGTGTGGGGAATGCCGTTCATCCTGCTTGTGCAGGTGGTGATAGGTTGGATATTATATACCGAAGGAATACTGACACCGCCGTTTAATTGAAAATATTCTTATGGAGCACCCGATAATGCGAAAAACGTTTATCGGGTGTACTTATATCATTTATAATAAATTGATATAGGTGCGGCATGCTTTTCTAATTGCTTCGGAGTGAAAAGTCGGATATAATGATATCCATAATAGAGAAACATTTGTTTTTCTGAGAAAGACAATAGGCGACTAAGAAGGGAGAATCCGTACTATGTACACAATGGAAGATATCCAGGCAGTGGATATGGAAGTGGCAAATGCCATTCAGGATGAATTTGAGAGACAGAACAGCCACATCGAGCTGATTGCATCGGAGAACTGGGTGAGCCCGGCGGTGATGTCGGCGATGGGCAGTGTGATGACAAATAAATATGCCGAAGGGTATCCGGGAAAGAGATACTATGGCGGATGCGACTGTGTGGACGTGGTAGAGGAACTGGCGCGTGAGCGTGCGAAGCAGTTGTTCGGCTGTGATTATGTCAATGTGCAGCCACATTCCGGTGCACAGGCAAATATGGCAGTGCAGTTTGCGATTTTAAAGCCGGGAGATACCGTAATGGGTATGAACCTTGACCATGGCGGACACTTGACACACGGAAGTCCGGTGAATTTTTCCGGGACATATTTTAATATTGTACCTTACGGCGTGAACGATGAGGGATTCATCGATTACGATAATGTGATGAAGATTGCGATGGAGTGCAAGCCGAAGATGATTATCGCGGGAGCATCTGCATATGCTAGAACGATTGATTTTAAGAAGTTCCGAGAGATTGCAGATGCATGTGGAGCTGTTCTTATGGTGGATATGGCGCATATTGCAGGTCTTGTGGCAGCGGGACTTCATCCAAGTCCAATCCCGTATGCGGATGTTGTGACAACAACAACACATAAGACGTTACGTGGACCGCGTGGCGGTATGATTCTTTGCAACCAGGAGGCTGCTGAGAAGTATAACTTTAACAAGGCGATTTTCCCGGGTATACAGGGTGGACCGCTTATGCATGTTATTGCAGCGAAGGCGGTGTGCTTTAAGGAGGCGCTGTCACCTGAGTTTAAGGTATATCAACAGGGGATTATTGACAATGCACAGGCGCTTTGCAAAGGACTTATGGACCGCGGTATCAAGATTGTGTCCGGCGGTACGGATAATCATCTGATGCTTGTGGATTTGACAAACTATGACCAGACAGGTAAGGCTGTGGAGAAACTTTTGGATTCCGTAAATATTACCTGCAATAAGAATACGATTCCGAATGATCCGAAATCTCCGTTCGTTACCAGCGGCGTACGTCTTGGAACACCGGCTGTAACCTCACGTGGAATGAACACGGAGGATATGGACCAGATTGCAGAGGCAATCGCCATGATGATCAAAGAAGGTGAGCCTGCGGCAGAAAAGGCGCGTGCAATCGTGAAGTCTTTGACTGAGAAATATCCATTAAAATAAGCGTTACACGGCAAGCGGCTGTCGTAAAAAGATTAAATGCGCATAATAAAAATTATGCACATCTGAAAATCTTTTTGCGGCAGCCTTTTTGTGCCCTAAATCTTGATAAAATTAAGCAATTTTTAAGAATAACAATCTATATATTGTAGGAAAGACGTGATAGAATAATCATATGACATTATAGTGTGGGAGCAAGGCTTGGTGTCTTGTGGTTATGGAGGATTCGAATGAGCAGGAAAAAGATTGGGGTTATCATTGGAGTGGTTGTAGTGATTGCAGCTTTGGGAGGAACGGGCTTTCATTTTCGGGAAGATATAAAGGGGATGCTTCCTTTTTTGCAGGAGGGAAGCGCAGAGGATAAGGTCTACGTCGAGCGTGTGTCGCGTGTCATGAATCAGTATACAGGCAGGTCCAACCGGTATAACGGAACGGTGGAGTCGCAGGATACTTTTGAGGTAAATGTGGATTCAAGCAGAAAGGTAAACGAAATCAAGATTGCGGTTGGTGATATGGTGGAAGAGGGACAAACGCTTTTAACCTACGATACCAGTGATCTTAAGATGCAGATTGCACAGGCGGATCTTGAGGTGGAGAGTATCAATAATGATATCGAAAATTATACGAAGCAGAAAGAGACCTTGGTTTATGAACGTGAGCGGGCAGCGGAATCCGAGAAGTTTTCCTACACAACACAGATTCAGAATGTAGAGAATTCGATTGCACAGAGGCAGTTTGATCTTGAAAGCAAACAGCTTGAGATTTCAAAGTACCAGACACAGATGAATAATTCCACCGTAGAGAGCAAGGTAGCAGGTGTGGTAAAAGAAATCAATGAGAACGGAATTGATGCCAACGGGAATTCGGCTCCCTTTATGACCATTTTACAGACTGGAGAGTATCGTGTGAAGGGAAGTATTGACGAGCAGAATATCTGGACCCTGACGGAGGGACAGGCGGTGGTTATTCGTTCGAGAGTGGATGAGACAAAGACGTGGAACGGTACGATTTCGCTGATTGATACAGAAAATCCGCAGCAGGGAAACAATAACTATTACTATTCCGGCGGTGAGGAGTCTATGATGGCATCGAAATATCCGTTTTACATAGAGCTTGAGAGCGCGGAAGGACTAATTCTTGGGCAGCATGTTTATATCGAGCTGGATCAGGGACAGGAGGAAGTAAAAGAGGGAGTCTGGTTGTACAGCTATTATATTGTGCAGGATGAGGAGTCGCCATATGTATGGGTGGCGAATGACAGAAATCGCTTAGAAAAACGTCCTGTAGAGCTAGGTGAGTATGATCCGGATATGGATGAGTATGAGATTGTGTCCGGATTGACCGAGGATGACTATATTACATGGCCGATGCAGGGCTTGTATGAAGGTGTAATCACGGTTACGGATGAGTCTGAGGTTGATTATTCATCACCGCTTTATAATCAGGAATTAGAGGATATGGGTGGCGAAGAAATTTATGATATGGATGAATTCGGTACAGAAGCCATGATGGAGATGGATGAGTTTTATGAGTATGATACAGAGGCTTTTCCAGAGGAAGAGATGTATGATACGGAGGTGGCCGAATGATACTGAATCTACAGAATATATTCAAAGACTATCAGCAGGAAAAGCTTGTCGTTCCAGTGCTGAAGGATGTCTGCCTTACTGTGGAAGAGGGCGAGTACGTGGCGATTATGGGACCGTCCGGTTCAGGAAAGACGACACTTATGAATATCATCGGTTGTCTTGATAAGCCTACAAGCGGCAGTTATGAGCTGGCGGGCGAGGATGTGCTAAAGCTCAGAGATAAAGAATTGTCAGATTTGCGTTTGCGGAGCATCGGCTTTGTATTTCAAAGCTTTCATCTGATGCCGCGTGAGACTGCGATGGAGAATGTGGCGTTGCCGCTAAGTTATGCAGGCGTGCGCAAAAAAGAGCGTAAGGAGCGCGCAACGAAGGCATTAGAACGTGTCGGATTGGGGGACCGTGTGAATTTCAGACCGACACAGCTTTCCGGTGGGCAGAAACAGCGTGTTGCGATTGCCCGTGCGATGGTGAACAATCCGAAGATACTGTTGGCGGATGAGCCGACAGGTGCATTGGATTCTAAATCGGGTGAACAGATTATGGAACTGTTCTCCAGATTGAATGAAGAAGGCGTGACGATTGTGATGATTACACATGACCCTAAGATTGCTGCGAATGCAAAACGAATTGTGCGTATCATTGACGGAGAGATTTACGAAGGAGAGGAGGGTGAGGCAATATCATGAAAATAAAAAAAATTATTGCAGTGATTGTCGGTATTGCGGTAGCCTTCGGAGCAGTTGCAGGCGGAATTTACGGGTATAAGTCCTACCAGGATAAGAATCTGGTGGCGGAGGTACAGCCGGTTTCCTATATCAACTGGGGATACTGGGGAGATTCTGAGACCAGTTACGGTATGGTGACAAACGATTCGTCACAGGAAATCTATCTGGACAGCGCCAAATCCATCAAGCAGATTTTTGTGGAGGAGGGCGATGTCGTAAAGGTGGGAGACCCGCTGATGGAATATGACACGGCAGAACTCCAAATTGACATTGAGCGTAAAAAGCTGGAAATCAGCACCATTGAGAATAACATTGCGATTGCCAATCATAAGATGGACAGTCTTAAGATTGCAAAGCCGGTAGATAAGACACCTCCGAAAATCGATACGGCAGAACTGGAGAAGTATCAGCAACAGGATGAACTCAATAATTCACGTCCCCAGACGGATGAGAATGACGTCAATATCTATAATTATCTGACAGAGAGCTCAATTCCTTACAATGTGAAGCGGGATGCAGCGACGGGCGAATTGATTTTTCCGGCGGGAACGGAGGAAGAGCCTTATATCTACTATTGCAATGCGAATGCATATGCGTATGGAGGATTTTTTAATTCGATTCGACCTAAGGCAGATGGAACTGCCGGAAAGTATGTCAGATTTTATGTCTGCAAGAAGGGGGCAGATGGGAAAATGCTACTGGAACCGAATGCCGAAGGCGTCTTGACACCGGTTGTTGATACGAGTGTGAGCGCAAATATGGCGGAATTGAACGGTAACAGTATTCCTGCAGATTATGATGAGAGCCGCATGTGGTATGTTTTTTCCGGAAAAGAGTATATACCGACTTCTTTGGCAGACCAGTATATGGAAGAGTTTATGGAGAATGCGACCGATTGGGAGGAGCCGGAGGGATATACCGAGGAAGAACTTATAAAGGAGGCGGCAGAGACGGAAAACCTGCTGAAATCTTTGGATATTCAGCACAGACAGCAGTTACTGCAGCTTACATCCATGCAGAAGACCGCTTCGGACGGTATTGTCTATGCAGAAGTGGATGGCATTGTCAAGACGGTGGGTGACCCGGAGGAGTACCAGCGGGACGGAACAGCGTTTCTGGTAGTAACGGGTGATGAGGGACTTTATGTCAGCGGAACCATTAGCGAGTTGCTACTTGGAGATGTCACTGTTGGAACCGTCGTGACAGCGAACTCTTGGGAGAGCGGCATGACATTTGAAGCTACCATTACAGAAATATCGGATTATCCGGTTTCCGGGAATTCATGGGGAGACGGTAATCCGAATGTTTCCTATTATGCGTACACGGCATATATCGAGGACAGCTCGGCACTCCGCAATGGTGAATATGTTGACCTTATGATATCAACCAACCAGTCTGAGACAGGCGGACTTTTTATCGAAAAGGCATATGTCAGAGAGGAAGACGGAAAGTCTTACTGCATGATTGCGGATGAGAATGGGCGCTTGAAAAAGCAGTATGTGGTGACGGGTAGAACGATATACGGTTCTGCGATTGAGATAAAGTCAGGGCTTAGTGAGGATGATATGATTGCATTTCCTTACGGGAAAAATGCGGTAGAAGGTGCGGCGGTCACCGAAACTTCAAATATGTATTATTAGGGGAGGAAGCTATGATTGAGAATATAAGATTATCTTTTCAAGGTATCTGGTCACATAAGATGCGTTCCTTCCTGACAATGCTGGGTATTATTATTGGTATTGCAGCAATTATTGCAATTGTTTCTACAATTCAAGGGACAAATGAGCAGATTAAGCAGAATCTGGTAGGCTCCGGCGAGAACACGGTTGAGGTTTCTCTTTTTCAGGGAGAATGGCAGTATGAGATGTCCTACAACGGGATTCCTGCAGGTGTTCCGCTGGTGACTGATGAGGTGGTAGAGCAGCTTTTTGAGATTTCCCATGTGGAGAATGTTTCACGTTATATGAGTAGACAGGACTACAACGGTGTCTATCATTTGAATACGGGGCTTTCGGGCGGCTATGTAAAAGGAATTGATGCCAATTATTTTGATACCTGCAACTACATCATGAAAGATGGGAGAAGTTTTACGGAGGAGGATTTTGCGACATACCGTAAGGTTGCAATTTTGGATGAAGATTCCGCAGATGCGCTTTTTCAGGGAGAAGAAGCGGTGGGAAGTACGATTGAGATTCAACAGGAACCATATATTGTAATCGGAATTGTGACAAAGGCAAAGAAATTTGAACCGGTCATCAACTCGATTGAGGACTATTACACTTATGCACAGAGTTCCGCAGGTTCTGTCTATATTCCGGATACAACCTGGCCAATTGTCTATCAGTATGATGAACCACAGAATGTTGTGTTGCGCGTCGAGAGCACGGATGATATGACGAGTGCGGGCAAGGAGTGTGCAGACATCTTGAATTCCTATCTGACCGTAACGGATGATACGATTGCGTATAAGGCAAAGGACTTGATGGAACAGGCGCAGCAGATTCAGGAACTCAGCAGTTCTACAAATACGATGTTAATCTGGATTGCCGGTATTTCGTTGATTGTTGGGGGTATCGGTGTCATGAATATCATGCTGGTTTCTGTCACGGAACGTACACAGGAAATTGGATTAAAGAAAGCAATCGGGGCGAGAAAGTCCAGAATATTGGGGCAGTTCTTGACAGAAGCTGCTGTATTGACAAGCTTGGGTGGTCTGATAGGCGTGATTGTCGGTATTATATTGGCACAGGTGATTTCTTATCTGAGTACGACACCGGTGGCAATCAGTGTCCCGGCGGCAGTCGGAGCAGTAGCCTTTTCGATGGTGATTGGAATTGTATTTGGTGTATTTCCGTCCTATAAGGCAGCGAATCTGAATCCGATTGATGCATTAAGACATGAATAAGGAGCAGGGATGAAGAGAATTGTGATGTTTGAGGGCGGCGTCGAGACGCTGGCATATTTTTCGCACCGGATGGCAGAGCAGTTTGGACGAATGGGTTATGCAGTGTTTTTTTACGATTTGAAGAACGAGGAGTACAGTGCCAGAAAGCTTCGCAAGTTTCTGAGAATGGGAGAAACAGTACTCGTGACATTTAATTTCCAAGGGTTGGAAAAAGAGGCGGGAGTCTATAAAGAGGGTGTCGGCTACGTGTGGGATGCTTACAAGATTCCGTGTTATAATATCGCGGCAGACCATCCGTATTTCTATCATGACCGATTGACGGATCTCCCGGCAGAGTACCACCATATCAGCATCGACCGGCTACAGGAGGCGTATTTTAAGGAGTTTTATCCGGAGTTTGAGCATGAGGGATTTTTGCCACTGGCAGGAACGATGCTTATACAAGGAGAAAATGACGAAGATTTGGCGAAAAGTGAGACAGTCTGTGTGGAGGCTGCCGGGAAATGCTATGATGTCATCTTTACCGGAAATTATACAAAGCTGTCTTTTTTTGAACCATATATCAACTGGATTAATGATGAGTATGCGGCATTTTATCGTGGAATTATCGACGAACTGATCGAAAAGCCGTATCAGACAGTGGAACAGGTGGCGTTAAAGCACTGTGAACGCGAGATGGGCAAAGAGCCGAATGATCAGCTTAGGATTGCGCTTTCAAAGATGATTTTTATAGACTTGTATGTACGGAATTACTGGCGCGGAAAGGTTGTGAGAACCTTGGTGAATGCCGGTATTTCGGTGGATGTTGTGGGAAAAGGCTGGGAGGAGCTTGAAGACATCCGATATCCGGAGAATCTTCGTATTCATCCACAGACGGATTCCCTTACCTGTCTTAAGATGCTCGCACAGTCCAAGGTGTCGGTAAATGTCATGCCATGGTTTAAGGATGGGGCACATGACAGAGTGTTTAACTCTATTCTAAACGGAGCTGTGTGTGTTTCCGATACGAGTAAGTATCTCTGTGAGGAGCTAAAGGAGGGCGAGGGTGTCTGTTACTATGAATTAGAGGACATAGAGGAATTGCCGGATAAAGTGAAGGATTTATTGCAAAATGAAAAGAAAATGCAAGATATTGTGGCACGAGGCAGGGTGAAAGTACTAGATGTGCATACATGGGAAAAGCGCGCCGAGCAGGTGGCAGAATGGTTTGAGAGATAGAAAACTCAAAGCTATCTGAGAAATAAGAAAGTTCTTTACAAAAAAGAATACTCGGAGTAAAATTAGTGTACGCTAAATAAGTGATATCGACTATGACAAAAGCTACGACTTTACAAGTGCTTCAGAGAGCCGGTGGAGGGTGAGAATCGGTGCAGGAGTGAGTCTTTCCACTTTTTGAGTCGGCGGTGAAAGCCGCGAGGTTCGTGCCCTTTATCGTACGTTTTGAGAGGTCGCCTTATGGCGGCAATATGGGTGGCAACGCGGAAGAGATAGCCTTTCGTCCCAGTGTAGATGTCAGGAGACTGACAGGATAGCACACAGGGGCGTGAGGCTTTTTGTGTGTCAACTATAATAGCACGCGGAGCAGATGCCGCAGAAAGAGGAGAAGCATGATTGATTTAAAGTTTTTAAGAGAGAATCCGGAAGTTGTAAAAGAGAATATCAAAAAGAAATTTCAGGATCACAAGTTGCCATTGGTTGATGAGGTAATCGCATTGGATGCGGATGCGAGAAAAACACAGCAGGAGGCAGACGACCTGCGTGCCAAGAGAAACCAGCTTTCTAAGGAGATTGGTAAGCTGATGGGACAGGGCAAGAAGGAGGAAGCCGAGGCAGTCAAAGCACAGGTTGCAGAGGGTGCAGCACGTCTTGCGGAGTTAGAGGAGAAAGAGAAAGAGTTACAGGAAAAAGTAACCAAGATTATGATGACGATTCCAAACATTATCGACCCGTCCGTGCCAATCGGCAAGGATGATTCCTGCAATGTTGAGATTGAGAAGTTTGGTGAGCCGGTGGTACCGGATTTTGAGATTCCGTATCACACCGACATCATGGAGCGCTTTAACGGTATTGATTTAGAGGCAGCCGGAAAGGTGGCAGGAAACGGTTTCTACTATCTGATGGGAGATATTGCAAGATTGCATTCGGCAGTTATCTCTTATGCGAGAGATTTCATGATTGACAGAGGATTTACCTATGTGATTCCGCCGTTTATGATTCGCAGCAATGTTGTAACCGGCGTTATGAGCTTTGACGAGATGGATGCTATGATGTATAAGATTGAAGGAGAGGACCTCTATTTAATCGGCACCTCCGAACACTCGATGATTGGTAAATTCATCGATACCATGAATGAGGAGGAGAAGTTGCCGTACACATTGACATCCTATTCTCCATGTTTCCGTAAGGAAAAGGGTGCGCACGGCATCGAGGAACGTGGAGTATATCGTATTCACCAATTTGAAAAACAGGAAATGATTGTGGTTTGTAAGCCTGAGGAGTCCAAGATGTACTATGATAAGCTTTGGCAGAACACAGTAGATTTGTTCCGCAGCCTGGATATTCCGGTTCGTACGTTAGAGTGCTGCTCCGGTGACTTGGCAGACTTAAAGGTGAAATCTTGCGACGTTGAGGCTTGGTCTCCGCGACAGAAGAAATACTTTGAGGTAGGTAGTTGCTCCAACTTAGGCGATGCACAGGCAAGACGTCTTAAGATTCGCGTGAAAGGCAAAGACGGCAACAAATACTTTGCACATACATTAAACAACACGGTCGTAGCTCCGCCTAGAATGTTGATTGCATTTTTGGAGAACAATCTGAATGCAGACGGCAGCGTGAATGTTCCGGTTGCACTTCGTCCGTATATGGGTGGAAAAGAGAAACTGATACCGGTGAAATAAGAATAGAATATAGATTTCATTGAAAAAAGGAGATACAGACCGTATGGTCGTATCTCCTTTTTTCCTACCAACTTTTCGTTAATCAGGGAAAACTAGCACTTCTCCGGTTCCGGATATTCCACGCCGAAGGTCTCAACCGTCACAGATTTCATGACCTGTGGTGCAAGCGGTCTGTCGCTGTAATCGGTAGCTGTCTCTGCAATTTTATTTACGACATCCATGCCCTCGGTAATCTTGCCAAAAGCAGCATAGGCGCCGTCTAGGTGCGGAGAGTTCTTGTGCATGATAAAGAACTGGCTTCCGGCAGAATCCGGATGCATGGCTCTTGCCATGGAAAGCACGCCTTCTGTGTGCTTCAAGTCGTTTGCAAAGCCGTTCTGGTTGAATTCGCCCGGAATCTGATAGCCCGGGCCGCCCATGCCGGTTCCGTCCGGACATCCGCCCTGAATCATAAAACCGTTAATGACACGGTGGAAAATCAAGCCATTGTAGTAGCCTTTGCTTACTAAGCTGATAAAATTATTTACCGTATTTGGTGCGATTTCAGGATAAAGCTCTGCTCTCATGATATCGCCGTTTTCCATTTCGATAGTAACGATTGGATTTGCCATTTTATACCTCTTTCTGTCCTGCAAGGCAGGCTTGTTTTTAAGAGCAGTGACAGAAAAATCACTGCTTTTTTGCATAGGGACATTGTAGCGGAAAACGTCGGATTCGTAAAGATAGAGATGACTATTTGTAAAAAAAATAAAATAAAAAGTAAAATATACTTGACAAAAAGTCGCTATAAGATTAGAATGACAGTATCAAAAGTGATGAGAAAGATAGGAGAGGAGAATGTGAAAATGGATGAAAGACAGATTGGTTTTTTGGTAGGAATGGTAACTGGAATACTGGCGTTGATAGTGTTGGCATTGGTGCAGAAGGCGAGAAAGAAGAATACCTGGTGTGAATATGATGAGCGGCAGCTTCAGGCGCGAGGGAAGGCGTTCCAGTACGGATTTTGCACACTGTTATTTTATGTTATGTTCTATGGAGTGCTTTTTGAGGAAGGCGAACCAAGCTGGTGCAGCAATATGTTTGGCTTGTATCTGGGAATTGGAATTGCACTTGCGGTATTTGGTGTATATGCAATCTGGAATGATGCATTTATGCAGCTAAATCAGAGCCCGATGGCGGTGTATCTGTTGTTTGGCGGAGTGGGTGGTTTGAATTTAATTTTGGGAATCGGACATATCTTGAATGGAACTATTACAGAGAACGGAAAAATCGGATTTCGTGGAGTTAATCTGATTATGGGAACAGTTTTTCTGCTGCTGGAATTGGTGTTTGCCGTAAAGAGCTGCATGGATAAGCGTGAGGAGGAATAGCAGTATATGAAAAATCTGAGGTTAAAGTCGGCGCGGGCAGCAAAGGATTTGTCACAGCAGGCACTGGCGGATATGGTAGGGGTGTCAAGGCAGACCATCAATGCAATCGAAAAAGGCGACTATAATCCGACTATTCGCCTGTGCATAGATATCTGCAAGGTGTTGGACAAGACACTGGATGAGATTTTCTGGGAGTAAATTGGAATGTTAAATCTACATTATATTATAATTGGAGACTTGCAGGGGCGGCAGCACAGCTATTTGGAGCAGAATCTGATTGCGGATGAGGCAGGGAAAAAAGGCGTGAAAATCGTATCTTTTGCTGAAAATGGAGAGCGCATCAAAGAGAGAGCGGATTTAGAATATCATGCGGAGACAGAAACAGTAAGCCGTAATCGACTGGAGAATTTCCCGGCACAGAAAAGTATCTTTATCTCCGGAAATTACAAAGAACTACAAACTGCAATCGGACTTGGAATGGCAACGTTGGGATATTTGCTACCAGATAAAAGTGCACGTGAACTGCAAGAAATAAGTGGAGAATATAAAGAAAATAGAAAAGAAAATTCGTGCCCGAACACGGATATGTGGGCAGAAGGATTTGACGAAATAGGACTGGAATTCCTTATACATGTGTATGAGCGCCATCACGGAATTCCGTGGACGATTCTTACCACTGAGCGCTGTGTGATAAAAGAATTTTCGATGGACTATCTGGATGAATTGTTTGAACTCTATGCTGGGGAAGGAATGACAGACTATATCGAACCGCTGTATCCGTATGAGCAGGAAAAAGAGTATCAGGAGGCGTACATAAAATATATGTACGGTTTTTATGGTTATGGGATGTGGATTGTCTGTGAAAAGCAGACCGGGAAGCTGATTGGACGTGCAGGAGTGGAACATCGTGAAGAACTGGACGGAGAACTGGAACTAGGGTATGCCATCAGTGTACCTTATCAGAGGCAGGGTTATGCAACGGAAGTCTGTAAAGCAATTCTGGAATATGCGAAAAAAGAGCTTATGCAGTCCTCTGTCTGCTGTCTGATAGAGAAAGACAATGCAGTATCGGAACACTTTGCGGAGAAACTGGGGTTTCTGCAGGAAGGAACCGTTGTAGTCGGTGAAAAGCAGATGAAAAAATACATTTATGTTTTTTGACGGAAAAAGAGTGTGCGCCACAGAGGAAGTAGCACGCGCAAGACCGCAGAAGTGCGGTCTTTTTTGCTTTATAGGAAAGTTCTCCTTCGGAGAACTCTTGATATGAAAATAGCCCGCTGGAAAGCGGGCACAACAAATAAACGGTGTGAAATTAGAAGATGTAGAAGCCTTCTACACCAGCTTCATCATCAAACAAAT
>JALEKJ010000060.1 GCA_022771695.1 Roseburia sp. | reverse complement strand
GACTTTTCCAAGCAATTACACCAATACAACCAAAGGGACTATAATCGTTTTCCAATGCGCCCACTTGGTTGGAAGTCACCACAGACTGTCCTAAGGGAATTCATTGAGCTTGGTGTAACATATGTTTGACAAACCTACAATACTCCCGCGAAAAATATAGGCAAATAGTCCCAAATCTATTCCTTACATTCTAATTTACCCAACGCCTTTTTAAATTGAAAATAAAACAGAATCACAGTAAACGTCACCGCCAATACATCTGCTACCGGTTCTGCCAGATAAACCCCCATTGTCTTGTTCTCTACCAAATGCGGAAGCAAATAAATCAACGGCAGCAATAATATAAATTTACGCATAACTGCCACCGCGATAGATGCCAGTGCATTTCCGAGTGATATGAACGTCATCTGACATGCAATCTGTGCCCCAAATATACACATCGCCGCACAGTAGACGCGCAATACTGTTTTGGTATAAACAATCAGTTCAGCATCTGACGTAAAAATCATCGCGAACATCTCCGGGAACAGCATAATCAATGCCCACACGATAACAGAATATGTCAGTGTCGATATCAGTAACAGTTTAAATGTCTTTTTCACTCGTCCCCCATTTCCTGCTCCATAATTGTAACTGGAAATTGGCTGTGCTCCCTGACCAAGTCCCTGCATCGGAAGCATAGAAAACTGCATCGCACTCGAGAGAATCGTCATCGCCCCTACCGCAATATCTCCACCATACTTAAGCAAGGAAGAATTAAAGCATACAATGATAATACTCTCACTCGCCTGCATGATAAACGGCGCAAGTCCCAACGCAATTCCAGGCAATACAATGGAGGGGTTCAACTTTAAATACTTCTTGCGAATGTGAATAATTGTTTTTTTACCGCACAGAAAGCTTACTACCCAGATTGTAGATACCGCCTGTGAAATAACGGTCGCCGTTGCCGCCCCCCGCACGCCCATATTGAATCCATAGATGAATATCGGGTCCAAAATAATATTAAAAGCTGCTCCAATCAAAACGCTAAGCATTCCTGTCTTTGCAAATCCCTGTGCAGTGATGAAAGCATTCATTCCCAATGTCAGTTGCACAAATATCGTTCCTATCGCATAAACACTCATGTACGCGGTCGCATACTCAATTGTATTTTCGCTTGCACCAAATGTCAGCAAGAGTGATCTGTTAAAAAGCAGTAGAACAACGGTCAAAATCAATGATATTACAACCTGTAATGAAAAGCTATTGCTTAAGATTCTCTCCGCCTCATCATTATCTCCTTTTCCCATTGCCATAGAAGCGCGCGGTGCACCCCCGTTACTAATCAGTGCTGCAAATGCACTCACAATCATAATAATCGGCATACAGACCCCCACACCGGTCAGCGCCAATGCTCCATCCTCAGGCATATGTCCGATATATACTCTGTCTACCAGATTGTAGAGCAGATTGATAAGCTGTGCTGCAATCGCCGGCACTGACATCTTCCACAATAATTTTCCAATCGGTTCTGTTCCCAAAAAGTCATTTTTCTGTTCCATCGTTATCTCCTCTTTAAAGTAGCAATATCAACTTTTCTCTCTCTAAAAAAACATCTGTGTAACATATAACTCTTGAAATATCGGCTGTTCTGCCAGATTTATCTCTTTTGCCCTTGCAATGATTCGCGCAATCCGGTTTCTTGCATCCTTCTCAGACAACAGATAGCGCTTTGCGCCTTCTAGCGCACAGTTGCCAATACATTCTGTGCAGCCGGCAAACGTCCCCGGAAACATACCGATGTGAATCGCTTTTGCGATATCCATGTAATGTCCAAAGCCGCCTGCGAGGTAAACGGTAAGATTTTCGTTTTCCTTTCCCTGCGTATCCGTTGCTTTCGCGTATTCCGCCATCAGTGTCTCAATTCCTGCACGTATCGCAGCCTTGCCCATCTGAACCTCACGTATGTCCTTCTGATTAAAAGAAACTTTCCCTGTCACCGTGATGCCATCCGTAAACCACGGTTCCTCTATCGTTCCATTTTCATCGACCCGTCCTGCTTTCACAAGTTCGCTTACAATATCAATAATGCCGGTTCCACAGATTCCGACTGGCGGCTTTCCGTCAATCATCTCGCAGTTCCAATCCGTACCACACAATGTGGCGTGGCAAATCGCGCCAGGAATTCCCGGCATGCCGCATGAGACATTTCCTCCCTCAAAAACAGGTCCCGCCGCCGCTGATGTCACGAGCAGACCGCCGTCATACCCCAACACCATCTCACCATTCGTTCCGATATCTAATAATAGACCTGCTTCCTCCTTGATGTCCATTCCGCTCGCATAAATGCCCGCCACGATATCCGCTCCGACAAATGCTGAGATTCCCGGCAATATTGTCACTTTTGCGCCCCAGCCTTCTACTCCCAGCAGTTGCATGGCATCCGTCTCATAGAGTGAATTGTCTGTCGGCACAAACGGTGCACATCCTAATTTCTCACAGGAAAGCCCGCGTAAAAGGTGACACATTGTGGTATTTCCAACGACAGCAATTTGCTTTACATCTTCAAACGCTATTGCATCTCTAAGAAGCTCCTTCGTCAGCCGCACGATATCCGCTCGAATACTTTCCTGCAGCAGTCCTCCTTTTCCCTCATTTGCAGCACTGATTCTGGATATCACATCGGCACCATAAGCACGCTGGTGATTCACGCCGGATGCAATAGATATGGTTCTGCCATCTGAGAGTGAAAAAAGCTCTGCCGCAAGCGTTGTTGTACCGATATCAATGGCGATACCGTAGCTGTCATTTCCGCTCTGATTCAGGCTCATTTTGCTTTGCTCCTGCTTTTCGGTAAGCGCTGCCATATTTTCCTCACCTGATTCACCCAAAAAAATCCGGCATGATTCTGTCACATGTACCGCGCATGCAAGACGTATTCCGGATTCTAATTCCTCTCGTGCTAACAGACGCCTCTCTTTCTCTGTCGGCACAGGAGCACCAAAAAGAAAACGCACACGGCATCTGCCACACTCGCCCTTTCCGTTACATGGTGCAATAGTGTAAATCTTCTGTTCCTGCATCAGTGCAAGCAATGATTTCTCGCCGGACAGATCTGATATATATACTTTTTCATTCTTTCCCGCTGTTAAAATTTCTATCAAAATCAACCCCTGCCTTTTTTGCCTGTATTGTCTGGTCCTCCTGCTCAATGCGATAAACCTTATCTCCTTTTTTGAACAATGTCCCTGTCTGCTTAAATTGAAATGCCACGTCATATGCAACACACTGGTTCATCATGTCTAATATCCATGCAAAGTCACAGCCTCTTGCATCTTCTCCTGATTCACCGCCACAGACGACACGCTCAATCTGACCGCTCGCCAGATAGGGTTCTATATTGATATGCTCAAGCATTGGTTCAAGGATAATTGCTTTGTGACGAATTGGAAGCTCCAACAGCTTTGGTATCCTGTCATCTGCCCTGCTCTGATTCTCTGCCGCACACATAATCGTAACATTCTCATACCCCGCTCCCCAGTCCTCCGGCAATGAAACGGGAAATCTGTGAATACGCTTGGTAATAATGACAAAATGCAAATCCTCCCGAGCCCTCATCATCATCCATGCGTCCCTGCGCCACTCGTCTGCATCCTTGATAAAAAAATCCGAGGTCATACACGTATAGACCGGTTCCTCTTCCTGCAGAAGCTTATACTCTTTTCTGCGATTTTTCTGCAGTGGCAGGTCGAACTTGGAGGTTTTATACACTTTTGACGCGTCTTTTCCAAACTCTGCATCCCGGCTATATACATAACAATGATTACAACCCGGACTGATTTTCATACAGCCGTGCCATGGATTCCAAGTTGGCATAATTCTCTCCTCTCCCTGCAATTTTTGTTGTAGATTTTCTTCAAAGCGTTTATAATTTTAATGATACTGCTTTGTTCCATCCGGTCAAGCAATAAATTTGTTTTTTCATATAAAATTCATTTTTATATCATAACACAGTGGAGGAATCTTATGAAACTTATCTCATGGAATGTAAACGGACTTCGTGCATGTATGCAAAAAGGCTTCGCAGACTTTTTCGCATCTGTAGACGCCGATTTCTTCTGTATTCAAGAATCCAAATTACAGGAAGGCCAGATTGTCTTAGACCTGCCGGGTTATTATCAGTATTGGAACTACGCTGAGAAAAAGGGATACTCCGGCACTGCTATCTTTACGAAAAAAGAGCCTCTGTCCGTTTCCTACGGCATCGGCATCCCGGAGCATGACCATGAAGGTCGCGTAATTACACTTGAATACGAAGATTTTTACATGATAACCTGTTACACACCAAACTCTCAGAATGAGCTGGCAAGACTGTCTTACCGCATGCAATGGGAGGATGATTTTCTTGCCTATTTAAAGGCGTTGGATGCGAAAAAGCCTCTGATTCTCTGTGGAGACCTAAATGTTGCACACGAGGAAATCGACCTGAAGAATCCAAAGACCAACCACAAAAATGCCGGTTTTACTGACGAGGAGCGCGCGAAGATGACAACACTGCTCTCCACCGGTTTCACCGACACCTTCCGTCATTTCTATCCTGATATGGAGGGTATCTACTCTTGGTGGTCCTATCGCTTTAAGGCACGTGAGAAGAACGCAGGCTGGCGCATTGACTATTTTATTACTTCCGCTTCTTTGGATAACAAATTAACAGATGCAAAAATTCATACAGATGTATTCGGCTCAGACCACTGCCCGGTTGAGCTTACGATTTCCCTGTAATATCGCACACAACTGTACACAGTGCGTTTTTTCAACAGGGCGTAATTCCCTATCTCATGGCAAGAATGCGCAGGAATCTTTATTCAATTCCTGCGCATTTTCCATTTACATGATACACTTCACGATACAGCGTATCTCTTATCTGCTCATACTGCTCTCTCGACACGTCCTTGGGATATGTCATAATCATCAGCGGCAACGCTTTGCCTGCATCAGACAATGCAGGCTGCACATAATCATCATACGGGTTCAGCACAAACCCGTTGCGCTCATAGAAACGTATCCTACGCTGTTGTAACTCTGTTTTCGGGAACTCCACCTCTAAGACTACCGGCACATCAAGAACTTGCAGCAATTCCTGCAGCAAACCTGCACCAATGCCTCCATTACGGAAACGTTCATCCACCGCAAAATGTTCCACAAAAGCCAGACTTTCAAGCTTCCACACCGCAAAAAATGCCATTATCTCCGCATCTTTTCGGCAACCGTAAAGGAAATAATGAGGATTGTCTATAATCATTTCCTGATTTTCTCGTGTTCTGCGCTCATCAATCGGGAAACTGCTCTCCATAATACTCCATACTTGCTCAAAATTTTCTTTTTTCAGTTTTTCTAACTTATACAATTTACTCACTTCTCTTTTTCTTTATTCTTCTACAAACTTTTCTCTTTATTTTCCTCCAGCATCGACGTACAATGCGGACAACGCACGGCCTCGATTGCAATCACGCTCCTGCAATACGGACAGGTCTTTGTCGTTGATGTTTCCGGCACTTCCTCCTTTTTTATAAAGCGCGCGCTTACCGCATTGATTCCCTTAATTAACAGAAAAATAACCAATGCTGTAATCAGAAAATTGATAACCGCCGTAATGAAATTGCCATAGCAGAGTACCGGAGGATTCTCACCGCTTCCCAGCGTCAATTTCAAATTTGAAAAATCTGTTCCGCCGAAAATACCAAGAATCGGTGTCAGGATATCTTGGTTTAAGGAATTCACAATCGCCGTGAATGCACCTCCGACAATCACACCGACTGCCATATCCATCACATTTCCACGTGTAATAAATTTCTTAAATTCTTCGATAAATCCTTTGCCTTTTTTCATCGTATTTCTCCTTTGTTCTTTTTCGTTGCATTTTACATCGCGCAAAATATTTTCATACTTTTCTTCCGCTTTACATCACTTTTTCTCTCGGCTTCCGAAGAGTTACTCCAAAAATTACTGCCAGAAGAGCTACTGCAAAAATCATCCATCCTATCAGTATCGGAATTTCCTTTCCTTTAAACATATCATAATAACCTTTTAAATACACAATTACAATAATGAGTGGTAACAGATATGTCATATAAATTTGAAGAACGCCTGATGCTGACAGCTTTTTCCCCTCTCCCGTATTCACTTCCGCAAGAAAATTTTCATACCCCCATCCGTTCTTTTTTACACAGAAGAGAACGAATACCATACTTCCAAGCGGAAGCAGATTGTAAGACACAAGGAAATCCTCCACATCCATAATCGTACTGCCCTGACCTAATGGCTGAATACCGGAAAGCACATTGAATCCAAGCACCGCCGGAAGTGAAAGTAAAATAATGAGAACTATGTTGATTCCTACCGCTTTCTTGCGCCCCCATCCTGCCATATCCATGTAAAAAGATATAATGTTTTCAAACACCGCAATCACGGTAGACAATGCTGCAAATGACATAAACACAAAGAAACAGGTGCCCCAAATTCTTCCGCCATTCATACTGCTAAATATGTTGGGCAAAGTAATAAACAACAGAGATGGTCCTGCATCCGGCTGTACACCATAAGCAAAGCATGCTGGAATAATGATAAATCCAGCCATCAATGCCACAAAGGTATCCAATAAAATGATTCCTGTTGCTTCCCCGAGCATACTGCGCTCTCTTTTCAGATAACTTCCGAAAATCTCCATTGCTCCAATACCGATGCTAAGTGTAAAAAATGCCTGAGACATAGCCGCATATACGACGACTCCAATCCCCCGCTCTCTCACCAATGAGAAATCAGGTATCAGATAATACTTGACCCCTTCCATCGCTCCCGGCAACACCAGCGAATGTATAGCAAGTACCACAATGAGCATAATCAGCATACTCATCATAATCTTTGTTATCTTCTCCACACCGTTTTGTAATCCCATTGTGCAGACTGCAAAAGACAATAAAACAGTGGCTATCATCCATCCTGTCAAAAGCGGTGCATCCCCAAGCATATTGTTAAAAGTCATCGTCACCTGTTCAGAGCTTAAATTTGCCATCTGTCCGCTTGCCATCTTGTATGCATAGTAAAGCATCCAGCCACCTACCATAGCGTAAAACATCATCAACAGATAGCTTCCCAAGACACTAATCCACTTTAGATGGTGCCATGAGGTTCCTTTTGTTTCCAACTGTTCAAACGC
Source organism: Roseburia sp. (assembly GCA_022771695.1). Taxonomy (GTDB): domain Bacteria; phylum Bacillota; class Clostridia; order Lachnospirales; family Lachnospiraceae; genus Roseburia. The sequence goes on along the minus strand of JALEKJ010000060.1, from coordinate 109,305 downwards.
TTTTCCCATGCCTTTCCCACTACCTCTCCCCACTGCAAATTCGCAGATTAGGATTGGCAATCCAAGAACCACCAGAAACACCAAATAAATTATAATAAATGCTGCACCGCCATATTGTCCACAAATATATGGAAACTTCCATACATTTCCCAGTCCGATGGCACACCCTGCTGACACCAGCCAAAATCCCAGTCTCGATCCAAACGTCTCTCTTTCTCTCATAAATCCCCCGTATATTCTTTTTTATATATACGCCAGAGTATAACAGATTTATGTGAGACACACAAGCGCACAATATGCACTTTTCTTACTTTTCTTGTGCAATCGCAACCATATGAAAGCCCTCACCGTGAACTTCATTGGACTCCAGCACAATCATAAACGATGCAGGGTCCACTTCTTTGATTGCACGTTGCACCAGATACATTTCCTTGTTGCTGCATGCACACATCACAACCTGTTTTTCATCACCATGGTAACCACCCTGACCTTTTAGGATTGTGGAACCACGCTTACAACAATCGTCAATCACATTACAGATTTCACGACCGCGTTCCGTCACAACCAATGTCATCTTTCCGGCGTTCGTGCCATACATTATCTTATCTACAACCACCGCCAGAAGGAAACTGACAATCATTCCGTAAATGACACCATCCACATCCCGGAATAAAACGCCGCCCACCAGCACAATCATGAAATCAAAAACAAATGCAATCTTTCCGATAGAAAGATACGGTTTCCACGCTTTTACTGCCATAATAATAAAGTCAAATCCTCCGGTCGAAGAATTCTGCATATAGATAATCGCATATCCTAATCCGGAAAAAACTCCGGTACACAATGCTGCTAGCAATCTATCTCCTTCATAAATCGGAAATAATGGTGCCACATAGTCGATGATGACCGAAGATATCACCATACAGCGAATGGAACTGACAAAAAACTGTCTTCCCAGCATTTTATAACACAGAATTGCCACCGGAACATTCAAAAGAATCGTTGAAAAGCCAATCGGCACACCAAACAGTTGATATAAAATAATTGAAATTCCGGAAAATCCCGTCATTGGGAATCCTGCCTGCACCGCAAAATTATAGATGCCTGCCGCAACAAAAATACTGCCGACACACTCCCCGAGTAACTGTTTTATAAATTGCATGGTTTTGCCTTTTTTCATAGTTTCCTCACCTCAAATATTTGAAATCATGCGCCCTACTAAGCACTTACCAAAAAAAGAAAAGAGTGCCAGCAAATTATACGAATATAATATGCTAACGCTCTTTTCCGAAAGTTATTCTAGCACCGTGCAATAAAATTTGTCAATTAATTTATACGAAAAGCCCCCTCATATCAACATTTCCGTCAATATGAGGGGGCTTCATCTATACATTACCTTCTCCCAAAAATAACGTATTACCCAATATTTCTTATATGTTTGCTATCTCTTATTTTGAGGCAATTACTGCTCTGTGCACACTGCACAAGCTGCCTACACACCACCAATTACTTATTAGCAATTGCTGCCTGTGCAGCGGCTAATCTTGCGATTGGCACGCGGAATGGTGAGCAAGATACATAATCCAGACCAATCTTGTGGCAGAACTCTACAGAAGACGGATCTCCACCGTGCTCTCCACAGATACCAACGTGAAGCTTTGGATTTACCGGCTTACCAAGTTTGATAGCTGTCTCCATCAGCTTTCCAACACCATTCTGGTCTAACTTTGCAAACGGGTCGTTCTCAAAAATCTTGGTGTCATAGTAAGCATTTAAGAACTTACCTGCATCAACACGAGAGAATCCGAATGTCATCTGTGTAAGGTCGTTGGTACCGAAGCAGAAGAAATCAGCCTCTGTTGCGATTTCATCAGCGGTAAGAGCTGCTCTTGGGATTTCAATCATAGTACCCACTTCGTACTCTAAGTTAACGCCTGCTGCTGCGATTTCAGCATCTGCAGTCTCAACAACAACTTTCTTAACGTATTTTAACTCTTTGATTTCAAATACAAGTGGAATCATGATTTCCGGTTTAACGGTCCAATCAGCATGTGCTTTCTGTACATTGATTGCTGCACGTATAACAGCCTTTGTCTGCATCTTAGCAATTTCCGGATATGTAACAGCAAGACGACATCCTCTGTGTCCCATCATTGGGTTGAACTCATGTAAGGATGCGATGATGTTCTTAATCTCTTCTACACTCTTGCCCTGTGCATCTGCAAGTTTCTTAATGTCAGCTTCCTCAGTCGGAACAAACTCATGAAGAGGTGGATCCAAGAAACGGATAGTAACCGGGTTACCTTCCAGTGCCTCAAATAATCCTTCAAAGTCTCCCTGCTGATATGGAAGAATCTTCTCAAGTGCAGCTTCTCTTTCTTCTACAGTATCTGCACAAATCATCTCACGGAATGCAGCAATTCTGTCTTCCTCGAAGAACATGTGCTCTGTACGGCAAAGACCGATACCCTCTGCTCCAAGCTCGCGAGCTTTCTTAGCATCTGCAGGTGTATCTGCATTTGTACGAACCTTTAATGTACGATATTTATCAGCCCATGCCATTACACGACCAAACTCACCAGCGATTGTTGCATCAACAGTCGGAATAAGACCTGCATAAATGTTACCGGTTGTACCATCAATAGAAATCTCAGATCCCTCTGTAAATGTCTGTCCTGCTAAAGTAAACTTCTTATTCTCTTCATCCATAGCGATGTCGCCACATCCGGATACACAGCAGGTACCCATACCGCGGGCAACAACGGCTGCATGGGATGTCATACCACCACGAACAGTTAAGATACCCTGCGCAGCTTTCATACCTGTGATATCTTCCGGAGATGTCTCAAGACGAACAAGAACTACCTTCTCACCTCTTGCAGCCCAAGCTTCTGCATCATCTGCAGTAAATACAACTTTACCACATGCAGCTCCCGGAGATGCTCCAAGACCTTTTCCAAGCGGTGTAGCTGCTTTTAATGCCTTAGCATCAAACTGTGGGTGAAGTAATGTATCAAGGTTACGAGGATCAATCATAGCAACTGCCTCTGCCTCTGTCTTATGTCCCTCATCTACAAGGTCACATGCAATCTTAAGAGCAGCCTGTGCTGTTCTCTTACCATTACGGCACTGTAACATATAGAGTTTCTTGTTCTCTACTGTAAACTCCATATCCTGCATGTCATGGTAGTGGTTCTCAAGAATCTCGCATACCTTAACAAACTCTGCATATGCTTCCGGGAACTCCTGCTCCATCTGAGCGATTGGCATTGGTGTACGAACACCGGCAACAACGTCCTCGCCCTGTGCATTCTTAAGGAACTCACCCATAAGCTTCTTCTCACCTGTAGCAGGGTCACGTGTAAATGCAACACCTGTACCCGACTCATCATTTAAGTTACCGAATACCATTGGCATTACGTTAACTGCTGTTCCCCAAGAATATGGGATATCGTTGTCACGACGATATACGTTCGCACGTGGGTTGTCCCAAGAGCGGAATACCGCTTCGATTGCTAATTTTAACTGTTCTACCGGATCAGATGGGAAATCTTCACCTAACTGTTTCTTGTATTCAGCCTTAAACTGCTCTGCCAATTCTTTTAAATCAGCTGCAGTAAGATCGACATCGTACTGAACACCCTTCTCCTCTTTCATCTTATCGATAAGCTGCTCAAAATACTTCTTACCAACTTCCATAACTACATCAGAGAACATCTGGATGAAACGTCTATATGAATCATATACGAAACGCTCAAACTTTGGATCCGGGTTTCCAGCGATCATCGCTGCTACTACCTCGTCATTCAGACCAAGGTTAAGAATAGTATCCATCATACCCGGCATGGAAGCTCTTGCTCCTGAACGAACAGAAACTAATAAAGGATTCTTAAGATCTCCGAACTTTTTGCCATTGTTCTCTTCCATTTTCTTTACGCCTTCCATAGCCTGAGCCATGATCTCGTCGTTAATCTTGCGGCCGTCCTCGTAGTACTGAGTACATGCTTCTGTTGTGATTGTGAAGCCCTGTGGTACAGGAAGACCAATATCTGTCATCTCTGCAAGGTTTGCACCCTTACCACCGAGCAGATTACGCATGGTCATGTTACCCTCACTGAACATATAAACCCATTTGTTTGCCATTTTGATAATTCCTCCTAAATTTGCTATTCTTTCAACAGGAAACATTTATATGTCTCCCTATCGTTGCGAATTATATGCGTCTCCCAAAACGCACATATCTATAATATCACACTTTTACCAAATAGCAACAATTTTTTTCGTCATTTTTTGCCGATTTTTGTTACAATTTCACAATTCGAAATGCAGTTTCATTATATGAAACGCTAGCGTTGTATTCCCCGCTGATGCATCTTTAGATTTTCCCATTTATGACAAAAACCGCCTACACTGCTCCACAGTATAAGCGGTCTGATTTTTATAATACTAATTAATGTGAAATCCATACTGAAACAGGTTGTACAACATATCAGCTTGATTTTGGAAGGAACGAGCCCCAAAACTGTCGAGTGATGCCAACCACGCAATCGTCAATACAAAAAACCATGGATATTTTATGGCACGCGTTTTCATTCGTTCATAAGCATAAACCATAGATGCCTCTTTCTTCGCGAGAAAGAATAAGAAAATAAATATCGGCATTGCCAGCAGCGGCGCAAGATGTCTTCCCCAGTCAACATGAATCACAAACATCGGCAAAAACAACAAATGCGACAGTACCGCATAAAAATATGGGCTACACAACAGCTTTCCCCCGGTCTGTTTCCTATGGCAGAATACATCTCTCCATATAAGCCCGTAGATAATCAATACCGGTGCGAGCATACATAGAATAATCAGCAGATGTACGAACGGAGCTTCATTGCCATTAAAAAATACATTCGTTACATCCTCAAGCTGGTACTTAATACTTCCGAAATACTCTAACTGAATAGCATATTCTTCCACCTTTAAATTTGTGCGGGACTGCACAAATTGCGTCATCTCCTCTACGCTCTCAAAATTGACACTGCTAAAGAATTGGAAATAAACAGCAACCGCCACATTCACCAATCCAGAAATAATTGCCATAATAAGACTCTTAATCTGTACCCGATTCTCTTGAAACACCTCATAGCACATCAGGCAAAGGATTACCGGGTAATACAGAAATGCAAACCCCTGATGAATAGCAAGTCCAAGCACCCCAAGCAAAGTATAGAGCGTCATCTTAAAATAAATATTCTTAATCTCTAAACCTACGAGAATAGCAACCGCCACGACCAGAATCATATATACATCCAATCTGCCTAAATTCTGCTCATTCCACACATATGCAATAGAAAACGGTGCTGCTATGTAAATTACCACGGTAGCAATAATCACATTTCGGCATTCCGGTGCTGCTTTTATTCCCCAGCGGATCAATCTCCCTAATGCTATTGTAAGTACCGTAATCGTCAGCATTATCCCAACTGCAACGTATTTATACGCCACAGTATCTGCCAGATATTCGCCATAAAAAAGACGATAAATACTTCCTATCAAAAATCTCGAGCCATTGCCCATGGAATAATCCATAGCTGCCCATGCAGCGGACCATTCCTGTAAGTCCAATGCACGTCCTGTCAGGAAATGAAACTGCAGAACAATAAAAATCATAACCTCATAGGATATCTTATCCCATAGTACTTTTATCTGTTTCATCTTTTGCCTCGCCAAATACCATATTTTGCAATTAAACCTTCAAGCAAAATTTGCATTACCATTCAAACTTAGCTGCAAAATATGCATCCAGCTCTTCGATTTTCACGCGTTCCTGCTCCATCGTATCACGGTCACGGACAGTTACCGCTCCATCGGTCTCTGACTCAAAATCATATGTTACGCAGAACGGTGTACCAATCTCATCCTGTCTTCTATAACGTTTTCCAATATTACCTCTGTCATCAAACTCACAGTTGTATTTCTTAGAAAGCTGTGCATATACTTTCTCCGCGCCCTCAGAAAGCTTCTTGGAAAGCGGAAGCACACCGATTTTCACCGGTGCAAGTGCCGGATGGAAATGAAGCACGGTTCTCATATCCGGCTTCTCCTCTGTTCCGATATTTTCCTCATCGTATGCAGCACAGAGGAATGCAAGTACGACACGGTCAGCACCCAAAGACGGCTCAATAACATATGGTACATAACGCTCATTCTTCTCGTCATCAAAGTAGGTCAAATCCTGTCCTGATACATTCTGATGCTGCGTCAAATCATAATCTGTTCTGTCTGCAATTCCCCACAACTCACCCCATCCAAATGGGAATAAGAACTCGATATCGGTTGTTCCCTTGCTGTAGAAGCAAAGCTCCTCCGGAGAGTGGTCACGAAGACGCATCTCATCCTCCTTAATACCAAGAGTAAGCAGCCAATCACGGCAGAATCCTCTCCAATACTGGAACCACTCCAAATCTGTTCCCGGCTCACAGAAGAATTCCAACTCCATCTGCTCAAACTCACGGGTACGGAAGGTAAAGTTACCCGGTGTAATCTCATTACGGAAGGATTTACCAATCTGCCCAATACCAAACGGAATCTTCTTGCGGGAAGTTCTCTGCACATTCTTAAAGTTAACAAAAATACCCTGTGCCGTCTCCGGTCTTAAATATACGGTATTCTTCGCATCTTCGGTTACGCCCTGGAAAGTCTTGAACATCAGATTGAACTGGCGAATATCTGTAAAATTGTGCTTGCCGCAGGTCGGACATGGAATCTGATTCTCTTCGACAAAATTCTTCATCTCTTCCTGCGTCCAGCCATCTACAGAACCTTTCAGTTCAATCCCCTTCTCCTCTGCAAAATCCTCAATTAATTTATCTGCCCGGAAACGCTCATGACACTCTTTGCAGTCCATCAAAGGATCAGAAAATCCGCCGAGATGACCGGATGCTACCCATGTCTGTGGATTCATAAGAATTGCACAATCCACGCCGACATTATAGGGGTTCTCCTGAATAAACTTCTGCCACCAAGCCTTCTTTACGTTATTCTTTAGTTCGACACCGAGATTACCGTAATCCCATGTATTTGCAAGACCACCATAAATCTCAGAACCTGGATATACAAATCCTCTTGATTTTGCCAATGCTACGATTTTATCCATTGATTTTTCCATAATTTAACTCCTTGCTTTCTTTCATATATAAACAAACTGCTTACCACAGTTGCTTTCTCTATTTGTATACGATAAAAGTATAAACTTCTGTTTCGAATGATCCATAATCCGGAATTTCAACCGGTATCTCTACCATTTCCGTGCTCATCAGATCCTCTGTCGCATCAACTGCTTCGTCCGGTGTCATATTCACCGGCGGTACTTTGGAGCCCGTATCCGTATAATAACCTTCACGAATCGATACGCTGTTTGTTCCGGTCAGTTCCACATTCTCACATGAGATATAGCAGATTTGTCCATCCACCTGCACATCGGTATTCGCACGAATAATCACAACTTTCAAATCATCTTCTGCATAAATTTCCTGCTTCGTTGCTGCTCCGATAACCTTACCATCCTCTACTCTGGCAAACTCGCCGTCAAACACATACCCCGCTGCCAACGAATCAATCACCTTGCCCTGGTATATATCAATTCCATTAAATGCAGAATAATCCGCTGTTGTCTTATACTTCATCTGAAGTCTGGCAGTACCTTCCTCAACCTTCAATTCCTGCACCTTCACAGAATTTCTTCCATGCTCCTCGGTATACTCGGATACGGCATCATTCACGAAATTTTCTAATTCTTCCGCATCATAATAATCCTGCGCAAGTTCCTCGACATCCAAAGATATCACCGCACCATTCTCCTCTACGTATACGACGCTGGACTCACTCTCTACCGTCTTGCCACAGCCTGCAAGCAGTCCCATGCACATGCACAGCCCTAACACCATACACCCAAACTTTTTCATAAAACAATCTCCATCCTTTACAGAATCTCTATTCGAATAATGAATACATGAATGATATTATACTATTTTCAAAATATGATTTCAACCTGTAAAATCATCTATAGAGGATAACTTCTCAGCTTCCAGAAGTATCTTTAACGATTTGAACGGATGTCCCACATATACATGAAGGTAATCCTTCATCAAATGCTGCAATTCCTCCAATACTTTGTCGCTTACTGTAAAACGATACAATTTCTCTATCCTTGCAGAAATTACATACTGCATGGTATACATCGTCGACTCATCCACCTGTATCACATCCGCTGCCTCACCTTTACATGCCTCGCATAGCGCCCCTCCGCGCTTCACGGAAAAGTACCGGAGTTTTTCTTTTTCTCCGCACTTTAAGCAGGAAAAAACGTTAGGTGCCTCACCATTAATTGCCAATGCTTTCAGTTCAAACACGCTCCGCACCAACCGATTATCATAGGAGGCACTGATAAGTGCGCGCAAAGACTGATATAACAGTTTTAACATTTCCCGTTCATCATTATTCTCCTGGCAATAATAATCAGCAAATTCCAAAAAATAAAACCCGTAATATGTAACATCAAAATTTTCCGTCAATTCCCGAAAGTAATTCTGTATCGTTGCCTTCGCCACCGTATAGGAGCTTCTTCCCTCAAACAGTTCAAATTCACCAAAAGAAAAAGGATTGGTCGCAGCCAAAAGCTGGTTGTTCGGTCGTCTTGCCCCTCTTGCAAATGCTGTAATCTTTCCTCTTTCTTTGGTCAGCAATGTTATTCTTTTGTCATACTCGCCAATCGGCATAACCTGTAAGACCATCCCGGTCACTACAATATTCTGTCCCATCCGGTCTCTCTTCCTGCGGATTAGAGGCACCCGCCTGCCTTATCTGTCCACCTTCTGCATTCTTATAACGCAGATAATCATCCACTTTTCCTGTTGCCATAAATTCCATCCAGGCTTCATCCATCGGCACACCCTCCTGCTTTTCGTTGTTCTTTAATGTTAGGGTCTCCGCCGATATCTGCTTCTATACCAGTGAAAAAATGGAATCTAACTCTCCTCCTGTTTATAGCCGAAATTGCGAATCATCGAGTCGCTGTCACGCCAGTCTTTTTTCACCTTAACCCAAAGCTTCAGATTTACTTTGGCATCCAACAGACGCTCGATTTCATAACGTGCATTTGAACCGATTTTCTTTAACATGGCTCCGCCTTTTCCGATGACGATTCCCTTATGAGAATCGCGCTCACAGACGATGGTTGCATCAATATCAATGATATTCTGATTCTTGCGCTCCTTCATCCGGTCAACATACACAGCAATACCGTGCGGGATTTCATCATCCAATGCATGCAGCGCCTTCTCACGGATAATCTCTGACACGATGGCTCGTTCCGGCTGATCTGTGATGGTATCCTCATCATAAAACATCGGTCCGTATGGCAGATATTTAAAAATCATATCTAACACTGTATCCGTATTCTGTCCGCGCAACGCGGATGCCGGTACGATTTCTGCAAAATCGTATACCTTGCGGTAAGTATCAATAAACTCTAATACCTTGTCGCGCTCTACCGTATCCACCTTGTTGATGACAAGAATAACCGGCGTTTTTGTCTTCTTCAGTTGCTTAATGATATGCTGTTCCCCTGCGCCGATAAAGTTCGATGGTTCCACCAGCCACAAGATTACATCTACCTCGCCCAATGTATGCTCTGCCACATTTACCATATATTCGCCAAGCTTATTTTTTGCCTGATGGATTCCCGGTGTATCTAAGAATACAATCTGTCCTCGTTCCATATCCGTATATACTGTCTGAATACGATTTCTCGTCGTCTGCGGTTTATTGGATGTAATCGCTATCTTCTGTCCAATCAAGTGGTTCATCAAGGTGGATTTTCCCACGTTCGGTCTTCCGATAATCGTCACGAATCCTGATTTAAAACTTTCGTTCATGTGTTTATCCTTTCTTTCTCCCACTATCGTTTCTAACAAAGATTTTCCAAATGTAGGAACATCTCTTTATTCTCCCGTAACACTTCTTCGTTCCCGATGACACAGATTGCCTCATCAAGAAGCACCGATGCAAGCAGATCTTTTAGCGCACGAATGTCCTCTGCAGTTGCATCTATAATCTGCTCACGCTCTTTCTGGAGATCATCATATGTCAATTCCTGTAAATACGCAGTCATTGACCGCGCACCCTTGGCACTTGGATTTAATGGAATATCCATATCACTGATTGTTCCGATAATATACTTTGTCATATCACGCTCATCGGCGTCAAATGCTCCGACATAATCCGTAATGTGCTCATATACCTCATTTGTCGCAGTCAAATTAGGGTCACGATAAGACACAAAATACGTATCACCGTTACGCATGTAGCCATTCATGCAGCCATATGCTCCTCCCTTCACACGAATGTTCGTCCAAAGATAATCATATCCCATAATTACCTTCAATATCTTAAGTGCCCCGTGGTACTCATATCCATGTGCCACATAGTTTCCAGCACGTGCCACATATTGTACCTGCGAAGCATCCATAAATCCCTCATTGCATTTCGTAAAGTCTATGAACGGGAGTTCGCGTCTTGTGCTGCTTGCATCTGGCTCATACAATTTTGCCTTTAATTCGTTTACAGCTTCTTCCACTGCAACAAAATCGCTTTCCGCGCAAGTGATGCTGACCATCAGACGATCCGCCGTAAAAATACGCCGCAACAATTTTTCTAACTTTTCAATCAATTCTGCCTTCTTCGCTTCAAAATTGCTCTCATAATCCGCAATCACACGGTAACATGCAATTCCACTCGTTGCATCCTGATAATAAGACGTTCTGGAAAAATAGGACATCGCCCTTGTCGATGCTACCTGGTGTCCTGAAGCGCTAAGTCCCACCTGAAGTCTTGATTTCAACTCTCCTAAGATTTCATACAAACGCTTCTCATCTGAAATTTTTGAGGTTAACAGCATCTCCTCCATTAGTCGCATCGAATCCGATAACTTTTCTGCCAGCACCTTCGTTCTTATCTCATACATAAACGCAAGTTGGTCATACTTTTTCACATTCGGGTAAATGCCGATACTGCTCCCCACTCCACCGGTGTGAATATTAATCTCATTGGCAAGCTCGGCATAGCTATAGCTCTCGGTGTCTACGTAACCAAGCACCGATTTTAAAATACCAAGATACGGCAATTCTTCCGGCTCTATATCCCTGATATCAAACATCAGCGACAAATAGTCGATGCCATTCGAATACATCTCGTGATGCACAAACTTTGTCTCACCGGACATCACAATTCTATTTTTCAGTGATAGCGCAGTCTTTTTCAAGTCCTCTCTCCGCAGCATCGGAATCTTCTCTAAATCTTCCTTGGAGGAAGGCTCCTCCTGATACTCATGCAGATGAACCGTATCCGCAATCAGGCGTTCCTTTTCCTCCTCGGTCAAAGACGCCTTGTACTCCGCCAATTTATTCTCCAATGCTTCCTCGCGCACTGCATTCAACCCTTTTTTGGGTATTGCAATTACGACAGATGCGTGGGAATTATCTAAAAGGTATTCCTCAATCAACTTTTCATAATAGTCTGTCTGCACCTGCTCTTTTAGGAAACGATAAATCTCAAGTGCCTCTAGGTGCATGAACGGCTGCATATCGTCATAAAGCCAACTGTCTAAACACTGGATGCCATACAAAAGTCCCTTCGGAAGCTGTCCGTAATCCGCCTCACGGAAACGGAATTCAGCACTGTTAATTCCCGCCAAAAGCGCTTTTTTATCAATTCCATTCTTCACCTGTTCCCGCAGTGTCTCTCGGATAACAGTCAAAAAGTGTTCTTTCTCTGCCAGATTTGTGTTTTTTGCCACAATCGAGAATACCGGCTGTAAGGTACCGCAATCATAACCGCCGACAATATCTTTTCCGATTCCCGCATCAATGAGTGCCTGCTTTAACGGTGCTCCCGGCGCAGAAAGCAATGCATAATCCAAGATATCAAATGCCTGATAAAGCTTTTTGTCTAATATTGTACCGATAACCATATTGTAGGACAGATATGTGTTGTCTTCCTCAGCTTCACCGGTGGCAATCGGATATTCCCTGATAACTTCTATCGGTTTTATAAAAGGTTTCTGAAGCTCAATGGCAGAATCTAATTCCATTTTCTCATACTTACTCAAGTACTCCTCATCCAGCCACTGAAGCTTCTCTGCAATATTCATATCACCATACAAATAGATATAGGAATTGCTTGGATGATAATACTTCCGATGGAAATCCAGATACTGTTCATACGTCAACTCCGGAATATGCTCCGGGTCGCCGCCCGCCACATTGGCATAGGTTGTATCCGGAAACAGCGAACTCATAATCTCTCGCTCCAGCACATCATCCGGAGAAGAAAAAGCTCCCTTCATCTCATTATAAACAACGCCGTTAATCGTAATCGGCGCATCCTTATCCTCAAGCTCGTAATGCCATCCCTCCTGCTTGAAGATTTCCTCATACTTATAAATGTTCGGGTGCAGCACCGCGTCCATATAGACGCTAATCAGATTCTGAAAATCAGTATCATTGCAGCTTGCAACCGGATAAATTGTTTTCTCCGGATACGTCATCGCATTCAAAAAAGTATTCAAAGATCCTTTCACCAGCTCTACAAACGGATCCTTGACCGGATACTTTTCAGATCCACAGAGCACCGTGTGCTCAATAATATGTGGTACCCCTGTAGAATCCGATGTAGGTGTCCGGAATCCGATATAAAATACCTTATTCTCATCATCGTTAGAAATAACGGTAATACGTGCACCGCTCTTCTTATGACGGATGATATATCCAATCGAATTGATATCCGTCAATTTTCTCTCTTCTAATATTTCATATGCTTTCAACTCTGGAAGATGCATTGTAAAAATTCCTTTCCATCAAACTACCTGTCATTATATCAGCTTTTCCTTTTTTGCAAAAGAGTAATCATAAAAAGAGGATGTCAGATACTTCGCTGACATCCTCTCGGTTAGTCTTTAACAGATATATTCTTAACGAATTAAGCGATACGAGTTACATTTGCAGCCTGAGGTCCCTTTGCTCCCTCTGTCACCTCAAACTCAACCTGCTCGCCGTCTTTTAACTCTTTGAATCCATCCATTTTCAGTGCAGAGAAATGTACAAATACATCATTACCCTCTGCGTCTGAAATAAATCCGTAACCTTTTTTGGCGTTAAACCACTTTACAGTACCCTGCTGCATAACTTTTAAAAACCTCCTAAAATACAGATATAACCATTCTGTAACGTCTCCTCGGACGTCACATTGCCTAACGCATTAAATTTAGCACAAATCACTTTTTTTGTCAACATTTTTCATATATTATTGTTTAATTTGCACATCAATCTGCTGATAAGGGATTGCGATGCCTTTTTCATCGAACGCATACTTGATATTTTCCGTCAAACGCCACTTTGCCTGCCAGTAATTCTCTGCTTTTACCCATACACGAAGCCCCATATCTACAGAAGATGTACCAAGTGCATCCACATAAACAACCGGCTCCTCCTCCTCAAGCCTTGCAGGCTCCTCCAGCGCAATCTTTTTTAGGATTTCCTTCGCTGTGCGAACATCTGCCTCGTAAGATATCCCCACAATCAAATCAACGCGACGCTTGTCCATATGTGTCACATTTGTCAAACTACTATTCGAGAGTATGCCGTTCGGTATGACAATCACTTTATTATCCACCGTCAAAAGTTTCGTATAGAAAATCGAAATCTCCGACACAGTACCCTCATTCTTATTCGTATCTTCTATAATATAATCGCCCACAACAAATGGTTTTAAGAGCAAAATCAGTACACCGCCGGCAAAGTTAGAAAGGCTGCCCTGCAGTGCAAGTCCGACGGCAACCCCTGCGGAACCAAGCACTGCAACTGCAGAAGTGGTCGCAATTCCAAACAACCCCATAATCAAAAAAATGAGCAATACATAAAGAACATACTTTATCAGCGGTGCCACAAACTGCTTCACACCGGCATCGGCACCTGCGCGGTCCATGGAACGTCCAACCAGTTTTACAATCCATCGGATAATTTTTCCACCTATCACATAGATAGCAATGGCAATCACGACCTGAAAAGCAAAATTCAGAATATCTGGGATTAAGCCCTCTAACCATTCCTGTAACATGCCCGGATTCTCTGCAACTGCCTGTAAATTTTCCTGTGCATTGCTTATTGTCTCAATGGTTTCTGTTGTGTTTGAGAAGTTATCTATCCCCGCTGTAAGCAATATGCCGGCGTATTTTCCTAGTGTCATCCGTCAGCACTCCTTTCCTAGTTCTCATTGATTGCATGAATGAACAATCCACTCCGAAGCTTTGGTTCAAACCAGGTGGACTTCGGCGGCATCAAAAGCCCCGCATCAGCCACTGCAAACAGTTCTTCAATCGCTGTCGGATACATGGCAAACGCTATCGCACAATCATCCTCACATCGACGTACCAGTTCCTCCATTCCACGAATACCACCTACAAAATCAATGCGTCCGTCCGTCTTTGGGTCACCAATGCCAAGCACCGGTCCAAGCAGCTTATCCTGTAAGATAGAAACATCCAAATCAGCAACCGGATCGGATGGATTGCGATCTTCACTTCTGATTTTACACAGGAACCAGTGATCTTCCATATACATCGTAAAACTTCCGCGCTCCTGCGGTCTTTTTTCCTGCTGTTCCGTAATCTCTTCGACATCAAAACGCTCTTTTACTTCACGATAAAAGCCTTTAAATGAATATCCGTTCATGTCTCTTACCACACGATTATAATCCATAATCATCAACTGGTCATCTGGAAATAATACGGAAAGAAAATAGTTAAATTCTTCCTCTCCGGTATAATCGGGGTTCTGCTCACGGTACATTTCCCCTACACGCACTGCGGACGCAGCTCTGTGATGACCGTCCGCAATATAAATCTGATTAATTTCGGAAAAAGCCTTCTCAATCTGTGAAACAGAACTGTCGTCACGAATCACGAACACGCGATGTCTCACCCCATCGTCTGCCACAAAATCATATTCCGCTTCCTGCTCTTTTGCCTTCTTTACCATCGCATTAATCATCTCATTGGAACGATAAGCCAAAAAAATCGGGCCCGTCTGCGCCCGGCATGCTTCCACATGTCGAATACGGTCCGCTTCTTTTTCAGCTCGGGTATTCTCATGCTTCTTAATCACATTGTTATGATAATCATCAATCGATGCACATGCCACAATTCCGGTCTGCACGCGGCCTTGCATCGTCAATTCATAGACATAGTAACATTTTTTGTCTTCACGAATAAACGTGCCGTTCTCCACACCTTCCCATAGCATATCATGTGCCCTCTTGTATACCCGCTCATCATACATATCCACCGATAAAGGAAACTGTGTTTCTGCCCTGTCAATCTTCAAAAATGACTCCGGATGATTCTCTACATACTTTGTTGCTTCTTCTCTATTATAAACATCATAAGGGAGGGCAGCTATCTCTGCTGCCTTCCCCTTCTGTGGTCTGATGCTTATAAATGGTCTGATATCTGCCATTTTCTGCACCTCATTTATTTTATTTTGCGAACCCTAAGGACTCCCGGAATCTGGTTCAGTTTTTCTAACACTTCTTCTGTTACCGCTGCATCCACATCGATAAGCGCATATGCGTAATCACCTTTCGACTTATTCGCCATTCCGTCAATATTGATACCTGCATCTCCTAAAATCGTCGTAAACCGGCTTAACATACCACTTGCATTCTTATGAAGGATACCAATTCTTCCGGCAGTCATACAGGCTGCCATGTTACAATCCGGGAAGTTCACAGAATGCGTAATATTACCATTTTCCAGATAATCACGAATTTCACGCACTGCCATAATCGCACAGTTATCCTCAGATTCTGCTGTCGACGCACCCAGATGCGGGGTCACGATACATCCCTTCGCTCCCACGGTTGTTGGATTTGGGAAATCGGACACATAACGCTTTACTTTTCCCGCGGCAAGTGCATCCACCATCGCTTCCTCGTCCACAAGAAGATCTCGTGCAAAGTTCAGTACGATAGCCGTTGGTTTCATCAATGCAATCGCCTCAGCATTAATCATCTTTTTTGTAGAATCCAAAAGCGGTACATGAATCGTAATATAATCACATTCACGATAGATATCCTCAACATTACTGATATGCTTCACACTCCTGGAAAGATTCCATGCGGCGCTTACGGAGATATATGGGTCATATCCGTACACTTCCATGCCCATATGAGTTGCTGCATTTGCTACTAGCACACCGATGGCTCCGAGGCCGATAACCCCAAGCTTCTTACCCGCAATTTCCGTACCTGCAAAGTTTTTCTTCTGCTTCTCAGCAGTCTTTGCAATGTTTTCATCATTCTGATTGTCAAGACACCAATCAATACCGCCCACGATATCACGAGATGCGTAAAGCATTCCTGCAAACACAAGCTCTTTGACACCATTCGCATTTGCCCCCGGCGTATTAAACACTACAATTCCTTTTTCTGCACACTTATCGAGTGGAATATTGTTGACACCTGCGCCTGCTCTCGCCACTGCAGCCAGAGAATCCGGCAGTTCCAAATCATGCATCGCTGCACTTCTGACAAGCACTGCCTCTGCGTCCTTCATCTCCTCCACTTTCTGATAATCATCCGAAAACAAATCTAAGCCAACCGAAGCGATTGGATTCAAGCAATTATAACGATGCATTCTGATTCTCCTCCTCAAACTTTCTCATGAATTCTACAAGCTTTTCTACGCCCTCTTTAGGCATCGCATTGTAGATTGATGCACGCATACCGCCAACGGTGCGATGACCTTTCAGATTCACAAAACCTGCCGCTGTCGCCTCTTTTACAAACTTGGCATCCAGTTCCTCATTACCTGTTACAAACGGTACATTCATAAGAGAACGATCCTTTGGAACAACGGTACCATGGAACATCTTGCTCTCGTCTAAGAAATCATAGAGAATCTTTGCCTTTTCTTTGTTACGCTCTTTCATGACAGAAAGACCGCCCATCTTCTTTAACCATTTAAATACTTTGCCACAAATATAAATACCGTAGCAAGGAGGTGTATTGTACAGAGAATCATTATCTGCATGAATCTTGTATTTTAACATGGTAGGTGTTCCCGGTAACGTATCCTCCGTAATCAAATCCTCGCGGATGATTACAATAACGACTCCCGCCGGTCCGACGTTTTTCTGCACGCCGCCGTAAATCACACCATATTTGCTCACATCCACCGGTTCTGATAAGAAACAGGAGGATACATCCGCAACCAAGGTATGCCCTTTGGTATTCGGTAATTCTTTGTACTTCGTTCCGTAGATTGTATTATTCTCACAGATGTACACGTAATCCAGGTCCTCCGGAATGTCCAAATCCGAGCAATCCGGGATATAAGAAAAAGTCTTGTCTTCAGAAGACGCCAGTTTTACCGCTTCCCCATAAATCTGAGCTTCCTGATAAGCTTTCTTTGCCCACTGTCCGGTTACAATGTATCCCGCTTTTTTGTTTTTCATCAAGTTCATCGGAATCATTGCAAACTGCTGGGAAGCACCTCCCTGCAAAAATAAGACCTTATAGTTATCCGGAATATTCATCAAATCACGTAAATCCTGCTCGGCCTCTTTGATAATGGTATCATATACTTTCGAGCGGTGGCTCATCTCCATAACTGACATACCGCTTCCCTTGTAATCCATCATCTCTTCTGCCGCTTCTCTTAAGACTTCCTCCGGCAATACCGCCGGTCCCGCTGAAAAATTGTACACTCTGCTCATTTTCTAATCCCTTTCCTTTCTTTCCTGCAAATCCTCCGCTGTGAATGATGTACTGATGTCCGCACCCGGTGCTACCATTGGCCACACCTTGTCGTCACATCCAATAATACAATCGATAACGACCGGTCCCTCTGATACCAACGCTTTCTGTAATGCCTCATCAAACTCGGCACAGTTTGTCGCACGGTATCCCGTCGCCCCCATTGCTTCAGCCAGTTTTACAAAATCAACACCGTCATCCAGCACAGTTGCTGAATAACGTTTCTCATAAAACAAGTCCTGCCACTGCCGCACCATGCCAAGTACATGGTTATTGACGATGACTTCTATCAATGGCAGTTTCTGTCTCGCCGCTGTGGCAATCTCATTCATATTCATGCGGAAACATCCGTCTCCCGCAATATTAATCACCTGTTTATTCGGATTTGCCACCTGCGCACCAATCGCCGCACCAAGTCCATATCCCATCGTTCCGAGTCCGCCGGACGATAAAAATGTCCTCGGATTCTTGTATTTATAATATTGCGCTGCCCACATCTGATGTTGTCCAACCTCTGTGACGATGATGGCATCCCCGGCAGTCGCGCGATAAATCTCTTCCATCAGGTACGGACCTGTAAGTCCTCCCTCCTCATAGCACAGTGGGAATTTTACCTTAAAGTCCATCACGTGTGTAATCCAATCGTTATGGTTCATCTGCGACAGTTTCGCATTGAGCTGTTTTAATATCTCTTTTAAATCTCCGACAACACAAGCATCGACACGGATATTTTTGTTAATCTCCGCCGCATCCACATCAAACTGCAAAATCTTTGCCTGCTTTGCAAATTTTTTTGCATTGCCAAGCACACGATCAGAGAAGCGGGTCCCCACTGCAATCAAAAGATCACATTCGCTTACGCCAAGATTCGATGTCTTTGTACCATGCATGCCAAGCATTCCCGTATATAAGTCATGTGTTCCGTCAAAGGCTCCCTTGCCCATCAAGGTATCGCATACCGGGGCATCAACTTTTTTTACAAATTCTCTGAGTTCTTCACTCGCTTCCGAGATTACGGCACCTCCACCGACAAAAATATACGGTTTCTTCGCCGCTCCAATCATCTTAAGTGCTTTCTCAATATCCTCTTCTCGGATTGTCTCCGTCACACGCGGTATCGGCTCCGCCTTCTTATATGTATATTCCGTTTTTGCCGCTGTGATATCTTTGGGAATATCCACAAGCACCGGTCCCGGTCTTCCCTTTTGTGCAATCTTAAACGCTCTGCGGATGGTATCCGCAAGCTTCGTAATATCTTTTACGATAAAGTTATGCTTTGTAATCGGAGTTGTGATTCCGGCGATATCAATTTCCTGGAAACTATCTTTTCCAAGAAGCGGTACGGTAACGTTACATGTAATTGCTACCATCGGCACGGAATCCATATAGGCGGTTGCGATTCCTGTTACCAGATTCGTGGCTCCCGGTCCGCTTGTCGCAAAACAGACCCCAACCTTGCCTGTGCTTCTCGCATAGCCGTCCGCCGCATGGGATGCACCCTGCTCATGAGAAGTTAAAATATGTTTGATTTCGTTCTGATGTTTATATAATTCATCGTATACATTCAAGATGGCACCGCCCGGATAACCGAATACGGTATCCACGCCCTGTTCTTTCAGGCATTCGATGACGATCTGCGCACCTGTTAACTGCATGTTCTGTTTCTCTCCTTCCATCAACTTGTAGGGAAGAACGCGCTTTTTGCGTTCTTATTCTGTAGGAAGCTGTAAGATTGCTCCACGGTTGCCGGAAGTTACCAAGGATGCATATCTCTTCAGATATCCGGTTGTCACCTTTGGCTCTCTCGGCTGCCATTTGGCTTTTCTTGCCGCCATCTCCTCATCGGAGACTGCGATATCCAGCTTCATCTCCGGAATGTTGATGCGGATGATGTCTCCTTCTTCCACAAGTGCGATTGGTCCGCCAACTGCAGCCTCCGGTGACACATGTCCGATGGAAGCTCCACGGCTTGCACCGGAAAAGCGTCCGTCTGTAATCAGGGCTACCGAAGATCCTAAGCCCATACCGGCAATAGCAGAAGTCGGATTTAACATTTCTCTCATACCAGGACCACCCTTCGGTCCCTCATAACGGATAACTACAACATCTCCCGCCACAATCTTACCACCTTTGATTGCTTCAATAGCGTCTTCCTCACAATCAAATACCCGGGCCGGTCCCTCATGCACCATCATCTCATCACAGACAGCAGAACGCTTCACTACGCTGCCATCCGGTGCCAAATTTCCTTTTAATACGGCAAGTCCGCCGGTCTTACTGTACGGATTATCCACCGGACGGATGACTTCCGGATTCTTATTCACGGCATCTTTGATGTTTTCGCCTATGGTCTTACCTGTTACGGTCATACATTCCGTATGTAAAAGTCCGATATCGGCAAGCTCTTTCATCACCGCATATACACCGCCTGCCTCATTTAAGTCTTCCATGTAAGTAGGACCCGCCGGTGCTAAATGACACAAGTTCGGTGTCTTCTCGCTAATTGGATTTGCAAATGCAATATCAAAATCAAAGCCAACCTCATGTGCGATTGCCGGAAGATGTAGCATACTGTTCGTAGAACATCCAAGTGCCATATCAACGGTAAGCGCATTTAGAATTGCTTCTTTTGTCATAATGTCGCGCGGACGGATGTTTTTCTTGTACATCTCCATAACTGCCATACCTGCATGCTTTGCAAGCTTGATACGCTCAGAATAGACTGCCGGAATTGTGCCGTTTCCGCGAAGTCCCATACCAAGTGCCTCTGTCAGACAGTTCATCGAATTTGCCGTATACATACCGGAGCAGGAACCGCAAGTCGGACATACCTTTTCCTCATACTCACGCACATCTTCTTCTGTCATCGTACCAGCCGCATAGGAACCCACTGCCTCAAACATAGAAGACAGGCTTCTCTTCTGTCCATGCACACGCCCTGCAAGCATCGGTCCACCGGATACAAATACGGTCGGCACATTGATGCGTGCTGCCGCCATCAAAAGTCCCGGTACATTCTTGTCGCAGTTCGGTACCATGACAAGCGCGTCAAACTGGTGTGCAAGTGCCATACACTCGGTGGAATCCGCAATCAAGTCTCTGGTTACAAGGGAGTACTTCATACCGATGTGCCCCATTGCAATACCGTCACAAACTGCAATCGCCGGAAATACGACCGGTACACCGCCTGCTTCTGCGACGCCAAGCTTTACCGCATTGACAATTTTGTCTAAGTTCATATGCCCCGGTACAATCTCATTATATGAGCTTACGATACCGACCATTGGTTTTTGCATTTCTTCCTCGGTAAAACCAAGCGCATTAAAAAGACTTCTGTGAGGTGCCTGCTGCATCCCTTTTTTTACATTATCACTTTTCATATATAATCCGTTCCTTTCCTTCTCGTATATTACCGGTTTCTCCCGGCATACTACTGTCCGTTCCTAGAAATAGGACGCTAACAGGGTAAGTCCGCCATTTGCGACAAACCCTACAACAGCAATGACAATTCCCAACTTGATGATAAATTTAATCTTTTTTACCAATCCAACGACAAGCAGAATCACTCCTGCCACACCGATTACCAACATCATCGCAGGTGTCAACCCTAATACTGCCATCTATGCTCCGCCTTTCTTATTTCTATTCAGCACATCAACTTATCTCACTGACATGTTAGATGCGTTCGCAAATCAAGTCTCCCATCCGGGCGGTACCGACCTGTGTCACTTCTGCTTTCTTTTTTTCTTCCTGCGGCATAATATCAATGGTACGATACCCATCTTTTAACACCTGTTTTACCGCAGTTTCAATCGCATCCGCCTCTTTGTCTAAATCAAAACTGTAACGTAGCATCATCGCCGCGCTTAGGATTGTCGCGATTGGATTCGCAATCCCTTTTCCTGCGATATCCGGTGCGGAGCCACCACTCGGTTCATAAAGACCGAACTTCGTATCATTCAGGCTCGCACTGGATAGCATACCGATGGAGCCAGTTACCATGCTCGCCTCGTCGGAAAGAATATCGCCAAACATATTCTCCGTTAAGATAACATCAAACTGTTTGGGGTCCTTCACGAGCTGCATCGCACAGTTGTCAACCAGCATATGCTCGTAGGTTACCTCCGGATATTCCTCTGCCACCTCCTCGACAACCTTTCTCCACAGTCTGGAGGAATCCAATACGTTCGCTTTATCCACGCTTGTCACCTTTTTTCGACGCTTCATGGCAATATCAAATCCGCGTTTCGCAATCCTTCGGATTTCTTCTTCATTATATGTAAGCGTATCCGTCGCCGTCATGACACCGTCCACGCTCTCCGTCTTTCTCGCTCCAAAATACAAACCGCCGGTCAACTCGCGCATAATCATCATGTCGAAACCGTCACCGATGATATCATCACGAAGCGGACACGCCTCTTTCAACTCTTCATATAAATATGCAGGTCTTAGATTTGCAAATAAATTCAAAGACTTACGCAACTTTAAGAGCCCTGCTTCCGGGCGCTTCTCGGGCGGAAGCTTATACCAAGGGGACGTGGAGGTATTGCCGCCAATCGAACCCATCAGCACTGCATCTGATGCCTTAGCCGCTACAATCGCATCGTCTGTCAACGGTTCCCCTGTCGCATCGATGGAACAGCCTCCCATTAAAATATCCTCATAGCAAAATGTATGACCATAGACCACTCCGACCTTATCCAATACTTTTTTTGCTTCTTCTACAATCTCAGGACCAATGCCATCCCCCGAAATCACGCCAATTCGACACTCCATGTTCTATTCCCTCTCTTCTTGTTTCACACTTTAGTACGTTACTAATGAACAATATATAGATTCTATAATAATGTATCTGCGGAAACATTGCAACCACTGATTCTATTTTTCTTTTTCATGGAGCCTATAACCCGATTTCATATTTAATAATAGTATACATTCCTCAAATATATAAAAATCAAAATGTGATTTGTACTTCTTGTATATTTTTCCTTTCGCGCGAAGCGCAATAAAAAAGTTCTATGCGCATCCCCGCGGAGCGTTTTACTTCATATAAATTTTCTATGAAGTAAAAAAGAACCGCTGGTTCAGCGGTTCTTCCTCATATCCATGTTCAAATTATTCTGCAGCATCTTCCGGCTTCTCTACCTGAGCAATCGCCGCCTTCTGCATTGGGATACGGCAGTTCTTGTTGCTTCCGAACTCAACGATAACTGTGTCATCTGTGATATCGATCACTGTTCCGTAAAATCCGCTTGTAGTAAGCACAGTATCACCTACTGCAAGTGCTGAAAGCATTGCGTTCTTCTGCTTCGCCTCTTTCTGCTGTGGGCGAATCATAAAGAAATACATAAATGCAAATAAAATAACCAGCGAGATGATCATGCTTCCCATACCAGCCGCACTGCTGGCTGCATCTGTTGCTAAGATTGATAACATCTTAATTCCTCCTAAACATTACTTTTCACATAAGTACGTCCTAACGGACGTTATAGAACATTGTACACAAAATATGCGTTTTCGGCAAGTATTTTCAATGTATTTATACATTTTCTTTCTCACGATTTATCTGTCCCATGCCGTACAATTTTTCTTCCTTATATGATTTAAAGTTACCGGCATCCAAAGCATCTCGGATTTCTTCCATCATCGTGTTATAGAAATAAAGGTTATGCAGTACACAAAGACGCATGCCGAGCATCTCCTTTGCTTTTAACAGATGACGGATATATGCTCTGCTGTAACGGCGACAGGCAGGGCAGCCACATCCTTCTTCGATTGGACGCATATCTTTTTCGTACTTCTGGTTGAACAGATTGATTTTTCCCTGATTCGTGTATACATGACCATGACGCCCGTTTCGTGACGGATATACACAGTCAAAAAAATCTATTCCGCGCTCTACACCCTCTAAAATGTTCGCCGGCGTACCGACTCCCATCAAATAAGTAGGCTTGTTTACCGGCAGATACGGCACGGTCTCATCCAAGATATGATACATCTCCTCATGACTCTCTCCTACGGCAAGTCCTCCCACTGCATAGCCGTCCAAATCCATCTCGGAAATGCGCTTCGCATGGTCAATTCGAATATCCGGTATGATGGCACCCTGATTGATTCCAAAGAGCATCTGTTTCTTATTCACCGTGTCATCCAAGGAGTTTAAACGCTTCATTTCTTTTTGACAACGTTCTAACCAACGTGTTGTACGCGCTACGGAATCCTCCACATACCTACGCTCTGCCAGCGCCGGCGGACACTCATCAAACGCCATCGCTATGGTAGAGCCCAGATTCGACTGAATCTGCATACTCTCCTCCGGTCCCATAAAGATTTTTTTACCGTCAATATGAGAATTAAAGTACACGCCTTCCTCTTTAATCTTACGAAGTCCCGCAAGGGAAAACACTTGAAAGCCTCCGGAATCGGTGAGGATTGGCTTATTCCACGACATAAACTTGTGAAGTCCTCCCACTTCTTTAATCAGTTTATCTCCCGTACGGACAAGAAGATGATACGTATTTGAAAGTTCCACCTGGCATTTAATATTTTCCAAATCCTCCGTAGATACAGCGCCCTTGATTGCTGCAACGGTACCGACATTCATAAATACCGGTGTCTGGATATCTCCATGAACGGTATGAAACACACCACGTTTCGCGCGACCTTCCTGTTTTATTAATTCGTACATTTCTTTTCTCTCTTTCTATCTTATTTTCCCGTTAACCGGTCCAAAATTTCAAAATAATCTTCAAACGTTTTTCCGCAACACGCCGGATTGTCAATCCACACGCCCTCTGTCCGAAGTCCTATCAGTGAAAACGCCATCGCCACACGGTGATCCTCATAGGTCTCTACCGTACCTCCCGTCGGGATTCCCGGATAAATCGTCACTGCATCCTCCGCTTCGTCACATCGCATGCCAAGTCGCTGCAACTCTGTCACAATCGCATGAATACGATCGCATTCCTGTCCTCTGATATGTCCAATATTTTCTATGCGTACGATATCCTCTGCAAACGGTGCTATCGCCGCAAGAGTCAACGCCTGATCCGAAAAATCGTTCATATCAATCGTGATACCTTTTAGCTTACCGCCCGCCGGTCCACATACTTCAATTCCCTGCTCACTCTCACACACTGCACACCCCATCTGCTCTAACACTTTAAGAAAGCGTAAATCTCCCTGCGTATTATTCATATGCACACGTCTCACTAACGCCTTGCCTCCTGTCATCGCAGCAGCCGCATAAAAGTAACAAGCAGCCGACATATCCGGCTCTACGATATAGGAAGTTCTATGATAGGAAGCATCTTTTTTCACCCGATAATCTCTGCCATCAAAAATGACTTCCACCCCGAACTCCTGCATCATCTTTCTGGTAATGCGGATGTAAGAACCATCCGTTTTCTCACTGGTGATGTGAATGTAGAGTCCCTGCTTTATCATCGGCGTAATCAAAAGAAGTGCACTTAAAAATTGCGTACTCTTGCTGATATCTAGTGAAATTGAAAGCGACTCTGCCTCCGCCTTTTCTCCCTCGCCATAAGCCCGTCCTATAATGCGAATCGGCAGAAATCCTTCTCTTTCCAGATAGGAAATCTTTGCACCGACACCTTCTAACAAATCAAAAAGCGGCTTCATTGGGCGACGTTTCATCTGCTCGGAAGCCTGTATGGTATAAATTCCGTCCGAAAAGCCGAGCATCGCCGTAAGAAACCGCGCCGCAGTTCCCGCACTTCCCACATCGATGGTTGCTTCCTTCTTCGGAATTTTTCCACCACAGCCAACAACTGCAACGCACTTTTTTTCTTCATTGATGCTCAAAGAAAAACCAAGGTTCTCTAAAGATGCCAAAAAATGTCTGGAATCATCGGAGAACAGCACACCTTCTACCTCTACCCTTCCATCTGACAATGCTGCCAGAAGAAGCGCGCGATTGGTTATGCTCTTTGAACCGGGAACCTCCACTACCCAATCAATGGGGGCCGTTATTTTCTTTACAAGATAGCGTTCTCTTTTCATCCGATTACCTGCCAGCCTTTTCTCTTTCTTATCCTTTGCCTACTTACATTTTATTGCATTATATTAACACATTCCAGTTGTCACGCAAAGTCAAATCTTTTATAATGTAAAAAATACCTCCCACGGAGTTGTTTTCTACAAGGGACCGTTAGGTCTTGCATCTTTTTACCAAAATATGGTACTCCGCATGGAGCGCAAAGGAGATAATATTATGGCAGGCTCTACTTTTGGCACAATCTTTAAAATCACAACCTGGGGTGAGTCCCACGGCAAAGGCGTCGGTGTCGTAGTGGATGGATGCCCGGCAGGCCTTCCTTTATGTGAAGAAGATATCCAGAAATTTTTAGACCGCAGGAAACCGGGACAGTCAAAATACACTACCCCGCGCAAAGAAGACGATACCGTAGAGATTCTCTCCGGTGTCTTTGATGGGAAAACTACCGGCACTCCTATTTCTCTGGTCGTCTATAATAAAAACCAACATTCTGGGGACTATAGCGAAATCGCATCCTACTATCGTCCGGGACATGCCGACTATACATTCGATATGAAATACGGTTTTCGCGACTATCGTGGCGGTGGACGTTCCTCCGGCAGGGAGACTATCGGACGTGTTGCTGCAGGTGCGATTGCCGTAAAAATCTTAAATCAACTCGGCATTACGTTCACAACTTATACAAAGTCTATCGGTCCAATCACAGTCAAGAACTTCGATGCTTCTCAGATTGCCGAAAATCCGCTAAATATGCCAGATACAGAGGCTGCAGAAAATGCTCAGGCATATCTTGATGCCTGCATGGCAGAACTCAATTCTTCCGGCGGTGTCGTAGAGTGTATCATATGCGGCATGCCGGTCGGCATCGGCGACCCTGTTTTTGAAAAATTAAACGCCAACCTTGCCAAGGCAATTATGTCTATCGGCGCAGTCAAGGGCTTTGAAATCGGTGATGGATTTGATGTAGCCAAAGCAACCGGCAAAAATAATAATGACGCATTCCGCCTTTCTGCGAACGGTTCTATCGAAAAAGTCACAAACCACGCCGGTGGAATTTTGGGCGGCATCAGTGACGGAAGCGACATCATTCTTCGTGCTTCTATCAAACCAACCCCCTCCATCGCTGCAACCCAGCAGACAGTCAATAAATCCGGTGATGAAATTGATATCAACATCAAAGGACGCCATGACCCAATCATTGTACCGCGTGCTGTCGTTGTTGTTGAGTCTATGGCAGCTATCACCATCGTAGATGCACTTTTTTCAAATATGAGTGCCCGCATGGATTCACTGGCAACTTTCTATCGGAAATAACTTATTCTCATAAAAAGTGTGCTCCGCACAGTTTCACGCGCGAGCGGATTGCGTAGCAATATATTCCTCTCCGCAAGCTGCACATCCACGCGGAGCGTTTTGTTTCATAAGAATTTCCTATGAAGCAAAAAGACGAAGCTCCCGCAATCACAACAGAGCTTCGTCTTTCTTATTTTCTTTTTTCTCACATATCGTTTCTAGCTTCGTCGCATATGTTGATGTGTAAAGAGATGATCCTGACAATATTCATAATTCCCCTCACATTTCGAGCAAAAACGGAACTCTAAGGTTGGGTCATCAAGTTCTGTCCTCCCGCAGACTGCACACTTATGATGTGCTCCGTTTGCATATCCGGCGGGCTCACGCATCTGTGCTTTGAACTTCTGTCTGCGCTTTACCTCACGCGGCGCATAACGCTTCACATCACGCGTAGAGAAGAAAAAAATGATGAAATTGAGGAGTGACATCACAATCGCAATCTTCGTCGCCCAGCTTCCTTCAATAAACTCAACAAATACTAAAATGCCATAGACAATCCCCATCCACTTCATTTTTATTGGAATAAAGAACATCAATAATATCTGCATATCCGGATAGGTCATCGCAAATGCCAAAAAGATAGACAGATTAATAAAGTTCGTACTGAATCCATAACCGATGTACTGCATCACAGGCATCACGCCGCCATATATCATATACATGATACCATAAAGTATAAACGCACCTATCACAGTAAAGAGCATACCACTGAAAATATAAACATTAAACCGAAATGTTCCCCATGTGCGCTCCAATGCCGTTCCAAGCTGGTAATACAGCAATGCCATAATCAGCAATGAAAACAGACTTGTCGTCGACGGCACAAAAACCCATGTCAGCAGACGCCAAATCTGCCCGTGCAGAATATGATATGGACTCAATGTCATCACATCTAGAATCGCCGGACTTGTTTTATATAGGATAAAACCAAGCGAATATGCTCCAATCAGCCATACAATCAGATTTGGAATTGCGAGATGCCCGCATTTGCGTTCTAATTTATTCAACCAGTTCATAATACTGTATTCCTTGCCTTTCTGATTAATACTACTTTTTCAAGTATACCAGACACAAGTTCATTGTCAATCCACACTCATTTTCTTCACAAAAAGTTTATATTTTCTATAATTTAAAATAGTCAATACTCTCTACAAGTTCATCTGCAATCTCGCGCAGCCTACCCGCGCTCGTGGAAACTTGCTCAAATGTTCCTGCAACCTCCTGCGTTGCATCATATGTTTTTCTTGTGCTCGACGCATTGTCCTGTGCAATATCCGAAAGTTCTCCTACCGCCTGTACCACTTCATTTCTCGAATCTTCAAGACGCTTTGCACTGTTCTTAATCTGCTCTATACTATGCATGGAATTGGAGATTTCATCCAATACCTCCTCCACAATGCTTTGTGTGTCAAGCATGCTCTGATTCTGGCTTTCAATAATCTTCTGCATTTTCTGCATAATTTCAACTGCTTTCCCGGAATCCTCCATCAAATTGCGTGTTGTCTTCTCGATTTCCTTGCTGGATTTGTTGGACTGATCCGCAAGCTTCTGAATCTGATCCGCAACCACAGCAAATCCTCTGCCACTTTCACCGGCTCTCGCTGCTTCGATTGCCGCATTTAAGCTTAAAAGATTTGTCTCCTCTGCTATGGAAGTGATAAACGCTGTTGCTTCATGAATCTTCTGCACAGACTCATTGGTTCGGTTCGTTTGCAACTGTACCTCACCGATAATGCTTTCTACCTCGTCATTAATTTTACGTAAATTGCCAAGCGTATCTGCCGCTTTTTCACTGGATTGCTGCATAGACTCTGCGTTCCGGTCAAGCAGATTCACCTCTGCGGATGTCTGTGTAATATCTTCCCCCATCACTCGCATGTGCTCCGATGTGGATTTGGAATTCCTAGCCTGCTCCGTAGAGCTTTCTGCAATCAGATTAACAGCCTGCTTTACTTCCCGCATGGTACCGTTTGTACTATCCGCGGCTGCACCGAGCGTCTCAGACGCCTCAAGCAGTTGTTTGGCATTTCGCGAAATTTCTTTAATGGTAGATTTCATCGCATCTCGCAGTGTAATTGTTACCCGGGAAAGGTCACCCACTTCATCTTTCCTACCAAGCAGCTTTTCATCCACCCAGACGTTCAAATTTCCCTCAGCTACTTTTTTTACTGCTTCTACGCTGTTTTTAATGTTCTTACTGATGGAATTTGCCATCGCCACTGCTCCAAACGCGCAGATTACCATAACAAGCAATACGGCAGCCGCAATCATTCCGATAATTTTGTTGATGGCAGCATCTTTTTCCGCCTTATTCGTTCCGACAAATATCATTCCGACCGGGTTCTCCGTCGTACCGTTCTGATAAACCGGTATATAATATCCATAATTGAGTGTACCATCTAACGAAACCGCTTTACTGAAATATTCATCTTCTCCCACCAAAACTTTTTCTACGATAACTTCTCCTGCCGGCGAACCTAAAATACGATTACCGTCCGCATCAAACGCCGATGTCATAATTCTTTTGTCTCCATAGAAAAAGGTCACGTCCATACCGGAATTTTCCTTAATCCTATCTACGAGACTCTCGGACTTCGATACGTTGTATCCGCCCTTCCAGATGTCTCCATTGGTGCTTTGCACATACTCTCCGGCATTCTGGTCATATGCCGCCAGAGTTGCTGCCGCTGTTCCCTTTAAGGCCTCCTGAACCTCATCAATCATAGAATTTTTCACAACTGTCATTGTTAAGAACATGGAAATCAATCCAAGTATCAGAACAGGAATGATTGCTACTGCCAAAATTTTTCTTTTAATGCTCATATGCTCAATCCCTCCTATTCCACCACAACCACATTCTTATAGTACCAGTTGATTCCACCCGTTATCGTTGCATCATCCAGCGTCTTTCCTTCTTTTCCTATCGTCTCTCCCGTGTTTGTCTCCATCACACCGTCAAATACCCCAAATTCCCCCGACAGAATCTTCTGTTTTACTTCCTCGACCTTTGCCTCGGTTCCTTCTGCACAAAAATCCGCAAGCGATGTTATTCCAACAAGATTCTCATTCATACCACCATAATAGTTGCTTCCATCCCAGGTGCTGTCAATCACACTCTGTACCGCTGACGTATAATAAGCGCTCCAATTCCAGATAACACTGCACAGACATGCTTCCGGCGCATCTTTGCTCATATCCGAATTGTAACCGATACTGTAAACGCCCTTCTCCTGTGCCAAGGTCTGTGGGTACGCCGTATCACAATGCTGCGTCAGAACATCACATCCCATTTGTAAAAGATGCCTTGCTGCCTCTTCTTCTGCAATCGGGTCAAACCAGCTATTCGTAACCTTTACATAGACTCTTGCCTCAGGATTGACCGCATAGACCCCAAGTGCAAATGCATCGATTCCACCTGTCACCTCTGAATTCGTTGCATCCATCGCCGCCACATAACCAATTTTATCTGATTTTGTATTCATGCCCGCCACAATTCCGCTTAAATATCTCGCCTGATAAATTCTTCCAAAATAATTGTTAAAATTACTTCCATTGCTCATATATCCGGTTCCGTGAGAAAAGTACACATCGGGATATTCTTCTGCCATTTCTGCCGTTGTCTCCATATATCCCCAACTGGTGGTAAATATGATATTGCAGCCTTCGTCGATGCATTCCTGTATCGCTGCCCTTGTCGCATCCGCATCTGTATCACTGACATTTATCTTGCGTACAATCTGACTGTCAGATAATCCCAGATTCTGCTGCATCCCCTGAATCCCCAAATCATGCGTATAAGTGTATCCGCTTCCCTCCGCCGGGTCCGATAAATGAAGCACTCCGACTTTTATCATATCTTTTGAGATTCCGGTCCCCGCACTTTCCTCCGATTGGTTTCCATCCGCTTTTCCTGCTGCCGGCGTTCCCCCTAATTCGTATCCGTCATTTGTGGCAAAATCTTCGACTTCCATACTCTCCCCACATGCCGTAAATAGCCCCATGGCAAACACCAACAGCAGTACGATGCTGCAAATACGCAAGTTTCTTCTGTACAATCGCTTCATCTTTCCTCCTTATACACCTTCACCAATTTATTCCATACTTTCTTCCTACTAATATACTATTTTACCAGAATATTACCAAAAATAAATCCCTTTTTCTTCACAAAAAGTTTATATTTTTCCTACTAATTGCACATTGTCAATTAGATTATCCTGTCGTATAATGTACATTGGTCTGATTTCTGACCATCATATATATAATAAGAAGAAATGCTAATCTTTTTTTACCTTGATAAAGTAGTATCACACAAAAGACATCTTGGAGGAAACTTATGGAAAACAATACCTTACATAAGCTAGGAATCGATATCGGCTCAACAACGGTCAAAATAGCAATCTTGGATGAAGAAGATCATATCCTCTTTTCTGATTATGAGCGACACTTTGCCAATATTCAGGAAACCCTATCTTCTCTCTTACAGAAAGCATATGACAAACTTGGAGACATGAATATTGCCCCTATGATTACCGGTTCAGGTGGTCTGACTCTTGCCAAGCACTTGGACGTGCCTTTCGTGCAGGAAGTTATCTCTGTCTCCACCGCCCTGCAACACTATGCCCCGCAAACCGATGTCGCCATTGAACTCGGTGGTGAGGATGCAAAAATTATCTATTTTGAAGGCGGCAATGTGGAACAGCGTATGAACGGTATCTGCGCCGGTGGTACCGGTTCTTTTATCGATCAGATGGCATCTCTGATTCAGACAGATGCCTCCGGGTTGAACGAATATGCCAAAGATTACAAGGCAATCTACCCGATTGCAGCACGTTGCGGCGTATTTGCCAAGACGGATATACAGCCACTTATCAACGAAGGCGCCACACGTGAGGATCTTTCTGCCTCTATTTTTCAGGCAGTGGTCAATCAGACCATCAGTGGTCTTGCCTGCGGCAAGCCAATCCGCGGTCATGTAGCATTCTTAGGCGGACCTCTGCACTTTTTATCAGAACTTAAGGCAGCATTTATCCGTACCCTGCATTTGGACGCAGAACATGCAATTACACCTGAGAACTCGCATCTTTTTGCTGCAATCGGCTCTGCACTAAATTATCAGGAGCAGCATACAACAACCGTTAGCGCACTGCTTACACAGTTGAAGTCCGGTATCAAAATGGAGTTCGAGGTTGCACGCTTAGAGCCTCTTTTTAAGGACAAGGAAGACTATAAGACCTTCCGTGCACGTCATGACGGTCACAATGTAAAGACTGCCGAACTTTCTTCCTATGAAGGAAATTGCTATCTCGGAATTGATGCAGGTTCCACGACAACCAAGATTGCATTGGTCGGAGAGGATGGCTCTTTGCTTTATTCCTTCTACAGTAATAACGACGGAAGTCCGTTGGCAACCGCAATCCGCTCTATCAAGGAAATCTATGCCAAGCTTCCGGCAAATGCAAAAATTGTACACTCCTGCTCCACCGGTTACGGTGAGGCTTTATTAAAGGCAGCCTTAATGTTAGACGAGGGCGAAGTTGAAACCGTAGCACACTACTATGCCGCCGCATTTTTCAACCCCGAGGTTGACTGCATCTTGGATATCGGCGGTCAGGATATGAAATGCATCAAGATTAAGAATCAGACGGTAGACAGTGTCCAAATAAACGAGGCATGCTCTTCCGGCTGTGGTTCTTTCATAGAAACTTTTGCAAAATCCTTGAATTATTCGGTTCAGGATTTTGCCAAGGAAGCTTTGTTTGCCCAGAATCCGATTGATTTGGGTACCCGCTGTACGGTATTTATGAATTCCAAGGTAAAGCAGGCGCAGAAAGAAGGGGCTTCTGTCGCGGATATCTCTTCCGGCCTTGCATACTCTGTAATCAAAAATGCTCTGTACAAAGTTATCAAGCTCTCCGACCCAAGTGAGCTCGGCAAAAATATTGTTGTTCAGGGTGGTACGTTCTATAATGATGCCGTCCTTCGGAGCTTCGAAAAGATTTCCGGCTGCGAATGTGTGCGCCCGGATATCGCCGGCATCATGGGTGCATTTGGCGCTGCTTTGATTGCACGCGAGCGTCACGAGGCTGACTACAAGACCTCCATGCTCTCCATCGATGAAATTAATGAGCTAACCTTCGATACCAAGCTTGCAAGATGCCAGGGCTGTACCAACCACTGTCTTCTTACCATCAACCGTTTTTCCGGTAACCGTCAGTATATCACAGGAAACCGCTGTGAGCGCGGGCTTGGCAAAGAAAAGAATAAAGAGAACATTCCAAAC
Organism: Roseburia sp.; assembly: GCA_022771695.1. GTDB lineage: Bacteria > Bacillota > Clostridia > Lachnospirales > Lachnospiraceae > Roseburia. The sequence goes on along the minus strand of JALEKJ010000060.1, from coordinate 75,796 downwards.
CTTTTTGAATACAAGAACCAGCGCCTTTTTGCCTACGAACCACTGACAGCCGAGGAGGCAACCCGCGGCACCGTTGGTATCCCAAGAGTCCTTAATATGTATGAAAATTATCCGTTCTGGGCTACATTTTTTAAAAAGCTTGGTTTCTCGGTCGTATTGTCTCCACAGTCTACGCGAAAAATCTATGAGCTCGGTATCGATTCCATCCCGAGTGAATCGGAATGTTACCCTGCCAAGCTTGCGCATGGACATGTAACATGGCTGATTCATCAGAATGTAGATTTTATTTTCTACCCATGTATCCCATATGAGCGTAACGAATTTCCGGATTCCAACAACCACTACAACTGCCCGATTGTAACATCGTATGCAGAAAATATTAAAAACAACATTGATGAGATTACTTCCGGACAGGTGAAATTTTTAAATCCGTTTATGTCATTCAACAGTGAAGACACACTTTCTTCTCAGTTGATTAAGACCTTCTGTGGCGCTGATTTCGGCATTTCAGAGGCCGAGATTCGCGACGCGGTATCCGAAGGCTGGAAAGAACTTGCCGTCGTCCGCATGGAAGTACATCAAAAGGGCGAGGAAGTCTTAGAATACCTGAAGGCAAACGGCAAACGCGGTATCGTTCTTGCCGGACGCCCGTATCACGTTGACCCGGAAATCAACCACGGTATTCCGGAACTGATTACCTCCTATGGCTTCGCCGTATTAACCGAGGATTCCATCTCTCATTTGCAGGAAGTGGAGCGTCCGCTTATCGTAATGGACCAGTGGATGTATCACTCACGTCTGTATGCGGCAGCAAACTATGTTAAAACACGAGATGATTTGGATATGATTCAGCTCAATTCTTTTGGCTGTGGTCTGGATGCAGTCACCACGGATGCAGTGAATGATATCTTATCGAAATCCGGCAAAATTTATACTTGTCTAAAAATTGACGAGGTTAACAACTTAGGCGCAGCGCGTATCCGTATCCGCTCTCTCATCTCCGCCATTCGCGTGCGCGAGAAAAAACAGGTGAAGCGTACCATTGTACCTGCAAACTATGAGCGTGTGGTATTTACGGAAGAGATGCGCAAGAATTATACGATTCTTTGCCCGCAGATGTCACCGATTCATTTTGAACTGCTTGAGCCTGCATTCCGGGCTGCCGGCTATAATTTTGTTATTCCGGATGTACCAAGCCGTACAAGTATTGACGTCGGTCTAAAATATGTAAATAACGATGCCTGCTATCCTTCTCTGATTGTAGTCGGTCAGTTAATGTCTGCGGTGATGTCCGGTAAATATGACATGACAAAGACTGCAATTGTGATTTCACAGACCGGTGGCGGTTGTCGTGCCAGCAACTACATCGGATTCATCCGTCGTGCACTAGAAAAAGCCGGTTATCCGGATGTACCGGTTATTTCATTGAATTTAAGCGGTTTAGAGTCCAACCCGGGATTTAAGTTTACACTTCCGCTGATTCAACACGGTCTGTATGCGTTGATATTCGGAGATATTTTCATGCGCTGTGTCTATCGCACACGCCCCTATGAGGCAGTACCGGGTTCCACAAATGCTCTGCATGAGAAGTGGAAAAAAGAGGTCATTGACTTTGTAAGCCAAACAAATCTGCTTTCTCACAGCAAATTTAAAAAGATGTGCCGCCAGATTATCCGCGATTTTGACAATTTGGAGCGCATCGATGTAAAGAAACCGAGAGTCGGTGTTGTCGGTGAGATTTTAGTAAAATTCCATCCTGCAGCCAACAACCAGCTTGTTGACTTATTGGAGGCGGAAGGCGCAGAGGCCGTTGTTCCTGACCTTACGGATTTCCTGCTCTACTGTTTCTATAACACAGGCTTTAAGGCAGATCATCTTGGTATGAGTCAAAAATCCAAGCGCATCGGTCGTCTCGGCATCAACTTCTTCGAATGGTTGAGAGGTGCTGCCCGTGACGAGTTTGCAAAGAGCAAGTATTTTGATGCTCCTGCCCACATTGATGACCTTGCAAAATATGCAAGGGATATTGTTTCAGAGGGAAATCAGACCGGTGAAGGCTGGTTCTTGACCGGAGAGATGTTAGAGTTGATACATACCGGCACTCCGAACATCGTCTGCACACAGCCGTTTGCATGCCTGCCGAACCACGTAGTCGGAAAAGGTGTTATCAAGGAGCTGCGTCACCGCTATCCACAGTCCAATATTGTCGCTATCGACTATGACCCGGGTGCAAGTGAAGTAAACCAGTTGAACCGTATTAAACTGATGCTTTCAACCGCAAATAAGAACTTACAGAAGCAGTAGATTATTGTTTCAAATACCTTTAGATAAATTCCGGTTTGCGGAAGAGAATATATAAAAAAAACGTGAAGGAATTTCTGCCATAGATTCAATGGTGATATAAAAAGGCGGAGTGCTCCCATATTTGAGGTTTAAGTGCTTCGGGCATAAGGACTTCTAATGTTCTGCGGACAGTTTTCTTAACTGACGCAACCGGAGTACACGCGGCGTCCGTGCCGCGGGTACTTCTCGCCCGGTCGTCCTGCCCGGGCGTTGCTGTTTTTCGTGCAGAACATAAGAAGTCCTAATACCCTGCGCAAATCACCTCAAATATGGGACATCCGCCTCTTTTTATATTTTGTCTGTGGCAGAAATTCCATCTACGTTATTAAATATATATTCTTTTCGGCAGACCTACATCGTCTGGTGGGAAGACGGCAGTTTTTAGACGATGGAGGTTTGAAAAGAAAATATCGTTTTTATACAGTTTTTTTATGATAATTTCACTGTGTAAATGAAGCAAATTCTCACCAAAAAAACATTCCATTGAAAAGCAATAGTCTCTTCTACAAACCGGAAAGCAACATTTCTTTTGATGCCTTATATGGTCTTCGAATTTGTAAAACAATAAATGTAGTTACTAAAACTGTCAGCACTGCCACCACATAAATAGATAAATCGTCTAAATTACAAAGCTGATATTGCCCATCTCCGATGATATGCGAAACGCAAAATGTAAGAATCACTCCTATTGCAAACTCTGCTACGATTTTCCCTTTACTCCACCCACATTTTTCGAGCAAAATGCATGCTCCAATGAGACTTCCATAAAAAACACCTGCCAATACATAACCAATAGTAACAACCGCAAGCACGTTTAAAACTGTTATCATAACTGCCTCCGCTTTAGTTTTATCTTTTGTTGTGCTCTGTTACATACTTTAGGAACTCCGCCGTCTTCGACCAGTATTTTATACCCCAGTTTTCAAAGTTCCACTCTTCCATATAATCATTGCATTCGTAGTCAATGTAATAGAGCTTCTCCTCCTGTATCACAAAGTTTGTTGGGAAATAATCTATATTCGTATTAGCAGCATAAATTATTTTACACATCTCTTTCATTTGTACCAAATAGTCATCTTTCATCTCATCCTTAAACACTTTTTCGAAAATCGTATCCCCTTCGATGTATTCTTTCAAAATGCGCTCATTTTCAACATCGACCTCCAGCATTTCCGGCATTTGAATACCAATCTCGCGCAAACGCTTATAGTCTCTTTGTTCAGCCTCAAGCTTATCCCCAAACTGATAATAGTCGCACGGCTCATGATGAATCTGCTTTAGCACATACTGCCTCTTATCATCACATACCAAGTAAGAATAGCCGCCTTTTCCTTTTCCCAAGAGCTTGATGACGGTATATTCTTTTCCATTTACGCACAAAGTCTTTTTGTGTTTGTTATCATACTGTTCCCGCGTCATCATATAAATTTCATCATCCAGTACCACTCCATCATAGCGCTTAAAAGCTGCTGGAAGATGTGCAACATGCGCAAAGCCAAGCTTTTCAATCACTCTCTTTGACTGATAATTAAAGTCAAAATGTGCCACCATCAGTGTTTCCATCTGCAACTCGATAAATGCGTAATCCATTGCCGCCTTTACCGCCTCCACGATTAAGCCATGCCCCCAATAATCCTCGGAAAGCACATAACCAATTTCTCTGTCATAAGAAAGCCCTGCTCTTCTGCTGTCATGCAGTCCTACTGAACCGATGACCTTATGCGTCTCTTTTAATTCCAGCGCCCAAGTATCATTCTCTTCCATAAACATTTTCAAAATCTTTCTCGACTCATCCAGACTCTCATGTGGCTTCCAACCTGCCATCGGTCCTACTTTCGGCGTTGATGCGTATGCAAACAGGTCCTCTGCATCCTCCATACACCAGGGTCTTAGTATCAATCGCTCTGTCTCCAGTCTTTTCATAACGTATCCTCCTCTACTGTCTCACCACATGCTTCTCAATAAGTAAAATTAGAACGATTATATCACCCTGTCATTTCATTTTCAACTTGCAATTTTTCTGTTTTTCCATTAAAATTAAATTACATTTATCTTTTTCTTTTTCACAGCATCCGCTGTATCTGCTTCTATCCATGATAGAAGTCATGGCGTATCGTCAGAACTCAATTTTTATATCAATTTAAAGGAGAACATGCCTATGAATAAAACCAATCCGCACACCTTACATCGGGAATTCCGAAATTTGAAGGATTTGAATCTCATTGATAATTTTCTTTTTCAGGAGATGCTTTCACAAAAAGAGACTGGCGAAGAATTTGCCCGCATACTTCTTTGTACAATTTTGGAGAAGAACATTGGCAAAGTAAAAATTATTCCGCAGAAAAACATATTAGGCACCGGAACAGACCGTCATGGTGTTCGCCTCGATGCATATATTGAAACAATTTCTGACGATGAACAAACAAGTCTTAACGCGCAAATTCAATCTGATATTTACGATATAGAACCCAATAACAGCTACGAAAAAAAATCTCTTCCAAGACGCATGCGTTATTATCACGGACTCATTGATACACAAGTCCTCTCCTCCGGCATAGATTATGAGAATCTGCAAAATGTAATTATTATCGTAATTCTTCCTTATGATCCATTTTCTCAAAATAGAATGGTGTACACGATTCGGAACCAATGCATTGAAGATCCTAAGGTTCCATACGATGATGGTGCTACAAAAATATTTCTATACACAAAAGGAACTGAAGGAAATCCTAGCCAGGCGCTGAAAGATATGCTAAGATACATAGAGAAAACGACAAACGATAATGTCACAAATCAGTCTATCGAAGCAATCAATAACCTTGTTAACAAGGTAAAGTGTAGCAAGGAGGTCGGAATCAATTATATGAAATCATGGGAATATGAGAAGATGATAACAGACCGTGCGACAAAAGCCGGACTTGAACAGGGAATTGAGCAAGGCATTGAGCAAGGTATTGAACAGGGCATTGAGCAAGGTATTGAGCAAGGTATCAAAAACTTTATATCGCTATGCAAAGATGTCAATCTGTCTGAGGAAGACACACGTGCAAAACTTTTACAAAAGTTCAGTCTCTCTTCCGAAAAGATTGAATCATATATCGCAAAATACTGGTAAAACATGGAGGAAACTCATATGAAACCGATGGTAAGTATCATCGTTCCAATCTATAATGCAGAAAAATATTTAAACCGTTGTATCGACAGCATACTAAATCAAGAATACAATAACTTTGAACTACTTTTGGTAAATGACGGAAGCAGTGATTCCTCCGGCGCTATCTGCGATGCCTATGCCGCTGCAGATACACGGGTACGGGTGATTCACAAACCGAATACCGGCGTATCCGATACCAGAAATACCGCAATTCGGCAGGCAAAAGGCACTTACCTACAATTTTTAGACAGTGACGACTGGATTACACCGGATGCTACTAAGCTACTCGTCCGCGCCGCGACCGAGCATAATTGCGACCTTGTCATCTCCGACTTCTACCGTGTTGTCGGAGAGCGCGTTTCACACAAGGGCGACATTGAAGATGACGGAGTGCTCACGCGCGAAGAGTTCGCGGAGCACATGATGGAAAACCCGGCAGACTTCTATTATGGAGTCTTATGGAACAAGCTTTATCGCAGGGACCTTGTAGAAAAATATAAACTTGAGATGGATACCTCTATCAGTTGGTGCGAAGATTTTCTCTTCAATCTTGAATATATACTGCATGCCAATGTCTTCTATGCACTGCAGGCCCCCATCTATTACTATGTAAAGACCAAGGGTTCACTTGCAAGTCAGGGAATGAGTATCAGTAAGACCATCAAAATGAAATTCATGGTATTTGAGTATTACAACAACTTCTACAAAGACGTCTATGATGAGAAAGATTATGAGAAAAAGCGTTTGTCAGTGTACCGCTTTTTTGTGGACGCTGCCGGAGATGGTGGCGTTCTTCCAACACTCCTACCCGGTGTTTCGAGACTCGGTGATGAACGGACAACTATAAATTCTGACGCAGTATCCAAAGAGGGTATCTTAGCGGAAGCTTACCGCAATCGCAAATTATTGGAGCGCTACCTAGAAACGGTTGCACTTCGCAATGACCTGACCCTCAAGGAAGTCACCCTGCTGTTCTACTTAAGTCAAACTGATACGCCGCGCAGCAAAAAAGACCTCGCTGATTTTACCGGTATGTCCAAAAACGGTCTTTCGTTAACGCTCCAGCGACTTTCCTCCAAGGACTTGATTAAAGTGACCTCCGCGTCTGAAACATCTCAGAAATCAGGCGAGAAACTACTGCAGATAGAGCTGCTTCCTGCCGGATTAGACCTTCTGCCGGAGCTTTCAACGGTAAGAAGCGATTTTGACGCTGTACGATTTGACGGTTTTACGGAGGACGAGCTTGATACGTACAACAGACTTTCCAATAAGATAAAAGAAAATATTCAAAAAGTGCTGATGATTTAAAAAAGCCCTCCTGCCTTCCGCAGGAGAGCTTTTCTTTTAAGCCTCTTTTGCGCTCAACTCACTTAGCGGTCTAAATTCATACCCCATCTCCTCCCACTTTGTCAACAGCTCATCTAAAATCTCCCCATTGGTCTGAGAGGTACTGTGCAGCAAAACGATTGCACCCGGGTGAATTCTGGTGAGCAGTTTATTGAAGGCTTCCTCTTTCGTCGGCTGCGCATCAACATTCCAATCCACATAAGCAAGACTCCAGAAAAATGTCTGATACCCAAGCTCCTGTGCCATCTTTAGATTCTCTGTACTGTACTTCCCCTGTGGCGGACGATAATATTTTGCCATCTCTGTTCCCGTTATCTCCTTAAAAAGTGCCGCTACATCATCCACCTCTTTTTGAAAAGATGTCATATCCGATATCGAGGACATATCCGGGTGATGATATGTATGATTACCGACTGTATGCCCTTCCGCAACCATTCTTTTCGCAATCTCCGGTGCTGTCTCCAAAAAATGTCCTACCACAAAAAAGGTTGCTTTGGCATTGTGCTTCTTTAGCGCATCCAAAATGGGTTCTGTGTTGCCATTCTCATAACCGCAATCGAAAGTCAGGTAAATTACTTTCTTTTCTTTATCCCCTACATAATAGGCATTGTACTGCTTTAATTCTTCGGCTGTCACATTTCCGGTCGGCTGTGTCCCCTCTGTGCCAAATCCAAGTCCCCAGTTCTCTGCCTGTTTTAAAACTGCCATCGTATTCACTGTATGGTCATTTTTCATTTTTGCAATCTGCCAGCCCGATAAAAACATAAAAGAAAACAAAAACGCAAGGCATAATCCCTTCTTACAACTCGTTTGCATAACATCATCCAGACATATTTCATTCTGTATATCTTATGAAAACACAGTCCTGTCTCATTCCGATGATTCTTTATTCGTTATTCTGATATCCACACTTCGGGCAGACATTTCCGCCTTTGTACTCGTATCCGCAGCGGAAACAACAGATTGTCTCATGCTTCTCACTCGCCAGGTAAGTAAGGCTCCTGGAGTCCGGCTTTTCCTGCAGATAATGTACAAAAGAATCCAGTACCTTTGCAAATGATCCTAATTCTTTGCTCTCCACTGCATATGGAAGCTTTGTCTTCGTACCATTCTTCTGATACACATATAATCCTTTATTCAAAAGTCCCGTAGAGCCCTCAATCCGCGAAATCGTGTTTATCTGCATACCGTATGCATTCAAAAGTGTACTATAATAAAGGTGATCCGGCGTTAAGATAATGCCCTCTTTTCCGGTTCCGTTACGCGTCGCATCGACCACAAGAATCGGATACTCAAACAGCCCTTTGCCTGCCGCATAAGATGCCATCGCATATTCAATAACCTCGACTTCTTCCGGCTTTGCCTGTTTTAATAAAGCCTTTCTCGCCGGATAAAAATGGTGTCGTGGATTGTCCGCAACTCCCGATTCCTGTAATTCTTCTCTTAGCTTCTGCACAAGTAATTCGCACTCATCTGTCTTGATTTTTGCCAAACGCTTTGTAAGCTGCTTTAACGCATCCTGTTTTAATTCCGGCAAAAAATCGCCCTGCTCAATCTGCTCATATGCCCGTATTCCCTGTGCAAAAGTCATCTGCATCGGATTCGGACAGATAAGAGCGATTGCCTCCGCATCCATCTCCTTGATACGTTCTTCTACCTTTTCGATATATGGAAGTACAAGCTCCGGCAGATAATCTCCCTCCCGCAGCCTGTCAGAAAGCTCTGTCAAATCTTCTCTGCTCACTTTCCGCGCTCGTTTTACTACATTTGCAATTTCCTGTTTTTCTGCCGCCTTGCGCCGCTCTTTCAATACTTCCTCAAAAGGCGAAAAATCCACATCTTCATAATCTCTAATGCGCTGTACATACTGCTTGTACTGATTCCGGTCCAAATCTTTCGGCATTTTCTCAATTAACTGTCGAACCTCACGCTCCGCCTGTTGTACTTTCCAGGCATTCAGCTTCTCAAACAACGGTTCCTTTCTTTCATACGGTATGGGCGCATGTTCCACTTCCTCACGCATCCGTTTGATAACGACATAGTTCTTTCCTTCACAAGCCGCCACCTTCTCAGACAATCTCGCTGTCTGTTCATCCTCAAGCTTTTTCTCCACACGCACAAGGAAAGCCTCCCGCTCCTCCACCGAAAGTTTCCGTTCGCGTTCTAACTGGCTTTTTAGTTCTTTTAACTGGCGTTCCGAATAACGCTCCAATACATTGATGCGTGCTTCGTACTTTTTTCTGACTTCCGCGCTCTCTTCCGGTGTTATGATAATATCACTGTGCTCCGGTGCTCCTATCGTCTTCCCATCTTTTTTCAATGTTCGTGCCGCTTCTGTCACTTCCGCGTTTGCACTTCCCCTGCTTCCTCCGCTTTCGGCAGAATGCGGTGACACTCTTCGCTGCGATTCTCCACCAAGTTTCTCATCAGAATCACTCTGCTTCTGCCCGCTCTGCTTATCCTTCTCATATTCTAAACCGCTCCGCCCATGTAACTGTAGCTGTTCCTGTTCCAACTCCTGTCCATATCCCCGTGACTGCCCCTGCTTCCGTTCCTCATCCAAATCCAAGGATGCTTCCCCCTTCTGCATCATCCTACGCTGCACAGCCTGTTCTTTTACCGCATGTTCATATTTAAGGATACTCTCATCCGGGTAGAATCCCTCCTCCATACGCGCCTCAAGCTTGCGTAGTTCTTCTTCTGGCAGCTCCGGGAGATAGGTATAAAGTTCTTCTAAACTTTCTTCCTCATTTTCCTCTCTGCAGTCTCTGCCATCTGCATATTCATTGCAGTGGCAATTCGATACACGATCACCATCACGACCCAAAAGCTCCATATAGTCCTCATATGCCACCGTATCCTCACCAAATTCCATCACATAGATGTCGCCCTCCGCAAAAAGTTTCTTTGGACGCGGAGTAAAAAAGCACTGACACTGCGCACAAGTTGCCGCCCGGGCGAGCAGCACACCGCCTTCCTCTGTCTCAATCCGAAATTCTTTTCCCTCCGGGTATACTACCATGTGTAAATTTTTACCGCATATCGGGCATAAATACCCCACCATATAAAAATTATTGCCAAGGCGGTCACCTTTTCGTTCCTCAACCGTCGTATCCAGGCGTGTAAACTGTGTCTTTGCTTTCTTCCAGACAATCTTACGCCACAGTCCCTGACCGTGCACCTCCTCTTCGCTCTCGTCCATATCACTGTATTCGATTGCCATCTGGATGACATCCTCATAAGTAATACGCACACCACTTCGGTAAAAACGCATATATTCCGGCGTATACTCCGGCTCGACTTCATATTCCTGCATGATTCCGGCAAACAACTGATTCAGTTGCGCGTAGTCTTTCTCCACACGAATGCCCTTGATGGTTCCCCACTTTCCAAACGCATAGAGAATCATATTAATTGCATTCTGCACACGCAGATTCTTATCTACCGCCTCGATATGTGTCTGCTCCGGTATCTCTATAATATTGGTGGCTACCTTCCTGCTGTCAAAATGAAAAAACAGGGAGCGCACTTCTCCCTGTAATATCATATAATTATCCACAACTGCAAAGATACCATTCCACTTTACAGGTACCTTCGTCGCCTGAATTAATTTTTCAAATGTCTGCTGTAATTCTGCATTGGCTCTTAAAAGTATCATACTGATTCCTCCACTATCAGTATATACATATTTCTGCTGTTTTTCAAACCCTGTTTTTCCCGCTTCTTCCATTTTATAAAGTTTTAATAATTGTGAAATCTCTTGATTTTTCGCCGTTTTTGCTTTATTGTTAGCACTCATTCAAAAAGAGTGCTAATTTTCTATTGACTTTTTATTTTTGCGGTTATAATATCTTATTTATGAAGAATTTACAGATAAAGGAGTGTTCTATTATGGCAAACAAACATGGAAGTCTGTCAATCGACAGCGATAACCTTTTTCCTATTATTAAAAAATGGCTCTATTCTGACCACGACATTTTTTATCGCGAGTTAATCAGTAATGGCTGCGATGCGATTACAAAATTAAAAAAACTTGATATGATGGGTGAGTATACACTCCCGAACGATTACAAGGCAAAAATACAGATTATCGTAAACCCGGAAGACAAGACCTTAAAATTCATTGATAACGGTCTTGGTATGACTGCTGATGAGGTAGAAGAATACATCTGTCAGATTGCTTTCTCCGGTGCAACAGATTTCATTGAAAAATATAAGGACAAATCCACAGATGACCAGATTATCGGTCACTTCGGTCTCGGCTTCTACTCTGCTTTCATGGTTGCCGATGAGGTAGAGATTGATACTCTTTCATATAAGGAAGGTGCCACACCGGTACACTGGACCTGTGACGGCGGTACAGATTATGAACTGAACGACGGTACGAAAGACACCATCGGTACAGAAATCACTTTGCATTTAAATGAAGACTGTCTCGAATTTGCAAATGAGTATCGCGCAAGAGAAATCATCGAGAAATACTGCTCTTTCATGCCTACCGAGATTTATCTTACCAAGGCAAATGCGGAAACCCAATATGAGACCATCGATGCAGCCGACAAACTGGATACCGATACTGTCGTAGAGGAGATCCACGAAGAAGCTAAGATGGAGGAAAAAGAAAACGAGAACGGTGAAAAAGAAATGGTTGAGGTTTCTCCTGCCAAGGATAAGCTTAAGATTGTAAAACGTCCTGTTCCGTTGAACGATACCAACCCGTTGTGGCTTAAGAATCCAAACGACTGTACCGACGAAGAATACAAGGCATTCTACCGCAAAGTCTTCTTAGATTATAAGGAGCCGTTATTCTGGATTCACCTGAACATGGATTACCCGTTTAACTTAAAGGGTATTCTCTACTTCCCGAAAATCAATACCGAATATGATTCCATTGAGGGAACCATCAAGTTATACAACAATCAGGTATTTATCGCAGATAATATTAAGGAAGTCATTCCGGAATTTTTGATGCTCTTAAAGGGCGTCATCGACTGCCCGGACCTGCCACTGAACGTTTCCCGTTCGGCACTGCAGAACGATGGCTTTGTCAAAAAAATTGAAGAATACATCACCAAAAAGGTTGCTGACAAGCTGATTGGCATGTGCAAGACCGACAAAGAGAGCTATGAGAAATATTGGGACGATATCAGCCCATTTATCAAATTCGGTTGTTTAAAGGATGTCAAATTCTGTGACAAGATGAACGATTATATCTTATTTAAGAATTTGGATGACAAATATCTCACTCTTCCGGAACTTCTTGTAAAGGAAGAAGAGAAGGACGCGGACGCTTCCGATGCCAAAAATGCTGACAACGCTACCGACGCCGAAACAGGCACAGCTTCCGAGGATACTGCTTCTGCTGACACAGAGGAAGAAGAAAAAGATGAGCGCAAGATTGTCTACTATGTAACCGATAAGGTGCAGCAAGGTCAGTACATCAAGCTCTTTAAGGAACAGGGAATGGATGCGGTCATCTTAGACCACAATATCGATACTTCCTTCATCTCCCAGTTAGAACAGCGCAACGAGCAGTATAAGTTTATGCGTATCGATGCAGACCTCACCGAGTCATTAAAGGACGAGACAAGCGAGGAAGAATTAAAGTCAGAGACCGACACACTGACCGAGGTATTTAAAAATGCTCTGCACAACGATAAGTTGACCGTCAAGGTAGAGAAATTAAAGAATGAGAACATCTCTTCCATCATCACACTCTCTGAAGAGGGAAGACGTATGCAGGATATGATGAAGATGTACGCAATGGGCGGCATGGGCGGCATGGACCCGAATATGTTTGCAGCAGACCAGACCTTGACCTTAAACGCAAACAACGCACTTGTAAAATATATCTTCGAGAACAAAGACTCCGAGCATGTTCCAATGTTCTGCGAGCAGCTTTATGACCTGGCAATGCTTAGCAACCAGCCACTTTCCGTAGATGCAATGAGCAAATTCGTAGAGCGCAGCAACAAAATCATGATGCTTTTGGCAAAATAGTATCTTCCCCTCCGGGAACCATATCACTTGGTTTCCGGGGGGATTCTTTTTTCAAAACATCTTGTAACTTCTTCCTTATGTGTATAAAATAAAGGGACAGTCTTTATTTTCGGGGAGGTAGTTATGGAACCCTTTTCTTTTATTTTCCGATATATAAAAAAACATAAAGCAAGATATATCGCAGGCATCCTCACACTCTTTGTGGTGGACTTCGCGAACCTTTTTATTCCAAAACTAACCGGAACTGTCACCGACGGACTGACGGCACGTACGATGAACTGGAATGGCGTCAAGGAATGTCTCCTTGCCATTTTTCTGCTTGGTGCACTCCTTACACTTGGTCGCTTTCTATGGCGTTATTTCATTTTCGGTGCAGCCCGCTCTATCGAGCGTGAACTGCGAAACGATATGTTTGCGCATCTAGAAAGAATGAGTGTGGAATACTACAACGGTCGCGGAACCGGCGATTTGATGACACGCTTTACCAGTGATTTGAACGCCGTACGTATGTCCATCGGACCGGCAATTATCTGTGTTTTTGACGCTTCCGTCATGACCGTTATGGTAGTCTGCCAGATGATGCACTATGTCAATATCCGGTTAACACTTGTGGCTATTATCCCGATGTTCTTCATTTGCGCAGGCGAAATCTATTACGGCAAAATCATGCATGAGCGCTTTCTTGCCAGACAGGAGGCCGTCTCTGACCTGACCGACTTCGTACAGGAAAGCTTTTCCGGCGTACGTGTGATCAAGGCGTTCGTAAGAGAACGCGCCGAGCGCTATGCCTTTGCGAAAGCGAATGCGAATTCCATGGAAAAGAACTTAAATGTTGTCCGTTTGCAGGCGGTCGTTATGCCGCTTTTGGATGTCATCATCGGGCTTTCCACCTTAATTACCTTGATTTACGGCGGTTATCTCGCGTTAGTCGGTGATATCACGCTCGGACGCTTTGTTGCATTCAATCAATATATCAACATGCTCGTATGGCCGATGCTCGCTTGCGGAGACGCTATCAATATGTTTTCACAAGGTGCAGCCTCCCTTCACCGTATTAAGGCAATTTTTGACGAGGAGCCGGAAATCTGTGATCAGCCGGGCGCAACCGACGTGGATGCCCTAAAGGGAGACATCACGTTCTCCCATCTCACATTTATTCACCGCGGTCACAGTGAACCGACCCTGCAGGATATCAATCTCCATGTTCCTGCCGGAACGACACTCGCCATTGTCGGACGTACCGGAAACGGGAAATCCACACTGGTCAATCTTCTGCTACATCTTTATAACACAAAGCCCGGCATGATTCTGCTTGACGGTAAAGATATCAACACCATTTCGCTTAAGACTCTGCGCGAGAATATCGCCTATGTTCCACAGGATAATTTTCTGTTCTCTGATACCTTAAAGTCTAACATCTCATTTGGCGTTGAGGAGGAAGATATGGATTCTATTATTCAGGCAACAGAAGCAGCCTGCATTCACGACAGTATTATCACCTTCCCGGATGGCTACGAAACCGTCGTCGGAGAACGCGGTGTCACACTCTCCGGCGGTCAAAAACAGCGAAGCTCCATCGCAAGAGCATTGCTGAAAGATGCGCCTATTTTAATTTTGGATGATGCACTCTCTGCGGTAGATACCGATACCGAAGAACATATCCTGCACAATCTGAAAAAGAACCGTGCCGGAAAGACCACGATTCTCATTGCCCATCGTATCTCTACGATTCAAAATGCAGATATTATCATGGTATTAGAGGATGGCGAGGCAAAGGAAATCGGCAATCACGCCGAACTGATGCAGTTAAACGGTATCTATCACGATATGTTTGAAAAGCAGCAGCTAGAAGCTGCAAAGGGAGGTGCTCACGTATGAAACGATTACTTACATATTTAAAACCACATAAATGGGTTATGACGACCGCTACCCTCTTGGTTCTTTTCATCATCGTTGTCGAGCTCTACCGCCCGATTATCATCGGCGACGCCATCGATGATTATATCAATGGGTACTATTCCCCCTATACTGTCACCACAGAAGACGGAACCGGTGCGGTAGCATACAAAGATATCTATCTGACAAGGGAGACTTCTGCCACATCTGATATCTCTGGCGACGCAGATATCTATTACCAGCTTGTGCTCTACAATGACAATTACTACATGGCAGAAAACCTTTCTGCCGAAGAATGTGAAAGCTTAAAAGATGCCACTTCAGATGTAATCTCACAGTATATCAAAAACGATGCACATGCCTTAAGCCACGACGAATTAAGAGAGCTGCGACACTATGATTTCATTGGCATTTTGTATGCCGCAGGGCTCTATCTTCTTATGCTGCTTCTCGGTTTTGTCTTAAATGCGGTCGATACGTGGATGTTACAGAAAATGGGGCAAAAAATTATCTACCGGATGCGTGAAGAGGTCTTTTCCCATATACACAGCCTGTCGTTAAACTTCTTTAACATCACACCGGTCGGCAAACTTGTCACGCGTGTTTCCAACGACACCGAGGCAGTAAACGAGCTGTTTACCACGATTCTGGTAAAGCTCTTTAAAAACATCGTAAAGATTATCGGTTATGCCGTTGTCATGATTTCCATTGACGCGCGCATGGCAGGCATCTCATTTTTACTGCTTCCGGTCGTTGCGGTGCTGACTTTCCTTTTTCGTTTTCTATCACGCAAGGCTTATCAGATTACAAGAACGAAGATTACGGAGCTCAACACCTTTTTATCTGAACACATCTCCGGGATGAAGCTGATTCAGATTTTTGCCCGCGAGGAGGAAAAGTATCAGGAATTTGAGAAAAAGTCCGGCGAACTGTTTGCAGCAAACTGGCGAGAAGTCATGACATTTGCCATTTTCCGCCCGGCTATCTACTTTGTGTCCGTGCTTGCAATGATTCTCGTTATCGGTACCGGAAGCGCCTCTGTCCTTAGCGGAACTCTCTCACTTGGAACACTGTTTATCTTCATCACTTATATCAGTTCCTTCTTTGAGCCGATTCAGGAGCTTGCAGAGCAATTCGGAACCCTACAGTCCTCTCTCGCTTCCGCCGAGAAAATTTTCTCTATTCTCGATGAGAAGCCGGAAATCGTAAATCCTTCCCATCCGTTGGATGTCACGATACGTGGACGCATTGAATTTAAAAACGTATGGTTCGCCTACGACAAAACTGCGGACGGAGAATATAACTATATTCTAAAAGATGTCAGCTTTGTCATTGAGCCTGGAGAAAAGGTTGCCTTTGTCGGTGCCACAGGTGCCGGGAAGTCCTCCATCCTAAATCTGATTGGACGATACTTTGATATCCAGAAAGGTGAAATTTTAATCGACGGTGTCAACATCAAGGATATTGATACCGATGTTCTCCGCGGCGCCATCGGTCAGGTGCAACAGGATGTCTTCATCTTTACCGGTGATATCAAGAGCAATATCTCCTTAAGCAACGAGAACATTTCTCTGGAAGAGATCAAACGTGCCGCAAAAATTGTAAATGCAGACTCCTTCATTCAAAAGATGCCGGGAGGTTACGACGAGCCGGTAACCGAACGTGGAAGTACCCTCTCTGCCGGTCAGCGTCAGTTGCTCTCCTTTGCAAGAACGTTGGCATATAACCCATCCATCCTCGTTTTAGATGAAGCAACCGCAAATATTGACACCGAGACAGAGAGCATCATTACAGAAGCCTTGGAAAAACTGATGGAGGGTCGTACCACAATTATGGTAGCACACCGCCTGTCCACCATTCAGCATGCAGACAAAATTATTGTCATGCACCACGGTCAGATAGAGGAATCCGGCACACACCAAGAACTTCTAGGGCAGGATGGCATCTATCGAAAGCTATATGATTTGCAGTTGGTAGAAGCATAGTTTCTTCTTTACATATGTTTTACCTCCTGCTTACAAACACTGATTTTCTTTTTGTCGATTCTTAGGTATAATATAAGAAGTATAAATTTTTATTTCTTAGGGGGATTTTTATGAAACTAAATTACAAACGCACCATTCTAATTGGTCTGGCATTCTTGTCCATCAGTGCTTTCTGGCAAATGTATGACAACGTCATTCCACTGATACTGAAAAACACCTTCCATCTCGGTGAAACCATAACAGGTGTCATTATGGCAGCGGACAATGTCCTTGCATTGTTCTTACTTCCATTCTTTGGCTCTCTGTCAGACAAGATCAATACACCGATTGGAAAGCGTATGCCGTTCATCGTAACCGGAACCGCACTTGCATTTTGTTTTCTCATGCTTCTGCCGGTGGCAGACCACAGCGTAAACCTTGTACTTTTTATTGTAGCGCTCCTATTTGTGCTTCTGTCTATGGGACTTTACCGCTCCCCTGCAGTCGCATTGATGCCGGATTTAACGCCAAAGCCACTACTCAGTAAAGGAAATGCCATCATCAATCTGATGGGCGCCATCGGCGGCGTATTTTCTTTAATCATGATTAAACTATTGGTTGGAAACGGTGAAACACCAGATTATTTCCCGCTGTTTCTTGCAGTCGGACTTTTTATGGTCGGATGTGTTGTCATACTCTTCCTTACCATCAAAGAAAACAAGCTTCGGAACGAAATGGTATATGAGGATGACTCTGCAGCAAGTTCCGAGTCCGGCAGCGCCTCTTCTGACAACAAGGCATTGCCAAAGGATGTGAAACGCAGCCTTACCTTTATGTTACTTTCCATTGCACTGTGGTTCATCGCTTACAACGCTGTTACCACTGCTTTCTCCCGCTATGCAACCCATGTATGGGGCTTAGAGCACGGCGGTTATGCAGACTGTCTGATGGTCGCTACGGTAGCCGCTATCATCAGTTATATCCCAATCGGCGCACTTGCCAGCCGCATCGGTCGAAAAAAGACGATTTTAATCGGTGTTGTATTGCTAGCCTTCTGCTTCCTGTGCGCCGGCTTGTTTAACACCTATCATCCAATCATGAATGTATTTTTTGGCATTATCGGCTTCGCGTGGGCAGCCATCAATGTAAACTCGCTTCCGATGGTGGTATCCATTGCGTCCTCCGGAGATGTCGGCAAATACACCGGTTACTACTACACATTCTCAATGGCAGCACAGGTTGTGACTCCGATTTTATCCGGCTTTCTGCTTGAACATGTGTCTTACCGCACTCTGTTCCCATATGCATTTGTATTTGCATGTTTGGCATTCTGTACGATGCTTATGGTAAAACACGGTGATACAAAACCGCAGAAAAAGCAAAGTGCATTAGAAAATTTTGACGTAGAAGATTAAAAAGAAGGTTTTATTATGAGTACTGTATTACATATTTTAGTCATTGTTATTGTTTTGTTCGTCCTGTATTTGTTTCTGGTTGCTCCGCGCATGTTCGGCAAACCGGACCGCACACCACTCTACGGTGTACTTTACGCGCACCGCGGCCTGTTCGACAATCAGGCGGAGGCTCCGGAAAATTCCCTTCCTGCATTCCGCAAGGCAGTTGATGCAGGCTACGGTATCGAACTGGATGTCCAGCTCTCCAAGGATGGTATTCCTGTTGTTTTCCACGATGCAAGCCTTAAACGCATGTGCGGTATTGATGGAAATGTCTGGGAATATGACTTGGAAGAACTTTTGCAGATGAAATTAGCAGGCTCCGATGCCACAATTCCAACGTTTCAAGAAGTGCTTGCCACCGTAGACGGCAAAGTTCCACTTATCATCGAATATAAGCTGGATGTTGCCCAGACAAAAGTATGCGAACTCGTCAACGAGATGCTTTCTCACTACAAAGGCGTATACTGCATCGAATGTTTCCATCCGCTCGCGCTGCTCTGGTACCGGAAACACCGCCCGGATATCGTTCGCGGTCAGCTTTGCATGGAATACTGGAAGGAGGAAAAGTATCGCGGCAATCCGTTGTTTCTGCTGCTCTCCTATCTGGTAACAAACATTGCCACTCGACCGGATTTCATCGCCTATCAGCATTCCGATGCGTCTAACCTCTCCAGACGTGTCGCAAGACGCTTGGGCGCTTTATCCGTCGCATGGACGATTAAGAGTCAGGAGCAGTTGGAGGAAGCACGGAAACATTTTGATTTGTTTATCTTTGACAGCTTTATTCCGAAGAATTAGCATATCTATATCAGACATAATAAAAGGTCATGAACCGAAAATTCCGGCTCATGACCTTTTCTATATGCTTACAATATCTTTGTCGTCCACTTGGAACAATCCCATACCTCATTTACGATATCCTGATAGAACTCCGGCTCATGGCAGATGAGCAGAATCGTGCCACGATACTCTTTTAATGCGCGCTTTAACTCATCCTTCGCATCCACATCCAGATGGTTCGTCGGCTCGTCCAAAAGAAGAACATTCGTGTTTCGGTTCATCAGCTTACACAAACGCACTTTCGCCTGCTCCCCACCGCTTAGAACGCGCACCTGGCTCTCGATGTGCTTTGTCGTAAGCCCGCAGCGTGCCAATGCCGCACGGACCTCATACTGTGTAAAAGACGGAAACTCCTCCCAAATCTCATCAATACAGGTGTTTTTGTTCTCACCCTTGATTTCCTGCTCAAAATATCCAATCTCTAAGTTCTCGCCCAGTTCGACACTTCCCTTTAACGCGGGAATGAGTCCCAGAATACTCTTAAGCAGCGTCGTCTTACCGATTCCGTTTGCCCCCACCAGTGCAATCTTATGTCCGCGCTCCAACGCGATGTCAAGCGGTTTGGAAAGTGGCTCATCATAGCCGATGACAAGTCCCTTCGTCTCAAAAATATACTTGCCCGGTGTACGTCCCAGCTGAAAAGAGAACTCCGGCTTCGGACGTTCTGCGGCAAGTTCGATGACTTCCATCTTATCTAACTTCTTCTGACGCGACATCGCCATGTTTCTGGTCGCCACACGCGCTTTATTCCGCGCCACAAAATCCTTTAACTCGCTGATTTCCTGCTGCTGTTTGCGGTAGGCCGCTTCAAGCTGCGACTTCTTTACTTCATAGACCTCTTGAAACTTATCATAGTTTCCAACATAACGGTCAAGATGCTGATTTTCCATATGATAAATAATATTGATGACATCATTCAAAAACGGAATATCATGAGAAATCAGTATAAATGCATTCTCATACTCCTGCAGATAGCGTTTTAGCCATGCAATATGCTCTGCATCCAGATAGTTGGTCGGCTCGTCCAAAAGCAAAATATCCGGTTTTTCCAGCAAAAGCTTTGCCAACAGCACCTTCATACGCTGACCGCCACTTAAGTCCGTCACATCATGTTCTAATCCAAGTTCCAACAACCCGAGTGCCCGCGCAACCTCTTCCACCTTGGCATCAATAACATAGAAATCATGCATGGTCAAGGTATCCTGTATCACACCAAGTTCTTCCATCATGGCATCCATCGCATCCGGATTTGCATCACCCAAAGAATCACAGATTTGATTCATCTTCTCTTCCATCTCAAACAGCCATGCAAATGCAGATTTTAAGACGCTCTCAATCGTCATTCCTTTCGTCAGAGTAGAATGCTGATCAAGATATCCCACTCGGACATTTTTTGACCATTCTACCTTACCCTCATCCGGCATCAGTTTTCCAGTCACGATATTCATAAACGTAGATTTGCCTTCTCCGTTTGCACCAACCAATCCGATATGCTCTCCCTTTAACAGGCGGAAAGACACATCATCAAAAATTGCACGGTCGCCAAATCCATGTGTCAAATGTTCTACATTTAAAATACTCATTGATATATCCCTTCCATCAATCTGCTTCCTTTATTTAATCAGAAACAACTCATTTTCTTTTCTGGTTGCACAGACCGCTCCAATTTTTTCCGCCACACCGGCAAGCTGCTCATCCGAGAGTTTCCTGCCATTCCAAGGACAGACTGTCACACAGCACATGCAGGAAATACATTTTTCTGCATCCGTAATCGCAGGATTCGTCGAATTGATGGCTCCAACCGGACATCTTACCACGCAGCTTCCACAGCCGGTACAATCTGCAGTTGCCATCGGAATCATCGGAGACTTGCTATGCACACAGTATGGATGATTTCCCGGTACTACCAGTTCTCCTCTTTTTATTTCCTTTTCTAAAGATTCCTGTATTGCTCGCGCAAATGCCCGCAAAGCATCCCTATCCGCTGCATCCGGGCGACCTTTTCCATATTGACGGACAATCGAGTGCTCCGTCACGGCAGCCACTGCAGCCTTGGGAAGGAAACCATTCTGAAGCAATTCTTCTTTTAGTTCCAACAATGTATCATCATATGCTCTGTTTCCATAGGTAACAACAAGCACTGCCGACGCCCCATTTCCCTGCCATCTCTTCATACGTTCTAATGCCACTTCCGGCATTCGTCCATAAAAAGAGGGTACTGCCACAATACAGACATCCTCCGCAGTGAAGCTTACTTCCGACATGGTCTCACCCGTTTCCGACAAATCAATCCAACCGTTAATCTGCCATGTCTCTGCCAAAATGTCTAAAACCTTCTTCGTTCCACCCGTCGGGCTAAAGTACATCGCATATGTTTTCATATTCTCACCTGTTTATCTTTTGTCATTTTATAAGGAAAAAGTAAAAAAGCACCACAACTCCCAACGCAATGCGGTACCATCCAAATACCTTAAAATCATGCTTTCTGATATAACTCAGCAGGAACTTGATGACTATGACAGACACGACAAACGCACTTACCATCCCGCCAAGCAGAATCATCCACTCACTTCCGGTCAGTGCAAATCCAAAATCCAGTATCTCAAGCAGACTTGCGCCGAGCATGACCGGAATTGCTAAAATAAACGTAAATTCACTCGCCGCTTTTCTGGAAATGCCAATCAAAAGCGCACCGATAATCGTCGCACCGGAACGGGACGTTCCCGGAAACGCCGCTGCAAGCAACTGAAAAAGACCAATCAGCACTGCCATTTTCCATGTGATATCACTCATACGCTCTACGCGCGCCTGCTTCCCTGCGTTGCGATTCTCTATGATAATAAATGCGATACCAAATACAATGAGCGCAACCGATACGCCGATTGGATTGTAAAACAGCTCATCACAGATATCATCCAAATCTAATAACACAAATACGATTGCAGGCAGACAAGCCACGACAATTTTCATCCAGTTGATGATAATCTCCATCTTCACGGCAACCTTCCCTTTGGTCAATGCAAACGGCCAAATTTGATTCCAAAACAGCACTACAACTGCCAAAATCGCCCCCAACTGAATGACTACCAAAAACATATCCCAAAATGCTTTGCTGACATTCAAAGTCAGAAACTCATTTAATAAAATCATATGTCCGGTGCTGCTAATTGGCAGCCATTCCGTAATTCCCTCTACGATACCAAAAATAATTGCTTTAAAAAACTCTAACATAGGGTCTCCTATTATTTAATCTACTTTTAATATTTTCTTTGTTTTATTGAACACATGGAAAAATGCCGGAAACAGAAAAGCATCTGCAAATATCCATGCCACCGGACTTGCACAACAAGCTGCCGTGAAACCAAATACCGGAACAAACGCAAATCCCACCAGTGCCCTTGCAACCATCTCAAATACACCTGCAAAAATTGCAAATTTGCTGTAACCCATTCCCTGAATTAAGAAACGCACCACATTGACAAACAACAGCGGTATATAGAATGCGCTGTTGATAATTAGGAACAGATGCGCATTTGAGATAACCTCCGGCGATGCCGTTTCTACAAAGAACGTCGCAAGTTTCTCGCCTGTAAAGAAAAGAATGACAAATGCTGCAATCGCATAAATTGTTCCAAGAACAGATGCTGCCTTTAATCCTTCCTTCACACGCTCTAACTTCTTTGCTCCCACATTCTGTCCACCGTACGTTGCCATGGTGGAACCAAGTGCATCAAACGGGCAACAGAAGAACATGCTAATCTTGCTTCCCGCCGTCATGGATGCCACCGCATTGGAGCCAAGCGTATTGACAGCACTCTGCAGGATGACACTGCCGATTGCCGTGATGGAATACTGTAATCCCATCGGTACACCCATACCACACAGCGTCATCATATAAGAACCATTCATCTTACGTTCATCGGCACTGGTATGCAATATTTCAAACTTCTTTAAACTGTAAATCAGACAGCCGCCACCGGATATCAACTGCGAAATGACAGTCGCAAGCGCCGCTCCTGCCACCCCCATATCTGCACCCACAATTAAGATCAAATCCAGTGCAATATTAAGCACAGATGCAAGCGTCACAAAAATCACCGGCGTCTTGCTGTCTCCCATAGAGCGGATGATACCTGAAATCAGATTATACAGATAGGTTGCCGGAATCCCGAGAAATATAATCACGATATAAGAATATGCTTCATCAATGATATTTTCCGGCGTCTGCATCAACTGTAAAATTGACCTGCAAAAAATAACCGTAAGCACTGTCATCACAACAGAAAAGATAACTGCCAGATACACCGCATTCATCATAAATGCACGCATCCCACGGTAATCTCCTGCTCCAAACTTATGTGCCAGCGGAATCGCGAACCCATTGCAAACGCCCATACAAAAGCCGATAATCAGAAAATTCAGCGAACCGGTAGAGCCTACCGCAGCCAGTGCATCTACACCCAAAAATCGGCCTACAATCAATGTGTCTACCAGATTATAAAACTGTTGAAACAAAAAACCAAATAATAGCGGCACCGAAAATCCTAATATCAATTTCATCGGTGATCCATCTGTCATATCTTTTGTCACAATAACACCTCAATTCCTATGTACCATGCAACTAAATATCACCACAATATGTTTCAAATACTGCAAAAAAACTATTTGTTGCAATATCTTTCTCTGTTTCTAATGTGAGTTCTTCCCATAATTCTACATTCAGATATGATTCTCTCGCAGCAACAAACTCATTATATACATCATCAAATGCCTCTTTTTGTCGCTTCTCCACAATATTCGCCTTGTTTTCCTCGGTCAGCTCCACATTATATTTATTCAGACACTTGACAAAATAGTATCCGTTCTCTGTTGTAATCATCTGAGAAATCTCATCGTTATCCAACCGGAATGCCACTTCCTCCACTTCCTCCGGCAAATCATCCCGTGACACCGTCACCTGAATTGCAGCTAATTCATTATAATTGTTTGCCACAGCCGCAAAGTCATCTCCATTTGAAAGCTTTTGTCTTACCACAGTCGCATCCTCACCATTCGTAACAAAAATCTGCATGATTTCTATCACGCGCGCCTCATCATCGCTTACCTCTTCATTGACACCGTCAGTCAGCGAATGATATAACTTTTGCGCTAATGCATAATGTGCATAATACTCCTCGATATCTGCTTCAGAAACCCCCATATAAAAAATTTCCTCTCTGGACAAGGAGTCATAATACTCTTCTGCGGCATCCGAAACATTTTGCTGCTCATTCTCGGACAAAGCGATTCCTTCCGATTCTGCCAAAAGATCCATGCAATATACTCTTGTCAGTTCTTCTAGCGTGACATCCTTGACATAATCAGCCAGAGAATTGTCACCAAAATCATGTTGCCAGAGATTTATGGTATATGCCGTACCATAGAGGTTCTGATAATTTGCCAGATAAACTTTCACTTCTTTCAGTTCACAAATACTTCGATCGATTTTAAACACCTGCCTGTTGTTCAGAGTCTTAGATATCACGATATCCTTATCCCCAATCTGACATCCGGACAACAGAAGCGTCATACAAGTGGCTGCGCTAAGTATACGCAGCCACTTTGTACCAATCTTCTTTCTCTTCATGTGATTTACCCTTATTATCCCATTGCATTTAATATACTTCTTGCTACAGAAATACCATTTGCAGATGCCTGCTGTAATCCTCTGGTCACGGAAGCCCCGTCACCGATGGCACGAAGCCCCTTGACACTGGTCTCGAAATCCGCATTGACAACAACCTTATTGGAATAGAATTTAACCTCTACTCCGTAAAGCAGTGTCTCATCACTTGCAATACCCGGTGTCACTTTATCCAATGCTAAAATCATCTCTTCAATATCCACCATAATACGATGCGGGAATACCAAAGACAAATCACCCGGTACCGCGTCTTTCAGTGTTGGAATCAAATTATTTCTGCACAAGCGCTCTTCTGTCGTTCTTCTTCCACGCCGGAAGTCACCGAATGTTTGCACCAGTATCTTTCCATCGCAGAGCATATTGGAAAGCTGCGCAATCTGCTTACCATACTCGATTGGTGTCTTAAACGGCTTGGTAAAGTTCTTAGATACCAATATCGCAAAGTTTGTATTATTTGTCTTTAAATCTTTCGACTTATACGCGTGTCCGTTTACCACTGCAAGCCCATTGTCGTAGTACTCTGTTGCAACTTCTCCGGATGGGTTCGTACAGAATGTACGCACCTTATCATCGAATGTCGGCGTATGATAAACTAGCTTCGCTTCGTATAAATTCTCATTTAAGAACTCCATAACCTCATCGCGCACTTCCACGCGGACGCCGACATCTACCGTACCGACTTTGGTCTCTATGTCATGCTGCTGACATATATGTGAAAACCAGTCCGCACCCTCACGTCCGACAGCGGAAATCACTTCCTTGGCGGTATAAGTCTCATCTTTGTCTGTGACAACTCCCTGAACCTGATTGTCCTCGATGATGATATCCTTTACCATCGTATTAAATTCCATGTCCACGCCTTCTTCTAACAGATGCTCCTGAAGTCTGGAATAAATCTTATACCCCTCTTCCGTTCCAAGATGACGGATTGGACATTCAATCAGCTTTAGGTTCGCATTGATTGCTTTTCTACGAATCTCACGGATTTCTTTTTCCTTATCCACACCGTATACTTTCGTATCTGCACCGAACTTCAGGTAGATGTCATCCGATTCCTTTAATAATTCTACCGTCTTGTCATAGCCAAGGATTTCCGGTAAATTACCACCTACATCCGGTGACAGAGAAAGCTTTCCGTCGGAAAATGCTCCCGCTCCCGCAAATCCGGTTGTGATGGAACACGGTTTACAGCCCACACACACCTTCGTCTTACGTTTTGGGCACTCACGGTTTTCAATTCTTCTTCCTTTCTCAATCATCAGAACCTTAAGGTCCTTTTTTGCATGAATCAGCTCATACGCACAAAAGATACCGGACGGACCGGCACCAATAATAATTACATCGTAATTCTTCATGTTAATCCCTCACTTTTCTCATTAAGCTTCTACAATCAGATATCTGCCATCCGGCAATGAAAATACCTCGCTTGCTTCTTCCAACTCTTCATTGCTCATACCGGAAATATCCGCACCCTCAGCGTCAAAATACGCACGGACCTCTTTGATGTTCTTAACAACGACCGCCATGCAATCCTCTAAGAACTCCTCTGCTTCTTCTATGTTCTCTGCTACCGGTTCTTTAAACAGCTTCTCCTGCTGTTCTAAAAAAGCCTTTAAACAAACCTCATCGTACATATGAATATTCCTCCTATACTCTTGACCTCAGGATTTTACCATGTGCTTCGCACACGGTATATGGTACTGATGCGCACTTCGGCATGTAAAATCCCAATGACATTTTACCATAAATACAGGTCAATTCCAAGTTTCTTTAACTCCCGATAAATCGCTGCCACCGGAAGTCCTACAACATTATTATAGTCGCCGCTGATTTTGTCAATATATATTGCACATTTCCCCTGAATTCCATAAGCGCCCGCCTTATCCATCGGCTCGCCTGTCGCTATATACCGTCTGATTTCCGCATCATCCATCTGCCGCATTGCCACATCCGTCTTCTCATAAAAAGTGAGTTCTCCCACCTTACCAGAAGCTCCAAGCAATACAATTGATACTCCTGTATACACGGAATGCGTATTTCCCGAAAGCAAGGATAACATGCGGAAAGCATCTTCTTCCTCCTTCGGCTTACCCAAAATCTGATTTTCATATGCTACAATCGTATCTGCCCCAATGACCATGATATCCTGCGGTGTCATCAGTTCCTCATGAGATGCTTCGTATGCCTTTACCATACCGGCAACCTCTTTCGCCTTCTGGCTCGCCAGCTCCTGCACGACTTCATGCGGAATTTTTTTTGTGATAATCTCCTCTCCTTTCGCTGGGCAAATGTCAAAGCTGATGCCTATCTGTTCTAATAATTCTTTTCTCCGCGGAGATGCGGAGGCTAATATAATCTGTCCCATTCCCTGCTCCTCTTTTTCCTTACCTGTTTTTGTATATACTCACATCCGCAGTGTGTACTTGATTCCGCTTTGCTGACTTACACTGCTCATTGCTCACACGGAAATAACTTCTCCCAACCGGAATGAATACAGCAAGCGTTCCTTTACGCGTATAGTTCTCGTTCCATCCCGATTATAGATACGTTCCAATGCCTCGCCGTAAAGCGCAAGCTGTGCCGCATAACGGTCTGAAAGTTGCTTTGCAGTATCAACACGGTCTGTCTTATAGTCGAGGACAACAATGCCGTCCTCCTCTTCCCAGAATACGTCGATAATTCCCTGTATCAAGGTCAAATCCTCGTCTGCAATCATCTCCTGCGTTGGGCGGATATCTGCATTTTCTCTTCCTGTTTCCCGGATTGCATCTGTCTGCATCGTGCCAAACCCAAATCCCGCCAACTCTTCATGGGTAAAGCCCATAACAAACGGCTTCTCCCTGTAAAGAGTTCCTGCCTGCGCTGCTTTGCGCATACGCGCTCCTATGTCAGATGATACAAACTGTTCCACAAATGGAAGTTTCACCAATTTGTGCATATCCCCCGTAATTTTGCCCTCGTCAAGCATCGTGGTAATCTGCTCTTTTGCCCCGACCTCTGACGCAAAATCATAGCATTCCATCACGCGATGCACCGCCGTACCACGAAGTGCCCCCTGATTGACCTGTTCTTCTTCCTGCTGCAGTTTACGGACAAAAGGCGGAATATATGGCACAATTTCTTCTTTCATAAATGCCGGTGTCAGTTCCTCCTCTTCCTGTTGCAACTTCTCACGCATCGCACGATGCTTTAACTCGGATACAGAATATTTGTTCTTCTGTTCCAATGCCTGCTCATGCGGATAACGAAACGAAAAACGCTCCTCCAGCTCCTGCATAAGCGCCACATCCGCATGTGAAATCTGCTCCATACGCTCCTTGCGCGTTAAAAGTTCCTCTGTGCGCTGCTTTACCTCCTCTGCAACAAGTTCCGTCACAGAGACGGCGCGCATCTGATAACGATTGCCATAGGAAAGTATCGCCGGTATCAGCCAGTCCAGATAACCGGATACTCCCTCCCTGTCGGCATAGTATAGCGGATAGCGTCCCCTTTCCATTCCATGTGCTTTCTCTTGCGCTTCTACTACATTTTTTTGTTGCTCAATCATTTCTGCAATATCCTTCTTGCAGCCTGTCAAAACCAATTTTTCCTTTGCACGTGTCAGCGCCACATAGAGTACACGCAATTCCTCTCCAAGATTCTCTAAATCGATTTGTTTTGCAATCGCTTTCTTCGCAATCGTCGTGGACTTGATTCTGCGCTCACCATCCATACAGTCCAAACCCATACCGAACTCCGGGTGTAATACCATACGGCTTCTGACATCCTGCCGGTTAAAGTTCTTGCCGAGCCCGGATACAAACACTATCGGGAACTCCAGACCTTTACTCTTATGAATACTCATAATGCGGACAACATCCTCATTCTCTCCTGTCATATCCGCTTCTCCAAAGTCCACGTCATACTTCTGTAGCTCGTCAATGTAGCGCACAAAATGAAACAATCCCTTATAGCTTGTGTTCTCATAGGCAATCGCCTTCTCCACCAGCATCTGCAGATTCGCACGTCTTCTCTTGCCGGCCGGCATTGCCGCCGCATAATCGCCATATCCGGTCTCTTTTAACAAAATCTCTATCAATTCGTGAATCGGTGTATCCGGCACAATTTTTCTCAATTTTAGATACATTGTATAGAATTGGCGCAATTTTTGTTCGTACAGTTCTAACTGCACCAAACTCTGTTCTGTATCAGAATATGGGACACTTTCACCTTGCTTTCCAACTAATTCTTCGCATTTTTGCAACACGCAGTCATGAAAGCTCACTTCTCTGTCTGTCAGCCTAATCTCCGCCAGCTCCTCATCTGTCAACCCGACAATCGGCGAACGAAGTACCGCCGTAAGCGGTATATCCTGCCTTGGATTGTCCAGAATTCTGAGCATACTAAGAACCGTCTGCACTTCCACAGCAGAAAAATACCCTGTTGCTAAAACCGTATGCGCGGGAATCCCCGCATCATTTAACACGGCAGCAAACGCATCCGCCCAGCCACTTAAGCTGCGCAATAAGATGACAATATCAGAATAACGTGCCGCACGAAGTTCTCCGGTTGCCTTATCCGTCACCTTCTGTTCCCGCATCATCTGTTTGATGCGCTGTGCTACAAGCTTCGCCTCTAACAGCTTTTTATCGCCACCCGCCGTATCTGCATTTTCCTCCAGCAATTCATCATTGGCATCCAGCACCAATATCTCCGGCACAAACATCGCCTTGTTCTCCGCATCCGGGTAAACAGCTCCCGGATACAAGGCTGCGTCGCTGTTATACTCTACATTTCCAAGGTCACGTGCCATAATTTTATAAAAAATATCGTTTGTACAGGAGAGTACCTCTTCGCGGCTTCGGAAATTCTTATGCAAATCAATGCGCTGCGTCGTACTCTCGTCCGTCGAATAGCTATCATATTTTTCCATAAAAAGCTCCGGTCTTGCCAGACGGAAACGGTAGATACTCTGCTTGACATCTCCCACCATAAAAATATTATTTACGCCTCGCTCTTCCGTCGAGATAGTCCGAAGAATCGTCTCCTGTACATAGTTGCTGTCCTGATACTCATCAATCATGATTTCGGCAAATGTATCGCGAAACTCCTCCGCCGCACGCCTCGGCTGCTTCGTCTTTTCATCAACCAATATCTGCAATGCAAAATGTTCCAAATCATGAAAATCCACAAGATTCTTCCTGCGTTTCTCTTCCGCAAAAGCACCTGCAAACTCTACGGTCAGACGCACTAACTCTTGTGCCATCGGCGCCGTCTTTTTCATCTGCTCTACCATCACTTGCGGAGCCGCAAAAAAATATTGCTTATTTAACTTTTTGACAAGCTCCTTCGCGCCATCACGAATCTGCTTTACCATCTCAAGCTTATCCGGGTTACCTTCAAATCCGCGGCTTGACGGCAATCTGTCATATACAATATTCGCCAGCCCCTCATAAAATCCCATGAAATCATTGCAAGAGGCTATCTGCTCATACTTTTCCAAATCACTGCGAATGACTTTCTCATACATATCCGGTCCGTCGCTATCCATCGTAAGCGCAAGCGCCTGTTGCATCCGCTTTACAATATCCGCCATCACAAACCGGACATTCTCCACTAACGGCTGCATCCAATTCGCCTTGGACAAATCCTCGATATCATCCACATCATAACCATTTGCACAGGACGCAAGCCACTCCTTTGGCCAAGGATAGCTCCGCGAGAACTCATACAATGACAAAATCATTTCACCAATCTTAGCATCACCGCGTCCCGACGCATACCCCGCCACAAATGCAGTAAATTCCGGACGCATCTCCTCATAATTTTTCTCCAACACCTGCTTTAAGATGTCCTCTTTTAAAAGCTTTAACTCGCCCTCGTCTCCGATGCGGAAGTTCGGTTCCAAATCAATCTCATGAAAATGATTGCGGATGACATACAGACAGAAACTGTCTATCGTCGTAATCTGCGCATTGTGAATCAGCGTAAGTTGCCGCTGTAAATGCTCATCCTCCGGCTGCCTAGTGAGTGCCTTCTCAATCGCTGCGCCGATACGCTCCCGCATCTCTGCTGCCGCCGCGTTCGTAAAGGTCACGATAAGCAGACGATCAATGTCGATAGGATGCTCCCTGTCCGTAATCATTTTAATGATACGCTCGACCAATACCGCCGTCTTTCCGGAGCCTGCTGCTGCGGACACCAATATATTGCGATTTCTTAAATCTATAACCTGTTGCTGTTCTGCGGTCCATGAAACTCCCATGCTTTACTCCTCTCGCATCTTCGCCAAAATTTCTTCCGCCTTATCAAACACTTCCAATTTGCGATACTCATACCCCGGTATGCGTGTGTCAAACCCGCACACGGTATGGTACGGACAATAATCACAGCCCGTGCGGTTTGAAAGCTCATACGGGCGCACCGACACATCGCCTGCCAGAATCCTTCCTCCCGCTTCCACAATCGTGCGGTTCACATGCTCCGACATCGCGTAAAAAGCCTCCGTACTCGCTGTCTTAGAAGTCGCTTTCAGCGAACCGTCCGCTTTTAACGCCACCGGTATCACCGGCGAGTTTCCCGCAAACTCCGTATCCATCGCACGATAAATCTCCTCCGACTCATTCACAAGACCATTCGGCTTTAGCTGCTCTAACACGGCACGGCGAATCTCCTCCTCCGACTCATTCCCGTTTCCTTCCACCATCGGATTGTCAATATGATAATAAAAGATTCCTGCCGGTTCCACCTGCTTGTCCGGATGCTTTTTCATCTCAAGCTCCAATGCAGCATTGAGATATACCACCAACTGTAGCTGCAGTCCATGGTACAGATTCAGCAGAGAAAAACTGGTATTCCCCGATTTGTAATCGATAATCTTGACGTAGACCTTATCCTCCGTCTCACAGGTGTCCACGCGGTCGATTCTTCCACGCAGCTGCATCTTCTCCTCATCACTAAGCGTAAAACGGATTGCATCGATATCATCTGTGCCGCAGAAGCCTACCTCAAACTCGCTTGGCACAAACTTTCCTCTCTGTACCTGCACCGTAAGCGCCCAGACGGTTCTTCGCACCGTCTCTTTCATCCTAGAAAGCAGATACCGGTTTCTCGCCTCATCAAAGGCTCCTGCACTGTTACATCCCGCGATTGCATCCTCCATGCTTGCGTCTATCCATTCGCTACGCAGTTCCTCTGGCAAATCAAACCAGGTATATTCGGAAGCTTCTACACGCTTCGCATAATGCTCCAGTGCATCGTGATAGATATTTCCCATATCCACGCTGGCAAACTCCTGCAGTTCACGTTCTTTTAACTGTAATCCATAATCCAGATAATGTGCAAACGCACACGCTGCGAAACGTTCCAAACGCGTCACGCTGTTATCCAGCGTCGTTCCGTATAATGCTCTTGTCACCGCTTTCGCAATCGGCTCGTCTATATAGGTATGACAGGCTGCCGTAAGCAACTGCTTTGTCTTGTCCTCATAAGAATCTTTCGACAGATACCATGCTGCCAGTGCATTCCAGAGTGCCTGCTCTTTGGCTCCCCACTCTGTCTCTCCGTCACTCTTCCCGCCAGTCAGGTCTTTCTCCTCATCGTACCGGCTCTGCGCAAGTCCCTCTACGAAGAACTGCACCGCATTCTCCGGTGTTAAGACATCCTCCGCCAACGACACCGTCTCCGGTTCTCCCACAACAAGCTCCGGAAACATGTGCTGTAAGGTTCCAATCAGATAAGAACGGCGTAACGCCTTACCGTCTGCATTTACTTTAGAAAAAGTCACATACAACGCATCCGACGGCTTTGTCATATTCAGATACAGATAGAACTTTTGAATAAACACCTTTTCTCTCGCTCCCGGCGCAAGTTCCAGATGATGCTCTGTCATCTTTTCCCGCTCGAACTGCGAGATGATGCTACCGGCATTGCCCGCCTTTGGCACAATGCCGTCATTGACTCCCACGAAAAAAAGCACCTTGACATGGCTTAACCGGCTACGCTCGATATCCCCCACCGTAACCCTGTCATTCCCCGGCGGAATCGTGCCCACTTTGGCTGCTGAAAATCCGGCATCTAAAATATCACCATACTCACGTATCGTAATCTGTTCCTCGCCCAAAAGTGATGACACTTTGTCCAACAGGTCCATGACAATCTTATATATCTGTGCATACTCCTGCTTTTTAGTCTGATTCCTACTTTCAAACGCAAGCTCTTTTTCTTTTAATAGTTGCTCCACCTTAAGTCCGCAGATAAACTGATATAGTGCATAGGTCTGTTCCTGCACTGTGTGTCCGCCATGAAATGCTTCCAGGAGCGGCAAAAATGCATTTACGATAGTCTCACGTATCTGGTTTAAGTACTGCATTTCCTCCTGTAAGCGCTCCTTCTTTCCCTCCGACGCATTTTTTTGTATCACAAAAGTCCACGACTCGCTCCAACGCTTTCTGCCGCGGATTCCTTTCGCCAAAACATAATTCTCTAACATATCGATATCCGCATCCGTCAGACGCCTCTGCTTACTTTCTCCCTCATCCTCTGTCTTTGCAAGCACTCCATCCGCAAGCCCGCTCCTAAGAAAGCGGAACACGCTCTGGTAGGAAAAATCATACTCCACAACCTCAAGCGCCGCACGGATAAACTCAATAAACGGATGAAACAGAATATTGCGCGTCTGATCAATAAAATATGGAATTTCATACTGTTCAAAAATCTCCGGCACATAATTTGCATACTGCGGAACATCCCCTGTAACAACCGCAATATCCTTATAACAATAGCCCTTATTCCGAATCAGCCTCGTAATCTCCCTCGCCACAAATGTAAGTTCTTCTCTCGGGTCAGAAAGTTCCGTGATACGGACATCCTTCACTTCGCCTTTCCACCTATGATAAACAGGACGGAACAGATTCTGCTCCATAAAAAAGAGCTCCGCCGAATTTTTATACCGTTTCTTCTCTCCCGGTTCCAGGACAATCGGCTCTTCTATCGGAACAGACAATTCCGCTGCCAGCTTCTGTAGCACAGCCACTGTCTTCTTACTCATCGCAAACAATTCATGAATGCCTCTGCTGTGATAAAAGTCCTCCCGAATATCCATCGTTACCGACACCATAATGCGCTCTGCAAGCGGTAAAAGTTCCCGCATCAGACGGTTCTGAATCGGTGTAAAGCCGGTAAACTCATCAAAAACGATCACACTGTCACGAAGCAATGAAGACTCTTCTGCCACCTCGCACAGAAGCATCAGAACCTCCTCCGACGTAATATATTTTCCCTCCATATACTCACGAAAGCCGCGATACATCACAAGAATATCCTGAAGCTTAAAACGCAAGGCGTCCCCGATGTTCTCCCCATTAAGGAACTGCTCTAAATCCTCCGGTGAGATATTATACTGCGTCAACTCCGAAATGAAAGACTTCACCTCACCGACATACCCCATCTTGTTCATGTTGCCACCGAGCGTGGTAAGTTCCTTTTTCTTTAGCTCTGCAACCTTACGCAACACTAAATTCTTGCCTGTTTCCTCTAAAATAACAACATCCTGCTTGCCAAGCTCATCAAAAACACGGTAAGCCAGACGTGCAAAACTCAAGACGTCCACATTCATAATGGCATGATTTTTCTGCCGTCGCACCAATTCACGCTGAGTCTGCATCGTATACTGCTCCGGCACCAGAATCAAAAAATTCTGCGTCGGATGCGCCGCCGCATGCTTTAACACATATTCATATAAATAATCAGACTTTCCGCTTCCCGAATTTCCAAAAATAAACTGTAATGACATTCCTTCTCCTCAAAAAATCAAAGCTATACATAGATATTCATATTCTATCACAACTCTACTGTGTTTGAAATCAAAAAACACACCTTCCATTCAGAAAGGTGTGTCTCTTTTCCTCTATTACCAGGATTTTATTCTCTTCTTGCAATGCCGCAAAGCAGTTCCACACAGCCCTCAATTCCAAACGCACTGCTGTCAAGCGTCAGATGATAATTCTGTGCTCTGCCCCACTCCTGTTCGGTATAATATCTGTAGTTGATGGCACGCTTTTTATCCTTATCGCGCAGACGTTTTTCCGGTGCAACAGATGTCTCTCCATAGACTTCAACAATTCTCTTTGCGCGTATCTCTTTCGGCGCATGAACAAACACGTTCAACACGTCTTCTCTCTCGCGCAAGATGTAATCTGCACAGCGTCCCACAATCACACAGGGTTCCTGATTCGCTATCTCTAGTATTTTTTTCCGCTGCTCGTTCCACAGGTAATCACTGACCGACATTCCGTCAATATTTCGCCCCACAAACGCGTAGGAAAACGGATGGCTTGTCGGTGCATATTCGCCCTGCTCCTCAATATAGCGTTCCGAAAATCCGGTTTTCTCCGCGAGCTTTTCAATCAATTCCTTATCATAGCAATGAATGCCAAGCTCCTCCGCCACGCGCTTTCCGATGGTTCTTCCTCCGCTGCCAAATTCACGACTGATGGTGATAATCCTCTTCTTCATCCTAGCCTCCATTCTGCCGGTTATTTCCGGCTTTTACGTTTCTATACTACTTATCCTGTAACTGACATACGGTATGCCGGTTAATCTTTTTCATAAACAGCGCTGCTATGATTACGGTCAGCAGCTCGGCAATCAAAAAGGTGCTCCATACCAGCCACATGTATCCTGCATCCTGCTTTGCCAAAATTGAAAATCCCCAGGCAACCGGGAGCACAAACAGGAACTGTCTGCAAACTGAGATAATCAGCGACTCTACCCCCGCATTTAACGCCTGGAAAATTCCCTGGTATGCAATGTTTGCTCCTGCAAAAAGGAAACTCAACGAAACGATGCGCATTGCCTGTACACACAGTGACTGTGTCTCACCGGATAATCCGAAAATCGTTGCAAACGGCTGTGCAAACACCTCTAAAAGTACTAATCCTGCAAACATCACAATAAGCGTATATCCCATACCATAGCGAATGCCCTCCTTCACGCGGAGTTTGCTCTGCATACCGTAATTAAACGATATAATCGGTGTAATCGCATCTCGCAATCCAAACGCTGCAAACAGTATAAACTGCTGAATTTTATAGTACAAACCATATGCCGTTACCACTGTCTCTCCAATACCACCCAGAATAATGTTAAGCCCGTACGTCATAACAGACATTAACGCCTGTGCAATAATGGCCGGCAAACCAATCGTATATATTTCGCCAATCGTCCGCAGTGATGGTCGCATATACTGCATGCCCTTTTTTATCTCACGATTCATCTTCAAATGAAAGAACAGTCCGGCTAACGCGGATGCAATCTGCCCGATAATCGTTGCATATGCGGCTCCCTTCACTCCAAGTTGCGGCATTCCAAACCAGCCGTAAATAAGAATCGGGTCCAAAATGACATTCACCACTGCACCTGCCACCTGCGCAATCGTCGAATAAAGGGAACGTCCTGTTGCCTGAAGCAACTTCTCAAAAATAGAAAAAAATACAATTCCCATTGACCAAACACAGCAAATACGCAGATACCCCGTTGCCATCTCACGTATTTCTCCATTCGATGTCTGCGAAGCAATATACGCATCCACACCAAAACAGCCAAACAACAAAAATACGATGTAAATTATTACGGCTAAAAATAATCCGTTTCCGGCAACCCGACTCGCCTTCTGATAGTCTCCCTGACCGATGTTCTTTGCCAAAAGTGCATTGGTACCAACACCTGTTCCGATTCCGATTGCCACCATGAGCATCTGCACCGGAAATGCCAATGTAAGCGCATTTAGCGCCATCTCTCCCGTTCCCTGTATATTTGACACAAACGCACTGTCTACAATATTGTAAACCGCCTGCAACATCATAGAAAGCACCATCGGAATTCCCATCGATAACATCAGACGGTTCACCGGCATTGTGCCCATTCGATTTTTTGTTTCTTTTTCCTGCATGTCTAACCTCCTAAAATGTATGAACGAAAAAAAAGCGCAAACCCAAATCTGGATTTACGCTTTTCGCCACTCGACATCGCTTATTTTAGCAAGTGCTTTTTTCAAAGTCAAGCATTGATTTTTCTTTTTTATCCTGCCCGCCAGTATCCTCCCCCATTATAAGGATAAATCCCTGTGGCAAAACAGATAGCTTCCGCCGAGGAACAATGCGGCTGCAATTCCTGCAAGCGCAAGGTTTTGCACCAGGTAACCGCTCTCCCCCTGCACAATCTCCGATGCAGGAAGTAACGTATAGATGGTCGCATAACGCAGCCACTCTAGTTTTTCACCCATATTGGCAATCATCTGCATCAGAAAGAATACAATCGGAATTCCGGCGCCGAGTGCGTAATAATGTTTCGCCTCATTGCAGACACATGCCGCAAAAAAGGCGATTCCGCAGACTGCAATCTGAAGCAGCAGCGTGCTGGCATTCAAAAGTACATAGCGCTTCACATCAAGCTCATCCGGGAAAAGCATCTGACTGCTTGCAATTCCGACAAGTGTCACCGCTCCCATGAGAATTACCAGCCAGATAACCGCAGCTACCGCCTGGGTCACAATAATCTGTCTTCTGGAATTCGGCGTTGCCAAAAGGTTTGCCATCGCGCCGCCATCGATATATCCCATAATCAGTTTCTGAATGAGAATGATGATAAATACAAGCGGAAACAGTAGCATAATAAACCCATACAGATAAATCTGAATCCACTCTAATAAATTTGTCGCAATTCCCGTCATTCCGACCGCAGACATCATCTCCGGCAATGCCTGCTGATAGTCATTTAGCATATCCGAAAGTTCGGGATCAAACATATAAATAATCACGGTCGTATACATACAGATTACCGCAAAGATAATCACAAACACCTTCACACCTGACATCATATCTCTCTTAAATAATGGTGCAATCATCGCTCTTCCTCCCCATAGTAATGCATAAAAAGTTCCTCTAAACTCTGCGTCTTAATCGATAAGTCAAGCGGATCTGCCTCCGCAAGTCTCTGCAAGGTAGCAGCCGGTGTCCCCGACACGATAAGCTCCACGCGGTTCTTATTTATTTCTTTTACCGCAAGCGCAGTATCCTCTGCCAGGCGCCGCGCCGATGCTTCATCCCTACAGGTAACCGTATAGATTTTCTTTCTCTTTTCACTTAAGGAATTCATGTCCTCAACTGTCACGATTTTTCCTGCACGGATAATTGCCGTGCGGTCGCAGGTTTTCTCCACTTCCTCAAAGATGTGGGAGGACATGAGAATCGTTGTTCCTTTCTTTTTTTCCTCTAAAATTAATTCCACAAACCGACTCTGCATGAGTGGGTCCAATCCACTTGTCGGCTCATCCAAAACCGCTACTTTTGGCTCTGCCATAAACGCACAGATGATGCCGATTTTCTGCTTCATACCCTTCGACATTTTCCGCATTTTTCCGCGTGCATCCAATTCAAACATATCCATGAGCTCACGCATGCGCGCACGATTCTTCATACGCTTCATCTGCGCCATGAATTCTAAGTATTTTTCTCCAGTCATATCTTCAATAAACGAGAGCTCGCCCGCCAGATAACCAAGGTCACATTGAATTTCTTTTGCTTGTGTGAAACAGTCTTTTTCTAAAATACTGCACTCCCCTGCATCTGGATGCTGGAATCCTAAAAGCTGCCTGATTGTCGTCGTCTTTCCTGCACCGTTTGGTCCGAGATAACCGAATACTTCTCCTACTTCTACCGTAAAGTTCACATCAAAAATACCTTTTTGATTCCCATAATCTTTCGTCACATGGGACAGTTCCATGATATGTTCCATCACACATCCTCCTCTTTATTTGCTTTGCTGTCTGTCTCATATCTTCTCTTCTGCAACAACTGATTTAATTCCTGCGTTTCCTCATTATGGAACAGACGAAGAAAAAGCCATACCATTACAACATAGACTGCCATGATCAGATAAAAAGTGATTCCTACCCATAAAGTTGTTTCCTTAAACCAGCCACATAATTTCCCGGTGAGCGGCATGTAGAGAATCGGAAGTACATTCCAGAGAACTTCCCGCAGGATATACTCCCTTCTTGTATATACTTTTTCCCTTAAAAACAATCCCTTCTGCGTCCACGCCATCACATATCCGAGTATCAACATCTCAAAAATCACAGCAAATGATACCGCCCGCCCACTTTCCAGCCACAGAAGAAAACCATAAATAAAAATCATCGACACGGAATGTGCGCAGGAAAAGAACTCCACATCCATCTCTGTCCGTATATACTTACGCAGTTTATGCATCGTTTCTTCCTCCTCTCTGTAACAGTTCCCGAAATGCCCGTGCATAGTGACGCGATATCATCACATGCTCCCCATTATCCAGCGTTGCATTGATGCGATTTCCCATCTCACTCTTCACGGCAATGACACGGTCTACATTCAAAACCATCGATTTGTTACAGCGGAAAAAACCACTCTCCGACAACAGATTCTCCGCCTCTACCAGAGTCATTGCCATCTGTAAGGCATGCGTCTTGGTGTATGCAAACAACCGCTCAT
Source organism: Roseburia sp. (assembly GCA_022771695.1). Lineage (GTDB taxonomy): Bacteria > Bacillota > Clostridia > Lachnospirales > Lachnospiraceae > Roseburia. The sequence goes on along the minus strand of JALEKJ010000060.1, from coordinate 36,605 downwards.
CCACACTTTCAAAATAATATATTTCCCCAGGGCTGATGCAGTACTGCTCCTCCTCATATTTTCCAAACAGTGTCATCGTCTCCTGATTCATCCGCGCTATCAGTCTCGATATTTCCGGCGTCATTTTTCGATAACGCAATACGATTTCTTCCTCACCGTTTGCAATCTGTTGTAACGTCAATTTCATCCTGCAGTCTTCCTTTGTCCTTTGATAATCTTACTATAAACAACACGTCCTTGATTCGCAATGCTTTTTCGGCAAGTTGCATTTGGGAGCGGATAAGTTACACCAATTTTTTAATTTTCCGGTAAAGTATCTGCAATTTGCGCCGATATATATAGTAGAGAAGGAACTCTGTTAACCCTATATTTTGTGTACACTTGTCAAGGAGGATGATTGTCGCAATCTACGAAAGAACTTTAACACTCGTGTTACCCGTTAACCCGGTAAACCGGATTGATCGGCTTACCCCACAAGGCAGAAGGCAACAACGGTCGAAGCAAAATCCAAACTCATTTGCAGCTATGCTGAATGCAATGTTGCAGGCTGAGGACCCGGATGATGCTCACGAATTCGATGCATTTGTCTAAAGAGAGGATTTATGGAACAAAAGGCAGAATGGAATAAGAAAAACCCCGGATGACAATCACTGGTATTGCGTTCGGGGTTTTTCTTTATTTTTTTGTTTTATTTTTCTATAGAAAAGCAATATTTTGTTTCTGAATGATATATCTCACCCGGTTTTATTATCGGAGATTTAAAATTCTTCTCGTTGATTGCATTTGGGAAATACTGCGTCTCTAAGCAGAAGCCGTGACGCGAATCATAGCATGCATTATCTTTTCCCTGTTGCTTTCCGATAAAGTTTCCGGCATAAAACTGAATTCCCACACAATCTGTATAGACATCCATACAGATGCCGGAATGTGCGGCCTTTGCGCGTGCCGCAAGCTGCATTGCACCGTCTGCTTTTTCCAAAACATAGTTGTGGTCATATCCTCCCACAAACTGAAGCTGTTCGAATTTTTCGTTGATATCTGTGCCTATTTTTTTCATCTTGCGGAAATCCATCGGCGTACCAGATACCGTTTCTAACTCTCCGGACGGGATTGCCTTCCCGTCCACAACCGGAGTATAGTAGGAGGCTCTGATTTCAAGCTGCTCCTCCTCCATGCTGCCGGATGCATGACCGTCCAGATTAAAGTAGCTGTGGTTCGTGAAGTTTGCAACGGTAGTTTTATCCGACACCGCTTCATAGCAGATGGCGACCTCATTTTCGTCCGTCAGCGTATAGGTAACTTTTGCAGTCATATTGCCCGGGAAATCCTGCTCACCGTCCGCACTGACATAAGAAAATGTAATACACTGCGCTTCCACCTTCTTGGCATTCCATATCACCGCATGAAATCCATGTTTCCCACTATGCAGATTGTTCTCATTATCATTCGCCTCAAGCCGGTATTCCTTTCCATCCAGTGCAATGCTCGCCTGGTGAATCCGGTTAGAATTACGACCAATTACTGCTCCAAAATAACATGTATGGGTCTGATAATCTACCGGACTATCATAGCCCAAAACCACGTCATATTGCTTCCCGTCTCTGCCTTTTGTTTTGATTGCAGTAATCGTCGCTCCAAGGTCAATCACAGAAAGCTCCATACCATTGCGATTGGTAAGTGTATATTCGGTTATCTCTTCCCCCTCCCGGGTGACTCCAAATACTCTTTGACTCATATGCATTCCTTCTTCCCTAATTCTGACCGTAATATGCGTTTGCACCATGTTTACGATAAAAATGTTTTTCCTTGATGCTATCAGGCGCAGGTTTTACCTGTGGATTGATTAACTCTGTATTGCGTGCCATCTTTGCTACTTCCTCTAAGACAACCGCATTGTGCACTGCCTCTGCCGCATCTTTGCCCCATGTAAAAGGTCCGTGGTTTGCACAAAGCACTGCCGGAGTATACATCGGCTTAATTCCACGCTTTTCAAAGGTTTCAATGATTACAAGCCCTGTATTCTTCTCGTAAGCCTCATCAATTTCCTCCGGTGTCAGATTCCTTGCACATGGAATCGGTCCGAAAAAGTAGTCTGCATGTGTGGTTCCGTAAAGCGGAATATCTCTTCCGGCCTGCGCCCATGCAACTGCCTCAGGGGAATGCGTATGTACGATTCCACCAATCTCCTGATACTTTTTATACAGTTCCATATGTGTTGCAGTATCGGAGGATGGCTTATACTTTCCTTCAATCTTATTGCCGTCCAAGTCCATTACCACCATATCATCCGGAGTCAGTATATCATACTCCACGCCACTTGGCTTGATGACAAAGTAGCCGCTCTCACGATCAATCCCGCTGACATTTCCCCATGTATAGGTGATAAGTCTTCGCCGCGGCAACTCCATATTTGCTTCATACACCTGTTTCTTCAATGCTTCTAACATGCTCTTCTCTCTTTCTGCTACAGTCTTATTTCAGCTCTGCAAGCACACGTTGCGCATCACAAACCGCCTCGCCACTTTCTATTTCATTTATGATACGATTCCCATCGCGAATTGTCCGAACACCTTCTATTTCATTTCTTTTATGATACGATTCGCGATACCTTCCGCATCCAGCTCATATTTATGAAGTAACTCTTTTGCCGGACCGGACTCTCCAAATACATCGTTCATACCGATTCTGGTTATCTTTGTCGGGCACTTTTCTCCCAAAACTTCTGCAACGGCTGCACCGAGTCCGCCAATCACGGAATGCTCCTCCACTGTAAAAATTCTTCCGGTCTTCTTTGCCGCAGCAATCACAAGTTCTTCGTCCAACGGTTTAATTGTATGAATGTTAATCACCTGTGCATCAATGCCTTTTGCAACCAAAGCTTTCGCTGCCTCTAAGGATTCGCTCACGCAAAGTCCCGTTGCAATGATGGTACAGTCCTTACCGTCGCGCAATGTCACACCTTTGCCAAGCTCAAACTTATAGGATGCCTCATCGTTGATGACCGGAACCGCCAATCTGCCGAAACGCAGATATACCGGTCCTTCATGCTCATATGCAGCTTTTACGGCAGCTCTCGCCTCCACATCATCGGATGGATTGATGACAACCATCCCCGGAATCGCACGCATCAGAGCAATATCCTCATTACACTGGTGGGACGCACCGTCTTCTCCGACGGAGATTCCTGCATGTGTTGCACCGATTTTCACATTTAAATGAGGGTAGCCGATAGAATTGCGCACCTGCTCAAAGGAGCGTCCTGCCGCAAACATAGCAAATGTACTGACAAACGGTACATAACCACAGGTAGACATACCTGCTGCAATTCCTGTCATATTCGCCTCTGCAATTCCGCAGTCAATATGACGCTCCGGAAATGCCTTCTTAAACACACCGGTCTTTGTCGCAGCCGCAAGATCCGCATCTAAAACTACGAGATTCTCGTGTTCTTTTCCAAGCTCTACCAAAGCATTGCCGTAGCTGTCTCTGGTTGCAATCTTTACTTCTGACACAATGCTTCACCTGCCTTTCTCAAGTCTTCCATGGCAATCTCATATTCTTCATCGTTTGGCGCCTTGCCATGCCATCCTACGGAATTTTCCATAAAAGAAACTCCCTTGCCCTTTACGGTGTGCGCAACAATCGCAGTCGGCATTCCCTTGGTTGCCTTTGCCTCCTCAAATGCACGCTTTATCTCATCAAAGTCATTTCCGTCAATGTTAATCACATGGAAATTAAAACTCTCAAACTTTTTGTCAATCGGATATGGAGAACATACCTCATCGATTGCACCGTCAATCTGGAGATTGTTGTTGTCTATAATCACACAGAGATTGTCTAATTTACGGAAACCTGCAAACATTGCCGCCTCCCAAATCTGTCCTTCCTCAATCTCTCCGTCACCGCAAAGTGCATATACACGATAATCCGCACCTTTCATCTTACCGGCAAGTGCCATACCTGTTGCGCAGGAAAGACCTTGTCCCAATGAACCGGAGGACATATCCACGCCCGGGATATGCTTCATATCCGGATGCCCCTGCAGATAGGAGCCTGTATGACGCAGGGTCAGCAAATCCTCCACCGGAAAATATCCTCTGTTTGCCAATGCAGAATAAAGTCCCGGTGCCGTATGCCCTTTGGATAATACAAAACGGTCACGGTTCTCCCACTTCGGATTCTTCGGATCAATATTCATTTCTTCAAAGTATAGATATGTAAAGATATCTGCTGCGGACAATGAGCCACCCGGATGTCCTGCCTTTGCACTGTGCACAGAGGTCACAATACCCTTGCGAACTTCCACAGCCATCTTCTGAAGTTCTAATTTGTTCATAATTTTCTCCCTAATTTTTTTCAGATTCACATATACTGCAAATTCCAAGCTGATTTCAGAGCTTATTGGCGATTATTCGCCAAATACTGCTCTGTAATCAGCTTGGAACTTCTCAATACCTGCATCGGTAAGCGGATGCTTTGTCATCTGCACGATAACATTGTACGGAACCGTCGCGATATGCGCACCTGCAAGAGCACAGTCTGTTACATGGATTGGATTGCGAACAGACGCTGCGATAATCTCTGTCTCAAGACCATAGTTATCAAAAATCTGTACAATATCCTGAATCAAATCAATGCCTGCTGTACTGATGTCATCCAGTCTTCCCAAGAACGGAGATACATAGGTTGCTCCTGCTCTTGCTGCAAGCAACGCCTGATTTGCGGAAAAAATTAAGGTCACATTCGTCTTGATTCCTTCTGCGGATAATACCTTTACGGCCTTTAATCCCTCAACCGTCATAGGAATCTTTACAACCATGTTCGGATGAATTGCTGCAATCTCACGACCTTCCTTAATCATACCCTCTGCATCTACCGTAGTTGCCTTTACCTCTCCGCTGATTGGTCCGTCCACGATTGTTGTGATTTCTTTGATAACCTCATTAAAATCTCTTCCTTCTTTTGCAATCAGGGATGGATTTGTGGTAACACCACAGATTACCCCCATATCATTCGCTTTGCGAATATCCTCTACATTAGCCGTGTCAATAAAAAATTTCATTTCTTCTCCTTTCATGTGTGCTCGTGCACGCTCTTCTTTTTCTATTATATTATCTCTTTCTTTTCAATAAATCAATATATCTTTTTCTATTTTTTCATTTTCTTACTGTGCATGTGCACACGTCTCACATATAAAAAGCGTACACATGCGGATTTTCTCAGCGATAGAACAACTCTCCGAGCATCAAATCTCTTTTGAAATCACGAATCTTTGTATCTTTATCGATATAGACTGCCTCGATTCCCATCGCATTTGCCCAATCTCCCATCTGCTCTGCAGTCAGGTCATAGCTGAACGCGGTATGATGTGCTCCTCCTGCTAAAATCCATGCCTCGGCACCAGTGTAAAGGTCAGGCTGCGGTGTCCAGAAATTCGTCGCTACCGGAAGCTTCGGCATCGGTTTTTCCACCTTTTTGCAATCAACATCATTGATAATCAGACGGAAACGATTGCCGAGGTCGATTAACGATGTTGCAATACCTTTTCCTTCTTTGGATGTAAATACAAGTCTTGCCGGATCCTCTCTGCCTCCCATGGAAAGTGGCTGACACTTAATGCTGATTGGTCCGTCTGCGATGGATGGACAAATCTCCAACATGTGTGCCTGTAAGATACCCTCTTTTCCTTTTACGAGATTATAGGTATAGTCCTCTAACATAGAGGTTCCTTTTGCATCCTTGATACCGGCTGTCATGATTTTCATCAGGCGAACCATAGCTGCTACCTTCCAGTCGCCCTCTGCACCAAAGCCGTAGCCTTTTTCCTCGAGTCTTTGGATTGCAAGTCCCGGAAGCTGCTGTAATGCACCAAGGTCGCCAAAATGTGTTACGATAGCATGATAGTTTTTCTCCTCCAAGAAACGCTCAAAGCCGATCTCAATCTGTGCCTGTACTGCCACATGACGTCTGAATTCCTGTGGATCGCGTCCCTCCAAAAGGATATCATATTTCTCATAATACTCATCCACCAACGCATTTGTGTCAGACTCTGACACTGCAGCAACTGCCTCTGCAATTTCATTGACCGGATAAGTGTCTACCTCCCAGCCGAATTTCAGCTGTGCTTCCACCTTGTCACCTTCGGTAACCGCTACGTTTCGCATGTTATCTGCCACACGCATCACACGGATATGACTGCTCTCAATTACACCGACTGCCGTGCGCATCCAGGATGCAATGCGATTTTGAACACGCTCATCGGACCAATGCCCTACCACAACCTTGCGCTCCATCCCCATGCGGGATACGATGTGCCCCCACTCTCTGTCTCCGTGTGCCGACTGATTCTCGTTCATAAAATCCATATCAATGGTATCGTACGGAATCTCCTCGTTGAACTGGGTATGCAAGTGCAGCAATGGTTTTCTAAGCTCTTTCAATCCCAAAATCCATGATTTTGCCGGTGAGAATGTATGACACCAGACAATCACGCCTGCACATTCCTCATCTACGTTTGCCTCGTTAAAAGTCTTACGAATCAGCTCGTTGGTAATGAGTGTTGGCTTCCATACCACTTCAAATGGCAGTAATCCGGACTCATTTAACTTTGCAACGATAATCTTAGAATGCTCCGCAACGTGGGCAAGGCACTCATCTCCGTAAAGGTCCTGTGAACCGGTGCAAAACCAAAATTTGTAATTTTTTGTTGTTAACATATCTTCTCCTCCATGCTTATGATTTTATTCTTTTTTCTTATAGAAACAAGGTCATATTTCCCTTTTTTGACCTATTACAACGGCATGCTCTCCACTGCCGCTTTTTCTGCTGCAAGTGCACTCTTATAAACATTAATGTATGCGTCAAAGCCAGCCACATCTGCCGGGTCCGGTTTCATTACAGAACCGGTCTGACCGCCAAATACACGTTCACCGAGATAACGCTCCAAGCTCTCATCCACATCTTTGCTTATCATATACGACGCCAAAAGTGCCATTCCCCAAGGGCCGCCTTCTCCTGCAGTCTCCATTACCGCTACCGGAGTATTCATCGCAGCTGCGAGAATTCCCTGTCCGACACCTTGGGTCTTAAACAAGCCGCCGTGTCCGTAAATTGTATCCGCCTTCACCTGCTCTTCTTTAAACAGAATATCGCATCCAATCTTTAAGGTTGCAAGAGATGCATACAAGTGTGTCCGCATAAAGTTTCCCAGACTAAAGTTTGCATCCGGCTTGCGCACGAACATTGGTCTTCCCTCGTTCAATCCCGTCACCGGCTCTCCGGAGAAATAATTGTACGCCATCAGTCCTCCGCAATTCTTATCTGCCTCGAGTGCCTTGCGGTAAAGTGTCCCGTACAAGTCGTCCATATCCACATTCATTCCGAACGTCTCTGCAAATTCCTTGAAAAGATTTACCCATGCATTCAGGTCTGAGGTGCAGTTGTTGCAATGCACCATCGCCACCGTATCACCGGACGGCGTCGTCACCAAATCCAGCTCCTCATGTACCGCCTTCAAATCTTCTTCCAGCACGACCATCGCGAAAACAGAGGTTCCGGCAGACACATTTCCGGTGCGGACAGCCACAGAATTCGTCGCTGCCATGCCGGTTCCTGCATCTCCTTCCGGCGGACACATCGGGATTCCCGCACATAGTTTGCCACTTACATCAAGTAGCTTTGCCCCCTCCTCCGTAAGTGTTCCTGCATGTGCTCCTGCTACCAGTACCTTTGGCAGAATCTCTTCCAGTTTCCATGGATATTTCTGTACGTTTGGCAATGCGTCAAACTGGTTTATCATTCTCTGATTATAGTCTCGCGTTTTTGCATCAATCGGAAACATGCCGGATGCTTCTCCGACACCGAGCACCTTCTCCCCTGTCAGCTTCCAATGAATGTATCCTGCCAATGTCGTAAAGTATGTGATATCCTCCACGTGTTCTTCTCCGTTTAGAATCGCCTGATATAAATGCGCAATGCTCCAACGCTGCGGAATATTGAACTGAAATTCCTTCGTAAGCTCTGCTGCCGCTGCCTCGGTAATCGTATTTCTCCAGGTACGGAACGGTACCAACAGTTCTCCTTTTTCATCAAACGGCATATATCCGTGCATCATACCGGAAAAGCCGATGGCGGCGAGCTTTGTTAACTCTGCTCCGTATTTTTCTCTTACATCCTCTGTAAGCTTCTGATAGCAATCCTGCAAACCTCTCCAAATTGCATCAAGGCTGTATGTCCAGATTCCGTCTACCAACTGATTCTCCCAATCGTGCGCTCCTGAGGCGATTGGTTTATGTTCCTCATCTACCAATACTGCTTTTATTCTGGTTGAGCCAAATTCAATTCCCAAAACCGCTCCTCCGCGCTCAATCAAATTCTTTGCATTTCCCATATATATACTCCTTTCTCTCTTATGGAGACGCCGGGTCTCTTTCTATTCTCTCTGTCTATAGCATAAAACTTGTATGCTCGTATTCACAAGTTGTTTTTTCTGTCTGTAAGATATTTTGCATAAAAAAAAGAATCAGCTTCTCTGATTCTTTTTTCCACGTCTGATGCAGGATTCCCTGACAACCAGCTTAGGTTCTATTAAAATATGATTTTCCTCTCTGTCTTTCTCTCCCTCACAGATAATTTGCAATAACAATTCTGCTGCCATCTCTCCCAGTTTCTCCTGCGGGTGGCTGATTGTCGTCAACGGAACCTTGCAGGTTTCTGCCAGATAGGAGTCATCATATCCTGTCACAGAAACATCCTCCGGTACAGACAAGCCCTCCTCATTTAGTGCGCGGATAACCTCAAGGGCGATCTGGTCATTGTAAGAAACCACCCCATCAAAAAAAAGCTGCGCCCGACACTCTGCCATCTGTCGCATTTTCTCATAAGGGTGTGTCTTACGATCTTCCGTGTAAAACCAGATAACCTTATCCGGGTCATAGACGATTCCTGCTTCCTGCAACGCCTTTACATAACCTTTATGTCTTTGCTGTCCCTGTGTATCATCCGATTTAAACACGCCGACGATATTCCGGTGTCCCAATTCTATCAGATGCTTTGTCACCAGGTATCCTCCCTTGCAATCATCCAAAAGAATATGCGGCTTGTCCTCCATCTGTGCATAGCTTCCCTGGATAAATACATACGGAATCTGATACTCATCCAACATCTGATACAGATGCGTGTGCCTGCAGAAAATCTGGCTCTTACTCGGTTCTATGATAAGTCCGTCAATATCTTTCTGCAAAAGTTCTTCCAAGCACTTTGCTTCCAGGCTTCTGGAATTCTTCGTATTTTTTAACAAAATCGTGTATCCATTCTCGGTCAACACCTGATCAATTCCCTGTATCACCCGGGGGAAAATATAATCCGACAGGTATGTCGTCACCACGGCAATATTACGCGACTGCTTCGTATGCCGCATCATCTCCGAGCAGAAAGTTCCCCGTCCATGCTCTGCGTAGATGTATCCTTCATTTTGTAAAATCTGCAATGCTTTGCGCACTGTCTGTCTGCTTACATGATATTGCACAGAAAGCTGGTTCTCTGACGGGAGCTTTTCCCCCGGCTTAATCGCACCGGATAAAATCTGTCCTCGCAAATCCTCCATCAGGTCAAAATACTTTAGTTTTTTATCCAATCCCTACCGCCTCCTTCGCCAGGCGGTCTGCCTCCTCGTTGCCCTCCACGCCCGAATGCCCTTTGACCTTCACGAAATGAATCTGTATCTTATCGCGCACGGAATTCACATACTCGTAATAAGCAATCGTACCTTTTTTGTTGCGTTTCCAGCTTCCTGTCGCCCACATCTCGATGCCCATGTAATCATAATATATGGTAATTTCAGACAGTCCGAGTTCCAAAGCCTTCTCAATCGCAGCCATGCTTCCCAAAACTTCACCTGCCACATTGCGCATAGATGACATCTCTTCCTCATCTCCTGCCCCCTGCAATGTTTCCTTTTTGCCATCATGAATCAGGAATCCGCCATAGCCATACACTTTTGTTGCAACGTTATATGAGCCGTCTACGAACGCGTATACATCCGGGAATTCCACATCTGTCCGATCTGCAAACAGCGCTTCTTCTCGAGCTGCCGTTTCCGCTACTTTGACGCTCACCCCCATAAACTGCTTTGCTTCTTCCATTGTCTTAAAGCTTTTGTAAACTGCCCCCGGAAAACCGTGCACCATTGCCTTGCATTCATCCCACGACGTATAGATTCCCGGTGTCTTTCCTATTTTAACCGCATAATATTTTACTGCCATAAAGTTGCTCCCTTATTTGATGATATAATACAGGATTCCATACAGTTCCCGCACATAATATGTCGGCAGGTACAAAAAAAACGTATGGCTTGGCGTGCTGTAACTATTAATCCCCAGACGCTCTGCCGTCTTAGCCGCACGGTATGCATGAAATTCACTTGTCACGATGGTAATATCTCCGGAAATTCCGTTCTCCTCCAGCAGTTCCTGTGAAAACAACAGGTTTTCTTTCGTATTCGTGGAAGTATCCTCTCGCAATAAGCGCTCCGACTCGATTCCTTTTTCTGTTAAATAACGATACATGCATTCCGCTTCGCTGATATCCTCGCCTGCTCCCTGTCCGCCTGAGAGCACGCAGTAAGCCTTCGGATTCTTCGTCAGATATTCATAAGCCGCATCCAGACGTTCCTGCAAAATTCTGCTTGGTCTCTCTCCCTTGACGCTGCACCCCAGCACAACAGCCGTCGTGTTCTGCGGTGGGTGCTTCCTGGCCGCGCGCACCATTCCAACCGTCTCTGCTGTTACAAGCATAAGTACCAAAACTGTCACTGCTGCCACAAAACTTATCGCTGTCTTTCCTATTCCTCTCTGCCAGAGTTCGACAATCTGCTGATGTACCTTTGCATAAAAGATTCCATATCCCAGCAGCATTACTGATAACAGCATTCCCGTAATATTGCCAATATTAATAATTCCTCTCGTCACAAGCGGAATCGCAAACCACAGGAAAAGCAGGACTCCCACTCCCGTGATTACTGTATGTAATTTATCCATTCTATCTCTCCTAAAAAAGGTTCCGAAATCTGTTCATCTCTGACACAGGCTTTCGGAACCTTCACGCATGTTCTTATGAAATATCCAATTTACAGTTTGCCCGCATCTTCAATGGACATTCATAGACATTCTCTGTGTTAACCTTCGCAATGTAAGAAAGCGGACATTTTCTACAATCACCTTTTGCAAAATCTCCCGCAACCTCAAATGTTAATGTCGCGGTCTTCACACCAACGGTAGCCTGCTCCTCCTGACGAATACTGTCCCAGCTCAGCACCTGACTGCAACCGCCACACTTTGTCTCCCCTCGCGTAACCGCTCTTTTACAGGTCGGACATGCATAATACTTTTTCCCGGTCTGTTCGGTTACCTCGATAACCTCAGCCGGAAACTGCTTAATCAGCTCTTCTCTCAAATTATCCTGCATCGTAACACGCTCCTTTATCTTATGTTCTTACGATTAGTACTATGATACCACAACTTATTTCAAGTTGCAATTTATTTGCCAGCGCTTGCGTTATTCTTATCCTAATGTAACATCCAAAATCATCATAACCAAAAAGCCTGCTGCAAAGCCTAATGTGCTGATATTGGAATGCTCACCCTCCGATGCTTCCGGCAATAACTCCTCCACCACCACATAAACCATTGCTCCTGCCGCAAACGCCAGCAGATATGGCAACAACGGCGTAATAAATCCGGACAGGAGAATTGTTATCACCGCTGCAATCGGTTCCACAATACCGGATGCCATACCATAAAGAAACGCTTTTTTTCTGCTGCCACCCTCACTTTTCAGCGGAAGTGAAATAATCGCGCCCTCCGGAAAGTTCTGAATGGCAATTCCAAGTGAAAGTGCGACCGCACTTGCCAGAGTAATTCCGCTGCTCTCTGCCAGCAATCCTGCAAACACCACTCCGACTGCCATGCCTTCCGGTATGTTATGCAACGTCACCGCCAGTACCAGCATCGTTGTCTTTTTTAACTGACTTGGCAACCCCTCCGGCTTATCATCATTGAGATGCAGATGCGGTATGACTCTGTCCATCGCAAGCAGAAAAAAAATACCAAAAATAAATCCTACTGCTGCCGGCACAAACGAAAACTTTCCCATCACAGGCTCTGCCATATCGATTGCCGGAATCAAAAGCGACCACACAGACGCTGCTACCATCACACCGGATGCAAATCCCAGCAACCCCTTCTGTACCAGTCTATGCAATTCATTTTTTAAGAAAAATACACACGCCGCTCCAAGCGTCGTTCCCAAAAAGGGAATCAATAATCCTACCGTCAGTTCCATTTTTCACAACTCCTTATTCCACATCCTCAACGTATACTTGCATATAATTCAAAATATAGTCTACCGTCTCCTGCCACTGTTCCTCATCCGAAATCTCCGCTTCACCGTCACCTTTCTGTGCGCCATAATTGCCAAATCCGGCATGATTGCCACCTTCGATTACGCGCTCCGTCAAATGCTTCGCCATAGAAATCGAATCTTCGTATTTTTCATGATTCAGCACAGTGTCTTCGCTGCCGTATATTGAAAGCACCGGCAATTTCTCCAACGTATCTGTCGGATATGCCGCCAACAAAATCAGCCCTGTAAGCTCACTCTCATGCTTCGCCGCATATACTGCTGCCATGGCACCTCCCAGAGAATGACCGCCTATGTACCATTGTTCTACCTCCGGCAACTCCTGCATCACCTGCTCTGCCGCATCCATATCCAATACTGCCAGATGATAGGGCATCTTCACAACCACACAGCAGATATCCGTCTCAGCCAGTTCATCTAGTATCGGCGCATACGCCGTTTCCTCTACTTTAGCGCCCGGATAAAAGATAAACCCTCTGGCACTGTTCGTATCTCCATAAATAATATAGTTCTCTGTTTCCTGTACCTTTTCTGTCACAACTTCATAGGCTTTCGCCGTATAATAATCCGCGGCATAATACCGGAATCCGGTTGCAACCACTGCGATAAGCAACACAACAAACACTGCCCCACGAATAAGCACACTTCTTTTTTTCATGTATGATTCCACCTTATCTAATGTTCATGATACGATAATAAAAGATTTTTGTGACAGGTGCAACCGATGAATAATTTTTTTCTAAAAAAACGGACTGTTTTTTAACAGTCCGAAGTCCCAACTTTCAAAAGTTTCTCATACATACCCCACATCAGAGCCAGAATCACCAGTAAAAACACCGGGAACAATGTCACGCTGATATGATTTGCAATTAATCCGAATACCGGTGGCATCAGACAGGTTCCCACATAAGCACTCGCCATCTGGACACCGATTACTGCCTGAGACTTATCCTCACCAAAGTGAGTCGGTGTGGAATGGATAATACACGGATAGACCGGTGCACAACCAAGCCCGATCAAAATCAGACCAGCCAACGAAAAGTTCTCTCCGAATGGCAACAACAACGAAGCAATACCAACCACAATAATTCCCTCACCGAGCCGTATCATTTGCGTATCGCTAAACTTTATTGTTAAAAATCCACTGAGTGCACGTCCAATTGTAATTCCAATATAGAACAGACTGGCAAAAGAGGCAGCCTTCTCTTCCGTGATTCCCCGATACAGCACAAGATAACTGCTTGCCCAAAGCCCTGTTGTCTGTTCCAATGCACAGTAGCAGAAAAAAGCTACCATAACCTCTTTTGCCCCTTTAATGCTTACAATCTGCCTGAGGCTTAGCGGTTCGTCCTCTATCCTTTTTCCCTCCTTTGTTTCTGCGACAGGACGCTTTTTCCAAAGAGGAATACTAAAAATCAATATTGCCGTCAACCCAATCTGTAAAATGGCGATGTAGCGATAGCCCATATTCCAACCGTGCCCACCGGTCAGTGCATATCCCATAATATAAGGTCCCACGGATGCACCAACACCCCACATGCAATGAAGCCAGCTCATATGACGGCTCGCATAGTGCAATGCCACGTAGTTGTTCAAAGAAGCATCCACACCTCCGGCTCCCAATCCATATGGAATTGCCCACAGGCACAGCATCCAAAAAGAATGGCTCATCGAAAATCCAAACAAAGCGATGGCAGTCATCGCCACGCTGAGCGCCGTCACTTTTCCGGTTCCAAGTTTCCGCGTCATCCGGTCGCTCTGCAGACTCGATACAATGGTTCCGGCTGCAATAATCATCGAAATCGCCCCAGCATAAGATACCGGCACGCCAAACTCTCCATACATCATCGGCCACGCCGCACCAAGCAGTGAGTCCGGCAAACCTAAACTGATAAAAGATATGTAAATAACTGCTAAAAGTAAATGCACCATGTTGTCTTCCTCCTTGAACCATGATATGATTATATCAACAAAATCATTAGATATATAGGATAATATCGCCAATTTTATATGACAAAACCGTCAGTCAGGAGGATTTTATGGGATTAGCAATATGTAACACGACAACCGATTCCTATGGCAGAGAGCTTGCCCTGCATGGCACAGCCCTCTTTCCGATTGCCTGCTATCACGACGACCTTACAACCTGTCCCGTACCCTGGCATTGGCATGATGAACTCGAAGTACTCGTTGTAACAGAAGGATCCGCGGTTGTAACCGCCGGCTCCGAAAAACGTATACTGCATCATGGAGATGGCTGTTTCATCAATACCGGTGTTCTTCATGGTGCATGGGACTTCGAGAATTCTGGCTGCAGATTTCATTCACTGGTCTTCCACGCTCGCTTGGTGGGCGGCAGCATGGACAGCATTTTCTGGCAGAATTATATCCAGCCACTTATGCAAAATCCCACTCTGAAATTCGTCTGCTTCGATGCTTCTGAGTTCTGGATGCAGGAGGCAAATAATTCCATCGAGACTGCATGGGAGAACTGTATGCTGGAAACTCCCGGCTATGAATTTGCTGTCCGTGATGCACTGTCGCATCTGATTTTTCTGCTGTCTACGCACCATCCATCCGTTCCACAGCACACCTCAGACAAAGCTTTGCGCAACGCAGAACGTATCAAAATCATGCTGCAATATGTGCAAGAACACTATACCGGTGAAATCAATACCGCACAGATTGCCGAAAGCGCTTTGATTAGCGAAAGCGAGTGTCTTCGCTGTTTCCGTGCCACAATCGGGACGACACCAATTCAATACGTAAAGCAATTTCGCATTCAAAAGGCTGCGGAGCTTCTGACCTCCACAAATCAAAAAATAGCCGACATCGCAGCTCAATGCGGCTTTTTCGATGTCAGCTATTTCACAAAAACGTTTCGCGAACAAAAGGGTTGTACGCCGGGGGAATACAGAAAAATACAGTAGTGCTTATCTCGTCATAGTTTTCTATCTCTTACGCTATTTTCCCGGTTTCCTTGAGCCACTTTACCTCATCACGAATCGTCTCTTTGTAGGAGCGTGTTTTATATCCTAATTCTCTCTGGGCTTTCGTACAGTCAAACTCGTTGTTTCTTGCAAGATTATATACAGAAAAAGTTGTCATAAGCGGCTTTGTTCCCTTCTTCTTTGCCTGCTTTTCCAGCATATCTGCCAGAAAATTTGCCGCTTTAATTGGGAGGAAGCATCTGATTGGCTTGCAACCGCTCTCCTCCATCAGAAGCTTCGAGAAAGCCTTGAAGGATACCTCTTTGTTTCCAAGGATATAACAGCTTCCGTCTTTTCCTTTATCCGCCGCTAAAATCGTGCCCTGCGCAAGGTCTCTCACGTCACAGAGGTTAAAGGAACCGGCAATTCCCATCGGCATCTCACCATTAATGATGTCAATTACCGTCTTGGTCGTCTCGCCTACTGCAAAGTCCCCCGGCCCTAAGATTCCACTTGGATGTACGACACAGGCGTGCAATCCTTTCTCGTGAACTGCGTCCAAAACAGCCTGTGTTGCAAGCGCCTTTGACTGGCTGTAGCATCCAACTACTTTTTCCTCGTCAAAATGATTTACTTCCTTAATCTTCTGTCCCTTCGGGAGTTCCGGAATTGCGCCTGTACTACTACAATATACTAATTTTTTGCACTCCTTATGTTCCAGACATAGATTAATAATGTTTTTTGTTCCACCCACATTGACATCCATGACTTTCTGATTGTAGTCGGGATTTACGGTTACGATACTTGCAATATGAAGCACGATGGTTTCCGTTCCTTCCGGCACCGTAAAGAATCTTTGCAGGGATTCCATATCACACAGATCACCCTCCACAATTTCTGCCTCCTTCGGCACAAATTTCATCGCCCTATCATTCGGAAGGACAAACGCACGCACCTTCTCGCCTCGTTCCACCAACTGGCGGCAGATTGTTCCGCCCAAAAATCCTGCTGCTCCTGTTACCAAATACATTGTGTTGCTCATACGTATAGTTCCTCCTTCAAATCGTTTATTATCGCTTTTCTATTTTGGGGTTTTATAAAGAAAGTTCGTTTGTTAACGCCAGTATCTGCTCTGCCACTTTTTCCCGCTGTGTCTTTGTTACCTTTTTATATAGCGGATATGCTGCTGCGGTAAGTGCAATTCCAAGCACGCCCACAAAGATGCCAAGAACAAAAAGTGACTCGCCCCACACCATCGTACAGCACATACCGATGCCAAGTATCAAGGCACCTATGACACCTGTTGCAAGCGAGGCTATCATTCCCGGCCGTTCCGCCTCTCTGTCAAGCTTTCTTATCCGCTCCATCTTATCCTCTTCCTTGGGAAGATATTTTTTTCGGATACTCTCAATCTCTTGTTGCTGTTTTGCTGAGTATGTATACTCAAAAGTTTCTTTGTTGTTTTCCATTCTATTTTCCATGATTTTCCTCCCACAAGCGCTCCGCTACCGGAGCCCATTTTTCTGCCGTCTCCACACATTTATCAGAGAACTCTTTCGCTGTCTCAAGATTCTGATAGTCCGTGCTCTTTGCCCCGCTCTTTTCCACAACCTCTGTCAATCTGCCCGGGTTGTCAAGCACCGGACAAGGTCTCAGCATGTTCTCATTCCAGGGCTGGTTGTCATGATAGCCCATAAATAACGGGGAACGATATGCTTCCAGCAATGTTTTCTCTCTGATATTGGAGTCCGAATAGTGGATAAACGCACATGGCTCGATATCGCCGTTTGCGTTGATATGGCAGTAGCTTCTGCCACCTGCAATACAACCGCCGACATATTCACCGTCATTCCAAAAGTCCACGGTAAATAACGGTTTCGTGCTTCTGTACTCGCGAATCTTGTGATACATCATTTCCCGCTGCTCTGCGGTTGCCATCAGTTCTTTCACTGCACCCTTTCCAACCGGCATATAGGTAAAGAACCATGCAAATTTTGCTCCCAAATCAATCATGTAATCAAAATATTCCTCACTTCCGATTACCTCTGCGTTTGCGCTGGTATAGCAGCAGGAAATTCCAAATGGCAACTTATATTCCTTTAAGATTTCCATCGCCCTGATAATCTTTTGGTAGGTACCTTCTCCTCTGCGGGAGTCCGTCGCTTCCTCAAAACCTTCAATGCTAATTGCCGGGACAAAATTCTTCACACGAAGCATTTCTTTCGCAAACGCCTCATCAATCAACGTCCCGTTTGTAAAAGTAGAGAATACACAGTCCGGATGCTCCTCGCAAAGCCGGATGATATCTCTTTTTCTCACCAACGGCTCGCCTCCTGTAAACAGGTAGACATAGGTTCCGAGCTCTACTCCCTGCTTTACAATCTCATCCAGGTCCTCATAAGTGAGATTCATATGATTTCCATACTCCGCCGCCCAGCATCCGGTACAATGCAGATTACAGGCACTGGTCGGGTCCATCAGAATTGCCCATGGTACATTGCAGTTGTACTTTTCTCTGTTTTCCTTCTGACGCTGATATCCCAGCAGACAGCCATTGACAATCAAATTTTGAAACAATGTATTTCGAACCTCAGGATTAATATCCGTCCAAAGGCTCATTATCAGCTTATACCAGTTGTTATCCTTATCGGTAATCACATTTCGGATTGCATCTCTCTGTACCTTGAGCGTGTCCTTCACGTCAAATCTGTCAAACCAGTCCATAAGCTTCGGAAGATTCGTTTCCGGGTCTTTGTCCATATATTCCAATGCTTTTTTAATCGCAAACATTTCCGCATTCTTTATCAATTCCATTTTCTTCTCCTTCGTTCATTCGCCTTTTTCATTAGATGCTCATCATAAAATAGTAAAAGGTATATAAAATCTCGTATAACATGGTCGCTTCCTCCTTTGCTTCTCTCTTGTTGATAAACAGAGGATATCGCCGTCGTGTTTGGAAAATGTCAAGGAAATGTTTACAAAATGTAAAAAAAAAGCAGAGGAATGTTTCCTCTGCTTTTCTATATCTTTTTATGCTATTTTCTTACTCTTTACAAAGTATACAGCCCCCGCCGCACTTATCACTGCAAGCATCAGCCATATCATGCCATTGCTGCTCTCACCGGTCTTTGGTGAAACCATCTGTGCTTCCCCCTTTGGTGCATCCGTATATACAAGCGCATACGTTGAAAACGCATCCGAGTAGAAGGTTATTTTCCCCGAAGGTGCATCAAATTTACAATCCAGTACATCCACCTTACCATTATGGATACGAATCATCTTGTATGTTCTTACAATGGACGAATCTTTATTGATGAGTGTATCCGGAACTGTATAACTTATCGCTACTTTTCCATTGGTATCGCTCACCGCCTGAGGTGTACCACCACCAATTTGCTTAAATAGCGAAAAATCAAGATACATACCGATTACTGCATTTCCTCTTTTTCCCTCTATCAATGCTTTCTCTGCATCCGTCACAGAGCCGGAGACGTCTTTCACTTCCAAATACACATTTACAGATTCACCCTTAGCTACTCTTGCCTGCTCATCTGCTGTTAACACCTTACCCGTCAACTGGCTGGTGCTCTCCGTCAAGCCTCCCGGATACACATTGCTCACTGAAGTATTTCCACCAGATGACACGACTATGTTAGAACCGGAATTACCCGCAGATGCCACTTTTTTTACAATTGTGTAAGTAGAAAACTGATTTGTAGCGAATGTAAGTGTACCGGTTGCAGAATCATAAGTTGCATCTAGTTCTGTTAATGTACCGTTATGGTCTCTTACCACACTGTAGGTTTCCCCGGCAGAAAGTGCGGTCGAATCTAATTGCAATCCTACACTGATTGGATTCGTGAATTCCGTTACGTTACTCGTCCAATAATCGTTGTTACCTTTGCTTACAATATTATCCAATGTAAGATCTACCGAAGCCACCTTAGTAACGGAGCTACCACTTACTGCAGTCGAAACATCGGTTGTATAAGCGCCGTTGTCCGCAACTGTCATCTTAAGATTTCCGCTTGAGACTGCATTTCCACCGTTTCCGATTGATACGTTGTTTACAACATTGCTTGCCGTGCAATCTACCTGATCAGCAGTTTTTTCAAACAATGCCGCCAGATGCAGATTGGTACTTGGCATCTCAAAGGTAAAGGTACTAACTTCGGAACCGGCCGCCACCGTAGCACCATTTAAATCGGTACTCTTTAGCTGGTATCCATAATCCGGGACAAGTTTAATTGTAACCATGGTGCCCGGATTTACTGCATAGTGACCACCCTTTGTGTGATCCTCCGTCATATCCGCAATTCCTTCTGCAGGAACAATTTCAACCTTACCGTGTGCCACTACCGCATCTGTTCCTAACGTTCCCTCATTATCCCATGCGATTGTATAGACAGAACTGCTACCTGCGGAAAGCTTAATATCATAGGATGTTGCATCTGCCACTTCAAAATAATACCATGCGCCAAACTCATCCGGTGTAGCAGTCACTTCCGTCCCATTCACAACGACTTTTCCGATGCTAGAGCCAAATGCACAACAAACACCGATTGTATGTGTAGATGCCTGTTCCACGGTAACAAAACCACCGGAAGCCAAAATTCCATCCACCTTGAGATTGCTTCCAAATGAATCCAATAACTCCTCGCCCTGACTTACCGCAACAGCAATGGTTTCCGGATTTGTACCTCCACTACTAGGATTAAAAGTTACATTTAGTATATAAGACTGCCCATCTTCCAACGTAAATCTCTGACCGCTGTCTCCGGTTGTACCCATAAAATCATCCGTAGCAAATCCGGTGGAGCCGGTAAAATCTAAAGCAACTTCATTTGCATCTGCTCGTTCTACTCTGACATCAATACCGCTTTGTCCGCTAATATCAATCGCTGTGCCGGAAGTTGCCTGTGTCCACCCAGCCGCATTGTCAAACCTATACCACACCAAATTTCCGTTTCCAAATGAGGTATTGTTTGTTATGTTTACCGTAAATGTTGTTCCCACTCCCTGTGCTTTCGTTTCCACCGATATACTTCCCGCAATCACTGAAAAAATTAAAAGAAAACTTAACAACCACGCAAATTTTTTCCTTACTCTCATAAAATCTACCTTCCTTCTTTTCCTTCGTTCTTTTTCTTTCTACTTATGTATCTCACGGATTGCTTACTGCGTACCTCCTCCACCGCAGGCATTACATTTTCCGCTTCCTCCACAACTCTGGCATGTCACGGGTATCGTCCCTCCGCCGCATATTGTACATCTATATACATGTGCTCCCATACAATTCGGGAAATCACAGGTTCCTTCATGCTTTGTACTATTGCCGTTCGCATCACAGTAAATACAGGTTTCCGTCAACGAGCCGTGACAGCGAGGGCAGGGAATCGTATATCCGCTTCCACGATATCCATCTCCCTTACACTCATCACACTTTCCTGTTCCGCCACAAACGGTACAACTGCTTTTTGCACTATTCTGTATCGCCGGTGTCACATTTTCCGACACTTCTGTCTGTGCAGTCTCTTTCGTCCCGACATCGGTATCTGTTTCGGAAAGCTCTTTCATAGCATCTTCTGTTGCTCCAGTCTCAGTGAGCGCGTTTTCCGGAATCTCTGTTTCATGGACATTTGTCTCTTCGGAATCCGCCGCCTCCGATTCATCAGCTTCCTCCACGATTTCGACACTTGCTCTCGCAGATACGCTTGCCGTGACCCCACTCTTTTCAAGTGCAGCAGCCGCAGCATCTTCTATTTTCTTACATACTGCAGAACCGTCACAGCTTTCATCTATGATTTCGACGACCTCAATATCAACATCTTTTCCATCCATCAAGAAATGCTGTTTAATTGCAGCATCCACAATTTGATGCATGCCTTCTTCCATCGTAATTCCAATAAAATCAATCTGTGAAAAAGCAGTCTTTGCATCCTCGTTCAAATATTCCACGCCGACAATCAGCTGATTTATATCTGCATACAGCTTAATCTGAGGATTGATTGTAACAATCACACTCACAGCATACTCGTCCGGCATCTGATTTTCTGTCATATCCGCACTTTTTCCGCATGCACTTAACAGAAACATAAAAATGAAGCATAGCATCCACAAGTTTTTTCTTTTCATAAAGCAAGCCTCCCTTTTCTTATATGTTCCATAAAAATCGCGTTCTTTCAAGTATACATACGTCTCATTTCGCTAGCGTTCCACATCCGTTTTCTTCCATGCATAATAAAATTGCAATAATCCGATTCTGGTCTTTGTCTCCGTCTTTTCATTAAGGGCTGTAATATGCCGATACAATGCCGCCCTTGATATAAAAAGCTTGTCTGCCATCTCCTGCACACTGCCATCTGATGTCAATAGCATTTGAAGAACATCCTGCTCCCTTGGGGTCAGAGAAAATGCCTCCGAAAATCTTGCAAGCTTCATCGCATCTTCCTCTGTTTCCTCTTCGTTATCGGACTTTCGTGTCTCTCCTCTTTCCATACATACCGTAAATTGATTGGAATAAATAAAGCTTGTTACATTGATCAGGGCAAACAAAATCAATGCCACCGCTATAATCAGTATCGCATTGCCGGATTCACTCAGCGCAAGCGAGGCCGCTCCGATTGTTGCAGCACACAGATTATTTACAGCACGTCCCAGTCCCGCCCACAATTCCGGCAACTTCATGTAATAAGACAAATCCATAAATCCCGTTGTAAAAAATACCACAAAAAAACCTGCCGAAAGATAAAATACGATAAGACCGATTAAAAACGGTCCACCAAGCGCGATGACTACCACACAGAGTGTTGAGAGAAGCGTGACACAATACATAATGATATTCATATAGCGCCGTTCTCGGATATCAAACAGAACACCGGCGATTAACCCACTCAATGCCAAAAGCAAGCGCGCCCACTGACCGATATCCACGGAACCTCCGGCGTGTACGAAGGTCACGACATTATCCAAGGTTGCAAATATGTATGTCATCAGTGCAACGCTCGCGATCAAGGCTCCTCCCGCAACGGCAGAATTAATTAAAACATGATTTATTTTTCTCTCTGTTACTGTCTGACTTTCTATTTTCTCTGCCGCATCCTGGTTCAGACATACCAGCAATATCACCAATATCATCATAAACACAGAAAGAATAATTGCTTCTGCCGTATCATTTTTCACGAAATTGTTATTCATAAATTGAAGGAGCAAACCGAGTGCATATGCTATGCCGACCGTCTTTGCCAAGCTGCTGTCATTGTTAAGCATAGTAGCCGCCGCATAATGAGAAACGCTTCCCGCAATTCCAAGCAAAATAAAAACAAGACCGCCTGCTACCAATACAGATACATATGCTTCATGCTGCTGGATGATAAAAATGCAGACAATACTCGCTACGGACGCTACAAACGCCATAAGATATTTCACACGCTGCTTTATCAGCCGATTGATCAGCGGAAAAAGGAGAAAACCGACCACACTTGCCCCCAAAATATAGCTTTGGGCAACCACAACCTGCTTTGCATCTGTCAGATATGCCATCATGTTATCAAACAAGTACTCCGTTCCCAAAAATGTAAAATTAAAAAG
This sequence comes from Roseburia sp., assembly GCA_022771695.1. Lineage (GTDB taxonomy): Bacteria > Bacillota > Clostridia > Lachnospirales > Lachnospiraceae > Roseburia. Next base: position 13,668 of record JALEKJ010000060.1, on the reverse strand, counting down.
AGCTAACACTGCAATCACTCTTAGTCTTTTCTTACTCCAAAATTCTGTTTTCATTCTGTCACCAATCCCATTCAAATGTCTCAAATCCTATATTTTGATTATACACAAATGTCTCACACGAACAAGGTGACAAATATCTCAACCGCATGAAACATGCGCAAATTCAGCATTTATTCACTCCCCTTTGTAGCATAAAAAAGGGTATCTCCAAAATTGCTTCCGTTTTGGAAATACCCTCTTTCAAATTCTTATTTTGATAATTCTTCTGTAAGTGCCAATATCTGCGGTGCAAGTTTTTCACGCTGCTTCTTTGTAATCTTCACATAGAGCGGATAAGCGAGGCCTACCAGCACCATGCCAATAAGCCCGGCCACAATTCCCAATATCATAAGCGAATCTGACCATACCATGACGCAACTCATTCCAAAACCAAATACCAGACAGCCAACGACTCCCACTGCGATGGAGCAAATAGTTCCCGGCTTTGTGGCATCCCTGTCAAGTTTCCGTAGCAGTTCCATCTTGTCTTCCTCTTTGGGCAGGTATTTCTTACGAATCTGCGCAATCTCCGCCTGCTGTTTCGCAGAATATGTATATTCAAATGCTTCCTTATTCTCATCCATGCTATTTCACCTTACTTTTCCTAACCTTTACTCTGCCGCAGCTTCACTGTAAATGTGCTTCCTTCACCTAACTGACTGCTCACCGCTATCTCACCACCGCAGATATCAATCACTCTTTTTACCAATGCCAATCCAAGACCGTTTCCCTTTGTCGCATGAGAGGTATCGCCCTGATAGAATTTTTTGAAAATATTTTTCCCCGTCTCTGCACTCATACCACACCCGGTATCTTTTACCTGAACATAAACATATTGGTCGTCTTTGTAGAGCGACAACGTCACCTTTCCATTTTCTTCTGTAAATTTTAGGGCATTGGATAACAGATTGTGCCACACAAGATCAAGGAGCTCCTTATCTGCTTCAATCAAGACCTCATCATCAATGTCCGTCTCTATCTCAATCTTTTTCTCCTCCCAGAGAGCTTCAAACGTAAGCATACATTCACAAAGCTGCTCTCCCAGATAATACTTCTCCACATTCGGATAAATCTGTTGGTTTTCCAGCTTATTCAGCTTTAAGATATTCGTGACAAGGGAGGACAATCGGTTCGTCTGCTCCTGTATCGCTTTTCCATATTCGATGCGCTGCTCGTCACTTAACTCCGGGTTCTGAAGCAGCGTTCCGTAATTCTGCATGACGGCAAGCGGCGTCTTTAACTCATGTGACACGTTCGCGATAAAATCCGTTCTTAATGTCTCCACGCCGGAGAGTTCCTCAATCATCTGATTGAGTCCGGTTATAATTGTATCAAATTCATTGCCGCTGTCTTCCCCGTGGATGTACTCAATTCTGGTCGTAAAATCGCCTTTTATAACTCGCTCGATGCCCCCTTGAATTCGTTTTACCGGTTTCGCAATCATCTGACTTCTGCGAAAAGCGTCCACGATACAAAACAACAGTGTAAGCAGCAGTACATTTGCAAGCGTCATTTTTGCCGGATGGCTTATGGTCTGTGCATCCAATTCCATCGAATGCAGGAACAAATAGAAATTACAGGTAACCACAAAAGCAATCAATAAAAAGAATATCAAAAAATGCCAGATGCCTGTCAGTTTGATTTTTCCCTTCATCTTATCACCGCCTTATATCCCAATCCATGAACCGTCACAATCTCAAAATCATCACATTCCTTGAACTTCTCTCTAAGCTTGGTCATATAAACATCCACCACTCTCGGTCCGGATGCCGATTCGACATCCCAGAACTCATCCATCAGTTGAGAACGGGTAAATGTTTTTTTCGGGTAAGATAAAAGCTTATATAAAATGTTGAATTCTCTTACGGTCAACTGCACTTCCTCATCTCCCACATAGGCGGAGTGTTCTTCCGCATCCAGTGTCGTGTTTCCAACGGAAATCTTGCGGTTGGTCGCAATCTTTGCTCTCCGCATCAGCGCATCGATTCGCAGTAAAAGTTCATTCAGGTCGATTGGCTTTACCATATAATCATCGATTCCCACACCGAATCCTTTTCTTTTGGATTCGAAATCGTCTCTCGCGGTCATAAAAAGAATCGGTATGTCCCGGTTCATCTCGCGAACCGTCGCGGCAAACTCATATCCGTCAATCTGCGGCATCATAATATCCGAGATAATCATGTCAAACAGATTGCCATACAGTTCATTATAAGCATCATTCGCTGATAAGCATCCGATGGCTTCATAGCCGTTTCTGTTCAGATGCGCGCACACGGTCTGATTCAAATCTTTGTCGTCTTCTACTACTAACACCTTAAACATCGCGAACGTCCTCCTTTATTATTTGCGATTATAACATAGGAATGTTAACGAAATGTTAAAGTCGGTTCCCCTTATAGTATCTTTTCCATACCAACTTTTTGCGGCACGAGTCCACACTTTTCGTAGAAACACATCGCACTTTCGTTGCACGCCCATACATTGAGCGTCACATTATAGCATCCCTGCGCTTTGGCAAAAGCCAAAACATACTCGTACAACTGCTTTCCGATATGCATGCCCCGCCTGGTCTCATCCACACACAAATCATCGATATAAAGTGTCTTGACATCGGTTAAAATGTTGTTTCCGATGTGCTGCTGAAAAATGCAAAACGCATATCCAAGCACCTCCTCATTCTCGTCTGCTGCCACAAAAATCGGCTTAGTATCATCCGCAATAATCGCCGCTAATTCTTCGTCGGTGTATTTTTTTGCATCCGCCTTGAATAAATCCGGTCTTCCATTGTGGTGAACCATCAAAACCTCGTATAATAATTTGTTAATCCCTTCCATGTCTTCTTTTTTTGCTCGTCTGATATACATAATGTTTCCCTCCGTATCCTCTAATATATCATCCTTTTTATTTTACAACTTTCGGTTTATACATCATTTCATTGACCGCATACACGGTGACAAATGCATCGGGGTCTGTCTTCGTAATAAAATTGATTAATTTCAGATATTCTGTTTTATCTACAATGGTATTAATCTCTGTATACTCTGCATCCGAATAGGTCCCATATGCCTGATATTTGGTGGCTCCACTGTGCAATTCATACAGAATAAAATCCAGAATTTCTTTCTCCTTTTTTGAAATCACACAGACACGTTTTTTTATTGTAGAGCCAAAGATACAGTGATCTAATACAATACCATTAAAGTAAGTACCAAGCACACTCAGCACCACCGTTTTTTTATCGTACACAAGCACTGACGATAGCGCCACTGCCATTCCCGCCACACTCACTGCTTTTCCTAAGTCCATACGCAGATATTTATTCATAAATTTTGCAACGATATCCAATCCGCCGGAGGAAGCGTTGCGGACAAACAGCATTGCCATCCCCACGCTCACCAACACGCAATAGCATATCACATCCAACGTCTGATCATTTGTCAGTGACTGATTGTTCGGGAAAACAATTTCCAAAACTCCCATAAGCGCCGGCATCAGCAACGCAGTATAAACGGTTTTTGCTCCGAATTCTTTTCCAATAAAAAAGAAGCCGAATATCAGTAACACCACATTCATCAGCATAGTGAGCGCCGATACGGACAATGGGACAAAATTTGACAATACCACAGCCAGACCGGCGATACTGCCAACCGACACCTTACTTGGAACTAAAAAGAAAAACACCGCTATCGTAACTATCATCGTTCCAAATGTAATCACAAAAAAATCCAATATATTTTCTTTCACTTTCATAACACTCCCTCTTTTCACAGCACAATATCACACTGTCACAAATATAATTTCGGTTTTCCAAGTTGTCAAGCATTAATGCATTTCTTCTGTAAAACACAAAATCGGCGGTTAAAAAACCGCCGATAAAAGCATCTTACATTGTATCAATAGTTTTCTTCTCTGATTTCAAAATAGCTCTGCGGATGTGCACATACGGGGCAAATCTCCGGTGCATTTGTCCCGACTACGATATGCCCACAATTACGGCATTCCCATACCTTCACTTCGCTCTTTGCAAATACCTCTGCCATCTCAACATTCTTAAGCAATGCGCGATAGCGTTCCTCATGATGTTTCTCAATCGCTCCGACCATGCGGAATTTCTCTGCAAGCTCCGGGAAGCCTTCTGCCTCTGCAGTCTTGGCAAATCCCTCATACATATCTGTCCACTCATGATTTTCACCGTCTGCAGCAGCATTTAAATTATCTACCGTATCACCAATGCCATTCAACTCCTTGAACCACATTTTCGCATGCTCTTTTTCATTTTCTGCCGTTTTTAAAAACAGCGCTGCGATTTGTTCATATCCTTCCTTTTTCGCCACAGAAGCAAAATAGGTATATTTATTTCTGGCCCCCGATTCACCTGCAAACGCTGCCTCAAGATTTTTCTTCGTCTGTGTTCCTGCATACTTGTCTTTCTTCTCTGCCGTAACAGGTTCAAGTTTCTCTCCTGTTGCTCTGCAACGTGGACAAACAGGCTCCTCTCCTTCTTTTACTGTAAAAACCTCTCCGCATATTGCACATTTGTATGTCTTCATACTACCTTTCCCTCCGTTCTCCTTCTCATTCGCTGACATGATTTTATATTCCATTGCATCACCGATATGTCTTATATTTGTATATTTCGCAATATCATCACTCGTGGTCACAAGATTCTCCATTGATAAATCGTGTACGGAATAATTTCCTGTAATTCTTGCAAAGGTTTCAAGTTCACTTCGCGAAACATTTAAGAAATTGGCAACTCTCATAGCCGCCGCATCAACTTCCAATCTTGTACGAAGTTCTGGATTCTGTGTGGCAATACCAACCGGACAATTGCCTGTTCCGCAAATGCGGTATTGCTGACAAGCCGCTGCAATGAGTCCCGCACTCGCAATCGCTACGGCATCTGCCCCCATCGCCAATGCCTTTGCAAAATCCGCCGAAACGCGAAGACCGCCTGTTATGACAAGTGAAATGTCCGATTTGACACTGTCTAAATATTTTCTTGCCCGATATAATGCATAAATGGTCGGAATCGTTGTCGCTTCTCTTAAGAAGAACGGACTAGAGCCCGTCGCTCCTCCTCTGCCATCAATCGTGATAAAATCCGGTTCGGCAAATACACAATATTCCAGATCACGTTCGATTCTTCCGGCAGCAATTTTAATTCCAATCGGTCTTCCGTCAGAACGCTCACGAAGCATATCTACCATAGCTTTTAAATCCTCTTTCGTCTCAAGCTCCGGGAATTTGCTTGGACTCTGGATATCTTCGCCTTGCTTCTTGCCCCTGATTGCCGCTATCTCTTCCGTCACCTTTTCCCCCGGCAAATGTCCGCCCATACCGGGCTTCGTTCCCTGCCCAATCTTAATCTCGATTGCATCAGAGGTTTTAAGGTTTTCGTCCGTCACACTATATTTATTCGGAATATACTCAAATATGTATTTATAAGCCGCCGCCTTTTCTTCCGGCAAGATACCACCCTCACCGCTGCACATAGCCGTCTTTGCAAGTGCAGAGCCTTTTGCAAGCGCTACCTTTATCTCCTTTGACAATGCTCCAAAAGACATATGGGAAATATAAATCGGACTATCGAGCACCATCGGCTTTTTCGCGTGCTTTCCGATAATTGTCCTGGTATCTACCGGCTCTCCGTCATTGAGCGGCGCCGGATTAAGCTGTGCACCCAGAAGCAAAATATCATCCCAGTTTGGCAACGGCATCTGTGTGCTCATGGAAGCACCAACCGATTTTCCCGTCACTGCCATCTCGTGGATTTCTGCCATATACCGGGCAGAAGGGTCATGCCGCGCTGTAGCCGGGTCGTAATCCAGCTTCCCGTGAAAAGTCGGCTTTTCTTCCTGCTTCTTCTCCTCTGAGACAGGAACGAACTTTGACACCGGCTGCTTGCAAACCGGACATTCGCTAAGCTCTGTAATCGGCTTGCCGCTCTCTTCCTCATCATAGATATACCCACACACACTACACTTATATACCGCCATAAAAACACCTCCGCTTTTCTCCTTTGTACTCTCTCTGGAAAATCCTTCATAATGTTATTATGACTATTTTTTTATAATTAATCAAGCGATATTTTCTGACATTTTCAATTTTTAATGTTTATTTTCCAAAATCTATCTGTCGCTTTTACCACTCTTGTAGTATGGGCAAATATCTCATTTTTAATTTCCCTCTTCCTCAAGCAACCCGTATATTTTATACAGCGAAAGCATATTCTGATACTGCAATTTTTTTCCCATCAACTGGCGATACGTTGCGGTCTTTTCTTTTCCCTCTGCTTTTAGCTGCTTCATTTTGTTATCCGCAATTTCATAATCTTTTTGTATTGCTTCTAACATTTTTTCAAACGCTTCCAATCTTTTTTCTCCGTCCATCTCTGCTTTCAACGATAACCCTCCAGATTTAATATCTTTTTCCAGCTTACTATCTATCAAAAATACTTAGCTGCACTTCTTTTATGGATTTCACTTTCCTGATATGAATCTTATCCCCCTCCGTAATCTCTCCGCAAAGGATTGGAGAAAACGGATTATATTGGCGGCAATTATTTGCTACGCGTTCCTCGCTGTTATTGGCATAACAGTACTTACACCCATTCCTGCAGGTGTCATAAGCACCAATATCAATGCTTTCCACACATCCACACGCTTCGCGCTGGTTTTTATCCTTAACCGCGTTTATTCTGCACCCGACTATTGATTCAATCAGCTTGGGCTCAATGCAGCAATTATGTGTGATTCCACATGCTTCCAAATCTATTTTTTCCGCACAACTACTGATTTCCATTCCGTTCGCCGTTGCAATTCCACTGAGCTGTTTGGCAAAGTTTTGCAGCTTCGCCTTGTTCATGTTGCAGGCATGCAAAGCCTCCATGCTTTTTTTATTTTTTACATAGGTATCCACAAAACTAATCACACATTTATCCGTATATCCATGCAGCGCACTTGCAATCTGCTCAAACGCCTTCAAATGATATTCCGGTGTGTACTTATCCGTAAAAAGAATCGGATCATATCTCCATATGACCTTTTCTTTTCCGATTTTTCTGGAAAGACTCTGAAATGTCGGAATGATGCTCTCTTTTTTATGAGGAACACCGGCTTCTATATCCGTACCGTATCCGGTAAGTGTGAATTGGAAATAATAGCTATATGCTTTTAATTCCGCCAATCTATCCAACATAGGTTGGGGATTCTTGGTCCAAAACACGATGCAGTCCACAACTTCCGGAGACAAATCAATTTTGCTTATCCGGTGCGGATTCATCGGATTACGCACATACACAAAACCTTCTTCTATTCTGTGAAAAAACCAGTCCGAATAATAATTGGGAATATCCGTTCTTCTGCTTGCACTTAGTATCATAGGAACCTCTATATTTTCTTCACAAGACTCTGGGATTTTAATCTAACTTTTTCTTTAATTCCAAAATCTTTGTTTCAATCTCTTCGATTATCCGTACAAATTCCGCATCCGATTTTCCCGTCGGATCGTCCAACTCCCAATTATCATCAAATGGTCTGCCGACAAAAGGACACCGAACATTGCATCCCATAGAAATTGCGATATCCGGTTTCGGAATATCGGAAATCAATTTTGAATACTGCGTCTGCTCCATATCTATGCCGTATAACTGCTTCATCATACGGACTGCATCTCGATTGATTTCGGGTTTTGTTTCTGTTCCGGCGGAATAGCTTTCAAATACATCTGATGCATAATGCTTCCCCAGTGCTTCTGCAATCTGGCTTCGACAGGAATTATGAACACAGATGAATGCAACTTTTAGTTTCTTCATTTCTGACGTTCCTTTTTCAAAATATCAATCACTTCGTCTTTTTTCAGGACTTTGCCGTAAGAAACTACCTTGCCGTCCACAACCAATGCCGGCGTCGTCATCACGCCATAAGCAGCAATCTTTTCAAAGTCTCTGACATGATCAATCGCAGTATCCATTCCCAACTCGGAAAGTGCCTGAATCGTAGCACTCTCCAACTGATTGCACTTGTCACAGCCGCCGCCCAAAATCTTCACACCCTGTCCGTCTTTTTCCATTTCCGCCCGTTTCATCTCTTCCGGCGTGCAGTCTGCGCCGCAGCAACATTCCTTCTCTGATTTTTTCTTGCCTAATCCAAACAATGACATTCGTTCGTCCTCCTAGAGTATAAATATTTGAAATACATTAAATAAATATCCGACAATCACAATGCCTATCGCACATATCGCAATAAAAGCGCCCAGTAGCTTCGGCTTTACTGCTTTTTTCAGCATAATCAATGACGGCAGACTAAGCGTTGTAACCGCCATCATAAAGCTGAGAACGGTTCCAAGCTGTGCTCCCTTGGACAACAAAGCCTCTGCAACAGGTATCATGCCAAAAATATCAGCATACATCGGAATTCCCACCAATGTTGCAAGAATCACACCAAAAGGATTGTGACTGCCCAGTATCGTTTCAATCCATTTTTCCGGTATCCAGTTATGAATGACCGCGCCGACCGCAACTCCCAGCAAAATGTAAGGAAATACCTTCTTAAACGTAGCAGCGACCTGTTCTTTTGCATATGATAAACGGTCTCCTTGCGAAAGTGTCGGGCTATCTATATCAACGGACTTCGCTTTCAAGATAAAATCCTCCACATATCTTTCCATATGCATCCGCTCAATCAGAGATCCTCCGATTATCGCTATCATCAAACCTACGATTACATAAATCACAGCAACCTTTGCACCAAAAATGCTCATTAAAAGCACCAGACTTCCCAAGTCCACCATAGGCGATGATATCAAAAAAGAAAAGGTTACACCCACCGGAAGTCCGGCACTTGTAAAACCAATAAAAAGAGGTATCGAGGAGCAGGAGCAAAATGGGGTAACCGTTCCTAAAAGCGCTGCAATACAATTCGCGCCCAGTCCGTGAAATCTTCCCAATATCTTTTTACTTCTCTCCGGCGGGAAATAGCTCTGTATATAGGAAATCAAATAAATCAGTACACACAGCAATATGGTAATTTTAATCACATCATAAAGGAAAAATTGAATGCTGCCACCCAGCTTTTCGGATATATCAAATCCCAGCCTCTCCAAAGCATTTCCAATTAGCTGATTCAGCCATTTCATACCAAGTATCTGGTTGCTGATAAAATCCCATATCATACCCGGTCACCACCTTCCGTCATACAAGATAGATTTTCCATAAACTTCTGAAAATCTATGAATCTTTCAGCGTTCAATGAGTAGTGATGCCATTTTCCTTCTTTCCTGTCTGTTACAAGCCCACAATCACATAAAATCCTCATATGATGTGATAGCGTCGGCTGCGTGATTTCAAAGGCTTCCAATAATTTACAGCCACACTTTTCACCATCGGACAGCATCTGCACAATTTGCAATCTGTTCGAATCCCCTAATGCCTTACAGATTGCAGCTACATCGGTTATATCCATTTTTGTCTCCTTACATTGATAATCGTCTATGTATTATACCATAACACACACATAGATGAATGTCAATGTATTGTCAATTCTTCATGTAAGATCAATCACATATTTGACTACTTACAGAGACGTACAGCATGACCAACCCTGCACTGAGCAATGCGCCGCCGATAATATCAGTCATCCAATGTACTCCGGATAGAAATCTGCCAACCACCATAAATACCGTAAATATACTAAGAATGCAGGCAATCATCTTTCTAAGCCTTTTCTTCCCGATTCGCTCATTCAACTGCATGACTGCTGTCGGCATCACACACATCACAAGCATGGTTGTTGATGATGGGTAGGAAGCTTCCAAGCATCCTTCGATCAATACCGGTCTGTAATTTATGACAAAGATTTCAAAAAATACATATGCCGCCATTACGATGATATAGAACCCACCAAGCACCAAAATACTGTAGTCAACTTTGAAAAGACTTCTTCTTTTTACCAACTGTATCAGTCCCAGAAGTGCAAACCCCAATACAAAGCACAGTGGCACTAATCCCAGCCAATCCGTGATCGTATATATCTGCATGTGAACCCCTGTAAGATTATGGAAAAAACCATTCAAAGTTGCAAAGCCAACCGAGGAACCTTTGGGGCCGATTGTCTGTACATCCAGATAGCAGATTGCGATCGTCCACACCACAAACGTTACCAGCAAACCAATTGCAATGCCAAAATTCTTTTTGTTTCTTTTCTTCATTTTTCATCCATCCTTTTCATGTTGTATTTGGCTTTCGCCTGAATACACACTACTTGAGCGGAAGAATTAAGGAAAGAATTGGTGCGTCACATTTGTGATACGAATCGTATCATGCCCATTTTATCAGCATCAGAGCTTTTATTATCAAAAATATAAGCGTAAACATTCCTGCATAAGGCTGCAGACTTATCATGAAAAAAAGTGTCCCAACCGCACTTAATGCCAAAGAGACTTTATCTTTCCAATGCAACCAAAGCGTTGATTGGCAATTCTGAAGTGCAAGGATGAGTATTCCCCATATTATGATTCCAAAAACAACGATTAGATATGGTATTTTCACATACGGTTCAATTTCAGTCAATGAAAGCAGCGAGACTTCTTGTATCACCCCTTCCACTCTTTGTCCAAAAAAAGGAAGGAAAAGGAACATTGCCACACTACAGTCCAGGAGTCCAAAAACCATATCGCGTAGGTGCTTTTCCTTTTGTTTGTTATCTTCCTCTGCAATTGTGAGCACCTCATCACTGGATAATAATTCGTCCAATGACACCAAAAAATATTTTGAGATTGCTCTCAGAGAATCTATATTCGGATATCCTCTGCCCGATTCCCATTTTGAAATTGCAGTGCGAGATACATATAACTCTTCTGCAAGCTCTTCCTGCGTAATCCCCTTCTGTTTTCTTAATTCCTGTAGCTTTTCATTAAATTCCATGATTCGACTTCCCTTTCTCCGGTCAAAAACTATTTTACTTTCCTACACAATTTCTATCTGTTCTTCTAATCCGAAAAAGTAAACCGTTCCCCGGTACATTTCCTGTCTGCAGAGCCGCAATAAAATTTCTTCCATGCGCTTATCTAATTTATGATAGCACCTGCTAAGTTCCCATGGCAGTCCCTCTATATATTCTCTCTGCTTCGGTTCAAGTATCTGCAAAATTTTCTCATACTGCTTGGCATCTTTGTATTGCATACGACCAAAATCACAGGACATATATGCAGCGGCTTCCCCATTTTTCCTAAACCTGTCCTCAACATAATTTATAAGCGCATCCTTCTCCGATGTCTGAAAGGTCTTTGTTTTCCAGTTGATTACCTTCCCGGCATCCTCCGTCACCTTAATTCTGCGAAAGCTTGTTGTTCCGTATCTATTCTGTTCTTTTACAAATCGATACTGTTCGCGTTCCTTTCCCCTGCCCGGTTCCTCCAAAAGAATCACCGATGTCTCTATATAATGTTTCCAGACCGCCTGCTGCACTTTTGCATATGGCATGGGAAAATCCAGTTCTTCCGTGATTTTGCGGACTGAGTCACCCATATCGGCTCTATGAGAAATTGCCCCTCCGCAGGCAGCGTCATACATGAAATTGGAAAGTGCACTTTTAAAATAATCCTGCTCTCCCACCCGTTTCTCCTCTTTGCTTACAATTTGACAGTCAATTCTTTTTCAAGTTCCGTTTTCGCATGAGTATGTCCGTGCCTTTCATCCGTCAAATAATGATTGTGCTCATGGGTATGTATAACCGTATGCGTATGTGTTGTCCCATCATGGGTATGGGTAAAAGTATGCTGATGCTGATGAATATGCGAGCGTATCAATGTATCCGCCACAACAAGCGCTGTTCCGACTAGCATAATCACAAAAGCAATCAGATACATAACCGTCATCCGCTCCTGCAGGAGAACAAAGGATAAGAATGCCCCTACAAACGGAGCCACAGCGTAATAAGCGCTTGTCTTTGCCGCCCCAAGCGTATTCTGTGCCCGGACATACAAAAAGATGCTCAAACCATATGCAACAAATCCCAATAGCAACACGACCCCAATGTACGCTATTTCCGGCATACTTTCTCCCTTTATGAGTGCGATTGCGAGCGAACCCAATCCGGAAAAAATGCCTTTCAATACCACAATCTCATATGTATTCTTAGATGAAATGTTCCTTGTGCAGTTGTTCTCAAATCCCCAGCACACGGTCGCCAAAAGTACAAACAGCGATCCGGAAGAAAACTTGAAACTGTTCATTCCTTCAAATGAAAGCAGAATACTTGAAATAGTAATGAACACAATTGCTCCCCACAGCCGTTTTGAGACAACTTCTTTGAAGAAAAACAGGGCGATTACCGTAGTTGCAACAATTTCAAAGTTACCAAGCAGCGAAGCACTGGAAGACGAACCATTACGAATCCCCAGCATCAGAAAAATGGGGGCAGCAATATCCAAAATGATCATACCGATTACAAATGGGAGATCATTTTTCGTGAGACTTTCTCCTTTTTCCTTTTTTCCCACTAACGACAGGATACCAATTCCAATGCCTGCTCCAAGATACAAAAGCGCTGCCATAACCGTCGGCTCCACATGGTCGAGCAAAAGCTTGGACATCGGCACATTTATCGCATAAAAGACCGCCGCAAGTAACGCACATATAATCGCTGTTATTTTTCTGTTTGTCATATTCATCCTCTTGCTCTCTTGGTATTATTACACTTCTTGGTGCCAACTATCTGCATATTTCTTCTATCTCTGTACAGTGAAATATGTCTACCGACTCCAGGCCATTACAAACTCTTTTTCGTTCGTATCAGCATCCATATTTTGCGATTGCATCACAAAATGCTCTCTCTGATAAAAACATATTGCGCGCGTGTTCTTTTGATAAACACTTAAGCTCAAACTTGACTTGATGTCTTTCACATAATTCAATAATTGTTTTCCGATGCCTTGTGACCGGGCTTGTTCCCTCACAAAAATTCCGGCAATGTAATCACCGGTTAATCCGATGAACCCCTGCACTTGATTGGTTTTCTCGTCTTCATAAACATATAATTCCGCTTGTGGCAGCATTTCCTTTACCATTTCGTAATTATCAGTCCAATATTTTTTTGAGATAAAGCTATGAGTTTGAATATTTACGTCAAGCCATATTTGCATAACGATACTCAAATCATCTTTTCTAAATTCCCTTATCATAATATACCTCTGCAATGATGTCTTTTGAAATGTATCCCTTGGCACTACTGACATTCATTTATTCTTGACAATAGATTGCGGACAATCTATTGTATGTTTTTGTCATTAAAGTAGCAAAAAACCTTCCCTGTACTTTGCCCAAGTCCTGGAAGGTTTCTTGCTCACATATTCTTGGTCAACCACTCTGTGGCGATTGCCTTTTGTAATTATATTATAGCAAAGATTTTGGAGATTACAACAAAATTTGGGGTAAATGCATTTCTATATGTAACAAATATAGAGTAAAAATTACAGTTCTATCAATCCTGTATATTCCGACCGCGTAGAGCACTCTGCACGGAGGTTTAGAGCAGACCTTTCGCCTTTTCAGAGCAACCTTTCCGCTCTGTTGAGCACTCCGTTCCGGAAAAGCAGTGCATACCTTTCCGGAGACGAGTGCAATGATAG
>JALEKJ010000059.1 GCA_022771695.1 Roseburia sp. | reverse complement strand
GACTTTTCCAAGCAATTACACCAATACAACCAAAGGGACTATAATCGTTTTCCAATGCGCCCACTTGGTTGGAAGTCACCACAGACTGTCCTAAGGGAATTCATTGAGCTTGGTGTAACATATGTTTGACAAACCTACAATCTGAGCTCACAGTGGCAGAAATTTGAAAGTTGTGTGTTGGAGCATACGAATGTGCTATAATCGATATATGAGACTGTTTTGCTCCGGTGCGGAGAGCAGATATCATTACAGAGGCAAGGAAATGTATGTGGAGGAGGGAAAATCAATCATGAGGGTAGAGACGATTACACTCAATGAGACAAGAAATGTAACGCTCACGGCGTATATTCAGGAGACAGGAGGGGAGTTCCGTTATGTGACAAAACGACCGGCGGTATTGGTACTTCCGGGAGGCGGTTACGAATATTGCTCGGAAAGAGAGGCGGACCCGGTGGCATTGCCGTACTTAAAGGCGGGATATCAGGCTTTTATTCTGCGCTATTCGGTGAAAGCGGATGCTGTGTGGCCGAACCCACTATCGGACTATGAACAGGCGATGGAGATGATTCGCGGGAAGGCGGAGGAGTGGAAACTTTATCCGGATAAGATTGCGGTAATCGGGTTTTCTGCAGGCGGTCATCTGGCGGCTGCTGCGGCAACCATGGCGAAGAACCGTCCGAATGCGGCGATTTTAGGATATGCGGTGGCAGGAAACGATGTCAAGTGCTGCAATCAGAGCGCACCGGACACGATTCCGGAAGTGGATAAGGACACCTGCCCGTGCTTTCTTTTTGCAACAAGAACCGATAATGTTGTGCCAATTATGAATTCTATCGGATTTATGGAGGCGCTGGCAAAGGCAGACATCTCTTTTGAGAGCCATATTTACTCGTACGGACCGCATGGTTTTTCTACCGGCGACCCGTCGATTCAGCCGAAAGATACGCAGATGAGTGAACGTGTACCGCACTGGGTGGAGGACAGCATTGGCTGGCTGAAGGAGGTATTTGGAGAATTCGGAGCGGACGGTTTGACGGAACCGGCATATAAAGCACATGTGACGGATGACTGCGAAGCATTTTTGTCTGTGGACTGTACGATGGCACGTATTATGGGAAATCCGGAGGGGGCACGTATTGTCGGTGAAGTGTTTGCCGAGATACAGAGGAAGACCGGAGCGGATCGAATGGGTGACGCGATGCAGGACTTCCTCCGAAAAATGAAACTGAGAGATGTTTTGGGCTTTGGAGAAGCTCCGGAGGAATATGTTTGTGCATTAAATGAACAGCTCTCTAAAGTGCCGAATATTTGATTGCAAGATGAAACCAAGATTATGAATGAACAATCAAATATAATAAAAAATAATGAAAGAAATGGTAGCAATGCAACTGAAAGAGCGTTAAACTATTAACGCAAGATTTTCAGATTCAGTGCACAGATGACTGAAACATAGTTCTGGTGTGGGTTTTTAATGGCTATCAGAGGCTTAGTATATACGTCATCAGTAAAAAACACTTATAAAATAAGCATTTGTGTTAAGTGTCGGATAGAAAAATAAGAATTTCTTCATAGTCAATGCACAACAAAAAAAGCTGTGCGTTGGCTATGAAAAATTATTGAAAACAAGGATAAGTTCTCTAAAGAATTTATCCTTGTTTTTATGTAAAAATATGCCATTCATCATTGAAATGAAACTACTACATATGTTAGTATAAATCTTGTGGTATTTTTCAAAATTAAATGAAAGAGGGGAATAACTATGTCGGACGGTATTTACATCAATGACGAGGCAGTAGAGAATGATGCGTCTGGAATATCGGGCGCAGCAGCATATTTTATGATGGATGCACTTGTGCCTTCCGATTGCAGAACAACGCTGACAGCGAATGCCATGGGGCAACAGGCATATGCGAATTCACAGCAGGTGATTTCTGCCTTGGGAGAAAACTTGGAGCGTGAAGTAACAAATATTCGCAGTATTGGAGCAACCTTTACACAGTACGATGTGATGATGGCAGCCTTGTTAAAAAGCGGAGTGCGATATCCGGTATTGACTTCTGGGGAATAGGAGATATCATGAGCGACAAGAATACAGAGCGAGAGTATGAATTAAAGGCGCATCTGAGAGAGTTAGAGCAACAAAGAGATGAACTGGACGCAAACAGTAAAACGATATGGCAACAGGAAGACGACAGAGATAAGGAGATTCTGGATTCTAAGCATGTCTTAGAACAGATGGGAAATGCCTGTTCTTTGAATGATAAAGCCATTGTGCAACTGATAGAAGAAAAACAGCAGATGATGCATGCGATGAGAAATAAAAGAGCAGAGTTTGCAACAGAGTTTGAGAGCGAGATAAAAAAGAAGCGGCAACAGATAGATTGGGAAATGGAAGATACACATATGGAACTGACTTCTATCCAAAAGCAACAGAAAGATGAGAAAGAGCAATCTGATAAAGAATACATATACGGAGTAGAATCAGATGACAGAGAATGATTATTTAAATCCAAGTGATATAAAAGCACAATGCGATGCGGCAATTATGCGATTAGAACGTGATAATGAGGCACTTACTACAGTGGAAAATGCGTTGGAAGTGTTCATTAATGACGAAGAAATAAAAAGCGAAGCTTATGATGCGCTAAAACAGCAGATTAGTGACTATAAGACACTGCTACAGGCAATGCAGGATGCAAATTACTCCGATATGTCGGATTTTGCAGTATTAAAGTCGTCTGTGGGAGATGAGGTGTTAGATGGTGCCAATATCCTTGCACAGAAACAAGCAGCATGGGATGCCAGAATATGTGATGAGAGTGCAGCAGAAGGATATAGAAGAGCTTCCTATACAGCTGAATGGCCGTGGGTATCCTGGTATTATGGCTGGATGGCAGACCACTATGATCAGATGGTACAGATTGATATACAGCTCTATAATGCCTGGCAGGCAAAGGAAGACGCCTTTGATGCAATTGAAGCAAGCACAAAAAATTTATTTCAATGCAGTGCGCAGTTGCGCCAGACAGCTCAGAATGGCTTACAGAGTATAACCGGTGCTTTCTCAAATGGTGTATATGTACCGGATATGAACGCTGCTTGGAGAACAGACCTTACTGCGTGCTATATAGAGCGTATGTTTACCGAAGATGCCAATGGAACGATAGTCATTAATTGGACAGAAGTAGAAAAGGTTCTGAAAAAGGAAGCCTCTGAAATCACAGACGTAGAATATCAGACTTTGGCATTTATTTATCTGAAAGCAGATGAGCAGGGAATGGCAAGATTTTTGGCGTACTGCATGGATAGAAAGGCAGATATCGATACACCATGGTATAACGAGGTATTCGGACCAAGCGCAGGA
>JALEKJ010000042.1 GCA_022771695.1 Roseburia sp. | reverse complement strand
AGAAATTAGAACGACCGGTAATGAAATATTTTGTGCTGCAGTTTATGGCTCTTTTTGACCCGACACTCATTGATTCGATTTTGTTAGAAACCTATCGGTTATACGAAAATAAGACAACGCGAAAACTTGCAAGGGTGCTGGGATATCAGGGCAAAAAAACCAGAGAGCTTGGCATTACAAATTTGACGAAGCTGGATATTCCATGTACGTATGGAAGATATGGAATTACGGGAGCTCTGTTTGTACCTCCGGTGGTGTCTTATGCGAAACACATCATTGGGGTTGTGACCATGGAGGACGGAATGAGTATTTCTTATCATTATATGAGTTGTGAAAATGATGCCGAAGCGCGTACTTTTTTTGAAAAAGCAATCGGCTATATCAAAGAAAAAAATCTTTGAAAAAATTATAGAAACGATGCAACTTTTTGTGGACTTGCGATGTCTAATCATTAGAAAACAACAAAGGAGGTGCTATCATCCAATGCTTTTCCCGGGAAAGGATAAGAAGGAACAAAAGATAGAGCATATTTTGCTGGAAAACTATAACAGTTATTACCGTCTGGCATACAGTTATGTGCACAATGAGGCAGATGCCGGTGATATTGTACAGAATGGCGCGTACAAGGCGATTCTACATAGCGATAAGCTAAAACAGGAGGAATACGCAGCGACATGGGTATATCGCATCATGTTAAATGAAATCTTTCGTTTCCTAAAAAAAGAGCAGCCGATTTCACTGGATGCGGTGGAAGTCGAGCATGGAAAAGAAGATACGTATGAAAATCTGGATTTGCGAAGAGCCTTAGATGCGATGCCACAGGAAGACAAAGCAGTCATCGAGCTAAAATATTTTGAAGATATGAAGCTTACAGAGATTGCGGAGATACTGGATGAAAATGTGAATACCGTCAAGAGCCGGTTGTACCGGGGACTAAAAAAACTGCGGTTGGAGCTTTCCGATGCATGGCAGTGGGAGTGAGAAATAATTGTAAGAAAGGATGGTAGGTTATGGGACAGAACGAACAGGATTTTGAAAAGATTGAAGACGTAAAGAAACAGTATGAAAAGATTCAGATGACAGAAGAACAGTTGGAAGCGATGAAAAATCGTATATATGAGGCGAAAAAGGAGAAAAGAAAAATGAATAAAAACCATGTGATAAGAAATATAGCTGCAGCAGCCGCTGCGGTTGCAGTGTTCGTAGCATTGCCAAACACTTCACCGACCGTTGCATATGCCATGAGCAATATTCCTGTATTGGGAAAACTGGTAGAGGTAGTGACTTTCCGCGATTATCAGTATGAGAGTGAACGCCATAATGCTGATATCAAGGTGCCGGAGCTTGTGGCAGATGGTACAGAAATTCTGGAAAATACGGAACAGGGAACTGAGCGGGCAGACGGGTCAGTACAGGAGAACTTGAAGAAGACCACAGAGGAAATCAATGCAGAAATCAAGGAGATTACGGATCAGATTGTGGCAGAGTTTGAGGAGGGCTTACAGTACGAAGAGGGATATCAGGATGTCCTGGTAAAGAGTGAGGTAATCGCCACGACCGATGATTACTTTACCTTGAAGCTGATTTGTTATCAGGGAGCCGGCAGCGGCGCAGAGTGGGATTACTTCTATACCATTGATTTGGCAACCGGTGAGCGCTTGGCATTGAAGGACCTCTTTGTGGAAGGGGCAGACTACATTACGCCAATCAGTGAGAATATCAAAGCACAGATGCGCGAGCAGATGGCAGCCGATGAGATGGTTTATTACTGGGTAGATGATGAGATTGAAGCTATGAACTTTAAGGCGATTACGGATGAAACCTCTTTCTATCTAAATGAACAGGATGAGATTGTTATCGCATTTGACGAGTATGAGGTAGCACCGGGATGTATGGGCTGTGTTGAGTTTGTGATTCCCGGCCAAGTGACAGCGGGTATTCGGAAATAGGAATATTGTCGATAGACATTATTAACGCCGAAGAGCGCACTGGTCGTCATGGCGAATGCCAATGACGCAAAGTGGACGTGGTATATATTTGCAAAGAGAAGAGAGATGCGATAATATAGTGTCGTACGGAAGATTCCGTGCGGCGCTATATTTATCAGATAGGAAAAAGCTGAGGTAGATAGATGACAATCAGACAGGCAACCATGGATGACTTAGCAGCAATTACAGAGTTGGAGAAGTTGTGCTTTCCGGAGGCAGAAGCGGCAACAAGAGAATCTTTTGAAAAAAGATTGCAGAAATTTGCAGACCATTTCTGGCTTTTGACGGAAGGAGAACAGTTGATTGCATTGGTAAACGGAATGGTGACGGATATTCCGCTGCTTTCAGATGCAATGTTTGAGGATGCCACAATGCATAACGAATGCGGTGCATGGCAGATGATATTTGGCGTGGAGACGCACCCGGATTATCAAAAGCATGGGTATGCGAGCATGCTTCTCGGGCGCGTGATTTGTGATGCAAAAATACAGGGGCGCAAGGGTCTGGTGCTTACCTGCAAAGAAAAACTGATTCCTTTTTATGCTGGATTCGGTTTTGAAAATGAGGGCGTATCCGCATCCGTGCACGGCGGAGCGGTGTGGTATGATATGCGTTTGACATTTTAGAAAAACGGGGAGATAGGCATGGAGAAAAAACAGGATGTAATCGATTATTGCCTGACTTACAAAAATGTATACGAAGATTATCCGTTTCACGACCCGAATTGGTGCGTCATCCGGCATAAGGGGAACAACAAAGTTTTTGCGTGGATTTTTGATAAGGACGGCTATGTATGGATTAATGTCAAGTGTGATCCGGAGTGGCGTGAATTTTGGCGTGAAGCGTTTGCGTCCGTCATTCCTGCCTACCACCTCAATAAGACCTATTGGAACTCGATTATTTTGGATGGAACAGTCCCTCGGACGGATATCGAGCGGATGATAGGGGAGAGTTATGATTTGACGGCAGGGAAGATGCGGAAGTAAGATTTTGTAGTTTAATAGAAAGTTGTGGATGAAGAGCCAACATATTTGCAGATGTTTTTGTAAATATGCTGGCTTTTTTTATAAATAAAATTCTTATCATGGCATACAATATCTTGTTGAAATTCTTACTATGTAGGAATATAATGTGTATATGGTTTCTTAGAAACTAAGAATAACAGCCTTTAATAGAAAGAAAAACAAATGATTATATACACATGCAACAACAAAGATTCTAAGACGGGAAACAATCTCCCATGCACCGGCAGACGGTGTGAGACAAGTATCTGCCCGGAGTGCGGAGGGAGAGCAGATGCATCATCGAGAATATATTGGTGCAGCGAGTGTCAGATACCGTTATATGAAGAAACATGCAGTATTTGCGGCGGTAAGGGTACATATATAACCACGGATATCAGACCGGTGTTTCCGGAAGAGCGGCTTTTGGTGGAGATTATACTAGGAGAGCCGTTTTGTTATGAGAAGATGTCGGTCTGGAATGGAACCGGCAATCATTACTACGTGAATGGAAAGAAAATTCTTTTTTCGATTAAGGCATTGAAGAATTTGGATGCGGATAACATCCGCATCCAGTATGAACAGTACAAAGAGCAGAATACTTACAACTGCTTTACAGAGATGATTGAGCGGTTTGTGAAGGCAAATGCCGGACGATATGAGCGGATGACAGAGGAAGCGAAAAATTATATCCGTACGACGGCAAAGGATTTCGGAACAATGGATATGTTTGTTTCTTTCAGCGGAGGAAAGGATTCTACAGTAACGGCAGATCTTGTGACCAGAGCATTGAGTAATCCACAGATTATGCACATTTTTGGAGATACGACCTTGGAGTTCCCTTTTACCTATGAGTATGTAAAGAGGTTTAAGGAAGCGCATCCAAAGACTCCGCTTATCTCTGCAAGAAATAAGGATAAAGATTTTGAGGAATTGTGTAAATTAATCGGTCCACCGAGCCGGGTGATGCGTTGGTGCTGTACGATTTTTAAAACAGGAACGATTCAAAAGCGTATCAAATCCCTTTACCGTGATAAAAATCAAGTGTTGACGTTTTATGGAATCCGAAGAAGTGAGTCGCCAAGCCGCAGTAAGTACGAGCGTGAATCGGACAGCCCTAAGATTACAAAGCAGAGAATCGTCTCTCCGGTCATTGACTGGATGGATTTTGATATATGGCTCTATATTCTGACGACAGGAATTGATTTTAATGATGCGTATCGGTTGGGGTATGCACGTGTGGGATGCTGGTGTTGCCCGAATAACAGTGGCTGGTCGGAATTTTTATCTAAAATACATATGCACGAGCAGGCAGAGCATTTTCGTAAGATGCTCATCGAGTTTGCAAGAAGCATCGGAAAAGAGGATGCAGAGATTTATGTGGATGACGGGTTCTGGAAAGCCAGACAGGGAGGAAATGGTGTTGCATATGCACAGAAGTCTGTCGTTGCATTTAAACCGTGCGCGACAGAGGAAAATGCATTTAATTATGAACTCCAAAAGCCAATCACAGAAGAGCTCTATGAGCTTTTCCGACCGTTCGGATACTTGAATTTTGACATGGGCAAAGCAAGACTTGGAGAAGTTTATGTCTTAAACCGAAAAGGAGAGATTTTGCTAAAACTTCAAGGGCGTGTCGGAACGAGAGCATTAAAAGTTACAATCATCAATCCTAAGATTGCGGGAGCAGCAGACTTAAAGGCGGCAGAGGAACGTGTGAAGTGTCAGATTACCAAATACCAGATGTGCATGGGATGTCTGGCGTGCGAGAGTGTGTGCCGCTTTAATGCATTGTCTGTCAAAGAAGGGAAGGACGGCTGCATCGAATACCGTATTTTTGAGGAGAAGTGTATGCGATGCGGCGAGTGTGTTAACCACTTTACCGCAGGCTGCTATATGCGAAAAGTATTGACGATTAAGCGGACTTGATACAAGTAAGCATGCGTATGCAAGCGTGCAAAGAGAAAGGATGGGATAGTCTTGGCAGAGAAAAAGGAAATACGGTTTAGAGGGCATGAGACTTTTACCATTCGTGAGGGATGGATAAACAAAGGACTTACAGAGATAGATAAAAATCCATTTGTATTTAATACCAATTATGGCGCGGATGCGCTTGGCATGGGACCGAATATGGCAAAGGCGCTTCGCTACTGGCTTAAGGTTGCGAGGCTGATTGATGAAAATGCAAAAACAGGTGCGCGTTTGACGAAGATTGGTAAATTGATTTTGAACGAGGACCCTTATATTGAGGATATGTTCACACTTTGGCTGATTCATTGCAGGATAGCGGCAAATGATAGGCAGGCGACCGCATGGAATCTGTTTTTCAATCGGTTCAGTTATGAGGAGTTTGACAAAAATGAACTTATCAGTGAGATGAAAGAGCTTGCACTTTTGGAAGCGGAGGAGGTCTCTCCGGAGAAGAAAGTGGCAGAAGCGTCCGTGGTGAGTGACTGCGATGCAATCCTGCATATGTATGTGAAGCGGAGCAGAGAAAATGGAACCCCGGAGGAGAAGAATGTCAGCCCATTTGCGAAGCTGGAGCTGTTAAAACTCATGGAAAATAGATATGTAAGAAGACAACCGAATTTAAATCGTCTGCCGGAAGCGATTGTGCTGTATCTGTTGGTTGATTGTCTGGGAGATAAAACATCCGTGAATATGGATGAACTTCTTGCGGTAGAAAACGGACCGGGAAAATTGTTGCAGTTAAAGCGCAACGCGCTGGCAGAATTACTCGAAAAGCTGGAGAAAAAGGAACAGGTAATCATAAACCGAACAGCGGGGCTTAACATGATATACCTTCCGAAGAAACAAACTGTCGAAGAAGTCGTCGAACAGTATTATAGAGGGAACATATGAGAAAGTGCATGAAATTGATACAGACCAATCGGAATTTCCAAAAGTCTGTAAATTTACAACTGGATTTGGGAAATTATGAGCGAATCGAAAGTTATATTCCGACGCGTTCTTCAGTTGCAATTTTAGACAGGTATTTTATGCCTTTCAACGGAAAGCAGACAGAAAATGCTACGATTTTGATTGGACCATATGGAAAAGGAAAGTCGCATCTACTGTTGGTACTTCTCGCACTTCTGCAGGGAGAATCCGATAAGAATGAGTGTTTACTGAAAAAGATTGAAAACAGTGTAGGGAAAGACAGTGTGGGAAATATCCGTCGTGTGGTAGAGCAAGGAAAAAAGTACCTGCCTGTGCTGATAAACCCGGTTGTTGGACAAGATTTGAATCAGACCTTTACAATAGCGCTTCGTGAAGCGTTACTGCGTGAAAATTTGGAGTCCATTGCACCGGAAAGCTATTATTCTGAGGCACTTCATGTAATCGCAAACTGGCAGAAGAAATATCCGGATACCTATACCAAATTTGAGACCTTGTTAAAAGAAAATGGGACAACAGTCACCCGTTTTAAAAAGCAGTTAGAACATCAGGAGAAAAAAGAACTGGATGCGTTAATAAAGTATTATCCGATGCTGACGGCGGGAAGCGTGTTTGCGCCGATGCTTCAGGTGGGAGCATTGAAAATTTATCAGCAGGTTGGACGAGTGCTTAACGAAGAATATGGATATGACGGTATCTATATTGTTTTTGATGAGTTCAGCAAATATATAGAAGGACATGGAGAAGATGGATTTTCCAATGATATGCGCACTTTGCAGGATATGTGCGAGCTTGCAAATAATTCCGGAACATCCCTATTTTTGACGTTGGTTGCGCACAAGAGTATCCATGAATATGCCAAAGGAATTCCAATCTCGGCAAAAAATGCATTCCGCGGTGTAGAGGGACGCTTGACAGAGATTGCATTCGTGGTATCTGCGCAGAATCATTATGAATTGATTGCAGATGCAATCGAAAAGTGTGAACCGGAGTTCTCGAAGGAATATGCCAAGCTTAAAAAGCAGGAATCCTATCAGAATTTGATAAAAGAATCCTGGCAGCTTCCTTGTTTCCGGAAACTCTTTTTGCCGGAAGAATTTGAAAGTATGATAGCAAAAGGGTGCTTCCCAATGGCACCTCTTTTTAACTATGCCCTTTTACACATCAGCGAGCAGGTGGCACAGAACGAGCGTACCATATTTACATTTTTGGCGGGGGATGGTCAGGGGAGTCTTAGATGGCTGTTGCAAAAGGGACAGGAGCATCTTATCGGTGTAGACAAAATATATGATTATTTCAAGGGACTTTTCCGAGAGACGGCAGATTTGCCATATATCCATAACGAGTGGATGAAAGCAGAAGAGGCTCTTGCAAAAGTAGAGGATAATACCGAGAAAGCGGTGATTAAGGCACTTGCAGTCATTCGTATGATACACAGGGAAGAAGAACTTCCGGCGAAGGATGAAACCATTCGATTAGCGCTTGCAATCTCCAAAGATGCGTGTAAGAGAGCGATAGAACACTTAAAAGCACAGAAAATCATTCTGTATCGCAGCAGTATCGGTATCTATGCGTTTGCGAATCACGTCGGTGTGGATGTAGAGAAGGCAATTGCAAAAAAAGCATTAGAATATGAAAATAAGGATATTTTGTGCGACGCCTTAAAGGGTGCGCTTGAGGTGGAGTATGAGATTCCAAGACAGTATAACCAGAAATACGCTATCACACGCTTTTTTCAGTATATGTATTTGACAACGGAAGCGTTTTATAAGCTGGGCAATGCAGAATATCTATTTGAGGAAGCGTTTTCAGACGGCAAGATTATCGTGCTTGTGGATGCGCTGGTACAGAAGAGCGGGACGACACAAATACAACTGCAGACGCATCTGGATGAACTTGGCGATGAGCGGGTTCTTTTGCTGGTGACCGAGAAACAGCTTGCAATCGATGGACTTGCCAAAAAATATCAGGCAGTAAAGGCATTGCTGCAGGATGAAGGATTTATTGATGGAAATAAGCTTTTGCAGCAGGAATTAGCGCTGTACGAAGAAGACCTTGTGTTTGAAATCAATGCGCAGTTTGAGGAAGCATATTTGCCTGAGAATCAGAAGGTATGGATATTACAGACAGGCAAGCAGCCGGTAAAAGGAAGCAGTGCACTGGAGTTCCGAAAAGTATTAAGTGATATTTTTGAGGAATATTATCGTTTTTCTCCGAAAGTAAATTACGAGTTGCTTAACATTCAAAACGTGGGAAGTCAGTACTTGAAAGCCAGAAATATGGTGATTAGGCGGCTCTTGGCAGAAGAGGACTGCAGTAATTATGAGAGTGGAACAAGCCCGGAGGCAATGGTCTATCGAGCTTCCTTTGTACATACCAAAGAGGATGCAGGATGCATAAGAGTCTTCGCAGAAATTGACAGATTTTTTCATAGTTGTGCAGGGGAACGGCTGTCTTTTGACCGGTTATATCAGAGATTGCAAGGGAAAGATTATGGTGTGCGCAAGGGCATTATACCGTTGTTTTTGGCGAAAAAATTAGCGGACATGGAAGCAACCGCGGTTATCTATGTCGGTAACCGTGAGATGGAAGTGGACCATGAGACATTAAATAAGGTCAATGAGAGTCCGGAGCGATATGAGCTGTATCTGGAACAGGAGACGGCGGAGAAGGAAACGTATCTGCAAGCGTTAGAAGAACTATTTTGTGTGGAGCGTTCTTATATTGTGTCTAAACAGGGGCGCGTCAGTGCGCTTGTAGTCTGCATGCAGAATTGGTATCGTTCTCTGTCACAGTATGCGATGGTTACAATGGATTTTACGGAAGAGACAGCAGAGCAGATAAAGCTGTTGCGCAATTCCTTAAAGCGGGCGGAGGTAAATCCCCGTGAGCTTATTTTTGACCGTATGCCAATGGAATTTGGAAAGGGTAATTACATAGATGCGGCAGAGCGGATAACAGAGTGCAAGAAGTTATTGGACAGTAAGCTTGACAGCTTGTTGGAAGCATTGGCAAAAGATATCAAGCAGATTTTTGGCGTACCGCTACAGGCAAGCTTAAAAGCATGTCTGGTGGACTGGTATCAGGAGCAGAGCACTTCTGCAAAGAATGATATATTGAGTACCGTGGTCAACAATTTTATGAAATATCTGGGAAGCTTGCATACAAATGATGAAAGTGAGATTGTGGCAAAGCTCTCTAAGATTGTACTGGATGTATATGTAGAAGATTGGAGAGACGATACCGTAGAGATTTTTGGAACGGAACTTCGTAAGATAAAAGAACAAATTGAGCATATCAAGGACCAGAGTACAAACAGAGAACAGCAGAGCCGCATCATCCTAAAGGATGCACATGGAAACGAGATTGAGAAGTACTATGACGCGAGTACCGAGGATTCGACAAGTATGTATCTAAAGAATGTGATTTCGGAAGCGTTAGAGGAGTTTGGAGATACACTCGAGATGAATCAAAAGGTTGCGGTTCTGGTGGAAATGTTAGAGGAATTATTACAGTAAGAGGAAGAGCAGATGAGAACGTGTATTTATCTTGACAATGCGGCGACGACCTTTCCAAAGCCGGAAAAAGTATATGCAGCGCTTGATAAGGCGAATCGAGAACTGGCGGTCAACGCCGGACGGGGGGCCTACGCCCTTGCAAAGCGTGCTTCGGAGATAATTGCTGAGACAAAAAATGAAATAAAGAAACTGGCAAATACAGATGACGTAGCAGAGGTTGTGTTTACAGCCTCTGCTACGCTTGCATGTAACCAGATTTTTGGTGGTTTAGATTGGAAGAAAGAGGATGTCGTCTATGTATCGCCATATGAGCACAATGCGGTCATGCGTGTATTATATGGGATGCAAAAGAGACATGGGTTTGAGATAGAGGAACTGGCGATAGATGAGGCGACTCTACAACTGGATTTTGCGCGTGTGGAATACCAGTTTTCACGAAAGGCACCGACGATGGTGGTAATGTCGCATGTGAGCAATGTACTTGGATATGTGATTCCGATTGCGGAGATTTCTAAGCTGGCGAAAAACTATCAGGCATTGGTTGTGGTAGACGGTGCACAGGCGCTTGGAGTTGTTCCGGTAGATTTGCGAAGTATGCAGATTGATTTTTATGTTTTTGCGGGACATAAGACTTTATACGGACCGTTTGGCATAGGAGGATTTGTGAACTGCTCCGGGAAAAAATTGCTGCCGTTTCTGGCAGGTGGAACCGGAAGTGATTCCTTAAATCTTGAGATGGATACGAGCACATCTGTGGGATTGGAGCCGGGAAGCCCGAATGTTGTGGCGATTGCAGGCCTTTTGGCAGCATTAAGGGACGATGAGAGAGATGCTCTGTACGAAATGGAGCAGGAGCTGACAGCATATTTCATCAAGCAGCTAAGTGAAATATCGGGCGTAAAGGTGTACCGGATTGCTGATGTGAAGCAGCAAGTCGGAATTGTAGCATTTAATATTGAAGGATATCAGGCTGCGGAGGTCGGAATGATTCTCGACGAGGATTATCATATTGCAGTCCGCACGGGTTATCAATGTGCACCGTTAATTCATGAACATTTGCACAGCAAAGAGTATGTGGGTGTGGTAAGAGCAAGCATGGGAAGGTTTACGACGAAAGAGGAACTGGATTGTCTCATTCGAGCGGTCAGAGAAATTACGGAGGGGTAAGGGATGAATAAGTTAGAAAAAACGACACAGACCAATTTGAAGAAAATTGTGGAAATGGTGCAAGGCAAAGAAATGTTGCTGCCGGATTTTCAAAGAGGATTTGTGTGGAATGCGCAGAAGCAGAAAGCGTTGATTGCGTCCGTACTGGCAAAGATGCCAATCGGAAGCGTGTTGTTATTAGAAGCAAAAGCAAATGAGTATGGGTGCAGAATCTTGGGACGCAAGGACGAACCGGAGCTAAACGGTGAGGAAGAAGTGTATGTGCTGCTTGACGGACAGCAGCGGCTTACAGTTCTGGCAAATGTGTTTTCCAATTTGTTGTATTATGACTATTCGGGGAACGGAAAATTAGAAACGGACTATCAAAAATTGATTTCTTTTGACCTTAGAAATCGATTTTTCTTAAAAATACCATCGGTAGAAAATTTAGATGATCAAAATGATAAGTTTCATTTAAGAGAGTTAAATTTCTTTTTGGAAAATCCGGAAAGTGATGTGCCTGATTTCTTAACAGGAGATATTCTGGAATATATTGAAAGATATACTTTCGATGAGAACACGGTAGAACCATATGCACCGCATACGGAAAGACCGCAGAAAATTACAAATTTCTGCATACAGGAGGATTATTACTTAATACCATTGTATCTATTGATAGGTGGTGGATTGGGCTGTGAGACAAGACTGAAGACGATTTTAAAGAATATAGTAGAACAAGTAGTTCAATACAGGTTGGAAATAGAATTTGATTCGCTTACCACCGATGAGGAAAGACGAGTATTTGTAGAAACACATATCGAAACGGATTATTTGGAAGAGATTATTGCAGACGAAAAAGTTGACAGGGATGTCTTAGAGAAAAAATGGACAGAAATGGGAGAGATACATTGGGCAGATAAAATGAAGCAATATCTGATGTCTTGCATTACCGGTATGGATCTCCACCAGATCGTGGTCGATGCTTCAGATCGAAACAGAGCGATTGACATTTATGAGAATCTGAACATGGGAGGAATAGCGCTTAGCACGTTTGAATTAATTCTGGCAAAGGCAGCAAAACGTAAGCTGCCGGCTAATAAAAATTTGTATGACGTTATTGTAGACTGTATTCAGACTGCTGGCGATTATGATGCGTCTGTGATTCCAGACGTCATGGGAAATCCCTATCAGGTGTTTAGAGAAGCAAACCCTGATTATTCGGCAGCGGAGTACATGGGATGCTTGGATGGGAAAAAGAATCAGTTAAATACAAAATACACGGATGCATTTTTGAATATATTATCGCTTGTAAGCTATTTTCCGGCGTTTGATGTTACAAAGGAACATGTGCAGTACATAAAACGTGAGAAAATATTGGAGCTTACCGAAAATCAAATCTGTGATAATTATGAAAAGGTGTGTAGAGGAATTGACCGGGCGTGCTTTTTCTTACAGGTGAGATGTGGTGTGCGAAAGATAGCGGAAATCAATTACAATTTAATGCTTGTGCTTATCGGCTATATTTTCACGAGCGACGAGTATTATCATGATAAGTCTGTAGCGCAGATTTTAGAGACATGGTATTGGGCGGCGATATTTTCTGGGCGCTATGATAAGGATCAAAGTGAGCACATGATAGAAGACCTTGAAAATGTAATAAAAACAGTTCGGGGACAGGAAGATAAAGCATGGATTGAGGAGATGAAAGAGAAGGTATTTAATATGCCTGGATTTTCGGATGAAAAAACGCTGTTGATGCAGACAAGCGTAATACCTAAAAATGTGATAAGAAAGAGCATATGTCAGTTCTATTTGGCAAAAACGTATAAAGACTTGCGCACCTCTGATAAGCTGCATACTTTTTCGGAGAGTGCTGATACACTGGAAGAACATCACATTGTACCGATTGGAAGCCTTAGCCGGACATATAAGGAGATGGAGAAAGAAGAGAAGAAGAAAGAACGGAAAGATAAGAGCAGCATTTTTAATTCACCGCTGAATTTCGCCTTGATTACAAAAAAATCTAATGTGGAAATATCAAATCAACCTTTGGACTTTTATATTCAATGTTGCAATCAGACGGGAGTGTATAGTTTAAATATTGAAACGACAGGCAATACAATTACAGCCGAGCAGATTGTAGAGGTTTTAAAGAAGAGATATCAGACAACTAAGAATGCAGTGACAGAGCATTTAGAGAAGTTCTTATAGGATAAGAAGGGAGCAGATTAACTATGGCACAATTATCAGAAGATAAGATGCGCGTGATTATTTTTGAAATCTTAGATATGGAGCGTAAAAATCTGCGAAGTAAGGCAAAGACAGACCAACGGATGGCAGAGGAGATACAGAAAGTGATTATCGAGCATTTGAAAATGCGATTTTAGGTGAATTGGGGGGATAGCATTGAAGTTTAAGAGTATGCGCATGAAGAACTTTATGCGTTATAAAGGGGAAAATCTAATTGAGTTTAGCTGCGACCCGGTAAAAAATGTAACCGTTGTGTTGGGGGATAACACGGTTGGTAAGACAACCATTGCACAGGCATTTCGCTGGGGATTGTATGGGGCAATCTCCATAGACAGAAGAAAAAACGAAGACGATTATCTGCTGCTAAATAATGATGTACTGGCAATGATGGATGCAAACAGCAGGGCGGATGTCTCGGTTGAAATTGTGGCGGTGGATGAGGAGAAGACATATACGATACGGCGTCTGGCTCAGTACACGAGAGCGTTTCCAACGATGAGTGCAAGAGAAGCCAGCAAAAAAGTGACCTTGCATATTTCTGAAAATGAAGACGCGGATACGTGCATTGAGGTGGACGGAAGCAAAGTTGAAGAAGTCATCAATGAACTGTTCCCGAGAGATTTATCGCATTACTTTTTGTTTGACGGCGAGCGTTGGAATGATGTGACAATTGGCGGTGTGCGGGAAAATATAAAGGAATCGGTGCACATTTTAACAGGATTATCCTCTTATCAGAAAGCAATGTGGCATCTGAAGGAAATGGGTGGCACTTCTGTTATCCGAAAATTCAAGAGTAAAATTTCCGGCAGTGGAAATATGTATGATAACTTGGATGCGGACCGTAAGAAAATGGAGCGTGGCATTGAGCGGTGCAAGGAAGATATCAAGATTGCCGATGTGAATTTGCAGAATTGTGAAACAAAAATTCGGGAATTGGAGCAGCAGTTAGAGGAAAATAAGAATACGGAAGCGTTGCAAACGAAGAATAAGCATTTGCAAGTGGTGAAAAAATCACAATCAGAGCGTTGTTTAGCGGAATATAAGATTTTGGCAAACGATTTTAGCGATAAGGCGTATATGCTTTTGGCACAGCCGCTGATAAAAGCAGGGCTGGAAATGGTAAAAGCCGTTGCGGGGGAACGCAGGGATATTCCGCATATGCGGCAGGCGAGTATAGATTACATATTAAAAACAGGAATATGTATTTGCGGCACGAAGATTTTACCGGATTCGCCGGAACTTGCATGTCTGATAGAGCAGAGAAATTATCTCCCACCTGCGGACATTGGTTCGTTGTTAGGAGAGTTTGAAAGAACCGCAAGCCGTTGGAATAATCGTAGCACCGGTGCGAAAGCAGAACTTTTACAGGAAGCGGAGAAGGTAGATGCAGCAGTGCGTGAGTATGAGAATACCTGCAATGAGCTTGCGTTGCTGGAAAAACAGATGGATGCGCAGATTGACTTTGCTGAGATGCGCAGAAAAATTCGTTACTATAAGGAGGAGCAGCAACGATTTGCGACTCAGAAGGGCGAGTTAAAAGGTCAGATAGACCTTTATCAAAGGCAGGTAGAACGTATTGAACTGGAGATGAAATCACAGGAAGCTCTGAGTGAAGAGAATAAGAAGTGGCGTGAGCGCGTAGAGATGGCAGAGGCAATATATGAACGAATGAGCCGTGATTTTGCAGAAAAAGAACAGAAAATCTTTACGGAACTTAATCAGCAGATTCAAAGTAACTTTAGCCGTATGTTTAATGCAAGGGATAAAAAGATAGAATTGGATAAGCAGTATAATATACAGATGTTCTATAGGACAGAAAACGGATATCGCGAAGAGAAAAATTTGTCTGAGGGCGAGAAGATAGCGCGCAATTTTGCTTTTATTGTGACGATTATGGAATATAGCAGAAAAAGGAAAGCACTGGAGAATGGGCGGGACGATGTGGCAAGTGATACATTGCCGATTGTGTTGGACGGACCATTTTCAAAACTCGGAGATGAAAATATTAGACTGATTGCAAAGGTGCTTCCGGAGGTGTCAGAGCAGGTCATTATTTTTATGCTGCGCAAAGATTGGGAATATACAGGATTGGATGAGTTTGTCGGCGCAGCTTACAGCATTGATAAGGAAGAAGAAAAGGCATATGCGTCTATAAGAAAGACAGGGGGACTGGAATAATGGCAAGCTACGAGTTCTTTAAATCAGAATATAAGTTTCGCGGCAAACATGCGAGGATGGTCAGCGAGCTGTGGTATCTGAATGATTATGAGCATACTTATTTCAAGCGTCTTGTGGATATTATTCCGCTTGCTGCGGTCGTCGGATTTCGCATGAACCGAAAGTCACCGGAGGATTATGCACCTGTCGAGACCAAGACGGTGTTTTTGCAGCAGATGTTAAATGCAAAAGAAGACTTGGATTTTATCATGCAGATGATGATTATGCTGGAATCTGCGTCTGAGATGCCGCAGGAGAAGGCAGTAAAAAAAGCATTTCGCGGTGCGCAGACAAAAGAAGAATTTGAACAGTATCAGGAGATGTTTGATTCTTATGTCAGAGGAGGAGTAGAAGAACTTTATGAGCGTCTGGTGATTCGCAAGGCGGATAGTGATGATGCGTTTTATGAAAATAAAACGGCGAATCTGATGGCGCTGCTAGAGCGGTTTTCTCCAGATAAAGTGTTGTAGTAGCTTATTTTATGCAGTGAGCGAGAAGTCATTCGCAGGGTGGCTGGGAGCGGTAATGTGACTGCAAGAAAGCAAAAAATATAAAAAATAAAAAAAATGGGATAAAACTCTTTACAAGTGTAAGAAAATGATGTAGAATCAAGAAGAATTATATCATACCAAGTAATAACAGGTTCCTACAGTAAGGTAGAAAACCTAAAAGCTCTAATCCCATTCTTCGGAATGGGATTATCTTTTATATAAATTTATTTAAGCGTATATAATAAATATTTTTGTCCCGCAAGGTTCAAAAGAAAAGGAGAAGGGTATGAGAGAAGAAAAGATTCCAGAGAAACTGAATTATCGCATTGGATTGGACATCGGAATTGCATCGGTCGGCTGGGCAGTATTAGAGAATAACAGTAACGATGAGCCAATCCGAATTGTGGACTTGGGAGTACGCCTCTTTGATAAGGCAGAGATGCCCAAAACAGGGGAGTCCTTGGCAGGACCCAGACGTATGGCGCGAACCACCAGAAGAAGACTGCGTCGAAGAAAGCACAGATTAGACCGCATCAAATGGCTGTTGCAACAGGAAGGAATCATTGACATTGACGCTTTTATGAAGCGTTATCATTCTGCAAATCTGCCGGATGTTTATAAACTGCGTTATGAAGCGCTTGACCGGAAGCTAAAGGATGATGAATTCGCACAAGTGTTGATTCATATTGCGAAGCATCGCGGATTTAAGTCTACGAGAAAAGCGGAGACGATGTCGAAAGAGAACGGCGCGGTATTAAAGGCAACGACGGAAAATGAAGCCTTGATGAGAGAGAAAGGTTATCGGACCGTTGGAGAAATGCTGTACTGTGACACGGCATTTAAGGTGGCGTGTCCGTGGTCAGAGAGCGGTTATCGTCTGGCAACGAGAAATACCACGGACGATTATAAGCATACCATTCTGCGTGCGATGCTGGTAGAAGAAGTACATACAATTTTTGAACGGCAGAGGGCACTGGGCAATGCGAAAGCGACAGAGCAATTAGAGACAAAATATTTAGAAATTATGGAAAGCCAACGTTCTTTTGACTTAGGGCCTGGAAAACAGCCGAACGGAAAACCGAGTCCCTATGCGATGGATGGTTTTGGAGACCGTGTCGGGAAATGTACATTAGAACCGGAGGAGCCACGCGCGGCAAAAGCAACCTATACAGCAGAACTGTTTGTTGCATTGCAGAAAATCAATAATCTGCGATTGGTAGATAAGAACAGTGGCATTCGGGAACTGACACAGGAAGAACGTCAGATGCTGCTTACATTGGCACATACGCAGAAAGAGATAAAATATTCTACGGTTCGCAGTAAGTTAAATATTGGAGAGGAATATCGGTTTAATACACTTAATTATAGTTCAGCAAAAAAAGATGAGGATACGATTGCGTCCACCGAAAAGTCAAAGTTTATTGCCATGCCGTTTTATCATGATATGAAAAAGCGAATTGGCGATAGTATTGAGAAGATGTCGGAAGAGGAACTGACAACATTTTTGGATAAGGCTGGCACGATACTGACACTGTATAAGAATGATGACAGTCGAACCGAGAGACTGCGGGAAATCGGCATGGACGACGAGAATATCGACAAGATATTGGATATGTCACCGGCGAAGTTCCAGCACGTATCATTAAAAGCTATGCAAAAAATCCTTCCGTATTTAAAGGAGGGTATGACATACGACAAGGCGTGTAAAGAAGCAAACTATGATTTCAAGGCGGATGAGAAGGGACAGAAGTCAAAGTTGCTTAAGGGAGAGGTGATTCAAGAAGTTTTAGACGAGATTACGAACCCGGTGGTAAAACGCTCCGTGTCTCAGACAATCAAAGTAATCAATGCGATTATCCAGAAATACGGCAGCCCGCAGGCGGTAAATATTGAGCTTGCAAGGGAAATGTCAAAGACGTTTGATGAACGAAACAAGTTGCAGAAGCAGATGGATGAGCGTTTTGCGGAGAATGATAAGATTAAGAAACAGATTCAGGAACTTGGAAAGACTAACCCGACGGGACAGGACATTTTAAAGTACCGTTTATGGACGGAGCAGGGAGAACACTGTCTCTATTCAGGCGAGAGGATTCCGTTGGAAAAGTTGTTTGAACCGGGGTATGATATCGATCATATTCTGCCGTACAGCATTACGTTTGATGACAGCTTTCGCAACAAAGTGCTGGTGACTTCACAGGAAAATCGCCAAAAGGGAAATCGCACGCCATATGAGTACTTTGGTGCAGATGAGAAGCGGTGGAGTGAGTTTGAAGCGAGAGTAAGCAGTTCGATAAAAGATTATAAGAAGCAGCAGAAGCTTTTAAAGAAGCATTTTACGGAGGAAGAACGCAAGCAGTTCAAGGATCGCAATTTGAATGACACGAAGTATATTACTACGGTGGTATATAATATGATTCGTCAGAATTTGGAACTGGCACCTTATAATCGTGAAGACCATAAGAAGCAGGTAACGGCGGTCAATGGAGCAGTGACAGCTTATTTGAGAAAGCGCTGGGGGATTCAGAAGCTTTTTGAGCAGAAGAACCGTGAAATTGATACCCACCATGCAGTAGATGCCGTTGTGATTGCGTGTTGTACGGATGGCATGATTCATCGGATATCCAGAAGTGTTCAGGCGCGTGAGATTGCATATGCAATGGATACGCAGTTTGTGGATTATGAGACAGGTGAGATTCTGGACAGAGCACATTTTACCAAGGATGAATGGGATGAGAAATTTGGCGTCAAGATTGAGCGTCCGTGGCCGTGGTTTATGGATGAACTTAATGTGCGAATGGGTGACGCACCATTAGATTTTTTGAAGTCTCATTCGGATATGAATCGTGAACTGGATTACCCAGAGTGGATGCTTGATGAGAGAAATCGGGTAGTGCGTGAGATTTTTGTGTCCCGTATGCCAAACCATAAAGTGACAGGAGCTGCACATGCTGATACGGTACGCAGTCCGCGGCACTATGAAGAAAAAGGTACGGTACTTACGAAGACAGCGCTGACGGATTTGAAACTGAATAAGGACGGGGAGATTGAAGGCTACTATAACCCGGAGAGCGATTGGCTGCTCTATAATGCGTTGAAGCGTCAGTTGCAGCGATATAGCGGAGATGCAAAGAAAGCGTTTTCGGAGCCGTTCCATAAACCGAAGGCAGACGGAAGTGAAGGTCCTGTGGTAAAGAAGGTAAAGATAGAGAAGAAGTTGTCTTTGGGTGTGGAAGTAAACGGAGGTTTTGGCATCGCTGAGAACGGTTCGATGGTGCGCATTGATGTGTTCCGTGAGAATGGAAAATACTATTTTGTGCCAATTTATACTGCCGATGTAGTGAAAAAGAAGCTGCCCAATAGAGCTTCTACGGCAAATAAGCCATATTCAGAGTGGCGGGTAGTGGATGATAAGAACTTTGTGTTTAGTTTGTATTCCAGAGATTTGGTACATATTAAGAGTAAAAAGGGTGTGAAGACGAATCTGGTTGGTGGCGGACAGCTAGTGCAGAATGAGATGTATGCGTATTACGTTGGCGCAGATATATCAACTGCCAGTATTCAAGGTTTGGCGCATGATAGCGGCTATAAGTTTAGAGGTCTTGGGGTTCAAGGCGTGGATTTGTTAGAAAAGTGCCAAGTTGATGTCTTAGGAAACGTATCTGTTGTCAAAAATGAAGTACGAATGGGATTTTAGTTTTTGCTTGATATGTGAAATCTAGAATCTCGAAGGTTTTGCAAGCGACGAGTGGGAGGTGTTACATGGGATTTCGGAATATTAAGATTGACAGTAATGTCAAACTGCATATCAAAAATCAGCAGTTATTCATTGATAATGGAAATGAAATGAGCATTCCGTTAGAGGATATTAATTGTATTTTGATTGAAAATCAGACTGTAACACTCTCCACTTACTTTCTTCAGAAGATAGCAGATTGTGGAATTGCGCTGTATGTCTGCGACGAGAAGCATTTGCCTAATGCAGTTGTACTTCCAATGGTAAAGCATAGCAGGCATTTTAAAATTTTAAAATATCAGATTTCTGTCAATAAGCCATTGCAGAAGCGGTTATGGCAACAGGTTGTAGTACAAAAGATAAGGAATCAAGCATTATGTTTAAAGTTACTGGAAAAAGACGAATCAGAAGAATTAATGCGCATGAGCAAGGAAGTGCAATCCGGTGATCGAACGCATGTGGAGGCGAAAGCGGCAGCATTTTATTTTCGAGCGCTGTATGGACTGGGATTTTCCAGAGGGGATGACCATATTATTAACTCTGCGTTGAATTATGGGTATGCAATTGTGCGAGGGATGATAGCGCGGTCTGTTGTCTGCTATGGACTAGAGCCATCCATTGGAATGTTTCATCATAGTGAACTAAACAATTACAATCTAGCGGATGATATGATTGAACCATTTCGACCACTGGTTGATTTGTATGTGTCGAGACATTTTGATATTTCAGAGGTTGAGAGTGCGTTGACACCGGAGACGAAGCGGAATCTATTTGGAATCATTAATTATGATATGTCAGTGAGAGGAGAGAAGCGTATCATTAGTAATTGCATTGATATGTTGGTGGCAAGTTATAGTAGTGCATTACAAGGAAATCGTCAAGAACTGGATTTGCCGGAACTGATGGAATTACAGGTACATAGTTATGAATAAGTTTATGCGTATGTTAGTATTTTTTGATTTGCCGGTCGTGACGGCGACAGAACGAAAAGCAGCTACAAAGTTCAGAAATTTTCTGCTAAAAGATGGATATCATATGGTTCAATGGTCTGTCTATTCAAGAATTTGTAATGGAACAGACGCGATTGCAATGCATAAATCACGTCTGCAGCAGAATTTGCCTGAAAAAGGTTCTGTCCGTATGTTGACGCTTACAGAAAAACAGTATGAATCAATAGAAGTGTTGTTGGGTGAAAAAACATTTGATGACACATCTTCATCGACCGAGTTGATAAATATTTTTTGAAAAAAGAACAAATTTGATGGAGGAGAAGCAGTAAAAAGAATATTTTTGAAATGATGAAACCCCACATAATCCCGGAAATTATGTGGGGTTTTCTGTTCCCTATTATACCATACCAAGTAATAACCGGGAACTACAGCATGTATCTCAAAAATGAGCTATCAAACAATATTATACCATACCAAGTAATAACCGGGAACTACAGCGTAGCTGCACATGAGGTTAAATTTTCCCGATTATACCATACCAAGTAATAACCGGGAACTACAGCTGTGGTCATTCCCCTTACCTTCACTGCTTCATTATACCATACCAAGTAATAACCGGGAACTACAGCTATATACTTCAGTTCCATTCTCTGCCTTAAATTATACCATACCAAGTAATAACCGGGAACTACAGCAAAAAGCGCATTCTGAAGTTACAATCGAAATTATACCATACCAAGTAATAACCGGGAACTACAGCTTGGGGATATTTGTAGACTTTAGTGTGGTAATTATACCATACCAAGTAATAACCGGGAACTACAGCGGCAGTTTTGGCACTTTGTCAGATTTGAGGATTATACCATACCAAGTAATAACCGGGAACTACAGCAAAACTCGGCATGCTCTACGCTCCGATAGAATTATACCATACCAAGTAATAACCGGGAACTACAGCTGATACGGAATATAGCGAAAACGTTGTGGAATTATACCATACCAAGTAATAACCGGGAACTACAGCCAGAATGTTTACAACTGCGCAACACAATGAATTATACCATACCAAGTAATAACCGGGAACTACAGCTACTTCCTTTTTCCCATGTGAATTTTAGCCATTATACCATACCAAGTAATAACCGGGAACTACAGCCAGAATGTTTACAACTGCGCAACACAATGAATTATACCATACCAAGTAATAACCGGGAACTACAGCCCAAAATATCGCACGGCTGACAATCGAGCTATTATACCATACCAAGTAATAACCGGGAACTACAGCTCAATGCCACAGTTCTTTTGTTCATGGTGATTATACCATACCAAGTAATAACCGGGAACTACAGCCTTCTGGCCTGCGTTGCCTTTTATCATGATATTATACCATACCAAGTAATAACCGGGAACTACAGCACAGTGCTGCAAATTCCTTTGCGTCCTCAAATTATACCATACCAAGTAATAACCGGGAACTACAGCCTTCGATTCTTTCCTCTGAACCTGTTGCACATTATACC
>JALEKJ010000035.1 GCA_022771695.1 Roseburia sp. | reverse complement strand
ATTTTTTAGTCTCTGCATCGTTTTTAGCACCGATTGGTGTAAATTTGGTGTAAAGAGGTAAATTTATTCGGTTTGGAAAGTCCCGAAACCCGCATAAATACTGGGGTTTTCTTACTTGTCGTTCGGTAAGGACTTCATTGTCGGGAACAAGATTACATCCCTAATCGCAGGCGAGTTTGTCATAAGCATCGTCATACGGTCGATACCGTATCCGATACCACCGGTTGGCGGCATACCGATTGCGAGTGCGTTCAAAAAGTCCTCATCGGTATGGTTTGCCTCGTCATCGCCGGCTGCAAGCAGCTCTTCCTGTGCCTCAAAACGTCTTCTCTGATCCTCCGGGTCATTAAGCTCGGAGTACGCGTTTGCCATCTCCCAACCGTTCATGAAGAACTCGAAGCGCTCTACATAGTCCGGATTCTCCGGCTTCTTCTTCGTCAGCGGAGAAATCTCGATTGGATGATCCATGACAAAGGTCGGCTGAATCAGGTGCTCCTCTACATATTCCTCGAAGAACAAGTTTAAGATGTCACCCTTCTTGTGGTGCTTCTCATACTCGATGTGATGCTCGTCCGCAATCTTCTTTGCCTCTTCAGTGTCTTTAATCTCATTGAAGTCTACATTTGCATACTTCTTAACGGCATCTACCATTGTGATGCGCTCAAATGGCTTGGACAAATCCATCGTATGCTCGCCGTATGTCAATACAAGAGAACCGTTTACCTGCTCTGCTACATAGCGGAACAAATTCTCTGTCAAATCCATCATGCCGTGATAATCGGTGTATGCCTGATACAACTCCATCAGCGTGAACTCCGGATTGTGTCTGGTGTCAACACCCTCGTTGCGGAATACACGACCAATCTCATATACTCTCTCCATACCACCGACAATCAGTCTCTTTAAGTACAACTCTAAAGAAATACGAAGCTTTACATCCTCATTCAATGCATTGTAATGTGTCTCAAACGGTCTTGCTGCTGCACCGCCTGCGTTAGACACAAGCATCGGTGTCTCCACCTCGATAAAATTCTGTTCGTCCAAGAAACGTCTGATACTGCTGATAACCTTAGAACGCTTAATCATCGTATCCTTGACGTCCTCATTCATAATCAAATCCACATATCTCTGACGATATCTGGTATCTGTATCGGTAAGTCCATGGAACTTCTCAGGAAGAATCTGCAAGCTCTTAGAAAGCAGTGTTACCTCTTTTGCATGAATAGAGATTTCGCCTGTTTTCGTCGTAAAAACAGTTCCGCGAATTCCAAGGATATCGCCAACATCATATTTCTTGAAGTCCTTGTAGGAATCCTCACCAATCTCATCTCTTGCCACATAAGCCTGAATACGACCTTTGATGTCCTGAATATTACAGAAAGATGCTTTACCCATGACACGCTTGAACATCATACGTCCTGCAAGAGCTACCTCTTTGCCCTCAAGCTCATCATAGTTCTCTTTGACATCTGTGCTGTGATGCGTCACATCATATTTTGTAATGACAAACGGGTCCTTGCCATTCGCCTGTAATTCATGAAGCTTATCGTAGCGTACCTGTAACAACTGATTAATATCCTGCTGTGCGCCGCCGTTATTCTCCTGATTCTGCGCCATTTTCTTCCTCCTCTTATCCAATCTCTGCCGACTTATCTTTGCAAAGATTCTCGGTATTAATTTGCTCTATGAATAGAGAGCACCTTGTACTCCAACTCGCCTGCCTGTGTTTCAACCTTTACAAGGTCGCCAACTTTTTTGCCAATCAGAGCCTTTCCAACCGGTGACTCGTTTGAAATCTTGCCCTTTAAGCTGTTCGCCTCTGTAGAACCGACAATCTTATATTCCAGTTCTTCCTCGAACTCACAGTCCAAAATCTTAACGCTGCATCCGATGCTGATTTTCTCGAGGTCTACTTCTTCCTCTACAACAACCTCAGCATTTTTCAAAATTTTCTCTAACTCTTCGATACGTGCCTCAATATCACGCTGCTCGTCTTTTGCTGCATCATACTCTGCATTCTCAGATAAGTCACCCTGCTCTCTGGCTTCCTTAATCTTCTGTGCGACCTCTTTTCTGCGCACTACCTTCAAATCCTGCAACTCATCTTCCAGTTTCTTCAGTCCTTCGTAAGTCAGAATGTTTTTCTTATCCATCGCTCTCTACCCTTCTTTGTATCTTTATTTTCGTTTACGAACCATAAAAAGCCTCTTCAAATCTGTCTCGTCTCGGCTTTCGTTTCTCTTCATGTATGCCCTTGACAATCACAGTATTATAACCGATAGGCACCATGATGTCAAGATTATCGCCCTGTTTCCAAGGCTTTTTATGAATTGGGACATAATATCTGCCCGGCCGCATCTGCCCGAAATGGCATGCACCTTCCCACTCAAAATCCAACACCAATGTTCCGGATGCGTGCAGAGCAGTCTGCCGCCTGCATTCCCTTTTCGGAAAAAGCATCACAAGTAACCCGTTCTCCTCATACATTGTCTCTGCAAACTCATAAAAATATGCAGGACGCTCCGTGTATATCGTAAGGAAATTTAAATCCTCCGTCAACTGTTCTAATACTTCTCTCACACTTGCAGGTTCAAAAATTCCCGGCCCATCGGGTTCCTCATCGATGATTTCCAACGCCACCTGTGCAGGTGACAGTTTCTTTTCCTTCAGGATTCCCAGAAAAACAGGTCTGAAATCCCGCAAAAAGGCATTGGAGTAGGACATGTCCATCTGCTCCCATCACTGCTTTTCTTCATTATATGAGAGTACCTCTTCAAATAATGCCTGCAGTTCCTCAAAGGTCTCCACCTCATTGATTCTTCCGCGCAGCTTTGACGAATTCCGATATCCCGCTGTGTACCATGCCGCATGTTTACGAATTTCCCGGATGCCGGTATACTCACCCTTGAATTCCATCTGCATCTTCGCATGGCGTAAAAGCATCTC
Source organism: Roseburia sp. (assembly GCA_022771695.1). GTDB lineage: Bacteria > Bacillota > Clostridia > Lachnospirales > Lachnospiraceae > Roseburia. The sequence continues at coordinate 20,080 of JALEKJ010000035.1, read as the reverse complement.
CGTCACCTCCGCAAAAGATGGTTTCGCAAGCGCCTCACCGGTCTCAAAATAATGCAGTATCTGTTTAAATATCCAAGGATTTCCCTCTGCGCCGCGCGCAATCATAAATCCGTCGCAACCGGTCTGCCGCTCCATCGCGATAACATCCTCTGCGGTACGTATGTCGCCGTTTCCAATGACCGGGATAGAAACCGCTTCTTTTACCTGGCGGATGATATCCCAGTCCGCCTTGCCGGAGTAAAACTGTTCTCTCGTTCTTCCGTGTACCGCAATCGCTGCTGCTCCGGACTCCTGTGCGATATGCGCCATCTCAACTGCATTGATATGCGCATCGTCAAAGCCTTTTCTAATCTTGACCGTCACCGGCTTTTTGATTGCGCGCGCTGTCTTCTCGATAATTTTTCCTGCCAGAACCGGATTCTTCATCAGTGCAGAGCCGTCGCCGTTATTTACAACCTTAGGCACCGGACATCCCATGTTGATGTCTAAGATATCAAACGGTCGTTCCTCAATCTGTTTCGCCATCTCGCTGATGATATCCGGATCCGAACCAAACAATTGAAGCGACACCGGCGTTTCCCGCGGGTCAATCGTAAGGAGTTCCTCCGTGTTACGATTTTTATAGAGGATTGCCTTGGCACTGACCATCTCCATGCACAAAAGACCTGCTCCCTGTTCCTTGCAGAGCAAGCGAAATGGCAGGTCTGTTACGCCTGCCATCGGAGCTAATATCAAATTGTTTGGAAGGGTTACATTCCCTATCTGCAATTTTTTTACTGTTCCCATATATCTACTATGCCTTAATCTTGCCGGATTTACGGTTCTGCTTTTTATAAATCAAATTCATTCCCTTTAATGTCAAGTTCGGATCATATACATCTATCATGGTTGTCTCGCTGGCAATGATTCTTCCAAGTCCACCGGTTGCAACAACTTTTACCTCACCCATATTCGCCTCATCGATCATGTGACGAATAATGTACTCGGTCTGTCCAATCTGTCCATAAACGAGACCTGCCTGCATGGAAGAAATCGTCTCCTTTGCAAGAATGCTCGCCGGCTTGCGGATTTCAATCTCGGGAAGCTTTGCGGCATCTTCCCAGAGCGCCTTTGCCGAAATACGTATTCCCGGCGCCGTAACACCGGATACAAATGCGCCATCCTTATCCACCAAATCGTAGGTCGTCGCCGTTCCAAAATCCAGTACCAGTACCGGACCGCCATATAATTCGTAGGCAGCCGCCGCATCCACAATACGGTCTGCACCAATCTGGCGCGGATTCTCTGTCACAACGCGAATTCCCGTTTTGGTTCCCGGCTCAATGACAATCGGACGGATGCTGAAATATTTCACAATCGCGCCTTCCAGAGAATGCATGACGTTTGGCACTACGGAAGCGATAATTGCGTCCTCAATCTCATCACGCTTAATTTCATTCTGCTCTAACAGATTTATCAGTAGCATTCCATATTCATCAGAAGTACGTGGCATCTTCGTTGTGATGCGGAAACTTGCCACTACATCATCTCCCCGAAATACTCCGACTGTAATATTTGTATTACCAACATCAATTGTCATTATCATAGTTCGTACCATCCCTTCTTCTGCCAATGCCGGCTTCATCATCTGCCGCATCAACATTCCATCTATATATCATCCTCATCCAAGCCGACATAAAGTAATTTATAATACATCTGCAATGCTTCCAACAAATCCTGCTTTTTCTGCTGTAATTCCTTAATCTTAAGCCCACATCCGATATCGTCATAGAGCAAATCGCCCTCATCGCAAGAGGTACGGAACTCTAAATTACCATCCTCATCGAACACCAACTGAAAAATACCGCCAACATCCTCTGTGAACAGCACGCACATAATTTTCAATTCATCCCTGACCTGACTTGGCAGTCCTTTGAAATCCTCATTCAGATAAAATTTCTTGTTGTACGCGCTCGCGCCGCAAAGTACTACTTCTTCCATAAAAAATCCTTTCTACACATACCCATAGACGCCTCTCACAGACACCTCGCCTGCCGAGACAAGTCTTCTGCTCTCCCATGTGTCTACCATGAGTTCCCCTCGCGCAGTGATACCCATCGCTTTCCCTTCAAACGGCTCCTTCGGGTCCAATACCTTTACAATCTGATGCATGTTGACCAGATGCGCCTCGTATTCTTTTGCAAGTCCGCTAAGGTCTTCCGTCTCCAGGAAAATCTCATAATAATGCTCAAACTGTTCCCAAACCTCTTCTATCAGCACTGCCCGGTTCTGATGCTCCCCGGTTTCAAGATACAGCGATGTCGCCATATGTGCAATCTCCTCCGGAAAGGACTCGTTGTGCACGTTGATTCCGATTCCAATCACAACATGATTTACGTAATCAACCTGCGCGCTCATCTCCGTAAGGATTCCACAGACCTTTTTCCCGTTCATTACAATATCATTCGGCCATTTGATTCCTGCCGGTCTTCCCGTGCATTTGCGAATTGCGGCTGCTACCGCAAGCGCCGCAACAAGGGTCAGCATCGAGGCGTTATCCGGTCTGATATCCGGTTTTAGCATCAGTGTCATAAAAATTCCGCTTCCCCGCGGGGACTCCCAGCTTCTTCCTCTTCTGCCTCTTCCGGCATCCTGCTGCTCTGCCACAACCAAAGTCCCTGCCGGGTACCCCTCTTCGGCAAGCTGCTTTGCTTTCGTATTCGTCGAATCGATTACCGGAAAATAGAATATCTCCTCACCAATCCACTCAGTTCTGCGAATGCTCTTTAATTCATTCTCACTCAAAGTATCCGGAACCGTGACAAGCCGATAGCCCTTATTCTGAACTGCTTCTATCTCATATCCGGCTTCTTTTAACTGGTTAATCCCCTTCCAGATTGCCGTCCGAGACACTCCGAATTTTTCACACAAGTCCTGTCCAGAGACATATCCGTCTGCCTCTCTTAATGCAGTAAGTAATTCCGCTCTCATTGATTCTCTCCATCTATTCCCCTAAGGTTGCGAACATCACTGCTTTTATCGTATGCATACGGTTCTCTGCCTCATCAAATACAACCGACTGCGCACTTTCAAACACTTCATTTGTCACTTCTAGCTCGCTGTAACCAAATTTTTCATAGACTTCTTTTCCAATCTTTGTATTCAAATCATGGAATGCCGGTAGGCAGTGCATAAATATCGCCTCCGGCTTAGCGTTTGCCATCGCTGCTGCATTTACCTGATACGGCATCAAATCATGCAGACGCTCTTCCCAAATCTCATCCGGCTCTCCCATGGAGACCCAGACATCTGTATATATAACATCTGCTCCTTTTGTTCCCTCTGCCACATCCTCTGTCAGTGTAATCGTTGCGCCTGTCTCTTCTGCAACCTTCTTGCAATACGCTATCAGCTCCTCGTTCGGGAAATACTTTTTAGAAGTACATGCCACAAAGTCCATGCCAAGCTTTGCACAGGTTACCATGAGAGAATTACCCATATTATAGCGGGCATCGCCCATATAGACGAGCTTCACGCCCCGAAGGACGCCAAGATGTTCTCGGATGGTCAGCATATCTGCCAGCATCTGTGTTGGATGGAACTCATTCGTAAGTCCGTTCCATACCGGAACACCCGCATACTTGGCAAGCTCTTCCACTATCTCCTGACCATAGCCACGATATTCAATACCGTCAAACATTCTGCCTAAAACTCTCGCCGTATCTGCAATACTCTCCTTTTTGCCAATCTGGGAACCGGACGGGTCTAAGTAAGTCACATGCATTCCCAAATCATGCGCTGCCACCTCAAATGAACAGCGGGTACGGGTACTCGTCTTTTCAAATATCAGTGCAATATTCTTTCCGACTAAGCTGTCATGAAGAATTCCCTGTCTCTTTTTCTCTTTTAAGTCAGCAGCCAAATCAATCAGATATGTAATTTCTTCCGGTGTATAATCCATCAGTTTTAAAAAGTTACGTCCTTTTAAGTTCATAATCTCCTCCAAATTACTGTAATGAAACAGGCGGGCTGCCACATTCGTGACAGCCCGTAAATCCCACATGGTCATGTTATGTTCTATTTATTGTCCAGGGCAACCTCTGTCACGGATTTTGCAAGCCCTGCAATCCCCTGAATCTCAGAAGGAATGATAATCTTCGTCGCCTTGCCGTCTGCAGCCTTTGCGAATGCCTCTAAGCTCTTTAACTGGATAACACCCTGATCCGGTGCTGCCTCTTTGATCATACGCAGACCGTCTGCATTTGCCTGCTGAATCTTAAGGATTGCTTCCGCCTGACCTTCTGCCTCACGGATGGTAGCTTCCTTCTTTGCTTCTGCACGAAGAATTGCAGCCTGCTTTTCAGCCTCTGCATCCAAAATCGCAGATTCCTTCTTACCTTCTGCAACAAGGACGGTTGACTTCTTCTCACCTTCTGCGCGAAGGATTGCTTCTCTTCGCTCACGCTCTGCCTTCATCTGCTTCTCCATCGCATCCTGAATAGCAGCCGGCGGAATAATGTTCTTTAACTCAACACGGTTTACCTTGATACCCCATGGATCCGTGGCAACATCCAGTGTCGCACGCATCTTTGTATTGATTGTCTCTCTGGAAGTCAAGGTCTCATCCAACTCCATATCACCGATAATGTTACGAAGTGTTGTAGCTGTCAGGTTCTCGATTGCCATGATTGGGTTCTCAACGCCGTATGTGTAAAGCTTCGGATCTGTAATCTGATAGAATACGACCGTATCAATCTGCATGGTTACGTTATCCTTTGTGATTACCGGCTGAGGAGGAAAATCAACTACCTGCTCCTTTAAAGTAACCCTCTTTGCCACACGATCAAGAAATGGCACCTTAATATGGATACCAACCGACCATGTTGCCAGATATCCTCCTAATCGCTCTACAATGTATGCATGTGCCTGTGGTACAATCTTAACGCAGGAAGCCAATACTGCCAACGCCAAAATAACCAATACAATAAATGCTCCGATTAAAAATCCCATACTAATTCCCTCCGTTTTCTTTACTCTCGGTACAATACTCCTCTATATCGATTGCCCATTTGTAAACATATTACTATATTTGATTTCAAATTACAAGAACAGCCGCAGGAAATCTGTTTATGATTTCCTGCGGCTGTTCTTATTGTCATGACTTGCGTCATCGCTTCTTCTCATTAATAAAATACATGGTTACCAATTACAACTCCCGCATGTCCGGAAGATGCCCTGCGGAAGCTCATTGCCCCACCGGTATTATCCATGCCATTGATTGCTTCCTGTGCTGCCTGAACACAACTTGCTTTCACTCCGTTTGCAATCTTGTTTGCCACGGAGCCGCTCCTTGCAGGCGGGAACTGACCGGACTGATAGATAACCTCATAAATGGAATTGGGGTATCTGCCCGACTTCACACGGTTCATAACAACTGCACCAACTGCAAGCTGTCCTTCATAAGGTTCATTTCCTGCCTCACACTGAATCAGCGCTGCCAATAACGTCACATCATCAACGGTCGCTGCAACAGCTTCATTCTGTACGGTGCCGGAGCTTTGCACCTGTGCCGCTGCCGCTGCTGCTTTTTCTTCTTCGATGCGTGCAAGCTCTGCCCGCTCCTCCTCAATCGTAATCGCTTCTCCAAGCGCAAGCTCTGTTGCCACATATTCTGCACTGACATATCCGGTCGCTCCGGCATAGTTCACTGCAACCCATCCATCGACTACCTCTGCCTCTGTATCTACGGTAAGTGACATCCCCGTCGATACTGCCGCAATAACAGCGCCTTCTGTGCTTGCGCATCTTCTTATCCTAAGTCCATTCGTCAAAATCTCTGCTTCCGTATCAAACGTAGCTGTCGCATAATTCATTGCATCTACGCCGAAAACACAATACGAGTTCATGACATATCCGTCTACATTACCGGATACGACGTGGGTCCAAGTATCTCCATATTCTACGATTTCCGCCACATCGCCTTTGTATAATTTCCCTACAATCTCTGCATTCTCATCGCCCGCTGCTCTGACATACAAAAATTCCTGCACATCTGCCATCAGACGATTCTGCCATGCAAGCTCTTCTTCTGATACAGGCGCTTCGGTCGGTACCGCCTCTTCGCCCTCTGCCGCTGCAACCAATGTCGTCTGTGTCTGTTCTACATTCGCTGTAACCGCGCCAATATCCATCAAGGCACTTGTCTCCACCTGATTTAAGGGAACAACCACTCCTGCTGTTCCATTTGTAGCTAAGTCCGTCTTTGCCTCTGTTGCCACGGGTGTTGCCTCTACCACAACCATATCCGTAGCTACCGCGATTGCACTCATCATTACCAGCAAACCGGCAAGCGCGATGCTCTCAACCGCTCTTCTCTTTAAACTCATAGAATCCTCCATCGGTGTTTACCAGATTATTGAGATAGTATTACACCTTTGTGCTATTTTATTCGTATTTTATTACAAATATTACGGATTTGTTACAGCGGCATTATAGCAAAGCACATTTTTTTTGTCAAGTTTTTAGGATTCAACCGGTTTTTTAGTGCCAAAATTCCTTTAATAATGCTTACCATGTAAGTATCTCTAAGGGAATACCTCCTCAAGCACTTCAGATAACAGTTCTGCATTTTCTTCTTTCGTCAGCATATTATCTGCTGTTTCCTGCTCTCCATCATCTTTTTTCGCAGGCACCGAATGGTTTTCTTTCTGCATTCCGCACTTTACCTGTCCGATCTCATTCGTATTTCCTGCAATCTCCTGAATCAGTTTCGTGATTCGCTTCATCCTATGTAATGTGACGAGCAGAAGAACTAGCACAAGGCTGCATAAAAGCACTAGCAGTTCCTCTGCATATTCCGTCAGAAAAAAAATTATCTGCGTCATACACATTACCTCTCTTTTCCATTGCTCGAACGCTTGTCCGGCAAATCATTTCTATGACATTATAGAAATAATTTTAAAATTTGAAAAGAGAATTCCGTCGTAATTTTGACGCAAATTCTGACACTTTTCGCGCATGGCAATGTTTTCACAACTGCTTCTTTTTACTTCATTCCTTCTTCCTGAATTTACAAGTCTTTTCTTGACTTTTAGGCATAAGGGTATTATAAATAGGGAAGTAGATAACAGGAGAGGGATAATTCTATGAAAAAAATCGTAATGACCGGAGGCGGCACCGCAGGCCATGTAACACCGAATATTGCACTAATGCCTGCATTGCGCAGCGAGGGTTATGAAATTTCTTATATTGGTTCTTATGAAGGCATCGAAAAACGCCTTATCGAAGAACAGGGAGTTCCTTACTACGGAATCGCATCCGGAAAGCTCAGACGCTACTTTGACCCAAAAAACTTTTCCGACCCGTTCAAAGTGTTAAAGGGCTATGGGCAGTCCATAAAATTATTGAAAAAATTAAAGCCGGATGTCGTATTTTCCAAAGGCGGCTTCGTATCGGTACCTGTCGTATTAGCGGCAAGACATTGCAAAATTCCTGCCATTATTCATGAGTCCGATTTGACACCGGGACTTGCAAACCGTATTGCAATTCCGCGCGCAACCAAGGTCTGTTGCAACTTTCCCGAGACGCTATCCTATCTGCCGGAAGACAAGGCTGTTCTCACCGGTTCTCCGATTCGCAAAGAGCTTTTATCCGGTAATGCCGAGGCAGCATTTTCCCTTTGCGGATTCAAGGAGCATACCAAACCGGTTATCCTAATTATCGGTGGCAGCAGTGGTTCCCGCGCAATTAATACAGCGATTCGTGACCTGCTCCCGGAGCTAATCAAAAACTACAACATTATTCATCTGTGCGGAAAAGGTAATCTTGACTCTGCATTGGATGTAGTCCCAGGATACGCACAATTTGAATATGCCAATAGAGAACTTGCGGATATGTTCGCATTGGCGAACCTCGTGATTTCACGTGCCGGAGCAAATGCTATCTGTGAACTTCTTGCACTGCGCAAGCCAAATATCTTAATTCCGCTTTCCGCAGCAGCCAGCCGTGGCGACCAGATATTAAACGCCAATTCCTTCCGTTCGCAGGGATTTAGCTATGTGCTCGACGAAGAAGAACTTACTAACACCACACTGTTGGAGGCAATCGAGCACGTCTTCCGCAAAAAAGATTCTTATATAGAAGCTATGGCTCAAAGTAGCATGGGCAACTCCATCGAGACAATCATCGGATTAATCAACGATGCCGTAAACAAATAATAACAAAAAGAGCGGATACCGTATGCTTCGGTTCCGCTCTTTCTTCTTAATCTTCTTATATTTCTTTTATACACATGCCCCGTTAATCACACTTTAAAGCATCTCGAATCTCTGCCATCTCCTCTGCGGAAAATGTCTCATGATTCCACACCAGAATATCATTATTCTTCGCAGCCTTGTAACGCGGAATCAAATGCATATGAAAATGGAAGACAGTCTGCCCTGCTACCTCACGATTATTCTGAAGGATGTTAAAGCCATCGCAGCCAAGCACCTTCGTCATGTGGATTGCCAGCTTTTTCGCCAGCTTCATGGCTCTACCGGCAACTTCCTCATCAATCTCATAAATGTCCGCATAATGCTCTTTCGGCAGAATCAACGCATGGCCCTTCGCAGCCGGTGCCAGATCTAAGATTACCTTAAACGCTTCATCCTCATAAATCGTGTTTGAAGGAATCTCTCCTGCAATAATTTTACAAAAAATACATTCTGGGTCTCTCATTCTCTTTTACCTCCGTTAATTACGTTTGTCGAAATTTGTTGTACTGTTGTTATTGAACTTAGTTTCTATTAATGTTAAACTATTTCGGAACCAATTTATGTTAAATGTTTCACAGACAAGGCAGGAATCGCAGTGTTAAACAACGAAGATTATCTTAATATTTTTCACGAAATAAAGAATTCTATCACTCTGGTGAACAGCTCGTTGCAGCTTGTAGCCAAAAAGCATCCGGAAGTATGTGATTTCGACTATTGGAACGAAACAATGTCAGAAATCGACTTCCTTAAAAACATGGTTACACAGCTTTCTTCCGCGCGCCTATGTGAGCATCTCAATGTCATGCAAGTTAACATGTATTCTTTTATGTACCAAATAACACGTGCCATCCGTGCGCTCTCATGGAATGGCTTTACCTGCAATGTCATTCTCGAGGAAGATCTTCCTCTCATTGAACTCGATCCACAATTATTGAAACAGGCCATTGTCAATATCGTTAAGAACGCCTATGAGGCGATGGACTGCACCGGCACCGCTACCCTTCACGTCTTCTATCAGGATGACCTCATGCAGATTACTGTCACAGATCATGGTGGTGGGCTGGATCCTGCACTTGCAGACAATATCTTTCAGCCCTTCATTACCTCCAAGACAGGCGGCAGCGGACTCGGTCTTGTCATTACCAAACAGATTATCGAATCCCATCATGGTACCTTAAACTGCATCTCCCGCCCGGGTGATGGCTGTGTCTTTACAATCGCACTTCCTCTTACGCAAAATTAAATAAAGAATCCAACATTCGCAATGTTTTGAAATTACCCTTTGCGGTCATTTCACCTGTCATAAATGCTCTCTGGAATGTCATTCTTCCGCCAATGATGGATTCCATGACTTCCGGGCTCAATTTTGCATAAATGTCAATGTTCTCCTCCTGACCATAATGAATCGTCAAATCATCCTGCTTAACCTCTACAAACAAAGGCTTCTTCTTATCTGCCAATAAAAACAGATATCTTGCATGAAAATCCGACTGCGGCACAAACCGCTCTTTAAACTGCGTAATATATGCAGTATCCTCGTCCTGGCTTGCCTTTCCCATCATGTCCTTGAACATAGATGCCAGCTCTTGAATATCCTCTTTCTGCTTCTTTACATAGCTGTCATCGGATACATACTTAGACAGTTGCTCACTCTCCTGTGGCGTCAGTTCCATCTGCGGTGTGCGCAGAACACTCTGTTTTACTGCAAGATTGCTGGTTGGAAGACTCTTCATTTTCTGAGAAATCGTGCGATACAGATTCTCTGCCTTCTTCTCAATGATTACCGTATAATCCTTATTCATCTCAAAACTTACGAGATCCTCTACATAACCGCAAAGTCCCGGACAAGGCAACCCACCGAGAATCTCCCATGCATTTGCCAGTGTCATCTCACCTTCGCGCTCGCCATATGTGGTCGACATAACAATCGGCTGCATGTAAGTTCTCTGAATCTTCTCTTTATCTCCATATAACCAACATGCATCTAAGAACTGCTGCATATAGCCGCCAATTCCCAGCCATTCCACCGTCGTTGCCAGCACAATTCCGTCTGCCTCCTTCATGGTCTGCGGAAGTGTCGCAATCTCATTCTTATGTTCAAATATATTAATTCTCTCTACAGTAACACGCAGTTCCCGCAGCACTTCTTCCATTTTATTTAATACATATAAGGTCGGATCATCCAACAACCCTCTGCCACCATAATAAATGTTTACTTTCATCTACAGCCTCCATTAGCTTTCTAGCCCTTCAAAACTGAAGTACTGTTTTCAGTATATAAATTTTCCTCGCTAAAATCAATATTTTTGACATTTTCTATGATATAAAATGGCAGTCATCAAAAATCCACTGACCAGACCGCCAATGTGTGCCCAATTATCAATCCCACTCGAGGAGAATCCAAAATAAACCATAAGCAAAATTGAGAATACAAGCCTTCTTGCCGAGATTCCCTCCAAATGTCCTCTATGCAGAAGTAATAACCACAGAAAACCTCCGATAATACCATACACTGCGCCGGATGCCCCTGCTGAAACGGCATAATCTCCGGTAAGCAACATCATCTCATAAGAGCACAGACTTCCCCCCAGTAACGATACCATGTAGACAACAAACATCCGAATAGCTCCGACTGATCGCTCTAAACGTTCTCCAATCGCATACAGTATTATCATATTATTGAACAAATGCGAGACTCCAAAATGAATGAATCCCGCTGTAAGGAGCCTCCACCACTGGTGCTCCTCGCTCACCAGCGTCGGATACATTCCACCATATTTTGCCACAAATTCCGCATCATAGGTGTTTCCAAGAAATTCCAGCACAAGAAATATCAGCACATTAAGCACAATCATTCCGATTGTAACATAAGGTATCGAAAACTGTTCTCTGGTATATGCTACCGTCCGTATCCCCTCTAACATCCGGCGAAGACCATAAAATTCTCCCGGCTGGTTCTCATAGATGATTACGCGTCCCTCCTTAGGCTGATACGCCCATGTGTTATGACACGCTGCACACAATGCGCGCACCTGTTCTTCTGCTCCGCCAATTAAGAGTGTCAAAACCTCTACACGATATACCGGAAATCCTTCCGGGAAATCAGAGAGAACCCCCTGTGGATGATAGAAATTACTCATTACCCACTCTTCCATATAAAGTTTCTGTTCCGGTGTCATGCCATATCCACGCGTCTGATCTACCGCAATAACTGCATGAAACCCCTCCTGATAATACCGGTAATAGATTCTTATTTCTTCACGCCTTCCCTGTAAAAAACGATATCCGGCGCCCATAAACATTTCTTCTATCTGTCTTTGTATCATTCTCTTACTTCCTTTAAGCTCTACTGATATCGTTATTATAGAGATTACAAAGGCAGATTGCAAACAACAGACTCCTTATTTTTCTTAAATAAATCTAAACTTTTCGTCTGCAAAAATAACAACTTCATTTTTATGTAAACTTATCTTGGTCTTATAGTTTAACAGTTCTCCGCCTACATATGTTCCGTTTGACGAATTCAAATCTTCCACAAAGTAGATATCATCTACCCGTGTAATCTTTGCGTGTCTTCTGCTCACGGTTTGGCTTGGTATATAGCCCGCACATGTTCGGTCACTCCCTATCAGATATTCCTCTCCTGTAATCGCAAGATTAGTACATGCCCCTTCTCCCTCATAACGCAGGACACCTTCCGGTGCCCTTGTAAGCTCTGCCAACAGTACGGTCGGACGAGAATAATGCTCCCGCTCTTCCGGCTCAGGCTCAAATACAAATCGTTCTTTTTCTTTCTGTTCTTTTTCTTTCTGCTTTTTTCCGAAAGTATGTCTTTTCCCAAATATGTCTCGAATACTGCGAGGTATCCGTTCATGCAATGCCTCTTTTAGCCTCGTAAGATATTTTTGCCATCCTTCTTCTGCAGGTTCCTCCCGGCTTACCTGCAAATTCTCTTTCTCTATACCGATAGTGACCTCCGACTCCTGCGTCTCTGCAACTTCTTCAGACATCTCTTCCGCTTGATAAGATAAGCAGACCATTGATTTTATTTCGCGCAGACTCCATCCGCTTTTTTCTGCCTGACCATAAATTCCGTACGCCAGTTCCACCGCACGCTCATCGTCATGATTCAACTTTGTCAATAAATACTCCATAAGCTGCAAGAACACCTCATTTATCGCCAATACATTTCCGGGACAATAGCACAAATATATCTGGTTTCGTTCATAATCCAGGAAGATACTCTCGGGCATCAGTAATAAGCTCTCTGCCCGAAGCAGGATACTCTCCACACCTTCTACCCCGTCATAAATCCCCATGAGAATCCGGCAAAGCAGATCATAGCCAAGCTTTCTATCCTCCAACAATACATCTAACGCTTGTTTTCCGGTTATGTCATACCACAAATCACTTCGTCCGTCTTCACAGATACAGTCTGCAAACAATACATTCTCCAGAGATGCATGGGCAATCATCTGCATTTCCCATTCACTTGGCAATTCCATCTGTTCAATTACCATATGACTTGTCATTAATTTTCTTATATAGTGAATCTCCATCTCCGATTATATCCCCTACCCCTTCACAAAAATAAAACAATCGTACAGCATCGATTTTTTCTTCCGCCTCCAATGCCATCACCGTGTTTCGACATTCTAAATACATCTCCACTCCACCATCTATCGCCATCACAACCAGAAACAACAACAGTGGTATCACTATCGCCGCCTCCACGGTGAGGCTTCCTCTTACTTTTCTCATATCAGCAAAAACAGATACGCCGCAAGCAAAAAAGGCAGAAACGGCAATCTGTAATTCCTCTCCTTTCGCTTTATTACAATCAGACACAAGGCTGTCATGCTTACCATCCCAAGCGCAGTCATAAACAGCACTATATTCTCCCAAAATCCCAGAAAAATTCCGCTCACCGTCAACATGATGCCATCTCCTACACCAACACTTCCCCTGCTTATCCATGCAATCAATATAAGCATACCTCCAACGGTAGCGCCAAGCAGGATATTCTCTAATGTCATCTCCCGATAAAGCAGGTGCAAAACAACACCTGCGCCCGCCGTTGCAATCGGTATATACAACGCAATCTGCTTCTCCCTGCAATCTTCACATGCCGTCCCTGCAAGTGCCAGAAGCAGTAACACTTTTCCTATCTTATTCTCCATGCACCGTACCTTTCCTCTGTCAATTTCCACACATTTTGCATCTTATTTCATCGCTATTCTGCGAGCACTCCGCAGTGCTTACAGCATCTTCGTGCCCCAGCCTCAGAAAGCCTTATCATGTAAACCGTACGCTTAATTTCACTGCAGCTTAAGTCGTTGTGATAACAGTCCCCCTGATTGGTGATGTAAACGTTTCCCCATGCATTCGTCCGGTTCACACACCTACTGCACTCATAATATTTTCCTCCATTTTCGTTGCGCAGATATACAAGTTCTTCGGGCTTTACCGATTGGATGCTCAGCTCTAAATGTGAACACGAGCTTGTGCGGTGGTATACGCTTCCGGTTTCTGTGACATACACCCAGATATCTGACTCGCCATTCTCTGTCTCGGCGCTCCACCCATTCCACCTTCTGCAATCTGCGTGTTGCTCCATAGCAAGTTCCCAAACCCAAAAAATCCGTACCGGTAGCTGTATTTGATAGCGTGCTTTCAGTTGTATTTCCCTCTCGCTAAATTCCGATGCCAATAGACTAATCCCAATCATCCCACCTCGAACATAGCGCTCCGGTACTTTTGTTTCCCTCAATTCTTTTAAAAACAGGACTTGTGCCACCGCGATATCCGCCCCAAATTCCTCCTCTGCCACGCACACCGCCAGTTGTCTGCCGGTGTCATCCAGTGCTTTTTGCACAGCGATTTCAATTTGCATAACGCGGAAGAAAAAGAGGAGGCTGACAAAAAAGCTTGCCAAAAGAGGGAGGATAATAGCTGCTTCTAGTGTAAATACACCCGAGAAATAGGGACATCGCGGTGTCTCTTTATGAGAGAAAAAGAAATTTTTATCAATGCTTCTTGAAAAAGGAGTATTTCCGGGGAGAGTTTCTTCCTTTCTGTAGGATTTGTTTTGTTGTGGTATTTTGATTGAATAAAGAGACACCGCGACACCCCCATTCCTCAATAGTAGGAAAAGCTTTGCATCATCTGATATTGCAAGCTTCCGATATCATTGTGCGGTAATATGGAAAAATTCCAAAAAAGTGAATCTGCCTCATACGTTATCATGTAGCTGGCTGCACTTAGCATATGATCCATTCTGCAATTTCTATATGCATAAGTCCTACGTATATTCTGTTCCATCACATCCATCATGCGATATGCCAGATTCCTTTCTGTCATCGTAAGTAAAAAACCCTTTAAATAATCCTGATAGCTCCATCCTCCTTCACAGTCCGACGCGCACAAGCTACCTTCTAATATCTGTGACAAGTTCATAAGACTGCTTGTCCACTGTTCCTCGTTTTTTATAAGAGCAATCCTGTCGCCACAAAGCAGCGCGCGAATATCAAGAATACTCTCTGCATATGCCCAAGCCCCTATCAAACCATATTCCACAACCTTGACAACTGCCGGATTTGCAGTGGCTCCAGCCAGTGCCACTGCTGCTTCCGATATCACAAGACGTTTTTCTTGATTCAACATAATGTGTATTACGTTTGCCGCTTCCCGCGCAAGCAATAACCGCTCCACAACTGCCTCCAAATTTTCCCGATCACTTGCTTTACCGCAGACCACATACTCCAGTTCATACGCTAACGCCCGATCATTTTGAGGTGCGCTATAGTCTGAAAAAAAGTTATCTGCATACTCAAGCACTAAAATTCGGTCATACCATTCCACTTCCGGTATCTGTGTATTGGTCCCACTCTGCAAAACACGTTTCTGCAAACAATCTGCCTGCACAAGTTTCTGCGCGGAGAGACTTTCCACATCTTTTACCACCATTCCAAGTAGGAGGCTCTGCTTGCATGACAAGACTGTATCAATCGGGTTCTCATTCTGTGTTCTGACTTTTTTCTGTCGCTGTACTTCTTCCAGCGCTTCTTTTGCATTCTGAACGCTATCATCAACCGATTTTCCTTCCTCTATTGCCTGTTCCCCCGCATAACGCTCATAAAGCGCCTGCACCGCCATAAGCGGCAGATTCTCCTGCATATAATCTGATATACATTGAAGAAACACTCTCCCGTTTCCGTCGGTCAGAACCTGATACTCCTCCGGTATAGCAGAAGTATATGCCAATTCCATAATTCTGCTTCCGTCCCCCTGCGTATCCAAATTCATCCGTATCCTCGTGTCAAGTGCACCGGTGACATATTCCTCGGAAAATGCCGTTCCACCATATGCACCATCCAGACACAGCAAATGGTAATCCTCCCATAATCCGGGTTGATATTCTGCAAAAACGGATTCCACTGCCATCTCGGAAGTCATATTTGCATACGCTTCAAGCATATTCACTCTCGCCGCTTCCAGCAGCGCAAATAATAGCGATGCCACCAGCATAAACAGCAACGCTGCAAACACTGTCATACTGCCTCGTACTTTCATATCAGACCCTTCCGGCGCTTTTCGTAATGGTGTTAAAAATATCATTTACCAAATCCGTCAACTGCTCCTTAAAAATAAGAACCAGTCCAATTAAAACCACTAATATCAAAATCAGTTCTACAACACCTACGCCGTCTTCCTCTGCAACAAATTCTCTGATTCCTCTCATAAATACCTCCATTCTAAATTTGAAATGCGAGCACTGCCGGAACCATCAACACTACTATGACAAGCCCCAGCATAAGCATCATAGGAAGTAACAGCTTTGTTCCCGCTTCTTCCCCATATCTTTTTGCAACTCCCTTGCGTTCCTCAAGCGCCCGTTCGGCTTCCTGTTCCAACAACGTCACAATACCGCAGCTTCCCTTTCTTAAATTCTGTGACAGCATATTTCCAAGTTTTCGATAATCTGCGCTCCCACAGCGGTCACCTAACCGCTCATATGCAGCGCCCTCTCCCATACCATTTTCAATCTCATGGCAGACCGTCAGCAGTTCTTCATATGCCGGTCGCATTTCCACAAGCTGCTTTTTCCTCTTTTCCTCATAGGTGAACGCAATCTTGCGCAGTGCGCCCTGCAATGTCATGCCTGCACCCAGCAAAAGCGCAATCTTACTAACTACTTCCGGATATTCCAATTCCAGAAGTCTTGCTCTCTGTTTTTTTAGTTCCTGCTGCCTGCTCTGCTCCAAAAAAGGGATAAATACGGCAAGTACAATTCCAAAAAGCAACATTTTTTCCGATGTACGATTTGATTTTACATGCCACTCCAACCGCTGACCATTTATCTCTTCCGGCAATTTCAAATATGCCTCTCCCTGCATATGTTCCTGTACCTTTAACGCTTGTTCTATCTGCCAGAGTAATTCTTCCGTCTCATCCCGCTCTACCGGAAATACCCGAAAATAAAATTCTTCCATCCGCTCTGTATCTCCACATGCAAGTGACACATGTGCCTTTACAAGCGCTCCCTCTTCGGGAAGTTCTTCTGCAATAATCTCACCCTGCCGATTTACCACATGACAATCCTCAAAGCTCCATATCGCTAAAACCTTCCCTTCCTGATAGGTGTCTCTTATCGTCACGTTACTCTCGATATGATTTATTGATTCGTTTTCACCTTGAAATTCCTGCTGTATCTCCGCGACTGCCGCCTCAAGATACCCCTCCTCCTGCTCTTTTGTAAGAAGCTGCTCCGGTACCGTAACTTCATATCCCATCTCTTCCTTATAACCATCTACCGACAGAGTAAATGCTTGCTCATAGCTCCCCTCTCCATACTCATTCCGTGCCAGAAAATATTTTTCTGTAAGCACCGAATCTGCATCATTTACCATGCCTGTCAGAAGTCCAAGCACTGCTGCCAATGCCACAATACCAAGCATTTTTTTCTTCTCCATGGACAGCTTTTTTCTGCCAATTATCCACAGAACAACTGCCACCATCAAAAAACTTCCACATGCAATCATTACCTTCTCCTAATTTATTCAGATACCCTAAATCCGGATGTCCAATATCCGGGCTGACAGCTTCAACGCCAACGCGTATCCTATAAGTACAACCGTCATAATACATACCCCCAAGGAATTTCCATAAAGCACGTCCAAAAAATCTCCTGCCGTTAACTTCATATACGCAAGTATCAAGAGCGGCATTATATTCATTACCCGCCCTTCCAGCTTTTTCCCTGCAAGCACGGTAGCAATCTCCTGCTCCACCTCAATCTTCCCGGTAAGCTTTTTTACTGTCGTGCGGATAATTTTAGCAAAATCTCCTCCGCTTCGTTTTGCAAACACAAAAATCTCCGCGAAGCTCTCAATTTCTTCACAGCCGCTTCTTCCTGCAAATTCTGCAAGCACATATTCAATCGGTTCATTCATTCTCACTGCCACATTCATCCTATGTACCTCCGCCAACATAATGGACTGGTCTCCATGCAGCTCCAGCAATTCCCGCTCTGCATCACGCCATGCATTCTCCATGGAATATCCTGCCAATAGTGCTGACGAAAGTGCCTGCATCGTATCTTTAAACTCATACAGGAGGCGCTCCTTTTGCCTTTTTATCTGCATATCCCTATAAGATTTCATATATACGATACACACAACCGGGAAAAGCAGCATCCCCCACCATGAACGGTAGAACAACCATGCCAAAACTCCCGATAACCCCATCGATACAAGCAAACACTGCCATCGCTCTTTTACAGAACACACGTATCTGCTATAATCCATTCTCTTTTTCTTCCCCTTCCGTGATTATCCCTGCTCGCAACAGCTTCTCCTGATTTTGTAGTGTACCTATCCGAACAAGACTTCCTCTGCCGAATGCCCTCTTCTTCCCCTCCCTGTAAGAAAATAGCTCCTCCATCCAGATTTCTCCATCCCGCAGTCCCACAATCTCTGCAATGCTCAAAACACATCTACTCCCATCTCGCAGTCGTCCCAAATGCACCAAAATATCGATTCCCGATGCAATCTGGCTTCGTATCGCCGGCAAAGGCAGTTCCATTCCCATGCGTATCATGGTTTCTAGGCGGCTTAGCATATCCCTGCCCGTGTTGGCATGACCGGTGGACAGGCTTCCATCATGACCGGTATTCATTGCCTGTAGCATATCCAGTGCTTCCACGCCACGGCACTCTCCGACAATGATTCGATTCCGCCCGCAATATAAAAAAGTGAATGTAAAATAAAGGAGGTCTTTTTATGATTTTGTGTTTTGAATTATCAATGCCGTACGCGGCAAGCTGGAATGGTAAATGGTCCGGAGCGGATCAGGGACACTACATTTTCAAAACGTCCCAGGCTGCCTCTATGCATAAGCTGTTTGCCAAACTCGACGGAGGCTCCTGGGCTTATCGTTGGGACGATGGTTGGTGTGCCGTGATTTCTGCTCGTATCGTTGATGCGAAGGAAGCCAGGAAACTCCGCAAAGCAAACGCTGGATTCTGTGGTTACGACTGGATGGTGAAGGATATTCTTGCCTTCGGTGAAATCAAAAAACGATAGGAGGTGTCTTCATGAATGTGATCTATCGTGTGCACGGTGCTGGTGGCTTCTATATGGAAACGCAGAGCCAGGACCAGGCTTTCCGAGCTGCCCGGCAGGAAGCTGCTGCATCCGGCCAGATGGCTCTGGTGTCTTTTACCTGGGCTGGCCGGTACCAGATGCGCCGGTTCTTTCCGGACGGATCCACGGTTTCCAGGTAGTTATAAATTATACTAATTACCACCAAAAGCCGGCCGAGATCTTTGTGCAAATTACGGTTATAAATAACTTGAATAGTAGCGGCACCAGAGCTAATATACAGACAACCTAAAGGAAAGCAAATAAACGAATCGGAGGTCTTGGAAATGAAAGCGAATGAATTAATTGCAGGAAAGAAGTACTGGTGTGGCTGGGCTAACCGCTATGGTTGGTTCGTAAAAATTGAAACTCGCACCTGGGCTGGCGTAACGGAAAGCTACGCAGTCTTCCGTGATATCTGTGATTGCTTTGTTGAATGTAAAGCTGGAAACGTAGAGAAATGGGTTCGTGAAGAAAAATAGGAGGTCTTGGCTATGTATGAACAATCTTTACTTTGTGGAATTATGAATGATTGGTATGGCAGCATGGAGGATCTGTTCCAGGATCTGAAGCATTACGGATTTGAAGTCCTGGAGTCCAACCGTGAAAGCATCACGGTATCCTGCGACGATGATGGTGATTATGTTCAGATTGAGCTGGTTCTTGGTGGAACCGAGAGGACGATCGTTGTTGAAGATTTCAAAGAAATTTATCGCGAGGAGGCATGAGTTATGGTATGGAGAATCAGAAAATCATCTCTCGGCTTTATTGCCGAGAAAGGCATTGAAGTAAAAAGCGGCACTCCTGCTCCAGGAGGCATTGGCTATCTGATGCCAGCGTTCATTGTATACGAAATGGCAACTTTCAAAACCCAGCGTCAAGCTGAAAAGTATATAATTCAAAAAGGCGGCACTCTTGCCGCTTTGGAGGCATAGTCCTCCGGTACTAACCCACCGATGGCAGGTCCGAAGTCCTGCAGGCAGAAGCGTGACGGGTACCGTGGATGATGTTCGACAAGTTTCCATGGTTTTTAATGTGAAAGCCTGAAGGTCTGGCAGCCCCGCTGGACGTCCTCGTAAACCTTGCACCCGGCCACCGGCCAGAAAGGCGACGCCTATGATTGTATAAATTTATCCTGGGTTTTCAGCAGCTTCCCCGCACAGCTTAATTGAAGCGCTCCACGGTGATCCTTTTAGAAAGGAATGA
>JALEKJ010000034.1 GCA_022771695.1 Roseburia sp. | reverse complement strand
TCATTTGTTCGTAATTATCTTTGAATATTTCTTGTAGTATGTTCATGAAATAATTATAGAACAAAAAAGGCAAAAGAAAAACCTACCCCTCAAAGATTGAGGGGCAGGGGAGCTGAAGTGTCGAAGACACTATTTTTATTGTAGATACAACAGAAATATTTAAAAAAAACGGGCACACTAAAGTCAGAAAAATAGATAGAGAAAAGAAAGGATATAGCATTATGATGAATTCAAGAAAAGTAGCAATTATCGGTTGTGGTTTTGTGGGCGCCTCCATTGCATTTAGTCTGATGCAGCGAGGTATTTTCTCGGAAATGGTGCTCATTGATGCCAATCATGCCAAGGCAGAGGGCGAGGCAATGGATTTAAGTCATGGACTTCCATACACGGCATCCATGGATATCTATGCGGGCGATTATAAGGATGTGGAAGATTGTGCGCTCATTATCATAACGGCGGGAGCAAACCAGAAGCCGGGTGAGACCAGACTGGATTTGATAGAGAAAAACGTGGGAATTTTAAAGTCAATTATTCCACAGATTACAGCGACATCATTTGAGGGAATTCTTATGATGGTTGCGAATCCGGTGGACGTGCTGACCTATGCGGCGCAGCGTATTTCCGGTTATCCGGCAACGCGTGTATTCGGTTCGGGAACCGTACTTGACACAGCCCGCTTAAAATACCTGTTAGGACGCCATCTGGATGTGGACAGTCGAAGCGTGCACGCCATCATTATTGGAGAGCACGGTGATAGCGAGCTTCCGGTATGGAGCGGTGCAAACATTTCCGGTATTGATTTAAATCATTTTTGTGAACTGCGCGGACACTACAGTCACGAGGATTCGATGAAACGTTTATATGAGGATGTCAGAGACAGTGCGTATCAGATTATTGAGCGCAAGGGTGCAACTTACTATGGAATTGCCATGGCAGTTGCCCGTATTGCAGAGAGTATTGTAAAGGATGAGCAGGCGGTGTTACCGGTTTCTGTGGAGTTGCAGGGCGAGTACGGACTTGATGGACTCGCGCTAAGCATTCCGTCCGTCATCGGTAAGAACGGGATTGAAAAAGTCCTGGAGATACCATTGAGCGAGGAGGAGAATGAGAAGCTTCAGGCATCGGCAGCACAGCTAAAGAGCGTTATAGATTCGCTAAAATTATAAAATGAAGTATCTTCCTAATGGAAAAAAGGCGGGATATAAGGTATAATGTACACGAAAGCACTGAGCAGTGCCAAAATTGCCAGAGGCAAATCGACTGCTTGCAGGCGGATTTGACTATGACGGTTTTGATAGGGCGAAGCCTGTGAATGAGAGAGCCGAAGGCTCTCGAATGGTGCACAGCGGGATGCATGAATGGTGCACAGCGAAATGCATGAATGGTGTATTGCGGAGTGTATGAATGATGCACGGCTTGGTATAGAAAAGGGGAAGAATAGATTGAGTGACGAAAGAGACACAGAAAAGATTTCAAGCAAAAAAAAGGAAAGAAACTGGGATTTAAAGCAGTATATGGTGATAGCATTGCTCGCGTTTATCACCGTCTGCTGCTGTATCCTTTTTTTCTTTATGATATATCGCTATAATGGCTTTGCGGGCTTTTGGAAACATCTGGTATGGATTCTCCAACCAATCACAATTGGAGTGGTCTTAGCATATCTGCTAAATCCCGTTATGAAGTTTATTGAGAAATATCTTCTGAAGCTGCTCGTACCGCATATGAAGCGAGAGAAACAGGCGAGAAAAACTGCCAGAGGAATCGCAATAGCGGGAGCGCTGATTTTTTTGGCAGGAATTATAGTTCTGTTTGCTTCTGTCGTTGTTCCGTCTGTTGCGCGCAGTATTCAAAACATTGCGCTGGCTTTTCCGGATGAAATAAAAAGGCTGATTGATTGGGTGGAAGACTTTACGCAGGGAGATTCCGAGGTGGCAGAGATGGTCAGCAACGGAATTGAAACGGCAAGCACGATGTTCCAGAACTTCGTTGAGACGGAAATTTTACCACAGGT
Organism: Roseburia sp.; assembly: GCA_022771695.1. GTDB lineage: Bacteria > Bacillota > Clostridia > Lachnospirales > Lachnospiraceae > Roseburia. Next base: position 20,701 of record JALEKJ010000034.1, on the reverse strand, counting down.
ACAGGTTTATCTGATGTCAATCACAAGCGGTGTCATATACGGAGTGAAGCTTTTGACGAATGTATTGGTCGGTGTTATCGTTTCTGTATATGTGCTGTCAAGCAAAGAGATATTTGCCGGTCAGGCGAAAAAGATTATATATGCAGTATTTAAACCGACACGTGCAAATATCATTGTCGATACGATTCGAAAAAGCAATCAGATATTCGGAGGGTTCATTTCCGGTAAGCTTTTAGATTCCGCCATTATCGGTGTCTTAACATATATTGTGTTGGCAATTATGAGGATGCCGGATGCAATGCTGCTCGCCGTAATCATCGGTGTAACGAACATTATTCCGTTTTTTGGACCGTTTATCGGAGCGGTGCCCGCATTTATTATTGTGGTATTGCAGAATCCGATTCAGGGACTGTATTTATTGATTTTTATTTTCATTTTGCAGCAGATTGACGGAAATATTATCGGACCGAAGATTTTAGGGGAAACTACGGGAATTTCTCCGTTCTGGGTTGTGACATCCATCCTGGTTTTTGGTGGATTGTGGGGACTCCCGGGGATGCTGCTTGGCGTTCCTGTCACGGCAGTGTTCCAATACATCGTGCGCAATTTGCTTGCATATGCATTAAAAAAGCGCGGACTTGAATCGGATACGGAAAGCTATATCGAATTGGTCCGTGTAGATAAAGCGACCAACGCGTTGGTTTATCCGGATGGCGTAAGAGATAAAGCCTCTGACGACAAATTACAAAAGACACAGAATAAGGACGAGAAAACAGAATAACACGAGGCGGGATGCTGTTTTGCATCCCGCTTTTTCCTATATCTGATACGCGATAATTTTTGACATCTATGGGTGCGTATGATAAACTAAAAGTTAAATAAAAGAGATAAATTTGCACATTTTGAGGTGGCAGAATTGGATAAATACGAATATAAACTAAAGCTGGATCAAATGAAGTCTCTCACTGCGGAGAATAACTACAAGGCGGCAGCGGAGATTGCAGATACCATCAACTGGCATAAAATAAAAAACGTCAATGCATTAATTAAGGCGGGAGAGATTTATGAGAAAATGGGGCGTTATGAGGAGAGCAGAGACATTCTTCTCATGGCGTATGACCGTTCGCCGATTGGACGTATGATTATTTATCGTTTGGCGGAAGTTGCTATCAAGATGGGGAACTATTCGGAAGCGAAGGAGTACTATGATGAGTTCGTAGAGATTGCACCTCACGATAACTTGAAGTATGTATTGCGCTATGAGATAAATAAGGCACAGGGCGCAGATGCAAAGACACTGATAGCCGTGCTGGAAGAACTCAAGGAGCAGGAATATTCCGAAGAGTGGGCATTTGAGCTGGCATGTTTGTATCATCGTGCAGGGATGAGCGAGAAGTGTATCGAAGCGTGTGATGAACTGATTCTTTGGTTTGGAGACGGTCCATATGTGGAGCGTGCATTAGAGCTTAAGATGCTGTATCAGCCACTGACCCGACAGCAGGAGGAGAAGTACCGCCAGTTCCGTCAGAGAAAGGACGGAGTGGTTGAGGTAACGCCGGACGAGGCGTTAGAATCCGGTGAGATTGTGAATGAAACCGTACAGATTCCGAAGGTGAAGTTATCTCCGGAGCGTTTTAATACACAGAACCTTCAGGAAGAATTACAAAAGAGTATGCAGCAGATTATGGAAGCTACGGAGAAAGAGGCCGTGGATGACAGCATGGACAACATCAAGAAGTTGGTGGAGGAGATTCCGTATCTGCAGATTCCGAAGGAAGAGACCCTTTCACAGGAGCCGGCGGAGATGCCGCATATTGAGACCGATGCAGAGATTGACGATTCATTAAAGACGAACTTCAAGGAGTTTTTGGCAGAGGATTATGACGGACAGATGAGCTTGTTTGTACCGGAGAATGGGCATACAGAGCCACAGGTAACCGGACAGATGAGTATTGATGAAGTTCTTGCCGAGTGGGAGAAGACGAAGCGGGCAGCAGAGGCTGCTCTGCAGGAAGCGGAACAGCGCAAGCTGGAATCCGCAAAGGCAAGAGCGCTGCAGGAAGCGGGCGACATCATGGAGCGCTTGGCAGATGTCATTCCGAAACTGGATTCCGGATTAACACCAAAGGATTTATTAGATGAGCAGTATCTTGGAGGAAGACCAATCGCAGACGACAAGGCAGCAGAGGTAGTTGCCAATATGAATCAGCTTTTGCAGCAAGAGATTGATCGTTTGTCCACAGAGAATGCACAGATGGATGAGCAGCTTGCAGCGGCAGAAGCAGAGCGCGCGGCAGCGCTTGCATTCGGAACACAGGAGGATACTGCATACACCGACGAACTGCCGGTAGCAGAAGAGAATACATACACGGAAGAATTACCGGTAGCAGAAGATACTGCATACACCGACGAACTGCCGGTAGCAGAAGATACTGCATACATGGAAGAACTGCACGCAGCAGAAGGGAATACATACACGGAAGAGCTGTCGGAGACTGTGGCGGAGGAACCGGAAGAGATGCTGGCAGCAGGTGTGCAGGAACTTTTTACAGAGGAAGCCGCTTCCAGGGACTTTACAGGTGGATGGGAGGCGGAGCTTGAAGCTGATATTGCCGAGGCAGAGGCACAGCTTATACAGCAGGAAGCTGACAAGCCTGTAGAAGAAGATGACATTTTGCCGCAGATTGACATGGAAGCAGCACTCTTGGCAGAAGCGACGAAGGAAGTCGAGGGAGCACAGCAAGGAAAGGCTGCTATTGCTTCAAAGAACGCCAAGAAGGATATTGATATTCTGCCGGAAATCGCAGTACCGGAGGAAGATGCGGCAGCGCATACGATTAAGAAGCTTTCCAAAGAGCAGCGTGAGATTTTTACTTATTTTGTTCCGATTACCGGCATGGAGCAGCAGCTTTGTCAGGCACTTACCGGGGCTGCAGCAAGACTGGCATCCGGAAGAAGTGCATCGACAGGTAATATGATTATTCAAGGTGGTCAGGGCAGTGGTAAGACCGTGCTTGCAACCAGTGTGATTAAAGCACTTCAGAAGGAAATCGGTAAGCCGAACGGACGGATTGGTAAGATTGAGGCATCCGTGCTTAATCAGAAGAATGTAGCGGCGCTTCTTGAGAAAGTGTCGGGAGGTTGTCTGATTATTGAGAAGGCGGGCGGTATTTCCAAAGAGACTGCAAGACAGCTCGCCTCATTGTTAGAGAGAGACACCAGCGGAATATTTGTTATCATTGAAGATACACACAAGGGCATTCAGAAAGCGCTTAGCAGAGATGCCGGATTTGCGGCAAGATTCTCAGAGAAAATTAATATTCCAATATTTACCAGCGATGAGCTGGTTGCATTTGCAAAGTCCTATGCGAATGAATTGGGATATACAATTGATGAGATGGGAGTATTAGCACTTTACAATAGCATCAGCAATATCCAGAAGTTGGACGAAGCAACTACTCTGACAGAGGTAAAAGAGATTGTTGATCAGGCGATTGCGCATGCGGAGCGGGGAGGCTTAAAAAAGGCGTTCAGTATCATTGCATCGCAGAGATATGACGAGGACGATTATGTAATTCTTCGTGAAAAGGATTTTGGATTTTAAATCAAAAAGGGGTGTTGGGGTATGGCAAATTTTTCGGAACTGGATCGTTACCTGTTTGGACAGGCGACACACTATGAGATTTATCGAAAGTTGGGAGCACATCTGACAGACCAGTATGGCATTCGAGGCGTTTGCTTTGATTTGTGGGCACCAAATGCCAGCAGAGTCTGGGTGATTGGTACCTTCAATAATTGGGATGAGACTGCCAATGAGATGGAGTGCTTGGAACCTCAAACGATGGGTATCTTTGAACTCTTCGTTCCGGGAGTGGAAGAAGGCGAACTTTATAAATATCTGATAGAGACAAAAGATGGAAAGCGTCTCTATAAAGCAGATCCGTATGCGAATTATGCAGAACTGCGACCGGGGACGGCATCCGCAGTGGCGGATATTGATCATTTCAAATGGACAGATTCGAAATGGATGACAGCACGTGCGCAGGCAGAGGATGTCTATGCACAGCCGATGGCAATTTACGAAGTACATCCGGGTTCCTGGATGCGCCATCCGGGCAGAGAGGATGACGGATTCTATACATACCGCGAGCTGGCAAAAGCGTTGATTCCTTATGTGGTAGAGATGGGATACACACATATTGAGTTGATGGGAATCTCCGAGTACCCCTATGACGGTTCCTGGGGTTATCAGGTTACCGGTTACTATGCACCGACTTCCCGCTATGGAACGCCGGCGGATTTCGCATACTTTGTAAATGAATGCCATAAGAATAAAATTGGCGTAATTTTAGACTGGGTACCGGCGCATTTTCCACGTGATGCGCACGGATTGGCAGAGTTTGACGGTACATGCCTGTATGAATATGCAGACCCAAGAAAGGGTGAGCATCCGGATTGGGGTACCAAAATTTTCGATTATGGTAAGAATGAAGTCAAGAATTTCCTGATTGGCAGTGCCTTGATGTGGATTGAGCATTATCATATTGACGGACTTCGTGTAGATGCGGTTGCATCTATGCTCTACTTGGATTACGGCAAGCAAGAAGGTCAATGGGTACGCAATAAATATGGTGATAATAAGAATCTGGAGGCAATTGAGTTCTTCAAGCATATTAATACGCTGATTCTCGGAAGAAATCCGGGCGCTGTGATGATTGCTGAGGAATCTACTGCGTGGCCGCAGGTAACCGGTCCGGTAGAGAAGGATGGTTTGAATTTCAGCTATAAGTGGAATATGGGTTGGATGCATGATTTTCTGGATTATATGAAGCTTGATCCATATTTTAGAAAGCATAATCATCATAAGATGACATTCGCCATGAGTTATAACGAGAGCGAGAAATACATTTTGGTGCTTTCACATGACGAAGTGGTGCATTTAAAATGCTCCATGATTAATAAGATGCCGGGTCTTGGCATAGATAAGTTCCGTAATCTCATGGTTGGCTATGCATTTATGATGGGACATCCGGGCAAAAAGCTTCTTTTCATGGGACAGGAGTTTGCGCAGTTACAGGAGTGGAGCGAGGAGAGAGAGCTGGATTGGTATTTGCTTGAGAATCCGGATCATAAGCATATGCAGGATTGGGTAAAAGAACTTTTGCATATGTACCGGAAAAATCCGGCGCTTTATGAGCTGGACAGTAGTTGGGGCGGATTTGAGTGGATTAATGCCAATGACGGAGACCGCAGTATTTATAGTTTTGTTCGTAAGAGTAAGAATGGTAAGAATAATTTACTTTTTGTGTGCAATTTTACCCCGATGGAAAGACCGGATTACCGCGTTGGTGTTCCAAAAAGAAAGACTTATAAGCTGATATTAGATAGTGATGATCCAAAGTTTGGCGGTAACGGAACGAAGCGTCCGGTAAGCTACAAGGCAGAGAAGTCGGAGTGTGACGGCAGGAAATATTCCATTCCATATCCGTTGTCTCCATATGGGGTTGCAGTATTCCGTTTCTAGGGGAACCTCGGTGGAAAAGTCTGTAAGTGAACTTAATAAATGAGCTGATATTACCGATATATATATCAGCTATGGATGGCGCATAGCGTTACAGAGAGAGCTCTGTGACGGTGCGCCATTTTTCATCAAGAAAAAGTGTAATTGATAACTGGGAGAGTTCAAATGAGAGTAGAGCAGCAGAATGCGAATATCGTAGATGTAGTAAAACAGAGCATTGGACCGGAAAATACAGAAAATACCATTTTGACAGAGGCAAAGGTAGCCGGCGCAAACGGTGCAGTCTATTCTGCCAATAAGACGGACAAAAGCGATCCTACCAAGTCTGTCAATGTCAAGGATGCGACATACTTAAAGCCTGAGACGGAAGAGAAAAAAAGCGTGATAAAGACATATGAAGAGGAAAGTGTTCTCGATGCAGCGGAGCGGAAAAACCAGATGGTCGTGCTTTCGAATACAACTTCCGCGGAGGATTACGCTAAGATGCAGGAGGAGGGATTCTCCTTAGATGAGACGACCTCAAATACGATTGTGACAGAGACAGATAAGATTAAAGCGCAGCTTGCGAAGGCGGGAGTAGATATCTCTATTTTTGGAGATGACCTTAGCATGGAGCAATTAGAGGCAATTGCGGGAAGTACAGAGCTTGCAATACAGTTAGCACAGACAATGCAGCAGGCAGACCTTCCGTGTACGGAAGAGAATATGAAAGAGGCGATGGAAGCGATAAAGCTTGCAAATATGTTAGAAGCGCCAAGTGATGGGGCGGTCAAGTATTTGCTCGATAATGGGATGGAACCGACGATTGAGAATCTATATAAGGCAGAGTACAGTGGAAATTACCAGATGAATGAAAATCCATCTATTGATATTGCTCCATTTGCGAAACAGATTGAGAGAATTATCTGCCAAGCGGGATTGTCGGTTGATGAGCAGACGATGGCAGAGAGTAAGTGGATGCTTGAGAATGACATTCCATTAAATGAAGAAAACCTTCGCTACGTAAATGCACTGCGCAACATGACACTTCCGATGGATGAGCAGGCGTTGATGAAGAGCATTGCAGCAACCATTTCCGAGGGGAAACGACCGCAGGATGCAATGATGATATCACAATATACTTTAGCGGAACAGGCCGAGAATGCACTTTCTGTTGTGCAGAATGCGACGGATGCGGACTTGTCCTATGTCATCAATCGAGGAATGGATGTAACGGTCCAGAACCTTGCCTATGCGATAGCAGCTCGTGAGGCGAGTGCAGAGCAGGCATCAGACGACGCGCAGGTGGCGGATGCAGAAGCGGCAAGCGAGGTGGACGAGGTATCCGGTGAAGGTGCGGCAGAACAGAATGGTTATACAAAGGAAGGTCTGGCGCTGATTGCTGCAAGAAGACAGTTAGAAGAAATTCGTTTAGTCATGACAGCGGAAGCCAATTATGCACTTCTAAAGAAAGGGATTCAGATTGATACACAGCCGTTAGCACAGTTGGTAGAAGAATTGAAAGCAGTGGAGAACTCCTACTATGAGAATCTTCTTCGGGGTCAGGGGGTAGAAGCTACCGAGGAAAATGTGTCCCTGTTCCGCGAGACGACCGAGAAGGTATCTGATTTAAAGAATGCACCGGCATATGTGCTAGGCATGAAAGAAATTCGCACTGCTACGGTAAACGAAGTTCACGGTGAAGCGAAGGTATTGCAAGATACCTTTGCCCGTGCAAATGAGCGTTATGAGACGCTGATGACAGCACCGCGTGCGGATTTGGGAGACTCTATTCAAAAGGCATTCCGAAATGTGGATGATATCTTAATGGATCTTGGACTGGACACATCAGAAGCGAATCGCAGAGCCGTCCGCATTTTGGGATACAATCAGATTTCGATTACTACGGAATCCGTTGCAGAGATGAAGGCGGTCGACGAGGAAGTACAGCGCACGTTCCGTAATCTGACACCGGCGACTGTGATAGAAATGATTCGCAGAGGTGTGAATCCGTTGGATATGGACTTTGCAAGCATTAATGAGACCGCGGAGCAGATTGTCACAGAGAGCGGCAAAGAGGAGAAGCAGAAATTTAGTGAGTTCCTATGGAAGTTAGAGCAGAACAATGCAATCACCGAGGAAGAGCGCGCGTCTTATATTGGAACCTACCGTTTGATGCATCAGGTGGAGCAGTCAGATGGTGCGGTAATCGGAGCACTTGTAAATCAGGGGGCGGATATCACAATGCGCAACCTGATGATGGCGGTACGCAGTGGGCGGCACAGTGGAAAAATGGATTACTCTGTGGATGAAGACTTTGGTGTGAGAGAAAATAGTGGATATATGGGAACATCCATCACAGACCAGATAGAGACTGCTTACCAGAAAAATTGTTTAAGAGATGCGTTGGATACATTGACTCCGAATAAGATGCGGCAGGTAATGATGCAGGATGCAGCATGGGAGAACATGACGCCGGAAGAGTTAAAAGAGGCGCTGCAGCAGGCCGAGGCAGATGAAGTTCCGCTCGACTTGGCGTATGCAAAAGAACAACTGGCGCAGCTTGCACAGAGCGCGAATGTTACAGAAGACATCTATGCTGTACTTGAAAAGTATGATATTCCGAATACAATGTCCAACATTTTAGCAATGGAAGCAATGCTAAAAAATCGTAATGGTATGTTCCGCCAGATTTTTGGAAAAGGTGTGAAAGATGCTGATGAGAAAGCTGGAGCGGATGATATTGAAGAGATGAGACAGGAAGTGCTGGATGCATTCGGTGAGGCAATTTCTGCGCCGGAAGAGATGGCGGAAGCACAGGAAAAACTGGGTGTGTTGGCAGAAAATGTAATGCGCGGTATGATAGAGAGTGACAATGTGACAAGCATTGATGTGAGGGAAATGCGTCTTATGTCGGCACAGTTGTCGATTAATAATGTGCTTGCCAAGGAGGAGCAGTATTCGGTTCCGGTGATGGTAGGGGATGGTGTTGTCAGCGTGTCACTTAAGATTGTTCGTGGAGCTGATAAGAAAGGTATTGTAGACATCACAATGGAGAGCGCATTGCGAGGCAAGATTGCTGCGACGTTCCAAGCAAAGGAGCAGGGAGTGACCGGTCTTGTGGCAACCGATAGCAAAGAGACAAGAGAATTGTTGGAGACCCATAAGGGCGCTCTCGCGGGCGGATTAGAGAGTGAGGAGGACATAGATATTCGTTGTGCATATATTTCAGATTTGGACCTTAATCAATTTTCCGCGGGAGGCTATGGTGCAGAGGCAGAGAAACAGGTAGGGGAGAGCAATGAAGGCGAGACTTACCAGATACAGACTGCCCGTTTATATCGTATTGCAGAGACATTTATCCGTCAGATGCGAGAGGTATTATAGGAGAGATTCTTTTTCAAGGTATTCCAAAATTCCCATATAGATAGCGCGGGCAAGTTTATTTTGGTAGTCTGCATCTAGTAATAAATCAGCTTCTTCAGGATTACTTAAAAACCCACATTCTACGATTACCGTAGGTGTGGGTGTTTTTTTCAGCAGATAATAGCTTTCGTTTGCTTTCGCGACCCGTTTGTTGTCAGGGTCTACCCGCGATACCAAGCTCTCCTGCAGGATGGTGGCGAGTTCCTCACTTTTTTCTGATTGCCCGTAATAGAAGACCTGTGCACCTTTGACGTCTTCGGAAGGGTAGCTGTTCTGATGCAGGCTGACGGTAAAGACCGGGTTGGCATCCGTAATAATTTCACAACGCTTCTGCATGTCAGAAGCTTTTTTATTGTTTGCATCCGCAGGATAAAGTCCGGCATCGGAATCTCTGGTGAGGACAACCTCAATATTTTTCTGCTCCAGCAGGTCTTTCAGCTTCAAGGCAAGAGCAAGATTGATATCTTTTTCCAATGCATTATTGATACCGACTTTGCCGGGGTCACTTCCACCGTGACCGGCATCAACTACAATACAGATTTTTTTTGCTTCAGCTTTTTCGCTTTGCACATAGATGGCACCCTGTCTGGCAAGAAGGAATGCAGATAATAACAGACACACTGCCATGGTGAGTTCTAGTTTTTTTTTCATGAAAAATTCCCGGGAATTCATTTATAAAATCTTATTCGTGAATCCCGGGAATTATGAAACTGTTAAAAACTAATTAATGTATTTAATAATGGTGTCCCAGACATTGCTGGTCTCTAAACCAAGTTTCCAGAAAGCACCACCGGCAAGCTGATTTCCCTGCATGATTTTTAATTTTTCTTCGAGAGAAGTCGCATCTTCAATCCAAATCTTGTAGGTAACACCGCCATTGATATACTCAACATAATACTGACCCGTTTCTTCAGACCATACAGGAACGGCACCATTGGTGTTAATCAGATTCTGAGCTTCCCGCATGCTGGCAGAATAGCATTTTAGTTCGAACAAGGAGGCTTCCTCGGAAGTATCCTCTGCTTCCTGTGTACCGTCGGTGATTGGTGTCTCACTCCATACGCGTGTGTAGAACGGCATACCTAAGATTAACTGGTTGGCAGGAACCTCAAGCAAGGTATTGGAAACGCCCTCATTTACAAAGCCGATGGAAGCGACAGAGCCGGCTTCTGTAGAACCGGAATAGTGCTCATCATATGCCATTAGGATTACATAGTCCGCAAAAACCGCCTGTTCTGCGCGATTGTAGAATGCGGTGTACTCTGTCGGGGAGTAATTATCCACAGACAGGACGACGCCGTTGTTTGCGCATTTTAAGGACAACTCGCGAATAAACTGGATATATGCATCTCCGACCGCCGGGTCTACAGACTCGAAATCGACATTGATTCCGTCCAGATTATATTGAATAGCTGCGGAAATCAGATTATTAATCAGATTTTCACGTCGTGAGGTATAAGTCAATACTTCGGTAAGGTTAGGATTCTCAAGCCCCTGATCTTTTGCGCCGAAGTTGCTTACCAGAGCCCACACTTCAATGCCATTCTGATGACAATAGTTTACATAATCTGAGCTTGCCAGAGAACCGATATTTCCGTTTGTGTCCTTCAGATAGAACCAGGTAGGAGAAACTACGTTGATTCCTTTGGTACTTTGAAGAATGTTGCTGATATTGTTGTTGGCAGAGGTGTTTGTCACCTGATGCCAGCCAAGATTAATCTTAAAGTCCTTTGTGATATGAGTAAACTCTTCTGCCACGTAGTCGCTGACATGCGTCTTGGTGGAAATGCTGCCAAGCGCTTTGGACTTAATATAGCCGATGATACCATCTGTGGTTGCAACCTTTGTCCAAGTTTCATCCGGTGCAAGGATGGTCAGCTCTGTTCCCTTTTCGACATCCGTTAGGATGGGACTTTTGATGCCTCCTAAGCAACGTATCTGGGTATTCTTCTTAGAAGCTGCCACAGTATAGTCGCCCCACTGGGTCGTAATAACGACACGGCTCGGGTTCTCATATACCTCATAAGAAAAATCGGCGTATAGCTTTATAAAATCAATGGCAACGTAGGCGGTATCCGCACCTGTTTTTACAATAATGTGATCCAACGAACGAGTGTCTTTGGTTACATAATAGGAAGTGCTCTCTGCATCTGCCATAATAAGATCCGTCGCTGTGGTGTACAGAAGCTTATTTTCGTTGGAATCCCAGAAAAAGCGGCTGTTAATCTTATCATGAATTGTATTGAAATCGATATAGACATGTCCATCAATAAGCTTGCCATGAACACTTAGCACTTCATTGTCAAATATAATGGCAACATCTTCCTCGGAAGCCATCTGATAGTATTCAGACAAAGCCTGACGTTCTTTGGAAGGAGTGTATTTCTCAATGAGCTTTCCAAGCAACATAAAGAGTACTACTACAAGAATGAGTGTAAAAGCGGCAATAAATGGAATGATGTTTTTCTTTTTGTGTTTCTTCATGTAAAAGACCCTTTCTTTATCTGTAACGTTTACCTGCCTATTGTAGCATACTGATAGGTAAATTCAAAGTCTTTTTGACAGTTTCAAAGGCTGCCGGAGTACAGCATCAGGGGCATCGCAATGCGGTGCCCCTGCTCTTTTTATCAAATACGGTCAACTGTATATCACAGTATGACTGGGCATTGAGGAACTCAGCCATTCTGTTTTGCTGTTATTATAGTCATTCCTTTCTTACTTTATCAAAATGGATTTCCTTTAACACCCCCTCATCAAAGATATAGTCTCTCATATATGTGCTTTCCTCATGGGCACATAGCCGGTCAGCGATGCTCTCAGAAGAGCCGGGGTACCCCTCCAACCATATGGTAATACCTCTGTCTTCCAAAGACATCAGTTCCATGTAAAGTGCTTGTTTGTGTTCATGCTCCAATGTACATCCCCCATTAGTAATTTGATTGCCAAAAGGAATAATTCGCGGGTTACAAATTCGTGATATAATGAGCGCAAGCGAGTCAACATGCTTGCATGATTGACGAGCGGCGAAATTATTGAGTGAGCTTTGCTCACGATATATTATGCCTGATCCCCTGCAGGCAGTTAGAACATAGTTAGGGTTCTGTGGATAAAGTTCCCAGAAAAGGGAAGAGTTCCTTTTCAATATGAAAAGGATTTTTGATGAAAGGGACAACCTGCATTTTGATATGGTGCGTTTTGGAAAAGGAAGCAAGCTCTTTTGTGCTTCCCGTCTGCACAAGATAATCAAAACCTTCCCCAAGGTTTATGTCGTCTGTAAATTTTTGGAAGAGTGCTTCATATTTCCAAGACTTCCAAGGGGCAAGACTGCCCAGAATCAATTTGCGGTCACAACGCAGAAATTCGGAAAGCATGCCTTCGTCCGGCGTACCGACATCTAATATCAGATAGTCGTAGCCGTGGTTTAAAAGAGCCGGCACTTCGCTTGCAGTGACGGCGGGATAGTAATCCACACCGCAAAGCCGAATGCGAGGACGGTTCTGTACGCCGGGCAGAACCACTGTATTTAAATTTTTCGGTGAGGATGAAAGTAGCTTTGCTTCCGGAACAAGTTGTGAAATTTCGTTTCTTGCATGAAGTTCTAAGTAGGCGCATTTTTTCTTTTGCTTAGAAGCACAATAATTGCACAGAGCAATAGCTAAATGCGTCACACCGGCACCGGAAGTGCAACCTAGAATCCCGATGGTTATACGTGACCTGTGTCCGTTTCTATCAAAATGGAAAATGTTTATGACCTCCTTTTCTTTTTAAAATAGTAGAAAAAAGCTGTTCCTTTTCCAAAGAGACCTTATAAGGATCGCTATCGTTTGGAAAGCAGTAAACCGGGCAATGTAAGAGTCTGGCATATCGCTTGGCGGTCTTTTTGTCCCCGTGATTACAGAGAAAAACAGTCTGCGGAAGCAGTGCAAGTTGCTTGCCGTGTTGTACTGCGCGGGAAATATCCCAGTCGCTGCCGGTTAAGACAAACAGGATACAATCTGCGGCTTCAAGCGTGGCAAGGCTGGCAGAGCCAGAACCGTAGTCTCTGACAATACAATCATCGAATGGCAGAGAAAAGGAGATGCCGTCTCCATAATCCGGAATTCCTTTAAAATATCTGTAGTAAAAGATTCCATCCTGTTCCCGGACGTAGTGATTGGCACGTGCGATATCACCGAGCGTATCCTGCTCGTCCGCGGCTTGATAAAGCGAAGCAATTCCCTGCTTTTGTAATGTGCAGACAAGTGATATGGCAATATGCGTGGCGCCGGCACCTGGTCGACTACTGAGGACAGCAATATTTCTTATGAGATGCGAAGGCTGCTTGCGCGGCTGGTTATGTGCACTGAGCAGTGCTGACTTTAGGTGACTGACGGAAGGATAGCGCCGATTCGGCAGTAAATCCGTTGCACATTGTATGATGTGCCGGAGTTGATCGGAGCATCTGGAATCTGAGGCATCTGCCAGAAATTTCAAAATTTTTCCGATACCAAAAATATCGGCGGCTGTCGTCGTGGGCTGACCGGCAAGAGCTTCCGGAGCCACGAATCCGTCTGTCCCATAAAGTTGGAAATGGTTGTCAGAACCGGTAAAAAAAGATGCAATTCCAAAATCGATTAATTTTAATTGATTTCCACATAATATAATATGCTCCGGCTTTAAATCCTGATACAGGATAGGGTATGGAGATAAATGATGCAGATAATCCAGTATATCGCATAGCTGGATGCCTATTTTTATTATCAGTTCTTGTGAGATGTCTCTTTGATGGAGCACGTATGTGTCCAATGATTCACCCTGAATAAATTCTTCAATCATATAAATATAATCGTCATCTTCGTCGATATCATATATGAGGGGGATTCCAGGATGATTAAGATTCTTCAGAAGGTCTGCTTCCTGAGGAAAGTCAACTTCCTGAGAGAGAGAAGACTTCTCGGTCAGGCACTTGGGGATACGCTTGATGGCACGAAAAATCTTCAGTTTCAGATGCTCGGCAAGGTAGACGGTACTGGAACTGCCAGAACCAAGCACGGATAGAACCCGGTATTTGCCGAACAGGATAAATTCTTCTATGCAAAATCCGCTCCTTTCATGGCAAAGCAGATTCGCATCTCATGAAATGGTTATAACATGAAAAATGTAGTTTGGCAATTCTTTTTCAAAAAATTGTGCATCTTTCACAAATTTAACCGTAAATATAGGCGCTGTGATTTAGTTTACAAACTTTTAATAAAAAGGTATACTTTACATCACTATGGCATTTGTTTATAATAAATGTACAGTTTACAAGGTTTTCCGGATGAAGGAAGTGATTGAATGAAAATTGAAAAAGTAAACGATAACCAGATTCGTTGTACGTTAACGAGAGAGGATTTGGCAGAGCGTCAGATTAAACTCAGTGAACTGGCATATGGAACAGAGAAAGCAAAGCTCTTATTCCGGGATATGATGCAGCAGGCGGCGTATGAGTTTGGATTTGAGGCGGACGATATACCGCTTATGATAGAGGCAATCCCGTTATCAGCGGATACGATTATATTAGTGATTACCAAGGTAGAATATCCGGAGGAGCTTGATACTCGGTTCTCGAAGTTTTCTGAGCCGGACCCGGAGGATGTTTATGAGGATGCGCTGGAGGATAGCGGTGTTTCCGCCGGCTTGGAAGGTGCAGACGATATACTTGGACTATTTAAGAAGATACAGGAAGAGCGCGGGAAAGCAGCACAGGCAGAACGTGGAGAGGACAGTTTCGTTCCAGTAGATGGTGATAAAAAGAAAAAAAACACACCGGTGAACGTACTTGTAGACATTACGAAGCTGTTCGTGTTTGAGGATCTTGCAGAGATCACCAGACTAGCACGTATTCTTGACGGTTTTTATACAGGAAATAATGACTTATATAAGAGCGAGGAAGGGCACAGATATTACCTTCTCGTCAGCAAGAGTAAGCATACACCGGAGGAATTCAACAAGGTTTGCAATATCCTTTCGGAATATGCGATGCAGCAATCCTATACACCGGCAACGGGAGCATTTTTTGAAGAGCATTATCCGTTGCTCTTAAAGGGCAATGCACTTCATACGTTAGCACAGTTATAAATAACTGAGTTATAACATCTGGTTACAAAGAAACCCCGGAGTTTTTACTCCGGGGTTTTTCATGCACAGATGCGCAATTTTGCTCTAATCGATTTTATGCAAGGTCTTTTGCAAGGAAATCATTGATTTCTTTTACAAGTGCATCCGGATCGATGCCGTGTACCATAGCAGCTTCTTCAATAGTTTCCATCTGAGAAGATGGGCATCCGAGACAGTGCATGCCGATATTTAAAAGGATTGGCGCAATATTCTGGTCAATCTGTAATAATTCACCGATCATGGTTGATTTGGTAACCTGTGTCATGTTTTATCCTCCTTATCGTTTTTCTATGGGCAAAAGGATAGTGGTTGTCTTCTAGTATGCCCGACAATGTGCTAATTATAATACGAAAAAGGAAAGAATGCAAATTTTATTTGCGGCAAATAAAAATTTGCCATAAATAAAATACGTGTGTCCTCTTTAGTGAAAAGCAAAGAACGCCGATATATAAGTCAGATTGGATAAAAGGAGAATGGCAGTATGAGAATTAACTATAATGTATCAGCAGCTATTGCAAATAAACGTTTACTTGGAATCGAGAACAACTTAAGTACGTCTATGGAGCGTCTGTCCTCCGGACTGAAGATTAACCATTCTAAGGATAATCCTGCAGGAATGGCGATTTCAAACAAGATGCAGGCGCAGATTAACGGTTTGGATCGTGCGTCTCAGAATGCATCAGATGGTATTTCCGTCATTCAGATTTCAGACGGAGCACTAAACGAGGTCACCAGCATTTTACAGCGTATGAGAGAGCTTTCTGTACAGGGTGCGAGTGATGCAACGATGTCGCTCGAAGATAAGCAGGCAATCCAGGCAGAGATTGAGTCTTTAAAAGAAGAGATTGACCGTATTTCAGCGGATACAGAGTACAATACCAAGACACTTTTAGACGGTTCACTTGATACAAGAGTATATACAAATCATGCAAGCCGCGTGCAGGTATCCGACCAGATTGAGGCAGGAACCTACGGTATTACTATTGAGCAGGCTGCGACACAGGCTTTGATTGAGACACAGGGTGCGGATTTTAACGATAGCACGACAACAATCGGACAGGCAGGTTCGATTTCCATCAATGGTTCAAAGGTGGAGATTGCTGCAACAGATACATTAGAGCAGGCATATGAAAAAATTCGCAATGCGGCAAAAACCGGTGAGGTGGAAGCAATCAGAGATGAGAATGACGGGCATATCAGCTTCAAATCTACCCGCTATGGGAAAGACGCAACGATTGAATTGGCATTTGATAGTGAGGCCCTGGCGAATGCAATCGGCTTGGCTTCGGCAGATCTTGTGGAAGATACCGACAATAATTGTTGGGTATATGGACAGGCAACAGCGGATGGAATTGAAGTTCCGACGGGCGAAGACATAAAATTTAAAACGGATGCAGCAGGAAAGATTGAGATGACCGGATTTACAAATTCCGCAACCGTCGCTGTAAATGGCAATCGTGTAGAGATAACAGACATTGGTGGTGTGTCCCTTTCCTTCCTGGTCGAAGCTGGATATCAGAACGGATCGACAAAAACAGATGCAGCGGGAAATGTCATCGAGACTTATGACGGCTCCATAGAATTTGAAGTGACGGATATCGGAACGATGACGCTCCATGTCGGCGCGAATAAGGATCAGAATATGGAAGTTCGTATACCGGAAGTATCCTGTGAGAGTCTTTTTATTGATGATTTGGATGTGACAACCGTCACAGGCGCAGACCGTGCGATTACGGCACTGGACGAAGCGATTGCACGGGTGAGCAGCGTACGTGCGGGACTTGGTGCGTATGAGAATCGCCTGGAATATTCGGTAGACAGTTTGGATGCGTTCGAGGAAAATATGACAGGTGCGCTTTCCAGATTGACTGACGTGGATATGGCAGAAGAGATGACCAACTATACGCACCAGAATGTGTTGAATCAGGCAGCAATTTCTGTGCTGACACAGGCGAACGATTTGCCACAGCAGGTATTACAGATTTTGCAGTAATCATAAATCGGATTTGAGAACGGAGGTCTGTTTTGAAGAAGGAACAGATTGTGGATTTTACGCGAAGAATCAGCCAGTGTAATAAAGGGGAGCTGATTGTGATTATGTATGACATCTTTTTTGCCTACGCGGAAGATGCGAATGCGGCTTACGAGGCAAAAGACTGGGAAGCATACAAGGAGGCGCTTCGCAGGGGACAGCGTGCGCTCGGGGAACTCATATCAGCACTTGATTTTCGATATGATCTGGCGAAGAATCTTTACAGCATTTATGTATTCTGTAGGGATTCCCTTGCAAAAGCTATGTATAAAAGAGATATTGCCGATGTGAAAGATGCAGAGCGTCTGATGAGGAAGCTCTACGATGGATTTGTTCATGCGGCAAAGGAGGATACATCTGCCCCGCTCATGAGGAATACCCAGCAGGTATATGCCGGGTACACCTATGGGCGGGATGACTTGGTAGAAACCTGTCAGGATTCTGATACTTCTAGAGGATTCTTAGTATAAGAATCCTCTTTTTTTGTGTCACAGGCATGCACATAGGAATCATAGTTCTTGATGCTGGTGAGAAGAAATTTATAGCGCATCTGTACAGAATTCAGTTCATAGATGTAGCAGTCAATCAAATCCGGGTCAACGACATTTCCGAGATTGCGGTAAGCATCCCGCAGTTCCTGGGCAGTCTGCCTAAGATCATCCATAAGTAAGGTATAATGATTATCATTCGTTTTTTCAGTATGAAAAAAACGTAACATACAACCTCCAAATTCCGGTTACTGCCTAAAAGCAGGCAGAGTCTGTTTCTATATCTATATTCCGAGTATGAACAAATAAATCCCATTCTATACAAAAATCGGAAAAATTAAATGCCTAAATTTTGTGAAAAACTTACGAATGTAAAAATGTTTTTCAAAATTACTGGACAAAGAAAAATGTGATTGCTATAATGCGACTTACAAACAAACAAGAGAGGTGATGAATTGGGGACATTAAGAGTTTGATATTGCTGGTGATATTCGTGTCGGCAGTGGTGACAGACTTTAGGGAGCGCCGTATCAGTAACCGGCTGATGGCTCTCGGCTTAGTTATCGGCTTGATACTTCGTATCTTGGGGGAAGGAGGTATCGGCATTGTTCATTTCCTAGTGAACATTTCTATTCCGGTTATCTTATTATTTCTTTTATTTCAACTGCGTGCTTTGGGCGCAGGAGATATCAAATTGTTTTCCGTAGTTGGTGGATTTTTAGAGTTGAGACAGTTGTTTGCTGTGATGATTGTAGCATTTATTGCGGCTTCTGTTATCGGTTTGGGGAAATTGCTCTATCATAGGTTATCTGCCAAAAAGAAAGACGGGAACAGAACTTTAATCCATTTTTCACTTGCAATTTTAATTGGATATGTAGTTGTAGTCTGGGGGTGTGCGATTGGGTAAAATTGCGGTGGCGGTCTGCGATACAGATAACGGGTATCGGGAAAGATTTGTCACATATTTAGTAGAACACAAGTCTAAGGAGTATGCTGTCTATGCTTTTTCGGCGGTAGAACATTTCCGGGAGGCGTTGAAAAAGCAGATTTTTGATGTTGTTGTATTTGGACAGGGATTTACAGAAGCAGAAAATCAGGTACATATGCAGCAGATTCCGTCAGTGGTGCTAAGAGATACCGTACCGGAGCGCTTGGCGGAAGATGCGGAGTATCAAGTGGAAGGAATGTGTAAAAGAGTTTCGGTTTTTCGCTACCAGCCGGTGGAAGCGATTCTACATGAAGTACAGGTCCTTACCGGAGAAAGCAGGCTGGAGAATGAACCGGCAGCAAGGCTGTCACACATTGAAGTAATCGGCGTGTACTCCCCGATTGGACATGAGATGCAGATGCCGTTTGCATATGTGTTTGCAGAGATGCTGGCGGAAAAGAGAAAGGTTCTTTATGTAAATTTTATGCGGCATTCCGGATTTTTGCAGTTGTTTGGATTGCCGGGGCAGTATGATGTGGGGGACATCGTATTGCGTCTTCGGAATAAGCGTCTGCATGCAGAGACATTTTTAAAATGCGTCTATGAAAGCAATCGAATATATTATATACCGCCGTTTCATAATCCGGAAAATCTTGACGATTTTTCCTTTGGGGACTATCTTGCATTGCTGGGATTTTTGGAGGATAACACGGATTTTGAGGCAATAATCTTTGATTTTGGGGATGGAATCAACCGATTCTCAGAGGTGCTTAACACTTGTACGAGCATATATTGCCCCATGAAAACAGGTTATTTCTATGAGTGTAGATTGAATCAGTTTTTAGGCTATCTGGAAAAAAGCCCAACAGAGAAAGTGCGTGAGCAGCTTCACATAATAAATCTTCCATTTTCGGCAAAACAGATTCGTGGAGGCGGCGATATACGCAAGCAGCTTCTCTGGAGCGAGTTTGGAGATTATGTGCGAAGCTACTTTATGGGAGGCGGCGTATGAGACTGCCGGAAGATACCTTTGCTACATTGCGGGAGCGGATTTTAGCAGAGGTAGACTTAGGCCGTGAGATGGCAGATGAGGAAGTTGCGCATTTGATTGCGGAGCATGTGGATGATTATGCGCATGAACACATGATGACGTTGCGAGAGCGGGAAGCGTTAGAGCAGTCACTTTTTCATTCATTGCGAAAATTGGATGTCTTGCAGGAACTTTTGGAGGATGCTGAGATTACGGAAATTATGGTAAACGGTGCCGACAAGATTTTCTATGAAAAAAGAGGATGTCTCTATGAATCGGATAAGCATTTTTCCTCGAAGGATAAGCTGGATGATGTCATACAGCAGATAGTAGGTTACAGTAATCGAATGGTAAATGAAGCGTCGCCAATTGTGGATGCACGGCTTCCCGATGGTTCGAGAGTGAATATCGTATTGGCACCGATATCTATCGATGGTGCCGCGATTTCCATTCGCAAGTTTTCAAAGAAGCCGATTTGCATGGAAGACCTAATCCATATGGGTTCCATCTCGAGAGAGGCGGCAGTATTCTTGGAGAACCTTGTTATCGCCGGATATAACATCTTTATTTCCGGCGGTACAGGCTCCGGAAAGACGACATTTCTAAACGCACTCTCGCAGTATATTCCGAGAGAAGAGCGCATTATCACGATTGAAGACTCGGCGGAGCTAAAGCTGATTGACAAACCGAATTTAGTACGGCTTGAGGCAAGAAATGCCAATACGGAGGGAGTGCGTCCAATCACAATACGGGATTTGATAAAAACGGCATTACGTATGCGCCCAAAACCCCACCATTATGAAATAGTGAGGTTTAGAGCGTAATAAAAAGCCGATCCCCGTCCCAAGTACACTCCTGAATTACAGCGCGAGCGATCGCGTTTTTTTCTTTGTCGTCGAAGCCATCCAGGCCATGAATCAGCTTCGCGATTTCCGCAGCCGTGGCCTTGGCATCCTTCGCACTGGCAGCAGCCCGGTGGCTTTCCATCTCGGCCATCGAGGCTTCACGCTTCAGAGCGCCCAGCTCAACGTCCAGGCGTTCCATTTCCGCGATGATATACTTTGATGCCGCGGAATCCTCGGCCAGAGCTAACGATGCAGCCAGGCGGCCGATCTTACGCTCACAGGCAGACACGCGAGCCTGCGCAGCCTTCAGATCA
>JALEKJ010000016.1 GCA_022771695.1 Roseburia sp. | reverse complement strand
ATAGGAAATTGCGTCCTATTGCATAAAAGCACTGCGTGCATAGATGCGCAGCTGTCGCGCAGCGCCATACATGGCGCGGAACAAAAGCTGTGCTGATAAAAGTATTGGTCGCGAGAGTGTGCGAAGCACACTTTTGTTCTTTATAGGAAAATGCTCCCGATTAATAAAAATTGTGCAGGATAATGTAAAAAAATGAAGGATATGATAGAAAAATGAAATCTATACAAGATGCACAAAATAGAAAAAATGTCGAAAAAAAAGTGACGAAAAAGAAAAGGCAAGCAAAAAAGTTATCCACATTTGGAGTAACGTAAAAATGGAAAAAAACGAGTTATACACGAAGTTATGCACATTATCCACATCAAAAAACAAAAAAATTAAGGTTTACATAGTAAAAATATCGAATGTTTGTTTTGTACACAAATAATAAACTTAATCGATTTTGAAAAAAAGTAACGGAAAATATTGACATTTCAACTTTTAAAAAATTTGTCTCGAAAGAAACAAAATGTCTGTCAATTCTTCGAAACGATACATAGGTGGCGCCAGAGTGGAAGAATCTTGAAATATGACAAGAGTTTTGCTATACTATCTGGGTATATTTTTGGAATGAATAAAACTGATATAGGTGTGTTATGATAAAAAAGATAGATATTTTAGGAATTCAGTTGGATAATCACACTGTGCGTGAAGCGATTCGACAGGTGGAGACGTATTTGAGCAATGATGTATTAAATACAATCGAGAAAGTCTCCATGAAGATGTTGCTTGCGGCAGAGACAGACCCGGTCGTACGCGAGGCAATCTCCTCTATGGATTTGACGGTAATCGGGGAGAAAGAGATTATACAGGCGGCTGGTGTGGCAACGATGCAGCGCGTGCAGGAGACGAAAGAGAACGACTTTGCAAATGAGTTTTTTAAACGTGTGGAACGAAATAAAAAGAGCCTTTTTCTCTTAGGGGAGACAGAAGAGAAGCTTGCGGATATCAAGGAGGAACTGCAAAAGGATTTCCCGAAGCTAATCTTTGCGGGAGAGTATGCTTTGGAGAACTGTATAGGAGATTTGGAGGCGGTAATCAATGATATGAATGCAACGACACCGGATGTCATTCTGTCCGTTCTGCCATCACCGCAGCAGGAGCATTTCTTGATGGCTCATAAAGATAAAATGAATGCGAATATCTGGTATGGTGCCGGAGAATCAAGCTTGCAGAAGAAAAAGCGTCGCAGTATCGGAAGCATTTTGCAGAGCAAGATGCATTTGGAACGACTGAAGAATAGCATAGATAAATATGAAAAGAATTCCGAAGCCGAATCGGAGAACGAAAAAGAGAATGAGGCGTAAACATGCAGAAGTTTTTTTATAAAAGGTCAAAAGTATGGGACTACATCATGCTTGTTATCGGAACAGGTCTCGTGGCGACAAGTATCCAATGCATTTACGACCCAATCAGTCTTGTGACAGGAGGATTTTCAGGACTGGCAATCATTGTAAAAGCAGTTACTGCGGAAGTGGTTCCGGGCGGAGTACCGCTCTGGCTTACCAATATTGCGCTCAACGTGCCGGTGTTTTTGGTGGCACTGAAGGTGAAGGGCAAGCGGTTTATCGGAAGGACTTTGGTCGGAACTTTTTTGCTGTCGGCATGGCTCTATGTGATTCCACCAATCGATTTGACGCAGGGAGATTATATTCTTGCTGCGGTATTCGGTGGTGTGATTGGCGGTGTTGGCATGGGACTGGTGTTGCTTGCGAAGGCAACCACCGGAGGCACGGATATGGTTGCGACTTTAATTCAGCATTATGTGAGACACTATTCGATTGTGCAGATATTGCAGATATTAGATGCGCTGGTTGTATTATGCGGATTCTATGTGTTTGGAATACGCGCGGCATTATATGCGATTGTGGCGATTTTTATTACCAGCAAGGTATCTGATACGTTGATGGAAGGATTCAAATTTTCAAAAGCGGCGTTTATTATTACGGACAAATACGAAATGGTGGCAAAACATATTCTGGAAGACCTTGACCGTGGGGTGACAGGTCTTATGGCAAAAGGGATGTATTCCGGTGCGGATAAATTCATGCTTTATTGTGTGGTTTCCCAGAAAGAAATTGTGCAGGTAAAAGAAATTGTTGCAGAGATTGATCCGAATGCGTTCGTGATTGTATCGGATGCAAGGGAGGTTCTCGGGGAAGGATTTTTAGAGTATTCGAAGTAAAAAAGAGGAAATGCATAAAAAATATGCATTTCCTCTTTATTTTTTTGCTGTTTTGCATTAAAATATAACTTAGCTATTTTTGTTTCGTTACAAATCGGGTGCCTTTTTATTGTGAAAGTTGCCTAAAATAAGAGTTGGAAGAAACGAGACAATGTTTCAAGAGAAACAAAGTGAGAAGGAGCGAAGCTTATGATTTCAAATCAAATACTTCAGAATACGATTGATGGATTAAAAAATATTACCAGAATCGATTTATGTATTATCGATGTGGAAGGAAAGGTGCTTGCGGCGACATTCCCGGAAGCAGAGCAATATATCGAACCTGCGCAGGCATTTGTGGAGTCGCCGGCAGACAGTCAGGTCGTGAATGGCTATCAGTTCTTCAAAGTATTTGATGAGCATCAACTGGAATATATCCTGCTTGCAAACGGAGACAGCGATGATGTTTATATGGTGGGCAAAATTGCCAGTTTCCAGATACAGAATCTTCTGGTAGCATATAAAGAGAGATTTGATAAGGACAACTTTATCAAGAATCTTTTGTTGGATAATCTTTTGCTGGTAGATATCTATAATCGTGCGAAGAAGCTTCATATCGACACAGAAGTGCGAAGAGTTGTATTTATCGTAGAGACAAACCGTGATAAGGATGGCAATGAGCTTGAGAAGATTCGGGGTATATTTGGCGGTAAAACCAAAGACTTTGTGACGGCTGTTGACGAGAAGAACATCATTGTCGTAAAAGAAGTCGCTGAGAATGAGGGGTATGACGACCTGAATAAGACGGCAGAAATTATCGTGAACTTATTCCGCTCCGATGCAGACAGCGAGGTACATGTAGCTTACGGTACGATTGTAAATGAAATCAAAGAGGTTTCCCGATCTTATAAAGAAGCG
Organism: Roseburia sp.; assembly: GCA_022771695.1. Lineage (GTDB taxonomy): Bacteria > Bacillota > Clostridia > Lachnospirales > Lachnospiraceae > Roseburia. The sequence goes on along the minus strand of JALEKJ010000016.1, from coordinate 14,973 downwards.
AGAATGGCATTGGATGTCGGTAAGATTTTCTTTGAGGAGAAGGACGTGATTGCATATTCTACACTCGGAATCGGACGTTTGATTTATCAGCTGCCAATTCCTCTTTGCAAGATGTTCATCAAGGAAATCTTCGATGGAAAGTCTCCGGACGATTTCGATGAAGAGACATTGACGACCATCAATAAGTTCTTTGAGAACAGCCTGAATGTATCTGAGACATCCAGACAGCTATATATTCACCGCAATACATTGGTATACCGTTTGGATAAGCTGCAGAAGAGTACCGGATTGGATCTTCGTGTGTTTGAAGATGCAATCACATTCAAGATTGCGCTTATGGTTGTGAAATATATGAAGTATATGGAGTCTCTTGATTATTAAGATTCTATTAAAAAATGCCAAAGCGGTTGCAACAAAAATGTACATTAAGTAGACTGATAATCAGCAGCATCATATTTAAATCCTTTTTATATGGATTCATGTACGGAAATGAGGTAATTTAATGATAAAGTTAGAACATGTCAGCAAGTCGTATTCTGCGGGAATCCCCGCACTTAATGACGTGAGTCTTAACATTGAGGAGGGAGAATTCGTATTTATCGTCGGCGACAGCGGTTCCGGTAAGTCAACATTGATTAAACTGTTGTTAAAGGAGCTCGAGCCGACGGAAGGTACGATTACCATAGACGGAAAGAAATTGAATAAGATTAAGAGAAGGCAAATCCCGAAATTCCGCAGAAATATTGGCGTGGTATTTCAGGATTTCCGACTGTTAAAAGACAGAAATATCTATGATAACGTTGCATTTGCACAGAAGGTGATTGGAGAGTCGTCGCGTTCCATCAAGATGAACGTGCCGACGATGTTATCGATGGTAGGACTTGCGGCAAAGTACCGCTCTTATCCGAAACAGCTTTCCGGTGGAGAACAGCAGAGAGTGGCGATTGCCAGAGCGCTGGTGAACAAGCCGAAGATTCTTTTGGCGGACGAGCCTACGGGAAATCTTGATGCAAATAATGCATGGGAGATTATGAAGCTCATGGAAGAAATCAATGAGCATGGTACCACGGTGGTGGTAGTTACACATAACCTTGAAATTGTGAAGGCTATGAATAAGCGTGTTATCACGATGCGTAAGGGTGTTGTAGTGGAGGACACCGGTGCAGATTTGGATTATCGTGCCACAGGAAGCTATGACATGGATGACGATGATGATTTTTTCGCCGACGATTTCTTGAGAAATAACGGAGGTGGAAACAACGATGAGAATTAGTACGTTTTTTTATACGATTAAGCAAGGTCTGGTAAATATTTGGAAGAATAAGATGTTCTCATTGGCTTCTGTAGCGACGATGACGGCATGCATCTTCCTTTTTGGATTGTTCTACATGATTGTGACCAACTTTCAAGCTATGGTGCGTGACGCAGAAGCAGGCGTTGCGGTCACCGTCCTGTTTGATGAGGGAATTTCCGAGCAGCGGATAGAAGAGATTGGTGAATTGATTGGTGAGCGCGTAGAAGTCTCTCACTATGAATATACCTCAGCGGATGAGGCATGGGAGAGCTTTAAAGAAATCTACTTTGAGGGAAATGAGGCGGCAGCAGAGAGCTTTGCAGGGGATAACCCGTTGGCAAACTCAGCCAGCTATTCCATTTATATGAATGATATTTCTATGCAGGATACGCTGGTCACATATTTGAAGTCAATTGAGGGTGTGCGTGAAGTGAAGCAATCGGAGATGGTTGCGAACACGCTGACAGACTTTAACCGCTTGATAGGATATATCTCTGCGGGAATTATACTGATTCTGCTCGGTGTTGCGGTATTCTTAATCAGCAACACGATCACGGTCGGAATTGCCGTGCGCAGAGAAGAGATTGGTATCATGAAACTGATTGGAGCTACGGACTATTTTGTGCGTGCGCCATTTGTGGTAGAAGGTATTGTAATTGGTTTGATTGGAGCAGCGATTCCACTTGGAATTCTTTATGTACTGTATGAGAAGATTATCGTATATATCGGCGAAAAGTTCAGCTTTATCAGCAGTATGATGAAGTTCTTAACGGCAGAAGAAGTGTTTCACACGTTAGTGCCGGTAGCGTTGATACTTGGCGTTGGAATCGGATTCGTCGGAAGCAAGATTACGATTCGGAAACATTTGAAGGTGTAGTTTAGCATTAGTTATTTGAGGTTTATGAAAAAGAAATTATTACGAAGAATCATAGCAATGGTCCTTGTCCTATTAATGACGACAGGTATGTCGATGCAGGCGACGGCGACAACGGTTAAGAAAGAGACCGGCACCGACACGTCAAAGGCACTACAAGAGGCACAGGATGAAAAGGCGGCGCTTGAGCGGGAGCTTGCAGCAGCACAGGCGACAATCAAGGACTTGAAAGAGTCAAAAGGAGATATTGAGGGTAAGGTAGCAGAACTGAATCAGCAGTTAATCAGCATTTCAGCCCGAATTACGGATTTAGAGAATCAGCTTGCTGCTAAGAGTGCAGATATTGTGGAAGCGCAGGCAGACCTCGCAGATGCACAGCAGCAGGAGGCACAACAGTATGCGGATATGAAGGTGCGCATCCAGTTTATGTATGAGAATGCACAGACATCATATATGGAAGCGCTGTTGTCATCCGGAAATATTTCAGAGTTTTTAAATGCGGCAGAGTATATCTCACAGATTGAAAACTATGATCGTCAGAAACTCACAGAATACGAAGCGACGGTGGAGATGATTACGAATCTGGAGGCACAGTTAGAACAGGATTATGCAGACCTTCAGACCTTAAAAACCGAAGTGGAGAATGATAAAGCTGCGGTGGCGGCATTGATGCGTGAAAAGGAGATTGAACTCGCAGGAATTGTGGATGACATCGCAGATGCGCAAAGTGATGCCGACTATATTGCGGCAGAGATTCAGGCGCAGGAAGAGCTGATTGCGGCAATTCGTCGGGCGCAGGCAGAAAAAGAAGCAGCCGGAGTGGTAGATAATCCATATAGCGGAGGTGCGTTTGTCTGGCCATGTCCAAGCAGTACACGAGTTACCAGTGACTACGGAAATCGACTTTCACCGACATCGGGGGCGTCATCTAATCATAAAGGAATTGATATCGGAGCCTCCTATGGTGCGGATATCGTGGCAGCGGCAGCCGGAACGGTAAAAGTTGCATCTTATAGTAGCGCAGCAGGTAATTATGTCATGATTGATCATGGCGGTGGACTCTATACGGTTTATATGCATGCATCATCTCTGGTGGTGTCAGCAGGGCAGACCGTATCAGCGGGACAGGTAATTGCAAAAGTGGGAAGCACCGGTATCTCTACAGGAAATCACTTGCACTTTGGTGTATCACTAAACGGAAGTTATGTCAATCCCTGGAGCTATCTAGGTGGTTGATGCAAGAATACGTTTTTAATTCCCTGTCTTTGGACAGGGAATTTTTACATATGATAGATACAGAGCGATGAAATAGTTTGCAGGAAAAGAGGAATTAGAATGAACGAACATCAGGAAAATGGCATGATACATCAGGAAAGCAATGCAGCAGTACCGGAGAAGTGCGAGAAAAAGAGTGGACTTTGGAAGGGGATTCTCTTAGGCGTGTTTCTGACCATGCTGATAGGAACGATTGGAATTTATCTGGTCTGCCTGGTTACCGGTAGCCGGATTATGATTACAAATCGTGGAAGCAGACTTGCGGGCGAAGGCGGAGCGGTGCTTGACTCAGAGGCGATATCAAAGATAAATGAACTTGCCGCATATATTGACCTTTACTATTATGACGAGATAGATGCAGAATCGTTAAAGAATGGTCTTTATGCCGGTCTGATTGACGGAGTGGAAGATAAATATTCTACCTATTATACCGCAGAAGAATATCAACAGTCGCAGGTAAGCATGACCGGAAAATATTATGGAATCGGCGCAGGGCTTACGCAGGATACAAGCACGATGGTTGTGTCTGTAACTAAGATATATGAGGGAACACCGTCGGAAGCAGCAGGTCTTCTGGCGGAAGATATTATTTTGTCGGTAGACGGCGTAGATGCTACTTCTATGGAGGTCACAGAGCTGGTGCAGTTGATTCGGGGAGAGGAAGGCACAACGGTGCATCTGGAAGTGTATCGCCCGGGAACAGGCGAATATCTTTCTTTTGATGTAGAGCGTGCAAACGTGACCCTGCCGAGCGTAGACTCTGAAATGCTCACAGAAGAAATCGGCTATATTCGGATTGAATCATTTGAAACAGATACTGCACACCAGTTTGAGCAGGCATTGACAGAATTGGAAGGGGCGGGAATGCAGTCGTTAGTAGTTGACCTGCGCTACAATGGCGGCGGTCTGGTGGATTCTGTGGTACAGATTTTGGATGATATTTTACCGGAGGGGCTTTTGGTATATACCGAGGACAAATACGGAAACAGACAGGAATATAAATCCAGTGGAGATACGCACTTTGACTATCCGCTGGTAGTACTGATTAATCAGGACAGCGCAAGCGCGTCAGAAATCTTTGCGGGTGCAATTAAGGATTACGAATATGGAACATTGATAGGTACCACGACATTCGGCAAGGGAATTGTGCAGTCTGTTTTTAAGCTTTCGGATGGTGACGCAGTGAAACTGACAACTGCGAAATACTTTACTCCGAATGGTAATTATATTCATGGTGTAGGTATCGAACCGGATATTGAACTGGAATATGAGTACCTAAACCCGGAGGGAGAAAGCTACGAGATGCAGTATGATAATCAAATTCAGAAGGCGATTGAAGTGTTAAGTGAGGAATAGAATGAAAAAGCTGTTATACCGATTGGTTACGGGAGCGCTTCTGCTTACCTGGATGGGGGTTATCTTTTGGTTTTCGGCACAGCCGGCGACAGAGTCGGAAGAAATCAGTGGGTCTGTGTCTTATCGTGTCGTTGAGGTCTGTAATCGGATTTTTGATAAAGATATGACAGAAGCCGCAGTTTTATTATGGGCCAATCGGATTGACCATCCGATACGAAAGGCTGCACATATGACGGAATATGCGGTTCTTGCGTTTCTCGTAGGAGTGTGCATGCTAGGCTACCTGGACCGGGAGAAAAAGATTTATCTAAGTGCGTTGTTCTTTGCGGCGAGTTATGCGGTGACCGACGAAATACATCAGCTTTATGTTGTGGGGCGGGCGGGGCGTTTTAGCGATGTGTGTATTGATACATTAGGAGCGGCGATGGGGCTGCTCCTCTTTGGCATTGTCCTAAAATTGGTCAAAAGCATTGCGAAAAGCAGAGGCTTCCATTAAAATAAAAAAGAGATTTTAGATGAAAGAGGTGATACTGTGATAGAACTTGATCAATTCAAGGTAACTTTGAATTCTTACAGAGAACCGTTGCAGGAAGTGAGGGATTCACTTTGACCTGGCGGGAAAAGAGCAACGGATACAGGAATTAGAGCGTGAGATGGAGGCACCGGATTTTTGGGATGATCCGGAGGTTTCTCAACGCAAAATGAAAGAATTAAAGAGCATGAAGGATGATGTGGAAGTTTATGCTTCTTTAAAGCAGCAGTTTGAAGATATTGAGACGCTTCTTGAGATGGGATATGAGGAGAATGATGCTTCTCTGATACCGGAGATTGAGGAGCTGCTGGCAGAGTTTACGGAAGCTTATGAGGGAATCCGAGTCAAGACACTTTTGTCAGGAGAATACGATAAAGATAATGCAATCGTTTCCTTGCATGCGGGTGCCGGTGGTACCGAGTCGTGTGACTGGGCGGCGATGCTGTATCGCATGTTTACCAGATGGGCAGCCGATAAAGGTTTCGAGGTAGAAGTGTTAGACTTTCTTGACGGAGAGGAAGCCGGCATCAAGTCTGTTACATTCCAGGTGAACGGAGAGAATGCATACGGCTATATGAAGTCGGAAAAGGGAGTACACCGCCTGGTGCGTATTTCACCCTTTAATGCGGCGGGAAAACGCCAGACATCCTTTGTATCCTGTGATGTTATGCCGGATATTGAGGAAGACCTCGATATTGAGATTAATGATGACGATATCCGAATTGACACTTATCGCTCCAGCGGTGCCGGTGGACAGCATATTAATAAGACATCATCGGCAATCCGTATCACGCACTTGCCGACCGGAATTGTCGTGCAGTGTCAGAATGAGCGTTCCCAGTTCCAGAATAAGGACAAAGCAATGCAGATGTTAAAGGCGAAGCTGTATCTGTTGAAGCAGCAGGAGAATGCCCAGAAAGCAGCCGGTATCCGAGGCGAAGTGACAGAAATTGGATGGGGCAATCAGATTCGTTCATATGTCATGCAACCGTACACGATGGTGAAAGACCACCGGACCGGCGTGGAGACGGGAAATGTGGACAGCGTGCTGGATGGCAAGATAGATATTTTTATGAATGGATACCTAAAGTGGTTGTCTTTAGGATGTCCGAAAGGACTCGGAGGAGACGATGAGTAACAAATGGGGCACATTGCGAACTCTTAAGTTGTTGATTCAGGAAGCCAGACGGCAGGAAGAGCTTTTGGCAGAGACGCCGAAGTCTGTTTCCGGAATGACAAGAATATTCCGACCGCAGATTGAGCGGGATTTCCCGGAATTTTCTTTGGAACAATTCTCGAATAAAGTAGAAAATCTCTTGGTTGCTGCGCTCGCGGCGGTGACTGAGGAGGATGCGGGGATGCTAATTGATATATCTGAAGAACTGCGGCGTCAAGTGGAAAATCAGATTGCTGGCAATCGAAGAGAAAAAATCCACGAGGTTTATACGCAGGTTAAGGTTCATCAGACGGAAGTTGCAAACTACCAGAAGAAGAATGGAGTATGCGTGATTACCTTTCAGAGCGCAGTAGAGCATTACCATTACAAGGAAAGAGATGGGAAGCTTATCTGGGGAGAGAAGGAACGCAAGCAGCAGACCAAGTACAATACCGAGCTTTTATATATTCAGGATGAACGGCTGGTTGAGGGCGGTAACGCGATTGGTACGACCTGCCCGAACTGCGGTGCACCGATTAAGCAGCTCGGAATGATGCACTGTGAGTATTGTGGGCTTGCGGTGACACCGGTCAACCTTAAGGTGTGGAAGCTGCATCGTTATTATGAGGTGGACTATCATCATGTTTAAAATGCGAAGTGCATATGCAAATAATGTGTCGCATAAAATACAAACGATATAGGAGGTTGTTATGGGAATTATTAAAGCAGTTGGACAGGCAATCAGCGGCGGACTCGCGGATCAATGGCAGGAGGTCATTGAAGCGGATGATATGGGAGAACGTACCGTATTTACCAGCGGTGTACTGATTCGCAGAGGTCAGAATATGAAGGGAACAAAGGATACGGTCAGCAATGGTTCCATCATCCATGTATATGATAATCAGTTCATGATGCTTGTGGATGGAGGAAAGGTTGTCGATTACACGGCAGAGCCGGGATACTATAAAGTAGATAATTCCGCAATGCCATCTCTGCTCAATGGTGAGTTTGGCGAATCATTAAAGGAGACCTTTAACCGTATCAAATTTGGTGGACAGACACCTACCATGCAGAAGGTGTTCTTTATCAACCTACAGGAAATTAAGGGGATTAAGTTCGGAACAAGAAATCCGATTAATTACTTTGACAGCTTTTATAATGCAGAGTTGTTTTTGCGTGCGCATGGTACGTACTCGGTTAAGATTACAAATCCGCTTCAGTTCTATGCGGAAGCGATTCCGCGAAATGCAGACAGAGTGGATATGGAATCAATCAATGACCAGTATATCTCTGAGTTTTTAGAGACCTTGCAGTCCGCAATCAACCAGATGTCTGCGGACGGCACACGTATTTCTCATGTGACCTCCAAAGCCAGAGAACTTGGAAAATATATGGCAGATATTCTGGATGAGGACTGGAATAAGATGCGTGGTATGGAGATTCAGTCTGTAGGTATCGCAAGCGTATCCTACGATGAAGAGTCCCAGAAGCTCATCAACATGAGAAATGAAGGCGCAATGCTTGGAACAGATTTCAACGTAATGCGTGGTATGGCAGTGAAGAATATCACGGAAGGTGTGCGTGACGCAGGAAGCAATGCAGGCGGTGCCATGGCAGGATTTATGGGCGTTGGCATGGGTATGAATGCGATGAATCAGACCATGTCAGGTCTTGGCGCTTTGCAGACACCGAATGATATGCAGCAGAATAGGAATGTGCAGGGCATGCAGTCCGGTGTCGGGCAGCAGGCTTCATCCGCTACAGGTTGGACCTGTGAGTGTGGTCATGTGAACACCGGAAAATTCTGCAGCGAGTGTGGAAAACCGGCTCCGACACCGGCAGTGGAGTGGACCTGTGAGTGCGGTCATGTGAACACCGGAAAGTTCTGCAGTGAGTGCGGGAAACCGGCTCCGGTAGCAGAGTGGACCTGTGAGTGTGGTCAGGTAAATACCGGAAAATTCTGCAGTAATTGCGGAAAAGCGAGGAACTAAAGATGGCAGTTATCAGTTTTAAGTGTCCGAATTGCGATGGCGAACTGATTTTTGATCCTGCTACCCAGAAGTATAAATGCGAGTATTGCAACTCTCTTTTTTCACAGGAAGAGCTGGATGCCATGAATCCTGCCGAGGGCAGTGAGAAGCAGGCAGAAGAGATGGAATTCTCGAAGGAGGATACAAAAGAAGAGCACACACAGGAGGCAGTGCGATATTCCTGTCCTTCCTGCGGTGCAGAGATAATTACGGATGCGACGACGGCGGCAACGTTCTGTTACTATTGTCATAATCCGGTCGTGCTCGGCGGAAAGCTTTCGGGAGAGTTCCTTCCGAATAAGGTCATTCCGTTTGACGTTACCAGAGAGGCCGCAGAAAAGGGATTTTTAGACTACGTTGGAAAGAAGAAGTTTGTTCCGAAGGCATTTTTCAATAAGAAACAGATTGAGAGCATGACAGGCGTATATTTCCCGTACTGGCTTTACGATGTGGAATTGGAAGGAAGTATGCAGGGAGAAGCACGCGATATTCGTGTGTGGAGAACCGGCGATATCGAATACACCCAGACGAAATATTATGCAGTGGAGCGTGAGGGAGAGGTGCAGTTGCGCAATCTTCCGGAGAATGCGTTGCAGAAAGCAAATGCGAAGTTGGCGAATGGGGTGATGCCGTACGATTTTGACCGGATGAAAGATTTCCATATGGGATATCTGTCCGGATTTATGGCGGAGCGAAGAGACATAGAGCAGACGGCAGTGCAGAACAAGATGCAGTGTGAAATGCGTGAGAGCGCAGAACGTCTAATGCGTGAGACAATCACCGGTCACAATTCCGTATCGGTGCGAAATGTAAACTTCCGACCAAAGAAAGAGACCTGGTCTTATGTACTTTTGCCGGTCTGGACGATTACATACAGGGGAAAGGACGGAAAGGTCTATTACTATTCCATGAATGGGCAGACGGGAAGAGTGTGCGGAGAATTGCCGGTTGACCACGGCAAGCTGGCACTTACCTCTGCGATTGCTGCATTTGTTGTTCTGATAATCGGGCTGATAGGAGGATTTTTCATATGAGAAAGAAGATGAAAGCGATGCTCCTGCTGCTTACGATGCTGTTCCTGCTTGGCGGCATAAGCGTGATGGCGGCGCAGGATGGCAATGTCTATGACGATGCAGGGCTTTTAACAGACAGCGAGATTGGCACTTTGAATGAGCAGATTGGTGCATTGCAGGAGAAATCCGGCTGGAATGTCTATGCCGTGACAACTGCGGATGCAGGTGGCAAGAGTGCCACGGCATATGCAGATGATTTTTTTGACGTGCATTCGCCTGAGCAGGAAGATGGTGTCGCGGTACTGATTGATATGGATAACCGTGAGATTACGATTTCAACCTGTGGCGAGGCAATCCGTTATCTGACTGACAGCAGAATCGACAGTATCCTCGATGATGCATATAGTGACGTCAGCGATGGGGCATACGGCGCATGTCTGATGACGATGGTTGCAGGCGTCGCGGATGCTTATGATGCGGGGATTCCGGGCGGACAGTACAATTATGATACGGACACCGGAAAAATATCCAGACACCATGAGCTTACGTTGAGTGAGATTTTGATTGTCGTGCTTTTGGCACTCGCAACGGCAGCGATAATCTATAGTGTTGTTGTCGGAAAGTACCGAATGCACTTTGGCAATTACCAATATGATTTTCATGAAAACGGAAATATCGACCTTCGGATTAGCGAAGACAGATTTGTCAATGAGATGACAACACACAGACGCATCCCGCGCCAGACCAGCAGCGGTGGCAGCAGTCATCACAGCAGTGGTAGAAGCAGTACGCATCACAGCAGCAGCGGTCGTTCACATGGAGGCGGAAGCCGTAAGTTCTGATGCACATATTTTTGAGTGCAACAAAATATGTGAAAATTAGATTGTAGTTTCTGATTTCCCAATCCTACTTGACATTCCCCCGATTGCATTCTATAAAGAACTTAATAAATTTGGGGAGGCGGTGAAGTATATGAGAATTATAAATGGAACCGTATTTAAGGATGGGAGATTTGAAGAGGAAACAACACTTGCAACAGATGGCAGTTTCTTTTCAGAACAGTCAGGAGATGGAGAGGAATTGGACGCAAAAGGGTGTTATATCATTCCCGGATTGATAGATATTCATTTCCATGGCTGCGCAGGTGCGGATTTTTGCGATGGAACTGTGGATGCGATTGAGACTATGGCACAGTATGAACTGAAACATGGAATCACATCCATTCATCCGGCAACCATGACTCTTTCGGAGGATGAACTGATAAAAATCAGCCGAGCGGCAAAGATGTTTTATGACAGGCAGCAGACAGACGGGAGTCGATTCGAAAATGAGGCGGAACTTGTAGGAATCTATATGGAAGGTCCTTTTGTTTCGATGGAGAAACGAGGGGCGCAGAATCCGAAGTATGTGCATAAGCCGGACTCGGATATGTTGTGCAGACTGCAACAGGAAGCAGGTGGGCTTTATCATATTTGTGCCGTCGCTCCGGAAGTGGAAAATGCCATGGAATTCATAGATGCGGAAAAAGAGGACATTCGAATTTCTGTTGCGCATACGACAGCGGACTATGATACGGCAAGAGAAGCCTTTGAAAAAGGTGCAAAGCAGGTGACGCATTTGTATAATGCGATGCCGCCTTTTTCACATCGGGCACCCGGTGTTGTCGGAGCGGCATGTGATAATGAAAATGTGATGGTAGAATTGATTTGTGACGGAATCCATTCTCACCCCTCTACAATTCGAACTACTTTCAAAATGTTTGGAAGCGAACGAATTATTTTAATCAGCGACAGTATGCGGGCGGCGGGTATGTCCGATGGCATTTGCACATTGGGTGGTCAGGAAGTGGAAGTGCGCGGAAAGTTGGCAACGCTCACAGCGGATGGAACAATTGCCGGTTCTGTTACAAATCTGTTTGAATGTATGCGTTTTGTGGTAGAGGAAGTGGGATTGCCGTTGGAGCAGGTGGTTCGATGCGTTTCGGAGAATCCGGCGAAGGCAGCAGGAATCTGGAAACAATACGGCAGCATTGAAAATGGAAAATATGCAGATTTTGTTATTCTGGATAGGGATATGAATATCAGATATATTGTAAAACACGGGAAAATTGTTTCCTGTGGGGAGAGGGATACGGTATGATATTTGATAAGATAGAAAATGTCGGGCGTTATGTGGGAATAAGCGAAAATCTGGATAAGGCACTGCGCTATCTTGCAAATAATGATTTGTCGTTGTTACAGGATGGAAAAAGCATCATTGATGGGGATAATGTCTTTGTGAATGTCATGCAGGCAACGACCAATCCGGATACGGAGCGAGAGTATGAATTTCATGAGGAATACTATGATATTCAGATTGACATTAAAGGAACAGAAGAAGTCTGGTTTGGAACAGAATATCAGCAATTAACACAACCGTATCAGAAGGAGCGGGATATTGGATTTGGAAAATGTCGGTGTGAAGCAGTTTGCCGGTTGTCGCCGGGGAGATTTGTAATTTGTGAGCCCGGGGAACCGCATATGCCGGGGGTTGCACCGGACGGCAAAGCCGAGCAGATATATAAGGCAGTGATGAAGGTGCACAAATAGAAAATGTTTCGCAAATGTTAGGGGGAAGCAATGAGAATTGCAGTGATTGATATCGGAGGAACCTGTATCAAATCCGGGATATGGGAAGACGAAGAGATAAAGGAAATAAAAGAGACGGATACGAACGCAAAGCTCGGAGGCACGCATGTCATGGAAACGGTAAAGGGTATTCTGAGAGAATATCATGATTTCTGTGCCATAGGAATTAGTACTGCCGGGCAGGTTAATACAAAAGAAGGAACCATTCTGTATGCAAATGACAATATTCCGGGTTATACGGGGACAAGAATCAAAGGGATGCTGGAAGAGGAGTTCCATGTGCCGGTTTCTGTGCAGAATGATGTGAATAGTGCCGCAATCGGCGAGGCATATTACGGAGCGGGCAGAAGACATTCGGATTTCCTTTGCCTGACCTATGGAACCGGTGTTGGCGGGGCGATTGTTATAAATGGCGCTATTTATTCGGGGGCAGGGTATTCCGCCGGGGAATTTGGCGCGATTGTGACGCATCCCAAAGACCGGAAACCCGACGAGGATATGTTTAGCGGATGCTATGAGCGATATGCTTCCACAACGGCTTTGGTAAGATGCGTAAAAGAAGTGTTCCCGGACATAAAAAACGGGCGACAGATATTTGAGCATCTGCATGATACGAAAGTGCGGGAATTGGTGGATGCATGGATTGATGAAATTGTGTACGGTCTTGTGACACTGGTCCATATTTTTAATCCATCCTTGCTTGTTTTGGGTGGAGGTATTATGGAACAGTCGTATGTGATTGAAGAAGTGCGCAGAAAGTTAAAAGACCAGATAATGAGCTCTTTTAGAAATGTAGAAATTTTGCCGGCAGAGCTGGGAAATACGGCAGGGATGCTGGGGGCAGCAAGAACTGCAATCGAGAACTATCAGAAAGTAAGCAAATCGTAGAAAAAGGTGCGGATTTTCCGCACCTTTTTCTACGATTTGTTTTATTGTGAAATTTACTGTGGAATCAAAGATAATGCAGCTTCGTCGGCAACAATCGTCACATCATTGTGTAGTTGCAGGATTGATGCGGGAACAGCAGGAGTAATCGGACCATAAAGAACTTCCTTTAAGATGGCAGCTTTGCTTTCACCACTGACGATAACAAGAATTTTTTTCGCCTGCATAATATTTTTGATTCCCATGGTATATGCCTGCCGGGGAACGTCAGCTTCCGACGCAAAGAACCGTTTGTTGGCTTCAATCGTGCTCTCGGTTAAATTAACACAATGTGTTTCTTTTTCAAAAGCTTCGCCGGGTTCGTTAAAACCAATGTGACCGTTATGGCCAAGTCCGAGAAGCTGAAGGTCGATACCGCCGGAGTTTGCAATAATGTTGTTGTAGTCATTACAAGCTTTCCGGGCATCCGACTCAAGACCGTTTGGTACGAAGGTTCGGGACTTATCGATATTTATATGATCAAAAAGATTGTTATTCATAAAATATCGATAACTTTGATCGCTGTCCGGTGACAGCCCTTTGTATTCATCCAGATTGATGCTGGTCACTTTTGAAAAGTCTAAATCCCCTTTTTCGTACCATTCAATCAACTGTTTGTAGGTTCCGACCGGTGAAGAGCCGGTTGCCAGCCCGAGCACACAGTCTGGCTTCATAATAATTTGAGCAGAAATGATATTTGCCGCTTTTCGACTCATGTCATGATAATCTGCAGCTTTGTAGATAATCATAGGAACACCCCCCTCTATTTCCATTTGATGAGATTATATCACGGGTAAAAAAATATTTTCAATGAGCCCGGAGCAGATAGAAAGAATAAACACCAATTTGTACAAAATTGCAAAAAAAAACATGGAATTTTAGAAAAGTTGCACTAAAAGAGTGAAAGAATTTTCAGAAACGCTAATGGATATTGAAAATATTTTCCGGCAAAGTATAATAATGGCAAAGGGGGATTAGAGAGTGATGGATACTAAAGTAGAACAGCTAAAAGGTAAATTGATTGTATCTTGTCAGGCACTTCCTCATGAACCACTACATTCTTCTTTTATTATGGGAAGAATGGCATTGGCAGCGAAGGAAGGCGGAGCCTATGGCATTCGGGCAAATACGAAAGAAGATATACAGGAAATTAAGTCTAAGGTCGATTTACCAATCATCGGAATCGTGAAGCGCGATTATGAAGGAAGTAAGGTGTACATTACGCCAACTATGCGGGAAATTGAAGAGCTAATGGAAGTGAAGCCGGAGATTATTGCAGTCGATGCAACAATTGCAACCAGACCGGGTGGGCTTACGGTAGATGATTTTTTCTATCAGATTAAGGAGAAATATCCGAATCAGTTGTTGATGGCAGATTGCTCTACCGTAGAAGAAGCACTTCATGCAGATGAACTAGGGTTTGATTTTATTGGAACCACGATGGTGGGATATACGGAACAGAGTAAAAACGATAAGATTGAAGCCAATGATTTTGAAATTTTGAGAAAGATAGTTGCAAATGCAAAGCACAGAGTGATTGCAGAGGGAAACATCAACACTCCCGAAAAAGCAAGACGAGTGATAGATCTTGGGGCGTTCAGCGTAGTGGTGGGATCGATTATCACAAGACCGCAACTGATTACAAAAGCTTTTGCGGAGGCATTGGAATAACAACAATATTGATACCGCATTACAGGGAGAAAGGAAAACGGCGATGAGAAATTTAGACAAGTATAAAGGTGTGATTCCTGCATTTTATGCCTGCTATGATGAGCAGGGCAATATCAGTCCGGAAGGCGTTAAAAACTTAACCAGATATTTTATTGAGAAAGGTGTCAAAGGCGTTTATGTGAATGGTTCCTCCGGTGAGTGCATTTATCAGAGCGTGGAAG
>JALEKJ010000061.1 GCA_022771695.1 Roseburia sp. | reverse complement strand
TGAGCCACTCGCGCATATCGTATCTGTTTGTCAGACACATATGGTATGATACTATGTGCGAGTGAATTTGTCAACCACTTTTTGAAATAAAATTTTCAAAATTTTTCAAACATCTGACACAAAAGAAATAGGAGAATAAATGTCATGGAAAGCCGTCTGATTCATATAATATAGTAATCAGTATCGGGAGGCTTAAGGTGAGTGCGAAGACAAAAATCGTAGTTCTTCATATGAAAGAACTCATTTATACACTAATTTTTGCGGGACTTGGAATATTGCTTATTATTCTGTTGCTGTTCATGTTTTTGCCGAGAGAAGCAGACGGTGAGGCTGCTCCGACGATGAACTATGTGGCAGGAGTATATACATCTTCTGTCCTGTTTGGTGACCATACCGTGGATGTACAGGTAATCGTGGATGAGAATCGTATTCAGTCCATTTCTATGGTCAATCTGGATGAGACTGTGACGACGATGTACCCGCTCATGCAGCCGGCATTAGAGAACATCGGTGCTCAGGTCATCGAGAAGCAATCAACGGAAGGGATTACATATAGTGCAGATAATCAATATACATCGGTTGTATTGTTAAATGCGATTGAAAATGCGCTTTCAAAAGCAGAAATTGCAGAGGGAGAAGTAGAGGAGTAAGAACAGAATAACTTATTGCACAAAAATACCCCACTCACTCGGTAGTACGAGTGAGTGGGGATTTTTCATAGAAACTATTCTGAATCGCTAAGCGAACTTACATAATCGTTGATGGACGTTAAATCGGTGTAAACGGCTGGCTGATTGCTCTGGTAAATACCATAGGCGGAATAGCCTGCCCAGCCGAGGACTGCGACGAGCAGTGCCCATCCACAGAATATAGTAAGCGTGTGCTGCCGTTTCTGGCGAGCTACTGTTTGTTTACGGTTTGCTTTCTGTTCTTTGTTGCGGTCAACTTTTGCCTGGCTCATAGATATCTCCTTTATCATTTCTTGTGCAGAAGCACATGATTGTCATATACGTGTATTATAATCTCCAAATGTGAAAATTTGTTGAAAAATATAAAACTAATATAACGCATTCAAACGAAAAATGCAATAGAAATGAAACCTTGTCATTTCATGTGAAATTCGTTAGAATAAATATTTAGTAAGTGTTGCTACAGGAGGAGAAAGATGAGCTACGCAGATAAGATTTTTGTAGATATGTGTAAAGATATTTTGGAGAATGGAACAAGTACCGAGGGCGAGAAGGTCAGACCGCATTGGGAGGATGGCACGAGCGCTTACACCATTAAAAAATTTGGCGTGGTGAACCGTTATGATTTGTCCAAAGAGTTTCCGGCAATCACACTTCGCAAGACGGCAATCAAGACATGTTCGGAGGAGATGTTGTGGATTTGGCAGCGCAAATCGAACAACATTCATGATTTGAATAGCACGGTGTGGGATGAATGGGCGGACGAGAACGGCTCCATTGGAAAAGCATACGGCTATCAGCTTGGCGTAAAGCATCAGTATAAGGAAGGCATGATGGATCAAGTGGATCGTGTGATTTATGACCTAAAGAACAATCCGTTCAGCCGCCGTATCATGACCAACATCTATGTGCATCAGGATTTACATGAGATGAATCTTTATCCGTGTGCTTACAGCATGACCTTTAATGTGACACATAAGGAGGGCGATGAGAAGCTTACGCTCAATGCCATTTTAAATCAGCGTTCCCAGGATGTGCTTGCGGCAAATAACTGGAATGTTTGCCAGTACGCAGTGCTGATGCATATGTTGGCGCAGGTGTGTGATATGAAGGTGGGAGAGTTGGTGCATGTGATTGCAGATGCACACATCTATGACCGCCATATTCCGATTATTAAGGAGCTGATTGGAAGAGAGCAGTTTGCAGCACCGAAGTTTTCCTTGAATCCGGAGATTAAGGATTTCTATCAGTTTACGACCAAGGATATTACGATTGAGGATTATGTGACAGGACCGCAGATTAAGGACATTCCTATCGCAGTGTAATGGGACCTTATATCGAAGTCCCATTACACGTTTTTATAAGGAGGCTATACTATGAATTTAATTGCAGCAGTAGACAGCAACTGGGCGATTGGCAACAAAAACCAGCTTTTGGTGCGCATCCCGGCAGATCAGAAGTTTTTCCGTGAGACGACAACGGGCAAAGTTGTCGTTATGGGAAGAAAGACGTTGGAGAGTTTCCCGAACGGATTGCCGTTAAAGAATCGCACGAACATTGTGCTGACGCACGACAAAAACTATAAAGTTCCGGATGCCATTGTTGTACATTCGATGGACGATTTGCACGAGGAATTAAAAAAATATAACAGTGAGGATATCTACGTGATTGGGGGCGAGACGATTTATCGACAGCTCTTGGATGAGTGTGATGTTGCGCATATCACAAAGATTGATTTCGCCTATGACGCGGATGCCTATTTCCCGAATCTGGATGAGCGCCCGGAGTGGAAAATCACAGCGGACAGTGAGGAACAGACCTATTTTGATTTAGAATATTACTTCTATAAATATGAGAGAGTAAAGTAGTAAGATGGAAAATTTTATTTATAGCGTCAATGTGACATTGCCGATTTTCCTGGTGATGGTGATTGGCTATGCATTAAAACAGATTGGTATGCTAAATGACAACTTTGTGACGGTTGCCAATAAGTTTAATTTTAAAGTGACGTTGCCGTTTATGCTGTTTCGTGATATTTCAAGTGTGGATATCAAGGCGGTTTTTGATTTGAAATATGTGCTTTTCTGTGCACTTGTGAGTACGGCATGCTTTTGGCTGATTTGGGGCGGCACAAAGTTGTTCCTCAAAGAAAAAAGTATGCGTGGTGCGTTTGTACAGGCGTCGTTTCGTAGCAGTGCGGCAGTGATGGGGCTGGCATTTATTGAGAACATCTACGGCACGTCTGCGATGGGACCGCTCATGATTGTCAGTGCCGTGCCGTTGTACAATATTTTTTCGGTCATTGTGCTGACCTTTGAGGGCGCGCATGCGGGAAGCGAGAATCAGACGAAAAAAATTAAAGAAGCGTGTGTCAACATCGCGAAAAATCCGATTATCCTTGGAATTCTTGCAGGTCTTATTGTTGGACTTCTTGGCATTGACTTTCCGATGCTTGTAGACAAGACGGTAAACAGTGTGGCGCAGATGGCGACACCGTTGGCACTGATTACGATAGGAGCCGGTTTTGAAGGGCGCAAAGCACTTGCAAAGATGAAACCTACGATTGCGGCAGCGATGATAAAGCTGGTGATACAGCCGCTTGTTTTCCTTCCGGTTGCGGCATGGATGGGATTTACCGGGGAGAAAATGATTGCAATTCTGATTATGCTTGCCTCCCCGACGACACCGAGCTGTTATATCATGGCAAAGAATATGGACAATGACGGTGTGTTGACTGCAAGTGTGATTGTGACGACAACATTGCTGGCGGCATTTACCTTGACCGGTTGGATTTTCTTGCTCAAGACGGTAGGGTTGATAGGGTAAAGGTTCTTGATGTATTTTAATGTTCTTGATTTATCTTTGGATTCGATTGCATTTGTGTACAAGATGGGCTATTATTTTGTACAATAACCGCTTAGGCGGGTGAATAAGACAAGGAGGACGACATGGATATTACAGGAAGAAAGCTGTTTGTGAAGGCTTTACAGGAAGAAGGCGTCGACACCATTTTTGGTTATCCGGGTGGTACGGTGACAGACCTTTTTGATGAATTATATAAGCAGGATGGTATCGAAGTCGTCTTACCGAGACATGAACAGGGCTTGATTCATGAGGCGGAGGGTTATGCGAAGTCGACAGGAAAAGTGGGTGTCTGTCTGGTGACAAGCGGTCCGGGTGCGACGAATATCATGACGGGACTTGCGGATGCGCATTATGACAACATTCCGTTGGTGTGCTTCACGGGACAGGTGCCGCTTTCTCTGATTGGAAACGATGCATTCCAGGAAGTAGATATCGTGGGAATGACCAGAAGCATTACAAAGTATGGCGTGACGGTGCGAAGAAGAGAAGATTTGGGACGCATCATTAAGATGGCGTTCCACATTGCTTCCACAGGTAAGCCGGGACCGGTACTCATTGATATTCCAAAGGATATCCAGACAGCAACCGGACCTGCGGAATATCCTTCCAGCGTACAGATTCGTGGATATAAGCCGAATGATACCGTGCATGTGGGACAGCTAAAAAAAGCATATAAAATGTTGCGCGGCGCGAAGAGACCGCTAATTTTGGCAGGTGGCGGAATCAACATTGCACGTGCGAACGATAAATTACTCCAGTTTGTGGAGAAGACACAGATTCCGGTCGTTACTACGATTATGGGGAAAGGTGCAATTCCGACGGGACATTCTCTTTACATCGGAAATACCGGTATGCACGGAAAATATGCGGCGAATATGGCAGTCAGCAAGTGTGATGTGCTTTTTTCCATTGGAACGCGTTTTAATGACCGCATTACAGGAGATTTGAACGAGTTTGCGCCGAAGGCAAAAATCATACATATTGATGTGGATACCGCGTCCATTTCCAGAAATGTTGTGGTGGATGTACCGGTTGTCTCCGACGCAAACCTTGCATTGGAAAAACTGTTGGAGTGGGCTGAGTCGAAGGATACGGAGAAGTGGCAGGCGCAGATTGCAGAATGGGAAAAAGAAAACCCGCTTGAGATGCGCAGAGACCATGGAATGACGCCACAGATGATTTTTGAGCATGTGAATCGTACTTTTGGTGACGCAATTTATGTCACAGATGTTGGACAGCATCAGATGTGGGCGACACAGTACTTAGAGTTGGATTCCTGGCATCAACTCATTACATCCGGTGGGCTTGGTACGATGGGGTTTGGGCTTCCTGCGGCAATCGGAGCGAAGATTGGCAACCCGGAACGAGAGGTCGTATGCTTTTCCGGTGACGGCGGATTGCAGATGAATATTCAGGAGATGGCGACTGCGGTTGTACAAGGCACACCGGTCATTATCTGTCTGTTTAATAACTATTATTTGGGAATGGTGCGCCAGATGCAGCAGCTTTTCTACGGAAAGCGTTATGAGGCGACCTGTCTGCGAAGAAGAAAAACGTGCCCGAAGAACTGTAAGGGACCGAATGCGGCATGTCCGCCATACACACCGGACTTTATTGCACTTGCGAAAAGCTACGGCGCTCATGGAATCCGTGTAGAGCGTGAGGAGGATATTCAGGCGGCGTTGGATGAGGCGCGTACCTATAAGGATGCACCAACCATCATCGAATTTATGATTTCGACGGACGAAATCGTGCTTCCGATGGTAAAAGGCGGAAATGCAATGAGTGAGATGATCCTAAAATAGTCCGCGCACGGCGGAGAAAGGAAACAAACCATGAAAAACAGATGGATTGCATTATATGTAGAAAATCAGGTCGGCGTTCTTGCAAAGGTTTCCGGTCTTTTCTCTGGGAAATCCTACAATTTGCAAAGCCTTACGGTTGGAACCACAGAGGATGAGACGGTTTCCCGTATGACAATCTGTGTGACGAGCGACGACATTACGTTTGAGCAGATTAAAAAGCAGTTAAACCGCATGGTTGAGGTGATTAAGGTCATCGACCTGACGGATGTGCCGATTCATATGAAGGAAATCCTTTTTGCGAAGGTGTTGGGGATTAATGCGGCAGAAAAGCAGGAGGTATTCCAGATTGCGCAGGTGTTCCATGTGGAGGTGTCGGATATTGGCAACGACAGTGTGCTCTTAGAGTGCAAGCTCACAGAGCGCAGGAATAACGAGTTGATTGCGCTCTTAAAATCCAAGTTCCGCAGAATTGAAGTGGTCAGAGGCGGAGCGGTGGCGATTGAGTCGATTAGTACGTCTTGCCGGTAACAGTAGGAAATATATACAGAATAAAAAGCGCTAAGCTGCAAAATAGCAGACGTTAGCGCTTTTTGTGTTTTTATATCCTCTTATTTAAAAATGCAATAAACTTCTCAAAACGCATTGGCGTTCCTTGAATCTCCTGCACTTTCAGGCGGTTTTCCTCCGAGAATCCAACCAGAATATTGTGGTTTGCCTCAGAAAGGTAATCCATGATACCATCGATATCGGACTTGATATTCTTCGGGCACTGGATATACAGATGCCGGTTCGCGCTGATGTGCAGCGTGTAGGAAATGCTAAAATGGTACCAGAAGAACTTGTGTAGGGTCGAATATTTGTAAATCCAGATAATCTCATTAATCGGAACGATTGCGTTGCCATAGACAGATGTTTCAATGAAGAAATGCTCTGTGATGAACATATCCTCCGTGGCAAGCTGTGGAAGCGTTGCGAGCTCTTCTTCTGCCTGCTCCAAAAGCTTCTTCGGGTTTCCGAACAGCGCTAAGTCCTGACAGGGCGGTGAGAGCAAAGGAAAGAAGATGTAGATAATGAACAGGCACAAGCATACCAGTGCATAACCGCCCGTGGCAAAGAATATGACGTAGAGAATCATATTTCCAACCATGTTGTAATCCGGTTCGCTCAATACATAGTGTGATACTTTGTTTCGAATTCCGTTTTCGGTCCAATTCAAGTCTGCAGCGAGATTTCCAAGCAGTAGTTCAAAGGTGTCATCGCCTTTTGCAATTTTGGCGTTAAAATTAGCCTGATCTATAATTGGAAGTCCCTGTTCGCTGGTTCCGGGCGATAGCAAAACAATGATGCATTCATCCCCGCGCATCGTGTAGTAGTAGTAGCCGGTAACGGAGCCAAAGAAGTTCCTTGTGTAGCCGGTGAATTTTAAGTCGGACAAGGTCATGCGCACATATGTGATATCCTCGCGGTAGGCACTCTCAAGTGTGTCCGAAGCCGAAAGGGAGTCTGGAAAAAGCGGTGCCCAGAGCGAGAGAAGCAGCCAGAGTGCAACTAAAAGAACCAGATACAGGATAGGTGCAGTGAGTCTGCGCTTATAAAATGCTTTGATATTTTTGGTGATATAATGTTCGTAATTTTCCGGCATAAACAGATAGCATCCTTTTTACAATGATATATCGTTTCTGATTTATGAAATAAGTATACGGGTTATGGCAAAAATAATCAAGGTGGATTCGAGAAGCCTTGATTTTAGACAGGAAAATTGATAGTATAGCATAGAAGTAGTTTGCTTGGAAATTGTAGGAAGAAAGCGGTGAAGAAGTGGAAGCATACAGTAGTTTTGCAAGGGTTTATGACCTCTTCATGGATAATGTGCCGTATGAAGAATGGTGTGAATATATTAAGGGCTTGCTGGAGGAATATGACATCCGCGATGGTTTGGTGTTAGATTTAGGGTGCGGTACCGGGAAATTGACCAGATTGTTGGCAAAAGCAGGCTACGATATGATTGGCGTGGATAACTCTGAGGAGATGTTGGAAATCGCGCGCGAGGCAGAGGATACCTGTGATGCGGATGATATCTGTGATGTGGAAGAGGAAGCAGCAGGAAACGGCAACTTTGAGGATAACGCGTGTAATCGAATTCTATATCTGCTTCAGGATATGCGTTCCTTTGAACTCTACGGAACGGTGCGCGCAGTAGTCAGTATTTGTGACTCGATGAACTATATTTTAGAAGAGGATGATTTGCGGGAAGTATTCCGGCTGGTCAACAATTATTTGGACCCGGCAGGTATTTTTATCTTCGATTTGAACACGTTATATAAATATCAGGTGCTTTTGGGAGAGACGACCATCAGCGAGAACCGCGAGGAAGGAAGTTTTATCTGGGATAATTATTACGACGAAGAGACCGGTATTAACGAATATGATTTGACGCTGTTCATCCGGGAGGACGGGGAACTGTATCGCAAGTATGAAGAGACGCATTATCAGCGAGCCTATGAACTTGAGACCATTAAGCGTCTTTTGGCGGAAGCGGGAATGGAATTTGTGGCAGCATATGATGCATTTACGAGAGAAACGGTAAGAGAAGACAGCGAGCGCATCTATGTGCTTGCAAGAGAACATGGAAAGCATTGAGCAGTGCGGCTGCTGATAGAGGCAAAACGACTGTTTACAGGCAGTTTTGTCTCTAACGGCAGACATAGGGCGAAAGCCCGTCAGCGAGATGTAGCGAAGCGAAATCGAGCGGGGCACTGCGAATATAAAATATAGAACAGACCAAAGAAAGGAAAAAATATGAAAGACTATATTGTGAGAGCAACAGCGGCAGACAGCCAGATTCGTGCGTTTGCCATTACATCAAAAGAGATGGTGGAGGAAGCAAGACGTGACCACCATACAAGCCCTGTGATTACGGCGGCACTCGGAAGACTGCTTTCCGGTGCGGCAATGATGGGGACGATGATGAAGGGAGAAAAAGACCTTTTGACGATTCAGGTGCAGTGCAGTGGACCGGCACAAGGACTTACGGTGACTGCAGATTCTGCCGGTCATGTCAAAGGTTTTCCGAGGGTTCCGGATGTAGAACTCCCGCTAAATGAAAAAGGAAAATTAGATGTCGGCGGTGCGTTGGGACTCGGTGTGATGAGCATCATCAAAGACATGGGATTAAAGGAACCATATGTCGGACAGATTGCATTGCAGACCGGCGAAATTGCAGAGGATTTAACCTATTATTTTGCAACGTCCGAGCAGGTGCCGTCCGCAGTGGGACTTGGGGTGCTTGTGGACAAAGACGGCTCTGTGAAGCAGGCGGGTGGATTTATTATACAGCTCATGCCGTTTACACAGGAGGAAATCATTGACCGTTTGGAGAAAAAAATTACGGAGATTGCTTCTGTGACGGAAATGCTCGAGGACGGAAATACGCCGGAGCAGATTTTGGAGATTATCTTAGGAGAATTCGGACTTGAGATTACGGATACGATAGAGACCGGGTTCTGCTGTGACTGCTCGAAGGAGAGAGTTTCAAGAGCGATTGCAACATTAAGTAAAAAAGATCTTGACGATATCATCAATGATGGAGAGACGATTGAAGTGAAATGTCAGTTCTGTAATAAGGCGTATCATTTTGATGTAGACGAATTAAAGGAAATGAGAAAATGAGAGACGGATTTGTAAAAGTTGCAGCAGTAACACCGAAGATTCGGGTTGCAGATACCAAATATAATGCAAAAGTCATTTGTGACGGCATTAAAGAGGCGGCAGAGCAGGGAGCAAAAGTAATTGTGTTCCCGGAACTTTGCATCACAGGATATACGTGTGAGGATTTGTTTTTGCAGGAAACACTGCTTGAAGGAGCGAAGGAAGCACTCGGCGAGATTGTCGAGTTTACGAGTGGCGTGGATGCGGTTGTTTTTGTCGGGCTCCCGATTCAATATAATGGAAAGTTATATAATACAGCGGCTGTAATAAAAGGGGACAGACTGCTCGGTTTTGTGCCAAAGAGCTATATTCCGACTTATAATGAATTTTATGAGGGACGCCATTTTGCACCCTGTATGAGGGAGACTGTGCAGATTACGTGCTGTGGCAGTAAGGTTCCGATGGGAAGCAGAATATTGTTTGCCTGTGAGAGTATGCCGGAACTTGTGATTGGTGCGGAAATCTGTGAGGATTTGTGGACACCGGAGCCACCAAGTATTCGACATGCGAGAAACGGTGCGACGGTAATCGTAAATCTTTCCGCGTCAAATGAGACAACCGGTAAGGAGAGCTATCGCAGAGACTTGGTGAACGGTCAGTCGGCAAGACTCTTGTGCGGCTATATTTATGCAAGCGCAGGAGACGGTGAGTCTACACAGGATGTGGTCTATTCCGGACACAATCTTATTGCGGAAAACGGGCACATTCTAAAGGAATCTCCACGTTTTACCAATGAGATAACAATTTCTGAAATTGATGTCAGACGTCTTTTGACGGAACGCAGAAGAATGACATCGTTCGAAATGGAGCAGGCGGGATATGTGATTGTTCCGTTCCCGTTAGTGCAGGAAGAGACCGTGTTGACGCGCTATATCGACCCGGCGCCGTTTGTACCGGGGGATAATCATGACAGAGAAAAGCGTTGTGCCGAGATACTTGCAATTCAGGCAATGGGATTAAAAAAACGCTTAGAACACACGGGGTGTAAGACCGCAGTGGTCGGAATTTCCGGCGGTCTTGACTCCACCCTCGCATTGCTTGTGACTGTGCGAGCCTTTGACATGCTTGGGTTAGATCATAAGAATATCAAGGCAGTTACGATGCCGGGATTCGGAACAACGGACCGCACCTATGACAATGCGGTGAATCTGATTAAGTCTTTAGGTGCCGATTTTATGGAAGTCGATATCAAGGAAGCCGTGATGGTTCATTTTCATGATATCGGACAGGACCCGTCCGTACACGATGTGACCTATGAGAATGGTCAAGCGCGAGAGCGTACGCAGATTCTGATGGATATTGCCAACAAGGAAAACGGTATGGTTATCGGAACGGGAGACCTCTCAGAACTTGCGTTGGGATGGGCGACGTACAATGGAGATCATATGTCCATGTATGCGGTTAATTCTTCTGTGCCAAAGACCTTGGTACGTCATCTGGTACGCTACTATGCAGATACCTGTGGCGACGAGAAGCTTGAGAGCGTACTTCTCGATGTTTTGGATACGCCGGTGTCTCCGGAACTGTTACCGCCGGAGGATGGTAAGATTTCACAGAAGACAGAGGATATCGTAGGACCATATGAATTACATGATTTCTATTTGTATCATATGCTCCGTCAGGGATATCCGCCGAGGAAGGTATTCCGCCTTGCAAAAGAGGCATTTGCGGGAACTTATGATGACGCAACCATTTTAAAGTGGGAGAAAATCTTCTACCGCAGATTTTTTGCGCAGCACTTTAAACGTTCCTGCCTGCCGGACGGACCGAAGGTGGGAAGTGTGGCAGTGTCGCCGAGAGGTGATTTGCGTATGCCATCCGATGCCTGTGCGCGTATCTGGCTGGATGAATTGGAAGAAATCAAGGCTTAATTGCAAAACTGAATGTATAATATATACAATATAAAAAATAAATATAAAATAAACAGTATATAAAACAGAAATGATTGCAAGCGTTCCGTCGTGCAATCAGATGGATGGAGGACATCATGCAGTATCGAAAGGATAGGAAAGGGAATGATATTTCGGTCTTAGGCTATGGATGCATGCGCTTTACAAAGAAAGGCAACAGCATTGATATCGATAAGGCAGAAAAAGAAGTGATGGCGGCAATTCGCTCGGGCGTAAACTATCTGGATACTGCATATGTGTATCCGGGAAATGAGGTTGCGGTGGGAGAAATCCTAAGCCGCAATGAATGTAGAGAGGAAATTTATCTGGCGACGAAGCTTCCGCATTATCTGATTAAGTCTATTGACGGTGTGGAGAAAATGTTTCAGGAGGAATTGCGCAGACTGAAAACAGACTATATCGACTATTATCTGATGCACATGTTGACGGATATCCCGACCTGGGAGAAGTTAAAAGCGCTTGGTATGGATAAGTGGATAGAAGAGAAGCTTGCATCAGGTCAGATTCGAAATATTGGTTTTTCCTACCATGGCAAGTCGGATATGTTTAAGCAGCTCGTAGATGCCTACGATTGGGATTTTTGCCAGATTCAATATAATTACATAGATGAGCATTCTCAGGCAGGGGTAGAAGGATTGCGTTATGCGCATGAGAAGGGACTGCCTGTGATTATCATGGAACCACTTCGGGGCGGCAGACTTGTAAATCTGCTCCCGGAGTCTGCAAAAGAACTTTTCAGAGAGGATGAGGAACAGAGAACTCCTGCAGAGCTTGCATTAAAATGGCTGTACAATCAGCCGGAAGTTACGTGCGTATTGTCGGGAATGAATTCCATGGAGATGGTGGAACAGAATCTTAAGACGGCATCGGAGTCTCCGGTAGGCTGCCTTACGGTGTCGGATCGGGCGCTGATAGAGCAGGTGAAAGCGGAAATCGAAAAGAGTGTCAAGGTTGGATGTACCGGATGCGGATATTGCATGCCTTGTCCGAAGGGTGTTGATATTCCGGGAACCTTCCGCTGCTATAATGCCATGTATTCAGAGGGAAAACAGTCGGGACGACGCGACTATTTGCAATGTACGGCATTTCGCAAGGATACCAGCAGCGCATCGCAGTGTGTCGGCTGCGGCAAATGCGAGAGTCATTGCCCACAGCATATCGAGATAAGAAAAGAGTTGAAGAATGCAGCAGGAGAGCTTGAGAATTTCCGCTATAAGGCGATGAAGACCGCGATACAGGTATTAAAGCTCTGGTAAAAGAATTCCGGGCTGTCATAAATGTTCTGCTCAGAACATTTATGACAGCCCGGAATTCTTTTGCCGGAGCTTTTACCAAGCGCCTTAAATGCGGCGCAGCTTGCGCTGATAGCGCTGCTGTCTTGCCGGAATGCGAATCGTGTTGTTTGCATATACGAATCCGTACATACATACTGCCATGGCAATTCCAGTGATTACGTCGAATACGGAATGCTGCTTTAAGAACATGGTTGATAAGATAATACTTACCATCAGCATTGCAGAACCATATCGGATGGTCTTCTTTTTCCTGAAATTATTGCAATGCCATACGGCTGTGTTAATGGCAATCGAATTATACACATGGATACTCGGAAACAGATTCGTGGCAGTGTCCGTGGAATATAACCAACGCACCATATCTACAAAGATGTTATCGCGGACAAATGAAGTAGGTCGCAGATAGTGTCCGTTCGGATAGATTGTTGACACGATGAGGAAAACCGTCATTCCGGTAAAAAGCATTGTACAGAGACGGAAGTACTCATCTTTGTTTTTGAAATAAAAGTATCCTAGTCCCCAGGCAACATAACCGAACCAAAGCAGATATGGAACAATAAAGTATTCACAGAATGGTATATAGTCATCAAGTGCCGTATGAATGACATGAAAATGGGTGGTTACTGTCTTTTCCAGATGTCCGAACCATGGGAGATATATTAGGAAATAAAGTAACAGAACGCCATGCTTATTTTTCTCCAAAAAGGCCTTCAAAGCCATCACCCTTTCTTTATGTATTAATTTTACTTTTGCGATTATAGCACAGTGATTTTTTAGAAACAATTACCTTCCATTTATTTTAAGAAAGATTATTTAAAATTTAAGAAAAGCTTAAGTGAAGCATTCTTTTTTTGTGCATTTGTACAACGAAATGGAACAAATATTTTACATAAATATTACGATTTTAGTGATTTGTTGACAAGCAACCGAGGGACATTATAATAATAGAGTACTAAAGGTGAAATTGTAGAAGAGTTTGGAATATACTTATTCAAAAGAGGAAAAAAGAATGAAGAATAAAAAAAGAAAAACAGGATTACTTTTTGCAGTGACAGTGACGGCTGTAGCTGCCGTTTATATTGGATTTTCCATATTTTTTCAGAGTCATTTCTGTTTTGGAACCAAGATAGATGGAATTTCAGTAGGTGGGCGAGGCGTCGCAGGTGTCGAAAAGCTGATACGAAAAGAAATCGAGAATTATTCTTTGACGTTATTGGAACGTGAGGATATGACTGAGACGATAGATGGAAACAGTATTTCACTTGAGCCGGTTTTTCAAGGTGAGGTTCAGAGCTTATTAGAACAGCAGAAAGGCTATATGTGGATTATGACATTGTTTCAGGGAAAAGAATTAGAGCTTGCAAAAGCGATTGCTTATGATGAGGTAGCGCTTGCTGATGTGCTGCAAGGACTGTCAGTTGCAGACAGGGAGAAACAGCGGAAACCGGTAGATGCAACCTATTCTGCGTATGATGTATCGGATGGATATACTTTAGTGCCTGCTGATTATGGTACGATGATTGATAAGACGGCATTGGAAAGCGCGGTCACGGAAGCTATCCTACGGTTAGATGAGGAGATTAATCTTTCGGAGGAAGGATGCTATGTGGACCCTGTGGTCGGCGATGACGATGATGAACTGTTGACATTGATTGAAGATTTGAATTGTTATGTTGGAACCGTGATTACTTACGAGTTTGGCGATGAGAAGGAAGTCTTGGATGCACAGACGATTCATACATGGCTTGGTGATAAGAATGGTAAGATTGCAGTGGATCAGGAGGCGGTTCTTGACTTTGTAAAAATGCTTGCGAAGAGTTACAATACGGCATATCACCCCAAAGAACTTGAGACCTCATATGGAAAAACAGTTACAATTTCAAACGGATTTTATGGTTGGAGGATTGATAATGAAGGTGAGGTGGCGCAGATATTGGCAGACCTTACAACAGGAGAGCATGTAACAAGAGAGCCGATTTATGCGCAGACAGCAAATTGCCATGGAGAAAACGATTATGGTGACTCTTATGTTGAAATCAATCTGACGGCTCAGCATTTATTCCTTTATAAAGACGGAGAACTGGTCATTGACACAGATTTTGTCTCTGGTGATGTGGCAAAGGGACATGCGACTCCGACCGGAGCATTCGGTGTTACCTACACAACAACGGATGCGGTACTCCGTGGAGAGGATTATGAGACGCCGGTAAAATATTGGATGCCGTTTGCTGGCGATGTAGGAATGCACGATGCAACTTGGAGAAGAAGCTTTGGCAGTAACATCTACAAGACCAATGGCTCTCATGGATGCATCAACCTTCCGTTGTCTGCGGCAAAGAAGATTTATGAGACGATTGATAAGGGATATGCAGTGTTAGTATATACGCTTCCGGGCACGGAGAGTACGGCTGTCCAGCAGGCAGATGCAGCCAACATCGTGAATCTGATTAATTCCATCGGACCGGTCACGTTGGAGAGTGAGACAGTGATTGTCAATGCAAGAAATCTTTATAATGCACTGCCGGATTCCGCCAAAGGCTATGTGACGAATATCGATACCTTAACAGCGGCAGAGGCAGCATTAGCGCAGATAAAAGCGGAGCAGGAGGCAGCGCAGCAGGCAGCACAGCCGATAGAATAGCAGATAATATAGACAAAATAGGAAATAGAATAAAAAACCATGACAGAGAAAAAATTCCTGTCATGGTTTTTTTATAAAAGTGATTAGACTTCTACAATCGCAAGTTCCCAAGGTGCCAATGTAAGTACTTGTTGCGAAGCGACTGCTTTTTCGGAAAGCAATTCTACTCCGTTACCACCTATATGTTTTGCGGTCTGTTCCTTGTCGGAATAGTTGAAGTAATAATACAATTCTTTTCCGAAATCATTTTGCCCGCGCTTGAGGATGACCGGAAAACGAAGTTTGTCACTGAGTGGCGACGGATAACCGGTACTGATAAGATAGGTGCGAAGAATCTCCTCTAATAGTTCATCTCCGAAAAATGCGCCCAGGTAGAGGGCGGTTCCTTTTCCAAAACAGTTTTTGGATACCGCGGCATAACGATTCCATGCAGGGTGGTCGTAGGATGCAACCACTTCTGCAGTATCGCAGGTAACGAGGTCCATCCAGTCATGTGCGCTGCTCCTGGATGGAGTCATGCCGGTTATACTGGTTCCTTTTGGTGCAGCGTGTGTATTTTCCGCAGACATACACCCGGGACTCAGCACGACATCCACATTCTTTGGATAAGTGAACTGATTATAGTGAATCCCAAGGCATTTATGCAGAATGTGAGGCTGTGTATCGGAATATATTTTCAACTGCTCGTCCGAAAAACCGCTGCGGAAGGTTGCAATCAGATTCCCGCCGTTTTCTACATAATTATTCAATGCGGTAAGCAATTCTTCTGAGGCGCTGTAGAGTGCCGGTACGACGAGGTAATCATAAGAAGAAAAGTCTCTCTCGGCAGAAGAAATCACATCATATTCCATATTCATTCGATAAAATGCGTCACAAATCCAGCGCAGAACGGTATTATAGCTGTGCTTGTCAGTCGTCTCCAGAGGAAAATGGGAAAGACCTGTCAACGATTGATTGTCAATGAGGACAGCAATATGATTTTCTTTTTTCAAATTGATAAGATGGGCACCGATTCGTTTCCATTCGTCACCGATACGGCATGCCTCACGGTAAGTCTCGTTTTCGGAGAAATCATGGGAGAGAACCCCCTTCCAATAGCTTTCGATTGCGTTGTGTATGGAGTGCCAGTGCCAGTACATCACGCTGTTTGCACCGTTTGCGACATGACTGTATGCCTGAAGACGCAGTTGTCCAGGGTATGGAAGCCATTCGATATTTCCCTGCGCCTCTGTCTCGAGGATGAGGTAGTTGTCTTTTTTTAGACTTCTTGCAATATTTCCGCAGACGGTAATCTCAGCTCCGGTG
This sequence comes from Roseburia sp., assembly GCA_022771695.1. Classification (GTDB taxonomy): domain Bacteria; phylum Bacillota; class Clostridia; order Lachnospirales; family Lachnospiraceae; genus Roseburia. The sequence goes on along the minus strand of JALEKJ010000061.1, from coordinate 2,290 downwards.
AGATTTCCCTGTGAAGGGTGGTAGATATCAGCACCTGCAACAGTCATGCACTTTGCAGCTTCGAACTGATTGACTTCCGGCTGATACCCATAGGAATGCCCTGTCCAGTCAAAATCGAAGTTCTGTGTGATGAATTGATCGGGGCGTGCATACTCACGGACAATCGCGGACTGCCAGGTCAGAAATTCGGTGACAAGTGAGCGCTGAAATTTCTGAAATTCTGCGGCAAGACTTTGATTAATCGTGCCTCTTACGTCAGGGAAGTTGTCCCAGTTGTCTATGCGGTTGCTCCAGTAGTCCAGACCGAATTCATGATTGAATTCCTGAATATCCGGATATTTTTCTTTTAGATAATTCACAAACAACTGTTGGACGCGCGGTCCAGCAGTACCGTAGCTTTTGGTCTCGTTATCAAGTTGGAATCCGAGGATGTGGGGGACATCTTTTATGTGCTCCATCAGGGTGCGAATGATACGTTCTGCGTGTGCACGGTATCCCGGGTGTGTGATGTCCATATTCTGTCTGTGCCCATAGAGACTGGGACCGTCATTTGTGACAGCGAGAATATCCGGGTATTTTTTCACAAGCCAGGACGGAATCGCGTAGGTTGGTGTTCCAATGATAACGGAAATATCATGCTTGGCAGCGGCGTCAAGCATGCGGTCAATATGTGTAAAGTCAAATACGCCGTCGGCTGGTTCTAATGTGCTCCAGGTAGATTCGGCAATGCGAATGGTGTTCATACCTGCACGAGCCATCATTTCCATATCTTTATCAACGCGCTCATACGGCAGATATTCGGAATAGTAGGCGGCGCCAAAACGTAACGTATCTGTTTTCATAAAATTCTCCAATCATGTATATTATTGACGGTTGTATGAAGGTTTGCATTGCACAATAAGACAACCGTTTGCGCCAACATTATAACATTCCGGAAAAATTGTGTAAATACAGGAAGAATGCGGAATTTCAAAATGGTAAGAAATGACAGAAAAGGGATTGATTTTTTAGGAAAAATGTAGAATAATAAAAAAAAGTTGCGCAACTAGCGCAAAACGGGGGAAGAAAATGAGTATTACAACGGAAAAAGAGGAAAAGAAGAACATTACAATAGCAGATGTTGCGGAGGCACTTGGGGTATCCAAGACAACGGTATCGCGTGCAATTTCGGGAAAAGGACGCATCGGGAAAGAAACAAAGGAGCGTGTGCTTGCTTACATAGAAGAACATGATTACAAGCCGAATGCGATTGCGAAAGGGTTGGCACAGTCAAAGACTTACAATTTGTGTGTTGTGATGCCGGGAAATTATGAGGTGGTGGACTGGAACTTTTTCCAGGCGTGCCTGTTCGGAATTCAGGAGATGGCAGAGACTGCGGGGTATGATATTTTGCTTAGTATGTGCCGTATGACAGACATTTCATCGCTGGAGCGTATCATTGCAAATCGCAAGGTGGATGGCGTTGTATTGATGCGTACATTCCTTAAGGATGCACAGATTGAGCTTTTGCAGCAGAAGGGAATTCCGTTTGTGACGACCGGTAGTACAAACTATAAGAACGTTGTTCAGATTGACCATAATCACAGGAATGCCTGTAAAGAACTGACATCAATTATATTGATGAAGAATTTAAAAAGGGTCGCTTTGGTCGGCGAGGATGAGGGATATGTGGTTACGCAGAGCCGTCTGCGTGGATTTAAAGAGGCCTATGAGCAAATGGGAGTGCCGTTTGACGAGAGCCTGCTTTACTTAAGTCCGGAGAATCGTATGCGTGTCGATAAGACAGTGGGTGATATCTTGGAACGGAATGTTGATTGCATCCTCTGTATGGATGATGCAGTTGCCAGCCGTGTGTTAAAGGTTCTTCGCGAAAAGCAGATTAAGGTGCCGGACGATGTGCGCGTGGCATCTTTCTATGATAGCACGATTCTTGAAAACAATGTGCCGTCTATTACATCATTGTCCTTTGATGCAAAAGAACTTGGCAGGGTTGCATGTCAGATTTTACTTGATATGATTGAGGGGATCGAGGTAAAAGAGCGCACACTGCTTCCGTATGAGATTGTGCTGAAAGAGTCAACGAAGTAAATTCCGGTTTGTAGAAGAGAAATATATAAGAAAAGTTATGAGAGAATTTCTGCCGCAGTTTCAATGTTACTGAAAAGGACGGCTGCCTGCTGCTTGAGGTTTAAGTGCTTCGGGCATAAGGAATTCTAATGTTCTGCGAACAGTTATTACAAGCTGACGCAACCGGAGTACACGCGGCATCCATGCCGCGGGTGCTCCTCGC
>JALEKJ010000043.1 GCA_022771695.1 Roseburia sp. | reverse complement strand
CCTTCTCCCCCTTTTCCATGAAACAAAAATACCGGAAAGCAAAATACATCTAGTAGGTGTATCTCTCTCCGGTTTAGTGCATATACAAATGCGAACTATCCTCTAATTACTTAGATTATAAATTTGATTGTGATATTTGTCAACCATTATATATCATTAAAAATCTGATAAATATCAATTTTCAAAGCATCGGTATCGGACATACCGATAAATTCACAGCCATACTTATAACCATCCGCAGTTTCCTCACAGCGCACGATTTCTATGACAGCATCCACGACCTCCTTCGTCCAAATCTGAATCTTTGTGTCGTAGTAGGTACCGATTTCAAGTTTCTTTCTGCTTGTAAAGCCAATTCCGCTTCTCGAAATATCTGTCACATCCACATGGATATACTTTAATGTAGTAACCCCATCTTCATCTAGGCGTTCCAATTCGACCGACACATCCAAATCCAGCCGCTTATGCCTTCTCTTTTCTTCCATGCCAAGCTCCTTCTCCTTTTTTAATTATTCTATCGCATTTTGCATGTGCTTATCACAATTTTGCCTGCAAATCCGTAATGAACATCGCATCGCCAAAGCTGAAGAAACGATAGCGCTCCTTTACCGCCTCCGCATAAGCATCTAATACATGTTCTCTGCCCGCAAGCGCAGATACCAACATGACCAGCGTCGACTCCGGCAAATGGAAATTGGTAATCAACGCATCAATTACTTTAAACTGATAGCCCGGATAAATAAATATCTCTGTCCATCCGCTCGTCTCATGTAAAAAGCCATGCTCATCCGCTGCGGATTCCATTGTACGCGTGCTCGTCGTTCCAACTGCAATCACGCGATGTCCTTCACGCTTCGCCTTGTTGATTTTATCCGCTTCACTCTGTTCAATACGATAAAACTCTGAATGCATATGATGCTTTAAAACATCCGTCTCTTTTACCGGACGGAACGTGCCAAGTCCGACATGCAGTGTAACCTCCGCAATTTCTACCCCCATTGCCTTTACTTGCGCAAGTAGTTCCGGTGTAAAATGCAAACCGGCTGTCGGTGCCGCAGCTGAGCCATCATACTTTGCATATACCGTCTGATAACGGTTCTTATCCTCTAACTGGTGTGTGATATAAGGCGGAAGCGGCATTTGCCCAAGCCGGTCTAAAATTTCCTCAAAAATACCATCATAGTGGAACTGAATCAAACGATTTCCTTCCTCTACAATGTCGATGATTTCTCCGGTCAAAAGACCATCACCAAAGATAATTTTCGTTCCAGGCTTACACTTTTTCCCCGGTTTTACCAAGGTTTCCCAAACATCGTTCTCCTTTCTCTTTAAAAGAAGAATCTCAATCTTTGCCTGTGTGCCTTCTTTTACACCATATAATCTTGCAGGAATAACCTTCGTATTGTTGACGACAAGACAATCCCCCGGCTTTAGATAGTCTACAATATCCTTAAACACCCTATGTTGTATTTCGCCGGTATGCTTATCTAATACCATCAGCCTTGAGCTGGAGCGATCGAGCAGTGGGTCCTGCGCAATCAGCTCCTGCGGAAGGTCGTAATAAAAATCTTTTACATCCATACTATTTTCCCTAATTCTTACATACGAAGTGAAATATTTAACTTCGTATCCAGATTCTTTAAAATATTCTGCACGTATCCGTCCACGCTCTCTTTTGTGAATTCTTCCTCACGCGGGGTGAAAACAACCTTAAATGCCATACTCTTCTTCGTTGGTGGAAGCTGAATTCCCTCATAAACGTCAAATAGAGAAACGCTTGTCACATAATCACAGGATTCTCGGATAACATTTTCTACCTGTGCACAGGTAATTTCCTTATCCATTACAAAGGCAAAATCTCTATTCTCCTCCATATACTTTGGCAATGGTTGGAAGGTAACGTATTTTCCATACCACTGGGAAAGTGTCTGCAGATCAAGCTCCATGATATAAGCCGGTACACGCATATCCAGTTCATTCTGCACTTCGTAAGCAAGTTTTCCAAGATAACCAACTTCTATTCCTTCACAGAATACAGATGCTGTCTGGTAAGGATGCAAAAATGGCTTGGTAGAAGGCTCATAAGTAAAGGACAAGCATAATGTATCAGCAACAGTCTCCGCAAATCCCTTTAAGGTAAAGAAAGATTCCTGATCACCAAACAATCCGACACAAAGCGTTGCACGCTCATCCGGATACTCCGTCAGCGGCAATGACTTCGGCACAAAGATATTTCCAAGCTCAAAAATACGCCCTTCTAAGATTCCCTTCTTCTGATTCCGCGAAATTGCATACAGCATCTGGGATGCCAAGGTCGTACGCATCAAAGAAAGGTCTACGGTTATCGGATTTAGAATGCTGATTGCATTTCTCTCTTTTGCGTCTGCAGGCAGTCTTAAAAGCTCGAAATCTGCCGGTGAGAAAAAGGAATAATGAATTCCCTCATAAGCTCCCGCTGCACACAATGCCCTTTTTATCTTGAGTTCTGTCTTCTGTCTTAAATTAAGACCACCCAACGTAACCTCTGCCGTCGGCATAAAGGTCGGTGTCACATGATCGTAACCATACATACGGATTATTTCCTCGGCAACATCCGGATAGGAATCCATATCCTCACGGAATGCAGGCACCTGAATGGTAAGCTCATCTCCGTCAATAACAGGATTCATCTGTAAGTTTGTTAAAATTCGAACAATGTCTTCATTCGGAACTTCAATGCCAAGCACACCGTTGACACGCTTTACACTGACTTTCATTTCCTGTGGTTCAACCGAATTTCCGGTATTGACATCTACATGCGTGCAAGAAACTTTGCCGCACCCCAGTTCCTCAATCAGATGCAGGGCACGTTTCATTGCCATTACCGTCGTATACTCATCGACACCTTTGGCAAAGCGGGCACTTGAATCTGAGGACTGTCCCAATGCACGGGAGCTTTTTCTGATATTATCGCGGGCAAATTTTGCCGCCTCAAACATCACTTCTTTTGTCGTGTCAAGAATTTCTGAATTCAAACCACCCATAATACCTGCAAGTGCAACCGGTTTTACCCCGTCACAGATAACCAGATTGGAAGAATCTAATTCAAACTCCTTACTGTCTAATGTGACAATTTTTTCACCGCCGTTCGCACGTCTGACCTGAATCTGATCTCCCTCAAGGTAAGCATAGTCAAATGCATGCATCGGCTGTCCCAACTCTTTTAAGATATAGTTGGTGATATCGACCACATTGGAAATAGATTCGCAGCCCACCAGAGCAAGTCTGCGTCTCATCCATGCAGGAGACTCTTTGATTTCCACGTCATATACATAATGTGCAATATAACGTGGACAGATATCCTGTGCATCCACAATTACAGAAAAAGGACTCTTTGTCACTTCTGTCTCTGTATAACTTAAATCAAGCGGTTTGCATTCTTTTCCAAGAACCGCAGCCACCTCCCTGGCAATTCCATAAATGCTCTGGCAGTCCGGTCTGTTCGCTGTGATTGCGATATCAAAAATCCAGTCATCCATGCCAAGAATCGGTTTTACATCTGCGCCAATCTCGGCATCTTCCGGAAGAACCAACAAACCGTTATATCCTGCTCCCGGGTACAGATTATCGTTAAGTCCAAGTTCTGTTCCGGAACAGAGCATTCCAAAGGAATCATATCCGCGCAGTTTTCCGGCTTTAATTTCCATTACACCTTCAATGGTCTTATGATCTTTTGCCGTTGCATAAACGGTCGCTCCAATCAACGCCAGTGGGAATTTCCCGCCGGCATGTACGTTATCTGCTCCGCAGCAAATCTGAAAAGTGCCGTGTTTTCCGGCATTTACCTTACATAAGCTTAAGTGTGTCTCCGGAATCGGCTCACATTCCTCGACATATCCGACTACGACACCAGAAATATCCTTTCCGACTTCAATCAACTCCTCCACCTCGAAACCGCAGGAAAATAATTTTTCTTCCAGTTCCTTTGGTGTTACATCTATATCCACATATTCTTTTAACCAGCTAAGTGGTGCTAACATACGAAACTTCCTCCTTCTTCTTTAATCATCAATCTGCTTTAATACGCGCAGATCTGATTCAAATAATAATTTGATATTATTGATACCGTATTTGAGCATTGCGATACGCTCCAAACCAATACCAAATGCAAAACCACTGTATTCGTTTGTATCAACACCGCAGCCTTCCAAAACCTTATTGTTGACTACGCCTGCGCCGAGTACCTCAATCCAGCCGGTTCCCTTACAGAGTTTACAACCGCATCCGCCACACTGGAAACAACTTACATCCACTTCTACGGACGGTTCCGTAAATGGGAAATAGGACGGGCGAAGACGGGTCTTTGTCTCTTTTCCAAAAATTTTCTTTACAAATTCATCAAGCATCCCCTTTAAGTCACAAAGTGTAATCCCCTTGTCAACCACAAGGCCTTCCATCTGTGTGAACATCGGAGAATGGGTTGCATCATCATCGGAGCGGAATACCTTTCCCGGAGATACCACCTTAATCGGAGGCTTTTTCGCTTCCATAACATGAATCTGTCCTGCAGATGTCTGTGTGCGAAGCAGGTACTCCGGTGACAGATAGAATGTATCCTGCATATCACGGGCAGGATGATCCTGCGGCGTATTTAATGCCGTAAAGTTATAATAATCGGTTTCAATCTCGGTTCCTTCATAAATTTCAAAGCCCATAGATGCGAAAATATCTGTCAACTGATTGCGCACCTGTGTCACCGGGTGAAGATTGCCATGTTCATGCTTTTTCGCCGGCATGGTGACATCAATCTTTTCACTCTCATAGCGCCGTCTCATCTCTTCCTGTTTAAACTTCGCATCCAATTCTTCAAAATAAGACTGCGCCCAGGTCTTTAACTCATTCACCTTCTTGCCGTAATCTGCTTTCTGCTCATTTGGAATCTTGCCCATCTCTTTCATCAAAGAGCCGATTTTTCCGGTCTTGCCATCTAAAATAACCTTCTTGTACTCATACACGCTCTTTGAGTTTTCGAGTTTTTCCAGTTCATTTTGCACTTCTTGCTTGATTTTCGCGATTTTTTCGCTTAATTCATTTAACTCTGCCATTTTCTACTCTCCTCTTATTATTTTTTGATTTCCTTACTTGCTACCTGACTCTGCTTATACGCGCAAAAAAACCGCGAACTCATCCGTTCAGGGACGAATGATTCCGCGGTACCACCCTGATTCTTTTCCGCCATTCTAAATAATACAATGGCTTACGAAAAGCTCTTGATATGCGTAACGTGCAAAAACGGCATCTGCTACTTGTTTTCACCGATGCGGCTCCTGTGCGAACTTCGATTCCTACCTTGCCTTAAGCGGGCTTACAGCCGACGACCCACTCTCTCTGAAAGGATTATAGGGCTCTACTAAGTATCTCCATCGCGATACTTGGGAAACTCCCACACATTCACTGCCTTTAGCTACAGCTTCCGCTGTTTTCAAATCTATTTGGTATTCTAGCACAGGGGAATTGAAACATCAAGTGTTTTTCTCGATATCTTTCCTAAAATAACTTTAGTTGCTCATATTTTTCCGGGAATTCATGCAGATATTGAAAGCACTCATCCGCCTGATAGACAATTCCGTTCTCTCTGCATTTATCTCGAAAAATCTTCATCAGCTCCTCATTTCTGTCACTTGCCAATTCATAGGAATAGCCATATCTGCGATGGTACTTCTCTTTTATTCCGGGGAAATTTTTATCCAGTGCCGCATAAAAATACTCCCTGTCACCTTCCCGCAAAGTTACACCCATTCCGAAAGAAATTATCCCATAGACCTTTGCCTCAATACAATAATCCAAAATACCTTCAATATTTTCTACAGTGTCATTAATATAAGGCAGAATCGGTGTCAACCAAACGATTGTCGGTATTCCGTTTTCCCGAAAAATCTGTAAGGCTTTCACGCGTTCTTTGGTACTGCACACATTCGGTTCAACTATTTTACACAACGCTTCATCATAAGTAGTCAAAGTCATCTGCACGACACATTTTGCTTTTTCATTGATGCTTTTCAGCAAATCCAAATCCCTAAGAATCCGGTCTGATTTTGTCTGAATTGCAAGACCGTATCCATACTGATCAATCAGTTCTAAGCATCTTCGTGTAAGTCCCAGTTCCTCTTCGCAATGCATATATGGGTCACACATTGCCCCCGTTCCAATCATGCATTTTTTTCGCTTTGAGCGAAGCGCCCGCTCCAAGAGTTCCGGTGCATTTTGTTTTACTTCAATATCTTCAAAAACATGCGTAAATCCATAGCATTTGCTTCTACTGTCACAGTAAATACAACCATGTGTACAACCTCTGTATATATTCATGCCATTTTGCGCAGACAGAATTCCTTTTGCGTTCACAAAATGCACGTTTGTTCCTCCTTAATCTTTTCCTTTTGTTCTTGCATTTTTATAACTTTGATGCCACTTTCCAAAATGCTCCCCGAACACGACATTAATCTCCGCCGATATCATCATAATATACATGCAAAAATATAACCATAGCATAACCAAAGCAATCGTAGTCAGACTTCCGTACATGGAAAACCCATTGAAGTAATCCACATAGACAGATACACCAAACGAAAACAGATACCACGCAATGCTACAGATAAACGCACCCGGTAACTGTCCTTTAAATGTCAGTCTTCGATTCGGCAGCGTTGTAAATACAATATCAAAAAATAAGGTAAGAAATGCAAGCATAAAAAGCCCTTTTAAATGTGACAGCAATTCCGATGCCCACCCTAAAATCGGCACATGCTGCGTTGCAAGTTCATGCAAAGAATTACCAAACACCAACACCAGAAGTGTAAGCACGATAGCAATCAAAAAAACCACCGTATACACCACTGCCCAGAATCGCAATACAAACCAATTTCGTGTCTCCTCTAAATTATTGACAGAGTTAAAACCATCCGCCATATATTGCACGCCTTTTGCCGCCGACCAGATTGCCACAACTGCCGTCACCGAAATAATTCCCATTGACCGGTTATACACCTCATCAACCAGCGAAATAAAAAATGGAGACAAGTATTCCGGCATTATCCTTCTCATAATCTCAAGAAGCATTGACTCTGTCACCGCCGTATATTGCAACAGAGAAGAAAACACCATCAAAAACGGAATCATCGAAAGTATGATAAAAAAAGCTGACTGCGCTGCATATGCGTTAATCTTATCCCGTTTACATTTTTTCATAAAATAATTAAGGTTCGCACCCATTTTCCAAATCATGATATTCCCTCTCTGTCACGCCGCATCCTTCGTTGACGCCCTTTATTCTATACTACTGATTTTAATATTCTGATAGAAATATTGCAATATTTCCTCATAATTCATTCCCTCTTTTGCCATGCCATTTGCAGCATTTTGGCTCATCCCAAGTCCATGTCCGTATCCACCGCCCTGCAGCAGTATGGAACCGTCCTTCTGCTCTGTTATCGCGCAAAATGCACTTGGGAGCATGGAGATCGATGTGCTCTCTGAAGAATCTGCATAAACCATTTTTTCTACACATAACCCCAAAACCTTACGAATATTGTATTCATTCTTGACGAGCGCGCTTCCCTTTTCATACTGAACGCATAGTGTCAATATTGCCCCGGCAGAACTTCGTTCATGTGTTTCGATATCTGTAATCTTTCCGAGCTTTGCCACAGTATCTGCAGTCACTTCCTCAATTTGAGTCATTCCATCACTTTTATAAAACTGAACATTTTTCGGCGACACAGCATTTCTGTTGATAAGTACCTGATTTACATTCTCCGTCTTACCATGATAATCTGCTCGGGCAAACCATCGATAGTATTTGACATCGCTGTCATATCCCTCTGCCGGTTGGCTGATATAGGAAAGGAATGTTCTCTCATCCGATAAATCTGTCGCATTCTCTCCGGTATTCAGACACACAGATTTTAAATATCCGTATGCTGTCTCATCATCAACATTCCAAACCGACGCCGTATCTGTATATCCCATGGATGTCGAGAAATAATACGCTTCCACCGGTTCTCCTTCATAGAGCAGCATCTGTCCTGTGGTCTCATGTACTGCCTGTTTAGAGGCATCTGTCGCCGCAACCTTATTATATACCTGATAGGAGGTGCTATCGTTAATGTGCGCACCGTATGCTGCCAAATCCGCACGTAATAACTGAATATATGCATAGCTTCTGGCACATACAGCCTGCGCCTTTAATGCCTCAGGCTCATAATTAGAAGGCATCTCACTCGGTACAACCGCCTCAAGATATGTCTCAAACGGCACATCATTAACCAATGTATACCCCTCACCATAAGAACGCACTTCCATTGTTCCCTGATATCCGTTTGCTATTGCATTTCCCTCTGTATCGCAGATAAATACTTTTCCCTCCGCAACATTCGGCATCACCGTCAATGTCCCCATCGGCATATCCGTAAGATAATGCTCTGCCGCAAGCAGTGTTCCTGCCGCAAGCTGCTCTTGACGCTCACCACAGGTTACTGTTGCATCAACATCACTCTTCAGATATACCTGCTCTCTATAATTTGTTCCGTTCTCTGCCAAAAGAAGAACGCGGATATCCTGAATATCGGCCGGCTGACCAATTAAAATGGCGCACACCTGATTTTCCCCCGTCACATAGGTTACCTCCATATTGCCAAGCACAACATCGGAAAGTGATTTTTCTGTCACCTCTCCATAAGTCTGATACACCGGCATACGCGCCGGATGACTGACCTTTCCATATCCCTCTATCTCAATCGTTGTATCGTCATAGGAAAGCAATTCTCCTTTTATTGTATCCTGTTTCATGCGCAGAGCGCAGATATCCCCCTCTTTTATCAAAATATCGCAAATACCGGTTTTAGGAGAAGCACCCAGTGTACCAATCTCTTTTTGATACACCGCACCACCATACAAAAACTGTATTTCATCATCAGAATACGCTGCCAGATACGCATTACTTAACGAAAGCGATTCTTCGACGATGCCAGCTATGCCAATGCATCTCTCTGACGTACAATAAACCAGATAGCTCTGCCACTGTATAAAGTACTCTTTCGGCAACCGTGTTGTATAATCTCCCTGGTTTGTAATCAGAATATATCCATCCTCTGCCTCAATCACGTCTAAGATAAGCAGATTTTCTGTTGTCACAGCACACTCCATATCGAGAATATCTAATATCTGCACATAAATGGCATTCCATTCCTCCCGCTCTACTACATGACGTCTGTTCATCTTTGTCATCTCTATGTAATCTGCCACGCCAAGCTCCTTTAGAAGCTGCGATAAGAGTTCTCCTGTTAAGCACTCCTTATGATAAGGCGAAAAAAAAGTATCCCAATCTGTCTTCTCATAAATTCCAAAAGACAACTCCTCTTTTACTTCAGCTAGCGATATTGACTTCTGTGAATAGCCCTGTGCATCCTGCTTGGTTTGCCCCCACACAAGCAGCCCTATTCCTGCAATCAAAATCAGCAGAAGGATTACTGACTTTTTTGTTGCAATCCTTTTCCCTTGTTCTCTCCTCATACCATTTTTTCCCAACTCTTTCTCAAAAAAATTACGCCTTACGGCGTCAACACTCAACCATTTCAAATATGTCTATTTACAAATAGAAGCTGCTTTAAACAAAGCAGCTTCTTTCCTTCGTATCTTATCAAATCTTTGGTATCTTAAGATTCTTTGGTATCTCTTATGCTCTTTGGTATCTTCCAAGTCCTCTTTCGTACCTAATATTCTCTTGTATGACCCAAAATGCCGTTTCCTACGTTTTTGACTCCTAGCAAAGCTAGGTGGGTAACCGCACGTCGGTTTCTGTCTTCCACTGCTCGCGTACCAGCAGGTACTGATGGCTTGACATCTGCCTCCGAATATAAGAATCCCATAAAAGTAAATGTAGGTTCAAAAATGTAGGGTGTCGTACATCCCAGGCTGTTTGTCTTTTGTTACTCTTATTATACTTTAATATGTCCTGATTATCAACCAAAAATTAGTGCCAAATTCTGTTTAAACTATTTACTGCTGGTTGGGAAATACGGTCTTAATGTGTTTGCCATCTGAGCAATCGGCATACTCTGGAGCCAAATTCTACCAGGACCGGTTACTACTGTATTAAAAATTCCTTCCCCACCAAACAGCATATTTTTTACTCCCGGGACTGTTTTTACTTCTACCTGACAGGATGCAGTCATAGCAGCCAGATAGCCGGTATCTACAACAATCTGCTGTCCCGGTCCAAGCTCATACTCTTTGATGTAACCGTCAAATTCCAAAAATGCCACACCATTGCCGGAAAGCTTCTGCATGATAAATCCCTCTCCGCCAAAGAAACCTGCACCTACACGTTGCTGGAAAAATATGGAAAGTTCTATCCCCGCACTTCCTGCAAGGAATGCGGACTTCTGTGCAACAATTTCCTGCCCAGGAGCAATGTTAAATGCACGAATAGAACCCGGAAAGCTGGATGCAAATGCAATCATTCCGTTGCCGTTTAACGCTGTATAGCGGTTCAAAAATAAGCTTTCTCCTGAAAGCGCACGTCCGAACATCTTGCCAAGTCCACCGCCTGATGTTGTCTCCATCTGCATATTCGGAGACATCCATGACATTGCTCCACTCTCTGTAATCATGGTTTCACCGTTTTCAAGTTCACAAATGACAACCGGTAACGGTTCACCCTCAATCGAATACCTCATAACTTACCTCCTAATGTATGTTCTGCTTTTCTCATCGCTTTTATTATATTTATTTTATTTCATGTATGCAATAAAAAAGTGTGTTCTTCTCCGCGTGCTGCGCATTCCCGCGGAGCGTGTCACTTCATAAGAATTTTCTGTGAAGCAAAAAAGACCGCATCCACATTTCTGTGAATACGGTCTTTGCACTTCAAATGATTCTTATAAAGAAGCTGCCTCGTCAACAAGTTTCTGTAATGCTGCCAATGCCTCATCCGGAAGCTTGTCATAACCATCTTTCTTTGTAGCAAATCCTTCTACAGCGGAAACACGATTTTCCATAGCATTCTTAAGTGCTGCAACATAATCCTTGTCATTTAAGTCTGGTGTAAAGTCGGCAGTCTTACCTGACCAATCACTCATGATTTCGATATCCTCGAATGGTCCCCACTTCTCAAACTTCGCTTTACCCTCTACGATAGTCTCAAGGATTCCCAAAGTATCTGCTGGTTTACACTTGGTTCCCATGAAGTCGCCAGTGTTAACAATGTAGCAGTCTACGTTCTTCTCTTCTACTAACTTCTTGAACTTCTCATAGTCATTTACTAATGGGTAAGTTCTGAATGGATTAGCATACGGTACAATTCTAAGTGCATTCAGGTCTGTACCTGCAGCTACACGCTCTGCAGTAGATGTCTTGGTTGCAAGAGTTGCTCCCATAACAGATGCAAGTGCTGCTCCCTTTAACTTCAGTACTGGTGGAATGGTTGGGTCTTTCATAATCCAGAAGATTGCGTTAACCGGAGCATCAATCTTGTCTACGCGGTTTGGAGACCATAATTTGGACTTGATGGCACGTCCGTTACCGTTTCTGATATCCTCGGTTACTAACTGAATCTTACCATTCTCATCTAATGTTGCAGAACAGTTCTGAGCAGATAATAAGTACTCATTATCCGGGCAGCCTGTTGGGTAATCTGCTGTCTTATCAAAATAGGTAGGCTCTAATGCAATAGATGCACAGGTATCTGTGTTGATAATGAATGCATCATCATGAAGAACCTTGATGCCGCCAAATGCGTCATATTTTCCACCATGCTTTGCATGTGTAAGTGTAGACTTACCAGAACCTGACAGACCATATACGGAAGCAACGAATTTCTTACCGCCCTCAAGAGAATACTCTTTCTGTCCACCGTGGCAGGAAGCATAACCATTTCTGTTTGCCAAAGCCCATGCCATGGTAAGTGTACCCTTCTTGTGCTCTCCAAAGTATCTCATACCAAGGATAGCTGCACAGTTCTGATTGGTATCGAAATAGCACAGTGTAAGCGGATCGCTCAAGCAACTGTAATCAACGTCCGGTGCATCGTGTGGTGCCCACTGCGGATCAGAGAAGATATAGATATCCGGCTCTTTTCCGTCACCGATTGGTTTGGAATTCTTGTACATCTTAACGTACTCGTCAGACATATACTGGAAGTTTAACATCCAGTTGTAAAGGATGTTCTCCTCTCCTTCCGGAATCAAAAGGTGTGCTTTTGCCATAAATTCCGGATCAAGACCGATATAGCACTCTGCATGATACATAGTTTTCCATCTTGTCTCATAAACGGCATCCATAACTACCTTATCAAGTTTTGTATCATCAACGCCAGGCTCGCCTTTGATACGACGTGCTGCTGCGTAACGTCCTGTTACTGCACCATCGTTGAACAACAATACTTTTGCGTCTTTTTCAAGGCCAAAAGTCTCGCCATCTTTAATCGGCATATCTGTAACGATTGTACCTGGAGAATTCTTAGCTAATTCATAAGCTTCCTTTAATGTGTTTACTTTTACGACATTATTGCCATAAAAAGCAGCTTCGATGATTGAACGTGTCTTGGAAAAACCAACCTTTCCTGCGCCAATCTCGTTAATTGGGTAATATGCTTTGGTTGACATATCATTTCCTCCTTAATAAGAAATATAATAGATAGCATACAACAAATCGTCCGCATTGCAGACGACTTTTATGTAATAAAAAAATTCCGCTACTTTAAATAATACACTATGTTATTTTTTTGTCAATCGCTTTCTTTCAAATTTAGTCTTTTTTTATTTTCTGTCCATATTTTAGTACTTTCCATCTTCATAGTACTAAATTCCACTTAACTTTTTTAAATTTTCATTAAATAATATGCAATTTTGTTGTTTTCGACAAAAAAAATATGCTATGATAAAAAAACAAATTTTAAAGGAGGGTTACTATGAGTACGAACAAATTTTGCGAAATCACTCCTGAACTGGAGCAATTAGCAACCCGAGTAGAATCTTGTGCACAGATAGATTCCGAGCTGTATACAAAATACGATGTCAAGCGGGGGCTACGTGACATCAACGGTAAAGGTGTATTGGTCGGTCTGACTGAGATTTCTGAGGTCTGCTCTACAAAAGAGGTAAATGGTGAGTCCGTACCGGCTGACGGTGAGCTTTTCTATCGAGGATACAATGTTAAGGATTTGATTGCCGGCATGGATAAAGACAGCCATTTCGGATTTGAAGAGTGCACTTATCTTCTGCTCTTCGGCAAACTTCCGACAGAGCAGGAGCTTTCTGATTTTATTCAGATGTTAAGCAACTATCGAACCCTTCCTACAAGCTTTGTACGTGACATCATCATGAAGGCACCAAGCAAGGACATGATGAATACGCTGGCAAGAAGTGTTCTTACACTTTATTCTTATGACGACCTTGCCGATGACGTTTCCATTCCGAATGTGCTTAGGCAGTGCCTGCAGCTAATCAGCTTATTTCCACTTTTATCGGTTTACGGTTATCAGGCATACAAACATTATCACGACGGTGCCAGTCTTTTCATCCACTCTCCAAAGGAAGAATATTCCACCGCAGAAAACATTCTGCACATTCTGAGACCGGACAGCAAATTCACACCTTTGGAAGCAAAGCTTCTGGACATTGCATTGATTCTTCATATGGAACATGGTGGTGGTAATAACTCTTCTTTTACCACACATCTGGTGTCATCTTCCGGTACCGATACTTACTCGGTAATCGCCGCTTCTCTCGGTTCTCTGAAGGGTCCGAAGCATGGTGGTGCCAATATTAAGGTTGTTAAGATGTTCGAGGATATGAAAACGCAGTTGCATGATTGGAGCGATGAAGAAGAAATCAGCCGCTATCTGACAGCTCTTCTTCACAAAGAAGCTTTCGACCACGCCGGTCTTATCTATGGTATGGGGCATGCCGTTTATTCACTCTCTGATCCGAGAGCACAAATTTTCCGTGGATTCGTTGAGCGGCTTTCCGCAGAAAAAGGCTGTGAAAAAGAATTTGCGCTCTACTCTGCGGTCGAACGCCTTGCTCCACAGATTATTGCAAAAGAACGTAAAATCTATAAAGGTGTAAGTCCAAACGTTGACTTTTTCAGTGGATTTGCGTACAGTATGCTTGGTCTTCCGGTAGAGCTCTACACGCCGATTTTTGCAATCGCCCGAATCTCCGGCTGGAGTGCGCATCGCTTGGAAGAAGTCACCGGTGGCGGCAAGATTATGCGTCCTGCCTATAAAAATGTCGGTGAACGAAAGATTTACATTCCAATGTCCGACCGTACTTAACTTTGTAATAAAAAAAGTGTGCTCTGCACACTTTTTTTATTACTCCTGCACCGTCTTAAGTTCAAACCAGAAAGTTGATCCAACTCCGACCTCACTCTCCACACCATAGCGCGCTTCATGCAATTCCAAAATATTCTTGACAATAGAAAGTCCCAGTCCGGTTCCCATTACTGCACGCTTGTGGTTCTTATCTACTTTATAATATCGATCCCAGACATATGGCAAATCCTCTGTGGCAATTCCTGCCCCACTGTCCGCAACCTCTATCCGCACATAACCATCATCCAACACTTTCTGTCGAATCCAAATCTGCTTGTCCTCACCCGTATAATTGATTGCATTGTTTACAAGATTATAGATAACCTGAAAAATCTTATACTCATCTGCCTCCACCATCACTGACTGAGCATAGGAAAAGGAAATCGTATAGCCATCCTGCTCTTTTAACTTGTTATAACGCTCAAAAACGGATTTAATGCTCTCTGTCAGATTATAAACAGAAGCCTGTTTTTCCATGACACCCGCCTGTAATTTCGAGATATCAAGCATATCATTCACAAGGTTTGTCAGACGCTCGGCCTCGTCGATAACAACCTGTACATTCTCCGGTGTATTTTCTCCCGGAAGATCACGCATCACTTCAGAATACGCAATAATCATTGTGAGCGGTGTACGTAAATCATGTGAGACATTGGCAATCAACTCCCTGCGCAGTCGCTCGTTCTTATTCAACTCTGCCGCTGTCAGATTGAGCGTATTCGAAAGCTCTGCCACTTCCCGATAATCCGTTCCCTCAAAACGGATATCGAAATTACCGCGTGCCATCTCCTTTGCAGATTCAGTGATATGAATGAGTGACTTTGATACCTGCCGTGACAACAATAATGCTACGCCAAGGGAAAGTGCAACCATAATAACAGTAATCCAGACAAGTTCAATCCGCAGCGTGTTCACGGTTGCATCCACAGGTGTCAGTTGTGTATTGACCATAAGCACGAGTTCCTCCCCTGCAATCTGTACGAGGTTCACATAGATAACGCTCTCAATCCAGTCCTGTCCACGGTTCTGCATGAATCCTGCCTTGCCGGGATCGGGGGTTGGACTTGCGTCCGGATTCGGAACAAACTGCTTGTTCTCCTCCGGAAACGTCTTATTAATGCCTCCCTGAAACTCGATTTTGGCAGAACCACCGTTTTCCTTTGCTTTTTCATAATAAAACTGCACCAGATCTGCCGGCATATTGTTAAGACGTGAAGTTGCAATATATTCCGCGCTGTAAACCATGTTTCCTTCCGGATCCGTGACAAATACCGTCATATTATTCTGTGCAGCAAGCACATCAATCTGTTCCCCGATATTCTGGGAATCACTCTTTAGAACAGAGATAATATCCGTCGTAAGACTCTCTGCCTCATTTGTTTTAATCATCTTATAGAAAGTGTCCAGATAGCAAATCTGAATCAGCCAGAGTACGACAAGCAATATTCCGGTAAATACAAGCAAGTAAGTAAATATCTTCCATTTGATACTGATTTTCTCATGCCTCAAAACGATATCCCACCCCTCTTAGCGTCACCAAAAACTTACGGTATTCTCCGAGACTGCTCCTCAGCAGCTTAATGTGGGTATCCAATGTCCTGTCATCGCCGTAATAATCATATCCCCACACCTCTGTAATTAAGCGCTCACGCTCCAGTGCAATATTACGGTTGCGCACCATGTAAAACAGCAGGTCATACTCTTTCGGCGAAAGCTCTACACGTTTCCCATCCACGCTTACCGTACGTCCGGTAAAATCGACACAAAGGCCTTCCGCTTGAAATATCTCATGCTCTGCAAGTTTCTGCTTGTCCTTTACACTGTTCCGGTCGATTACGACTTTCACACGCATCATAAGCTCCTTGGGCGAAAAAGGCTTTACCACGTAATCATCTATACCAAGCTCAAACCCATGTATTTTATCGTATTCCTCGCCTCTTGCAGAAAGCATGATGACCGGAATGTTTTTGGTCTTTTTAATCTCCTTGCAGGTGGAAAATCCATCCAGCTCCGGCATCATTACATCCAGAATAATGACATCAAAATCCTGTTCCCTGCAAATTCTTACCGCTTCCATGCCGTCTCTAGCTTCTACAATTTGATAGCCTTCAAACTCTCCATATTTACGAATAATCGCACGAATCTTCTCTTCATCATCAACTACCAGGATTTTTTTCATAACCGTTACCTCCCGTTTTTCTTTAGATTATCCGCCTAATGTGATGTTCTTGTGAATTCTGTATGATAATTGCGGAAACCTTAGATGTATTTTTCACGTGCTCTGCGAAGTTCATTTTGGAACCACAGAAATGCTGCCAAAAAGACGAGCATCTCAATAACGTTGAATGCTCCGAGCGATACGACTAAATCATTGACTATGCCAAGCACACCGACAAGCGTTATCAAACCGCCAAACAGTGCTTCCTTCCAATACATAAATTCAATGAAACCCCGCTTGTCCTTGCACTTTGCGATTTCCTCAGGGGTGATGACTGTCTGACTTATCGCTCCGGTCCTCTTCATCCTGAGAGCAGAGACCACCATGTATACTCCGAATATTAAAATTACAATGTCAAATAATAACATTACGTCCATATTTTTCCCTCACATTCTGTATCATTTTTCTCAATTATAAACGCTAAAATTTAAGCTTGCAACGAATTGCACGAATTTTCTAGTATATTAATGAATCTTTTACAAATTTCAAGATAACGATTGAACTCTCATTTTACTTGGTGTAAAATAGTTATATATAATTTTACAACAAGGGAGATGCGTTATAATGTTGAACGGAGTTAAAATACTAATTGGCGATGATTCAATTCTTGCAAGAAAACAGCTAAAAGATATCATTCTGCAGTATGGTACACCGACCTTTTTGGAAGCTTCTAATGGTCAGGAAACCATCGACCTCTACAAAAAAGAATCCCCTGATATTGTTTTTCTCGATATCGTCATGCCGGTCAAAGACGGCAATGCTGCGATTCGGGAAATTATTGAATATGATAAAGATGCAGAAATTGTTGTAGTCTCTTCTGTCGGAACACAATCACAGTTAAAGGCTGCGATTGAGGCGGGCGCGAAAGATTTCATTCAAAAGCCATTAAAGCCGGAATCTATTCATCATATTATTACTTCACGCTTTGAAGGGAGATAAAGTATGTACGCTCAATTTTTTGGGAATTATCTGTTATCACGGAATATTGTCACCAGAGACCAACTGATACAGGCTATGCATAAAAAGTCTTCTACTCAGATCCGACTTGGTACTCTTGCGATTCATGCAGGATATATGACAGCAAATGAAGTGGATCGTGTTATTATCTTACAGACACATCAGGACAAGCGTTTCGGTGAGATTGCCATTAGTGAAGGTTACATGACAGAGATGCAGGTTGCTGAGCTTCTGAGTGAACAGAAACCCGATTTTTTGTTGCTCGGACAAGCGCTCGTAGAAGATGGAATTATCGACAACGAGCAGCTTCAGAATTTGATTATTGACTATCAATCAGAAAATGAATTAGAGGCTTTTGAATATTCGTCAGAAACAATGGATGCTATTGATCATATGGTTGAAAAGTTCTTTGTTTTAGCAGAACGTTCTCTTTCCCAGCATGAGGTTTCATTTTTCCGACTGCTTTTAAACAATCTGGTCCGTTTTATCGGTGATGACTTTACGCTTGTTCCACCAAGCCTCTGTAAAGAGTATCCGACGAACTATTGTGTTTCGCAGAAGGTAAACGGCTCATTTTCTGTTTCTCCTTATCTGGATATGCCGAAATCTACCTGTATTGATTTTGCTTCCAGATATGTCGGTGATACTTTTACCGAGTTTGATGAATATGTACAGGCGTCTGTAGAAGATTTTCTGAATTTGCACAATGGACTTTTCACAGTAAATATGTCGAATGATTTTTCTATTGAACTTACATTAGATCCACCGACTGTTGAAGATGCAGATTTGCTTACATTTGAGGATGAGACGTACCTGCTTCCGATTGTTTATCCTTTCGGAACACTTTATTTTCTCATTGCGCTTCACAACACACACTAATCTTTGAATCTTTTTTGCCACATAAAACCCCGGTTCATGAACCGGGGTTTTAATTTTTCATATTCTTTTCTAAATTCCCAAGAATTTCTTTACGACATTTGGCATCTCTTCCACTTCACATACAGTATCGTGCAAAACCTTCGCATTACGGATTTCCTCGATTGCCTGCGGAACTGCCACATTTCCAATCTTGCTAAGCTCGTCTACCAATTCAAAATCTCCCATACTGTCATATTTGGCATCAATCGCATTCATGACACTTCGGGTAAACTTAAATGGACTGGCTGTTGAAGCAATCACAGTCTTCGTCTCCACATCACCGGTCTCCTTACGATATTTGTTATATACCCCCGTTGCTACCGCGGTGTGTGTATCAATGACATATCCTGTTTTCTCATAAAGTGTACGGATAACTTCCGCTGTCTCTGCCTCGCTCGTATAATTTCCGTAGAATTCCGCAAGCTGTGCTTTCATCTCCGTCGTAATCTCATATTTACCGGTTGTGGTAAGTTCTTTCATAAGCGCTGCATTCTTTTCTGCATCATTACCTGCAATGCGATAAATCAAACGCTCTAAATTGCTGGAAATCAGGATATCCATGGACGGTGAACTTGTAAGCATAAATTCACGGTTTTTATCGTAGGTTCCTGTTGTAAAGAAGTCATAGAGCACTTTATTCTCATTGGAAGCACAGATAAGCTTTCCAATCGGTACTCCCATATTCTTTGCATAGAAAGCTGCCAAGATATTACCAAAGTTACCGGTCGGTACAACGACATTCACTTTCTCATCTTTTGCAATCACGCCGTTCGCGTATAACTTCGCATATGCATATACATAGTATACAATCTGTGGCACAAGACGACCAATGTTAATCGAATTTGCGGATGAAAACTGGAATCCGGCAGCATCCATCTGCTTTGCAAGTTCTTTATCCGAGAACATCTGCTTGACTCCCGTCTGTGCCTGGTCAAAGTTGCCATTGATGCCTACCACAAACGTATTTGCCCCCTTCTGTGTCACCATCTGCTTTTCCTGAATCGGGCTGACACCATTCTTCGGATAAAAAACAATAATTTTCGTGCCTTCTACGTCTGCGAAGCCCGCCAAAGCTGCTTTTCCGGTATCTCCTGAAGTAGCTGTCAAGATAACAATTTCATTCGTAACCTGATTCTTCTTCGCTGCGGTCGTCAAGAGATATGGCAAAATAGAAAGTGCCATATCCTTAAATGCAATCGTAGAACCATGGAACAATTCCAGATAATATGCGCCATCTGCATCAACAAGCGGTGCAATCTCTTCGGTATCAAACTTGCTGTCATAGGCAGAATTAATACAATGCTTTAATTCCTCTTCTGTAAAATCCGTCAAAAAAAGGCTCATCACGGCATAGGCCGTTTCCTGATAGGACATTCCTGCCAGTTCATCCATACTGATATCCAGAACAGGGATTGTGGTCGGAACGAACAATCCTCCGTCATTCGCGAGTCCTCTTAAAATCGCCTGTGATGCGGTCACTCTCTCATTTGCGTCTCTTGTGCTTGCATACATTAATTCCATTTCCATATCCTCTTATCTTCAAATTTACGTTTTCACACATTATATCGGAAACTGTATATTTATGTCAATGCATTAAAGTACTAAATTAGTCAATTCCTATCTATTTCGTAATCTGGTCCCATACTTGCATATTTTTTCAAATTTTGCTATTCTGTATCTAACACAGGAATGTAAAGTAATCATTATTTACATAATACTATTATGGTAAACAGGAGTGTCCCTATGCTATCCGGAGTATCTGTCTCAAAACAAAAAAATGGAACCGTCTACTATCGTTCCAGCATCACATATCGCAATAAACACATCAGTCTCGGCAGTTTTTCTTCAGAAGAAGACGCCGGCACTGCTTATCTGGATGCCTTAAAGATTATAGGTGATTCCTCTATCAATCTTTTGAATATCTCTTACTGCAATTTCATCCTTCCTTTTGAGAAAGCAATCATCCTATTAAATTTCCGGGATAATCAGCTCTATTTCAAGAACCCCATCTATCTGCGCAAGGGATATTTCAGTTATTTTTTATCTCCATCTATGGAACTAAAATTTGATATTGATGACCTTTTCTACTATTCTAGCCACAAAATCCAAAAACGTCAGGGGCATCTTTTTGTCAGTGACTACGGAATGCAATACTCCATCCTTGCACGCTACGGAATCAAACCTTACGCTGTCGTCGGGCGTGATTATGATTTTGCAAACGGTGATTTACATGATTACCGCTATTCCAACATTATCGTCCGAAATCATTACCACGGCGTACAGCAAATTCAAAAAAACGGTGTCATCAAGTATCGTACCTTTATCCATATCAACGGCAACTATGTCATCGGCACATATTCCACCGAGGAAAAGGCTGCGATTGCTTACAACAAGGCTGCCGACTTAGCCAAATCTGCCGGTATCAGCAAAAATTTCCCCGAAAATTACGTGGAAAGCTTAGGCCCGAAGGAATATGCCGAGGTATACACCAAGCTGCATATTTCCAAGCGGTACCTATCTTATTTGGAATCACTGAAATAAAACTTCTCCTATTTCTGATTGATATAATTTACCAATCCTTCGCAGTCGATAATCTTCTGCATAAACGGCGGGAAAGCCTGCCCCTGATAAGAAACTCCCAATGTCTTATCCGAAATAATTCCGGTATCAAAATTCACCTCTACCTCATCACCCGCTTGAATTGCACAAGCCGCCTGTGGGCATTCGATAATGGGTAACCCGATATTAATCGCATTGCGATAAAAAATACGTGCGAAAGTCTCCGCAATAACACAACTGACACCTGCCGCCTTAATAGCAAGCGGTGCGTGCTCACGGGAAGAACCACAACCAAAATTCTTGTTGGCGACAATGATATCTCCCTCTTTTACATTTTTCACGAAATCGGCATCAATGTCCTCCATACAGTGAGTTGCAAGCTCCTTCGGATCCGAGGAATTCAGATATCTTGCCGGAATGATGACATCGGTGTCCACATTATCTCCATATTTGAATACACGACCTTTTGCTGCTTTCATGTCTATTCTCCTTCTCAATCTATTGCGTAAGTTTGCAACGCGAAACCTTTACGGTTCGAGTGAAAACTTGTAATACCTCAGCTTGCTGAGACTGTTTCCTCTGGGTCTGAAATCTTTCCGGTAATCGCACTTGCAGCCGCTACCGCCGGACTTGCCAGATAGATTTCCGATTCTACATGCCCCATTCTGCCGACGAAGTTACGATTCGTCGTAGAAACACAGCGCTCATTTTCTGCTAAAATTCCCATGTAACCGCCTAAACACGGTCCACAGGTAGGTGTGCTGACAACCGCACCTGCCTCAATGAAGATTTTAAGCAGTCCTTCTGCCATCGCATCCAGATAAATCTGCTGTGTCGCAGGAATCACGATGACCCGCACACCTTTTGCAACCTTTTTGTCTTTTAAAATTGATGCTGCAATGCGCAAATCATCCATTCTTCCGTTTGTGCAGGAACCGATGACAACCTGATCAATCTTGATATCTCCTACCTCATCAATCGTTCTCGTATTCTCCGGAAGATGCGGAAATGCAACCGTAGGCTTAAGCGCACTAAGGTCAATCGTATACTCTTCATCATAAACTGCATCTTCATCTGCTTCATATACCATATAAGGACGTTTCGAATGCTCTTCCATATATTTCTTTGCCAAGTCATCGACCGGAAAAATACCATTCTTGCCGCCTGCCTCAATCGCCATGTTTGCAATCGTAAAGCGGTCGTCCATTGTCAAATATTTGATACCGTCTCCGACAAATTCCATTGACTTATACAAGGCACCGTCCACGCCAATCATACCGATGATATGAAGAATAATATCTTTTCCACTAATCCATTTTGCAGGCTTTCCTGTCAAGTTAAATTTGATTGCCGACGGTACTTTAAACCATGCCTTACCGGTCGCCATACCAGCCGCCATATCCGTACTTCCCACGCCGGTGGAAAATGCGCCCAATGCACCGTAAGTACAAGTATGAGAATCTGCACCGATAATGACATCTCCTGCTACGGTAAGTCCTTTTTCCGGCAACAATGCATGTTCAATGCCCATCTCTCCAACATCAAAATAATTTGTAATCTCATGCTTACAGGCAAACTCCCGCACGCACTTACAATGCTGTGCCGACTTGATATCTTTATTCGGTACGAAATGGTCTAACACAAGTGCAATCTTATCCTTGTCAAAGACACCATTCACTTTCATCTTGTCCATCTCATGAATTGCCACCGGTGATGTGATATCGTTTCCAAGAACCAAATCCAAATCTGCTTCAATTAGCTGCCCTGCGCTGACTGATGGAAGCCCTGCATGTGCCGCAAGAATTTTTTGCGTCATCGTCATACCCATGCGTATTTCCTCCTATTTATAAAAAAATTAGTGTGTGTGATTATGTTTTATCATAACAAATTGTAACATACGAAATAATATAATAAAAATATATAATAAATATATTTATCATAACTCGTTTTCATGTTATAATAAGCATAAATTTTTGTTATGAAAGGAAATATATCATGAATCAGAGTTTATCTTCCTATCGGATTTTCTATACGGTCGCAAATACCGGGAATATCTCAAAAGCAGCTAAGGAGCTTTACATCAGCCAGCCTGCTATCAGTAAGTCGATTCAGAAACTGGAAGAAAGTGTCGGCTGTCGTCTTTTCTCCAGAAGCTCCAGAGGTGTTGTCCTCACCGATGAAGGTAAGCTGTTATATGACCATGTCCGCACGGCATTCGAGACATTAACGCTCGGCGAAGAAAAATTAAAACGCTCCATTGAGCTTGGTGTAGGCCATTTAAAAATCGGTGTCAGCTCCACACTTTGCAAATATCTGCTTCTGCCATATCTCAAAGAATTTATTCGCCAGAATCCGCATATTTCTATCTCCATCTCCTGTCAGTCTACCAACGAGACCTTAAAGCTCCTAGAAGATAATAAGATTGATATCGGACTGATAGGAAGACCAGCGACCTTGAAAAATACCCAGTTTGATTTCTTAGAGGAGATTGAGGATATCTTTGTGGCAACCAAGGATTACATACGCAACCTTCAGGCACGCGGCATCGCGAAGGATGATGTTTTATCAAATGCCACACTGATGCTGCTTGATAAAAACAATATGACCAGACAATACATCGATGATTACCTCCAGGAGAATCAGATTCAGGTACGCGACTCCATTGATATCTCAAACATGGACCTGCTTATCGACTTCGCACGAATCGGTGTCGGTGTTGCTTGTGTCATCAAGAATTTTGTCAAAGAAGATTTGGCAAGCGGCGCTTTGGTAGAGATTCCGCTTGGCATTCCGATTCACAAGAGGGAAGTCGGTTTCGCTTACCGGACAAACGTCAGCCCCTCCAAATCCTTATCAGAGTTTATTCATTTTTACCAAAATTATCAGTCATAGCATAAAAGGATGACATGCAAAAACATGCATGTCATCCTTTTCCTATCTATAACATTTCATTTTAAATCTGCTTCTTCTCAAATGCATGAATCCAATCCGCTTTCAAAAAGTAAGTCAAAAATATCACGGAACTGATAGACCAGGTCAACGGATATGCCCAGAAAATCACCTGAATTTTCGGGATAAAATGCACCGTAATCGTAATATAAGTGATTCGAATGATACACCAGGAAGCCAGCATGGTAAACA
Organism: Roseburia sp.; assembly: GCA_022771695.1. Taxonomy (GTDB): domain Bacteria; phylum Bacillota; class Clostridia; order Lachnospirales; family Lachnospiraceae; genus Roseburia. The sequence continues at coordinate 53,617 of JALEKJ010000043.1, read as the reverse complement.
TCGGCACCGTGGATTTTCCCGCACCACGCATAATGCCCGCAATACAGTGTGAAAATGCAAGCAGACAGAAAAACAGTGCTTCCGTGTGTGCCTGTTTCGTCGCAATCGCTACCACCTCCGGTGTATTATCAAATGCCGCAGCAAGATAAGGCATCAAAAAGTAAACAATAACACCGACAAGCTCTGCCAATGACACCGAGCATGCAATCGCAAAATATGCGCCTCGCTTCGCACGGTCGTACTGTCTCGCGCCAAGGTTCTGCCCGATAAAAGTCGTAAGAGACATTGCAAAGCAGGTAATCGGAAGGAAAGCAAATCCCTCGATTTTCGAATAAACACCGCAGGCTGCAACCGCCATCACTCCGAACTTATTAATATTCGTCTGTACCACAATATTTCCTATGGAAATCAGAGAATTCTGCAGACCGGACGGCAATCCGATACGGATAATCTGTTTTAATATATGTGGATGGAAACGAATTTCCCGTATATGTACCTGATAGACATCATTTGTCCTTACCAAACGGATAAAACACAAAATAGCGCTTGCTGCCTGTGACAATGCCGTTGCAAGTGCTGCTGAACCGACACCCCAGCGGAATACACCGACAAACAGCAAATCGAGCACAACATTTACGATAGACGAAAAAATCAGGTAATACAGCGGATGCTTGCTGTCTCCTACTGCCTGTAAAATTCCCATCACAATATTGTACATCACAAATGCCAGCGAACCGGCAAAATAGGTACGAAAATATACGATGGAATTCGGCAAAACAGATTCGGGTGTACCCATAAGCACCAGAATCTGCGGTGCCAGAATCATACCAAGCACCATCAGCAGTGCCCCTGCCACAAATCCGAATGCAATATCAGTGTGTACCGCCTTTTTCAGATTCTCATAGTCCCTCGCTCCAAAATACTTGGAGATGACAACACCCGCTCCCATGGCAATGCCGTTAAAAAATCCTACCAGAAGGAAAATCAGGCTTCCCGACGAACTGACTGCCGCAAGCGCATCACTGCCCAAGAAGTTTCCGACAATCAGGGAATCTACCGTATTGTATAGTTGTTGAAACAGATTTCCCAAGAAGAGGGGGATTGCAAACGATACAATCCCCTTCCAGATGGGGCCTTCTAATAATTTTGTCCCCTTGTTATTCATTTTTCTTTCCTATTTCATTACGATATTGACAATTCTTCCCGGCACATAGATTTCTTTTACAATCGTGCCGGTCAGCTTATCTGCAATGACTTCCTTTGCTCTTGCAATGACATCATCCTTTGCATCATCTCTGCCGATTGCCAAGGTTCCCTTCGTCTTTCCGTTAATCTGAACGGCGATTTCAATGGTATCCTCAATGGTCTTCGCCTCGTCGAACGTTGGCCAGCTCTCGAATGCAATGGTATCCGTGTGCCCTAACTTCTCCCACATTTCCTCGCCGACATGCGGACAGATGCAGGAAAGCATCTTAATCAGCCCTTCTGCGTACTCTCTCGGGCATTTGCCTGCCTTATACACTTCATTCACAAAAATCATCATCTGGCTGATTGCCGTATTGAATCCAAGCTGTTCAAAATCGCTTGTCACTTTCTTGACGGTCTGGTGATATACCTTCGTGAGGGTACCATCATCCTCCTCCACGATGTTGTCCGGATTCGTAAAGAATGTCCATACTCTTGTAATGAATTTCTTTGCGCCCTGAACACCGTTGGAATTCCACGGTTTGGACACCTCAAGCGGTCCCATGAACATCTCGTAAAGTCGCAGTGTATCGGCACCGTATTCCTCCACAACATCGCTCGGATTTACCACAAATTCCGGGAAACGTTTGCCCATCTTGATTCCGTTTTCGCCCAAAATCATACCCTGATGAACCAGTTTCTTGAATGGTTCTTTGACCGGTGACAAGCCCTTGTCATACAGGAAACGATTCCAGATACGGGAATACATCAGATGTCCTACCGCATGCTCCGGTCCTCCGACATACAAATCAACCGGAAGCCAGTGCTTTAAGAGCTCCTGATTGGCAAATTCTTCCTCGTTATCCGGATCAATGTATCTCATATAATACCAGGAAGAGCCCGCAGACCCAGGCATTGTGGAGGTCTCACGAACACCCTTGATGCCATTTTTGTCATACTGCTTCCACTCAACCGCATTTTCCAGAGGTGCCTTGCCATTTTTGCCCTTATAGTCCTCAAGTTCCGGCAGAATCAACGGAAGTTCCTCATCCGGGAGGAAGTAAATTTCGCCATCCTCCTTGTATACACACGGAACCGGCTCGCCCCAATATCTCTGACGCGCAAAAATCCACTCACGGAAGTGATAGTTGACTTTTCTTCTTGCCACACCCTGCTTCTCGAGTTTCACCGTGATTGCCTCTTTTGCCTCCTCTACGGTAAGCCCGGTAAACTCTTCCGAATTGATGAGCTTGCATCCCTTGCCAAGATAGTCCTGCTTCTCAAATGCATGCTCGGATACATCTGAACCGTCAATAACCTGAATCATATCGATATGATGAGCCTCAGCGTATTCAAAGTCACGCTGGTCATGGCTCGGAACCGCCATAACCGCACCTGTTCCATAGCTTGCAAGCACGAAATCACCGATAAAAAGAGGTACTTCCTTTCCGTTTACCGGATTAATTGCGTATAAGCCCTTTAACATACACCCAGACTTTGTCTTATTGAGTTCTGTACGGTCCATATCGTTCTTCTTTAATGTCTCATCAATGTATGCCTGAACTTCTTCCTTATTCTCAACGCGGTCCATCAGTCCCTTGACAATCTCTCCGTCCGGGGCAAGTACCATGAACGTAATACCGTAAATGGTCTCAATACAGGTCGTAAAGATGGAGAAAGAACCACCGCCGACAATCTGGAAATCAACCTCGACACCGGTGCTCTTTCCAATCCAGTTTCGCTGAATCTCTTTGGTAGATTCCGGCCAGTCAATCTCGTCAAGCCCTTCTAGCAATTTCTCTGCAAATGCAGGCTGATCAATGACCCACTGCTTCATGTTCTTTCGGACAACCGGATAGCCGCCGCGCTCGGATTTTCCGTCGATGACCTCATCGTTGGAGAGCACTGTTCCCAGCTCTTCACACCAGTTTACCGGCATATCGATATATTTTGCATAACCTGCTTCGTACAACTGTTTGAAAATCCACTGTGTCCATTTGTAGAACTTTGGATCGGAAGTTGCAATCATTTTTGACCAATCGTAGTCAAAGCCCAATTCTTTCAACTGCTTCGAGAAGGTCTTGATATTCTCCTGTGTAAATCCATTTGGATGATTTCCGGTTGTCACCGCATACTGCTCTGCAGGAAGTCCGAAGGAGTCATAGCCCATCGGATGAAGGACATTGTATCCCTGCATGCGCTTCATTCTTGACATGATATCGGTAGCGGTATACCCTTCCGGATGTCCTGCATGAAGACCGACACCTGACGGATATGGGAACATATCCAGCACATAATATTTCGGCTTACTGAAATCCCAGACATCTGTCTTAAATGTCTCGTGCTCCTCCCAATATTTCTGCCATTTTTTCTCAATGACCTTGTGATTGTAAAGTTCTGACATCTTCTCTCTCCTCATTTTCTTATCATTTTAATATTCCTTGTGAAGCTGCGCATCTGTGCACAAAAAAATCTCCGTCTCCTTTGGACAAATCCAATAGAGACGAAGAAGTTTCACTCTCCGTGGTACCACTCTACTTCGTATCTGCAGTCCGTTAAACACCGCCTCATAGCAGCGTCTATCCTCTGCGATACGCACTCATAGTCCTTAACGCGGACGGCACGCCCAAACCTACTTTACAAACAGTATCACTGTCCGGTTCAATCCGGGGACTCAAAGGCGAGTTGGGAACTTCTGTTACTGCCTCACACCAACCGGCAGTTCTCTGAAAACATACGGTTCTTAATACTCCTCATCATTGTCTGCTTTATCCTATAAAACACATAAGATATGATGTATTTTATCCTACAACATGATTTATTTTAACATATGGAACGCATTTGTCAACCGGATTTTATTTTATGTTCACTAAAATTTCCTTTTATTCTATTGACAGAGTGTTAATACTCAAATACCTTACAAGTAACAGACAATACATTATCGTATCTATTCAACATATGAATCCACATATGATATTGTTCCATTGTCAAACGAATATCTTGTATATTCAAATTGTGCTCTATATTCTCCCTCTTCATCCTCGCCATATGTTTTAAAAAAAGTACATAAATATCCGTCCTCAATACCCACAACACGTGCCATTTGACCTGCACATGCAGGACTTCCTTCAGAAACATACCAAATTGTACTGTCATAATTTTGTTCAGGAACCCAAGCTGTAAGGGTTCCAATTGCAATAATCATTTTATTCTGAACATAGCCGGATTCACATATCACCGAATACTTATCTGAATCCAAATACACATTTTGACACATTCCCCCATCTAAATACCACAAACTTGAAGCGCAAAAATATGTTTCTATGTAATCAGCATCAATATCTATTGGTTGAGGAGTCGTAATAATAAATGCTTGCGTCATTCCATCCCCTTTAAAATCACCGATAATTATCTGATTTACATACTCAGACGTATAATTTGCAAGGATGTCCTGATAATACTCTACCCAATCAATATCCTCTTCTTTTTCAGATTCTTGCATTTCTTCAAATATAACTATTGTCTCAGTATCTTCGGTTTCTATATACTCCTCGTCACCTAAAATCTCTGTCCCTTTTTCTTTTATTGTATCTGTTGCTCCACATCCAGCTATAAATAATACGCATACAATAATCAAAATGGCATATATCTTTCTCTTCATAACATTTATCCTATCCTTTTATATTAATTTTTTCTCATGCATATATTTTAACCTTATTATATATTAATTTTTTCATATACCGCCAAACGTTTTAACACATATTCTTTTATATCCAGAAAAAGATAATGCTACTATCGGTTATTCCTTTAATTATTGCATCAATAACAACAATTACAACTGGAATAACAATAAACCTATAAAAAGCAAACATAAATGCAAATGATAAACATGAAATTGACAAAACATTCAAAACAATGGCTAATAATGGATTATATCCGATTACAAATAGTTTGATTCCAACATTTGCTACAAAGAAAATTAAAATCGCAAAAATAAATCTAATAAGAATATAACCCCACGCAACTGACATTCCCCAAAATTTGTAATATCCAAATGAATACACCACCGCTTCTACTATCAACAATAAGTACATCAAATAATTGCGTGGTTGATATTCCAATTCCTCAGAATGGCTTTTTATATACTTTACATATAATATAGGAATACCTACTCCAATAATTAGGCCTAGCCATATAAAAAAGGCAATAAATAATGCGGAAAAATCGACAATATTGTACTTTGAAGACGCATCGCTCATTCCAAATAAAATTTTTTGAACACTATCTGAAAGAGGATATTTCTCCTCATATATAATGGTAACATTTGTGAGATATAGAATTGCAAAAATAAGGAAAAGAATAGTAAATGCTACAAACAAATACACTATTCCTTTTGCAAAAATTGACAATATTTTGCCAAATTTAGTTTCAGCAATTCTTTTTATTCCTACATTTATATCATGATTATTCATAATCACTCTCCAAAAAATCATCAGAATTTTTTTGAGGATTTTGTTGCATAATATTTTTTATCCTCTTTATTAATTCTCTTAATAATAAGACGGCAATATCCATGAACAAATTCCTAAAATTGCAACTATAATACAAGAAATAGCTGCAAAAATAATTAGGATTTTCTTTTTCTTTTCATCGGTTGTTTTCTTTACATTTATAAAAGCAAATAATCCTATTACAAGTACAACAATTGGCCAAAAAACAAATGTTACACATGTAATCATCACTCCACATATCAGTGAAACAAAAATTTCTGTAACAATACCATGTGCAAAATTGAAATAAAAAACAAAAAAATGCTTATGATACGAAATCCAAATCATAATTGCAAAAATTATTGATACAACTAATGTTATCTCCATAAATAAATCTTTCATATCACCTATTCCTCTCCCTATCATTTGTATATTGTAGACTTGGTAATTTCTTTTTGTCTCACTTTTACAACCTATTATATAGATAATCTCATGTAAAATCAATGAAAGTTGTAAAAGTGAGACAATATAACTGAGGAGGTCTATTATGCCCAAGCCACGCACGACGTCAGGTGAGAAAAACTTAATTGGCAAGCGACTCATTGCCCTCAGAGCCACTCAACATCTCTCGCAGAGAGAGCTGTCACAGAAGCTGCAATTAGCAGGTTATGATATGGACAAAAATGTCATTACACGCATTGAAACAAACAAGCGCTACGTTACAGATATAGAAATTCAGGCTCTAGCAAATATATTTGGTGTAAGTTGTGACTATCTTATAAATGGTCAAACAGCTAATAAATAAAAACAAGGTGTATTTAATCTGTCGCGCAAATCTTTGTAGCAGTTTAAATACACCTTAATCAAAAAGAAAGTCAACGCAAAATAATCTTTACGTTGACTTCCAATTATCATTTTCATGTCTTTAATTATTTATAAACTTATCCTCTTCGTTGTTCCAGCTATATAGCTTACGGATTTCCTCTCCGACCTTCTCAGATGGATGCTCAGCAGCAAGCTTTCTCATCGCTTTGAAATGAACCTGCTTTCCTGCCGGTGACATATCAAGCAAGAATTCCTTTGCAAAAGAGCCGTCCTGAATATCAGAAAGAATCTTCTTCATGGCCTTCTTTGTATCCTCTGTGATAATCTTAGGACCTGTCACGTAATCACCATATTCTGCTGTATTAGAGATGGAATATCTCATTCCTGCGAAACCTGACTGATAGATAAGGTCTACAATCAGCTTCATCTCATGAATACACTCAAAATAAGCATTTCTTGGGTCGTAACCAGCCTCTACTAAGGTCTCAAAACCTGCCTGCATCAATGCACAAACACCACCGCAAAGTACAGCCTGCTCACCAAAGAGATCCGTCTCTGTCTCTGTTCTAAAGGTTGTCTCAAGAACGCCTGCTCTCGCGCCACCGATACCAAGTGCATAAGCAAGTGCCAAATCCTGTGCCTTACCGGTTGCATCCTGCTCAACTGCAATTAAGCAAGGAACACCTTTGCCAGCCTGGTACTCAGAACGAACGGTATGTCCCGGTCCCTTTGGTGCAATCATGGTAACGTCAACGTTTGCAGGAGGTACAATACATCCAAAATGGATATTGAATCCATGTGCAAACATAAGCATATTACCTTCTTCAAGGTTTGGTTCGATATCGTTCTTGTAAAGGTCTGCCTGTTTCTCATCATTGATTAAGATCATGATAATATCTGCTCTCTTAGCTGCCTCTGCAGCGGTATATACTTCAAATCCCTGCTTTTCTGCCTTTGCCCAAGAGCGGCTTCCCTCATAAAGACCAATGATAACATTGCATCCGGATTCCTTTAAGTTCAATGCATGTGCATGTCCCTGACTTCCGTATCCGATGATGGCAATGGTTTTGCCATCCAAGAGTGAAAGGTTACAATCTTCCTGATAAAATATTTTTGCTGACATAATATTCTCCTCCAAAAAATAATATTCTTCTATGTGGCGCACACACTACAAACTTTGCAGGTGTCCGTTCTCATCAAAAATCTTCACATCGGCGCAGCCTCGCGACAGTCCTGTGATCCCGGTCCGTGCCAATTCCAGTATCTCATATCCCTGAACCAAATCCAAGAAAGCATCCAGCTTATCCTGCTGTCCGGTTAATTCAATGACCATGGAATCGTGCGTAACATCTACAATCTTGCCATGGAATATCTCCGTAACATTGATAATAGGCTGACGTTCGGTGTCCTTGGCACGAATCTTAACTAAAATCAACTCCCTCGTCACAGAAGAGCCGGGTTCTAACTTCTTGATATCCACGACATCTTCCAACTTTGCGAGCTGCTTTTCAATCTGTTCTAATATGTGCTCATCTCCGCTTGCCACAATCGTAATCCTGGTATATCTGGGGTCCGCTGTCACTCCGGAAGAAAAGCTGTCGATATTATAACCTCTTCGGCTGAACAGCCCGGAAATATGACTTGTAACCCCCGGATTGTTCTCAACTAAAAGCGATAATACCTGTTTTCTCATACAAGAACCTTCCTTATTTCATAATTACACATCACACTTAACATTGATAATAGCAATGTCAGATTTTTTTGTCAATAATCAGAAACAAAAAAGGGTATACCTATTAGGAATACCCAAAATAACTTGCCTGCTCTTGCTTTCTGATACCTTATCCTTTAAACTAAGCATAGATATTTTTACAGAAAGGATTGTTTTTATGAATTCATCCCAGAAAATCAACACTCGGTTACTCACCTTACAATATTGCGTTTTACAGGGCTCTTATTGGGCATCGTTCTGTGCCATCTATGCATTTTCAACGGTTCTGCTACTCGCCAAGGGCTTTAGCAGCTCGCAGATTGGTGTCACCGTCGCGCTAGGCAACATACTCGGCGTCATTCTGCAACCTGTCTTTGCCGGTATTGCAGACTCCTCTAAGAGGATTTCTTTGCAAAAACTGACTGCCCTTTTAAGTGCTGTTACAGCATTTTTCTTTGTATTAGTTTACCTTCTTCCAAACATTTTTTTGGGAATTGCTGCCTGTTTTCTGCTAACGGATACCTTTTTGCAGGTAACCCAGCCACTTGTGAATTCGGTTAGTATCTACTATGTAAATCACGGTATCTCTGTTGATTTCGGGATTGCACGCGGAGTTGGCTCCATTTCTTATGCTGCCACTTCATCCGCACTTGGATATCTTATTGAGCGCAAAAGTGCAAACGTAATCATTCTTATCGGTCTGCTCTTCCTTGCACTCATTGTTTTTGCACTGCTGTCTATGCCTGTTCTTAAGGCAGAAAACAGTGCCTGCCATGCCGCATCTGAAATATCTGCGGGCACTACCGTCAATGAGTCTCTATGGCATTTTTTCACCCGGTATAAGCGCTTTACGGTCGCTCTGCTTGGCGTCACACTGCTCTTTACATTCCATAATATGACAAACAACTACCTAATACAAATCGTACAATCGCTAGGTGGCAACTCCGCAAACATGGGAACAGCTCTCTCGATTGCAGCAATCTGCGAACTCCCTACCATGTTAATTTTTTCAAAGCTTCTGAAATATTTTCGCAGTAACCAGCTATTGATTCTTTCCGGATTCTTTTTTGCAGTCAAGGCGATTACCTATCTGTTGGCAGGAACTGTTACACAATTCTATCTTGCCCAAGTTTTTCAGATGGGTGCCTTTGCACTCTATATTCCGGCTTCCGTCTACTATGTGAATGAAACCATGGAAGCCTCAGACAAGTTCAAAGGACAGGCTGTTATGACTGCCACGAACACCTTAGGCGGAGTTATCGGAAGTCTGCTCGGCGGTTTTCTGCTCGACTATGCCGGTATCACACCGCTACTGATTACCGGTTTTATACTGGCAGCCGGCGGTGCGGTGCTGTTGCTCTTTTCCTGCAGCACCCGCAAAAAGCACACCCTCAACTAACATATTAATCGCTCAACAATCTGCCATCGGCATCTGTACTGATGCTGCCGGACAAAATCATAATTCCCTCAATAAATGCCCATATTGCCGATATCGGAGAGCCAATACCACAGGTTAATAAGGTAATCAAAAGCTGTGCAACGGCTTTTCCGGTATATCCGAGATAAAAGTTATGTACCCCAAGGCAGCCCAGAAAAATTCCAAGCAGCCCCGCTGCTACTTTTGATTTGCCGCCTTTCATTCCATAATTTCCAGCATTCAACGCTACCCCACAGTGCAGGCACACCTGACTGCCCGGCGGTGTCGGCTGTCCACAATTCGGGCAATAATTACCGCCCACACCTTTCTGCGCACCACATTTTACGCAAATAACAGCTTCATCCGTTACATACTGCTGACCACAATTCTTACAAAACATAACAAACTCCTCCATCTCTTCTCTCGTATTATTTTATTGTAATCATAGAACTCATAAATGTAAATATTTTTTTGACATTCAAAATATTTTTGCCGTAACAACCCAGATTAATGCGGCCATTAACAGCCATATTCCCATAGTACGGGTCCGTTTTTCTGCCTCAGCATTACCGCGCGCTTCTTTTCTCGTGCACGCTCCCGGTATCGCTATCATCAAGCCACCCGTCAATAACATAACCATTTGAATCAGTAACATCTCATTTCCCTTCTCTTTAAATCATAACACCTGATTTTTCCTTACTCCGCTCTATGATGTGATTGAGTTTGCGGAATGGTTTCGCAAGTAACAATCCAATAAAAAGCGATATGCCCAGATAAATTCCAAGTGCACCGATACATTTCCAGTAATCCATCTGATAGATTCCGCCTATCGTTTCACGCATGGCATTCATACCATATGGAAACGGCAGGTATTTGTATAGGAATTGATATACCTCCGGCAATGTCTCAATCGGGAATGTTCCACCTGCACCAGCCACTTGAATTACCATGACGATGATGGCAAGTGCTTCTCCTACATTGCCAAATGCCACAGTCAACGAATAAATAAACAAGGTAAATACGAGACTGCTTACCGCCGCTGCCAACCAGAATAGGAACGGATTGTGACACTGAATTCGTATATAAAATAAATCTCCAAATACAGTAATCAAAGTCTGCACCTGACCTATCAGGAAAAACAGAATATAGCGTCCAAAAAACTCTTGATATGGCTTTACATTTTCAAGCCCTTCTATCGGTTCTACTTTCACATGAATAATTGCCACCAAAATCAGCGCACCAACCCATAGCGCAAGAATCGTATAAAACGGTGCCATTGCAGAGCCATAATTTTCTATTTCATAAATACCAACCGTATCCAGATTTACCGGTGATGCAACAAATTCACCAAGCAGCTTGGGATCACTTTTAATAATCTCTATCACCTGCTGATACTGTTCATCCTGCTGTAACGCCACAATATCCGTCATAATGCGATTCAATCCGGCAAGCAATTCTTGTGCCATTGCAAGCGATTGTGTCAAATTTGTATTCCCCTGCTCCAGCGTCGCCTGATACTTTCCTAATGCATTCTGGACTCCTCCAAAATCTGCATCTACACCATCAAGGATTGAAGCTGTCGAAACCATAGCATTCTGCATCTCGTTCATCGTTGCATTAAGCTGTGGCTTTACAGAGTATGTAAATGTATCCTTCAATGCTGTAATCGCATTCTGACATGCTGTGATTTCCGTCGAAATTTTATTTGCAAGCGCCGTTACTTCCTCTCTGGTTGCAGATGCATTCGCCGCAAGCACGTCCACATCTGTGCGAATGAGCGCTAGCTGCGTTCTCACTGCCTGTATCTGCGTCTTTGTGCTCTCATCCGCGCTGTCTTCCCAGCCCAAAACTGCATTGTCAAACATCTGTTCCAAATACGGCATCAGAGTCTGTGCAGTTCCAACGGCATCAGTTGCATTTGTCCCGTAATTTCCGATGTTTCCCATGCGCTCTGCTACAACCGATGCAACACCGCTTAAGCTGTCATTTACCATTTCCAGACTGTAGGAAACCATATCCGCAACCGTATCCGAAGTCCCGCTAGCACCGATTAACATACTCTGCATACTGTTAATGGATGCTTCTCCGGTAGATACCATCTGATTGAGACTCGGCATCATTACCTGACTGGTTTCTATAATGCTCTGTGCCGAATTCAAAATACCCACAAAAGAATTCAAAATATTTATATAACTCTGAAGTTCCCCACTCAGACTATTTAATTTTGACAGTACGCCATCCGTCAAATCCACTCCGTCTTCTCCGGTCCCCGCAAGCACATTCGACACCTTCATCAGTGATTCCGCAAGCGTACTCACAAACGTGCTGTTTACCTGCTCCTGCACCGCTGTTCTTGCCTTCTGGGTAATCTTTGGAGCAATCGCATTCTTCTTCGCATTCTCATAATAAATAATATCCGGATGCTCTACTTCTCCACCTAGGAAACTAATCATCTCTTCTGTAAATTTCTCCGGAATAATCAAGGCTGCATAATACGTTCCGTCATACACTCCGTCAACTGCTTCCCCCGATGTCTCAACAAACACCCAGCCAATGGTATGATTACTTTTCAATCCGTCTATCACACCGCTTCCGATATTCACCTCATTGCCCGCTATCGAAATGCCGGCATCCTCCGATACAACTGCTACCTTTAAATTTGATGTAGCATCCGATCCATAGGGGTCCCAATTTGAAAAAATATTAAACCATGCGTATAGTGATGGTAAAATGCTAAGCCCCATGATGATAACAACTGCCACAACGTTTTGGCTAATCCGCCTGGCATCTGTCAAGAAAATTTTTATCACGTTACTCATACTTCTCTACCTCTGCTTCTGTCTCATTTTCATTCTCGTTCAGTTCATTAAGTTTTTCCTGAAGATAGAAATCCATATATTCTACAAACAGCAGATACGCAGCAATGCAAAATAATGATACAATCCAAAGAATTAGAAAAATGACTTTATTGCTATTGGTCCAGAACAACAAAATCAAAAAAATCATTGGAACAATGAGTATGCATTTTAATCCGATTTTAATTCTTCTCTGATTCTTTTCATGAATCTTTCGTTCATAATCTATGAGCATTTCATACATCTGCTCGTACTTTTCCTTTTTTTCCATAACTAGCTCACTTCCTACATTAGTTTCGTATCTTCCATACGCTTTTCAACAAAATGATTCAGGCGAACAAACGGAAGGCGAATCACCAAGCCAATCATCAGTGCTGCTACTGCAAATACCAGTAGTTCTGCGAGATATTTCATATAATCGCCTTCATACATACCTCCGATTGTCTCACGCATCGCATTGATGGCATATGGAAACGGAAAGAAAATATAAATATTGCGGTATACCTCGGGCAGCAGTTCAATCGGGAATGTGCCACCGGACCCGGCAATCTGAATTACCATAATGACGACTGCCGCTGCCTTGCCAACATCACCAAATGCCAGCGCCAAAGAATAGATTAACAGGGTAAATGTAAAGCTGGTAAGTGCTGCCGCAAACCAAAACCATACCGGATATAGCACCTGGCAGCCCAACAGATAGATATCTCCCAGTACAATAATTGCTGTCTGTAACTGTCCCATGACAAAAAACAACAAATAACGTCCAAAATAAAGCTGGTATGGTCTGACCTGCGTAAGGTCTTTCGGTTCAGCATGTACCTTAATCAGTGCAACCAAAATCGTTCCTCCTACCCAAAGTGCCAGCACCGAATAGAACGGTGTCATCGCAGAACCATAGTTTGCAATCGGATACACTTCTTCTGTTGTTACAAGTACCGGCTGTGCAAAAAACTCACCGTATCTTTCCGGATCACCTTGCAAAAATCCAAACAGTGCCTGTACTTTTTCGTCGTCCTCTGCCGCATCAAGTCTCTCTGACAATTCGGTAAGTTTTGCGCTGACACCGGTAATCACAGACTGAATCTGCTCCAAACTGTCCGTTGTCTGATCCACTGTCAGCTCAATTCCATCAAAAATTACACCCATATCCCCAACAGCAGTATTTAGATTATTCAGCATTTCCGTCACATCGATAAGCATCTGCGACATTCCATCTATAATATTATCAAGTTGCGGGACAAGACTGTTCACATAAACATTTTTCATATTCTCAACCGTTCGGCTACATGTTCCCAATATCTCAGTCATATTTCCCACGGAATTATTTACCATATCTGCAACAATCTTATCGGAAATGTCTGCTGAGCCATTCCCTCCCACACTTCCGATTGTCTGCTGAATATCCGCTGCACCATTCTGTAAGGTACCAAGCGTATTTAGAATGTTTTGTATCTCCTGTCTTGTTTCCTCCGTAGCAGAGCTGTCTGTCGCGGTATCGTTTAACTTTTGACTTAGCTCGTTCAGTTGCTGTATCAGAATCTTTGTATCTGCCATCGTCTGATTCAGGCTGTCCGCGGTCTTCTGTGCATCCTCTGCCAGATTTGCATTGCTAATGTCCGTGGATACTGCATTTATCGAATTTTTTATTGCATCCATCGTCTGTGAGACATTCTGACTGAAAGAATCGAGAGAGGTCTGCGTCTCCACAAGGCTTGTCCTCGCATCATCAAAGCTGTCTGCCCCATTTGTAATTTTTTGCTGCAGCTCGGGAATCCCTTCATTCGCCTCTGAAACCTCTGCGGTCAGCACAGCGTTTGCCTGGATAAATGTATCAATCATCTGACTATAGGAAATAAGATTACTATTCAGTGTCTTAAGCTTTTCCTCAAAATTCTCCAAAGCATCTCCATCCTCCATCTCGGCGGAGAGCTGATTCGTCTCTGTAAATATGGTACTGGTAACCACTTCGATAAACTTCTCATTGATGCTCTGTTTCAACGTTGCTACCGCTGTGTCTGTAATCTTAGTCGCTACTGCATTGCGCTTCTCATTTTCATAATATGTAATTGTAGGCCCCTCAAAGTCTTCCCGGAACACATTGTACATGCTATAGCTGAAATCTTCGCTGATAATAACTGCCGCATAATATTCGCCACTGTACACACCATCCAGCGCTTCCTTTACAGACGGAAGCACTACCCAGCCTATCGCATCGTTTTCTTTCAGTTCCTCAACCACTTCGTTTCCCATGTTAACAGTTTCTCCGTCCGTTAACGTATATCCTTTATCCTCTGTGGCAACTGCAATTTTGATGTTCCCTGTATTTGCGTAAGGGTCCCAGTTCGAACAAATGTTAAACCATGCGTACAGAGACGGAATAATGCAAAGTCCGATTGCAATAATAAATGCCAATGGATTTCTTATCAAACCTTTTAAATCTGAAGTAAATATGTGCCATATGTTCTTCATCACTACTACTCCCGCTGCTTTTGTAAATTTTCTATATTATACCTCATATCTCTTTCTAAGAAAATATAAAAAAGAACTTATCTCATCTCAGGTTGTCCTGACACGAAATAAGTTCTCATAAAATACTTACGCCACTTTGCTCTTTGCAAGTTCTGCTAAGGAAGCAAATCCGGCTGCATCATTAACTGCCATCTCTGCTAACATCTTACGGTTGATGTCTACGCCAGCAAGCTTTAAGCCATGCATCATCTGGCTGTAAGAGATTCCATTCATTCTTGCTGCTGCATTGATACGAGCAATCCATAACTGACGGAACTGTCTCTTTCTCTCTTTTCTACCTGCATAAGAACTTGTTAAGGCTCTCATAACAGACTGTTTTGCTACACGGTACTGTTTGGAACGTGCGCCTCTGTATCCTTTTGCTAATTTCAATGTTCTATTATGTCTTTTTTTAGCGCCTAAGCCGCCTTTTACTCTTGCCATTTTGCAATCCTCCTTAACTACTTATTCTTATAAATATGGTAAAATCTTCTTCATATTCTTAACGTTTGTTGCATCAACGATAGCCGGCTTTCTAAGATTTCTCTTATTCTTAGTCGTCTTCTTTGTTAAGATATGTCTCTTGTAAGCTTTATTTCTCTTTAACTTTCCTGTTCCTGTTACTTTGAAACGTTTTGCAGCTGCTCTGCTTGTTTTCATTTTTGGCATGATATATTCCTCCTTAAAATTGTATTACTTTTTCTCTGCCAACACCATGCTGATGCTTCTGCCTTCAACCTTTGGTGCTTTTTCCACTACTGCTATTTCGCCGAGTTCTGCGGCAAAATCGTCCAAAATGTGCTTGCTTGCATTCATATGCGCCATCTCTCTACCGCGGAAACGCAAGGTGATTTTTACCTTATCTCCCTTAGCAAGAAATTTCTTTGCAGCGTTCATCTTGGTATTCAAATCATTTGAATCGATATTTGGTGACAAGCGAATCTCTTTAAGCTCGACCACTTTCTGCTTCTTTCTGGCCTCTTTTTCTTTTCTGGCCATCTCATATCGATACTTACCGTAATCGATAATCTTGCATACAGGTGGCTTTGCGGTTGGAGCAATTTTCACTAAGTCAAGTTCTGCATCCTCAGCAAGCTTCAATGCTTCTTTTGCTGACATAATGCCAAGCTGTTCTCCATTTTCCCCAATCAGACGAACTTCCTTATCTCTGATTTGTTCATTAATCATTAACTCGCTAATGGTACCGTACCTCCAAATAAAAAAGTGGATAGGCAGACTATCCACTGAACATTCAAATTAGGAACATAATTGTTCTCAATACTTTGAAATATAAACCATGAGTCACGTACTTGTGCTCCGGTGAGAGTGGATACTCTACTTTGTTTTCTAACAACTATTAGACTTTAACACAGCAAAAAGCGGTTGTCAATAGTTTTTGTATATTATTTTTGTTCCTCTTTTGCCTTACCGCTATCGTCAATCAGCTTACGAATCTGCTGCTGTTCTTCTAAAGATACAAGACTGTTCACATCCAACATAACAATCAGTTCCTTCTGGCAAGATGCCACATCGTTAAAGCAATTCTTCACACCGTTCATAAGAATCGGCATCGGAAGTACACGAGAATTATCAACATCGACGATTTCTTTTACCTTTTCAACCTCAAGCGCAACCTTCATACCATTCACATTTGCCACAATCATATTCTCTACCGGACGATCCTGCAAGCCAAATCTGGTTGCCAGGCAAAATACAGGTACAATTTCTCCGTGTAGGCGGATAATTCCCTTGATGTGCGCCGGAGCCGTCGGAACATTTACAATGTCCATGCGACTTTCGATGGATTCCACATCCTTTAATGCGATACCATAATCTACTCCGTTTAAAGAAAAACTCAACAGTTGCATAACAGCCTCCATCTTATTGAATCAACGAATCATTTTGATATAATTATAGACCTTTTCCCTCTTTTAAGCAACAAATTAATTCCTTTGACATTTCACTGCTTTTGCTCTATTCTTTTTCTATCAACAAACCTGCTCTTAGCGAGCACGGAAAATCTATTTCACTAGGAAGAGAGATATTTTATGGAACGCCGTATTGTAGACTTACATGTACATTCAACCGAATCCGACGGCACATTAACGCCCTCGGAAATTGTTTTCGCCGCAAAGGAAGCCGGTCTTAGCGCATTCGCACTCACAGATCACGATACCGTTTCCGGTATCGCAAAGGCTGCTCCCATAGCCGCCAAATATCAAATTGAGCTAATTCCGGGCATTGAGCTTTCAACACAATACGAAGTTCCCACTGTCAAAAGTCAAAGTAAAGAGGTACACGTTGTCGGTCTTTATATTGACCCTGCAAATCCCAAGCTCCTTGCCAAGACAAAAGAATTTCGCGACTGTCGCGACTCACGCAACAAAAAGATGATAAAAGCCCTGCAAAAAGAAGGATTTGACATCACAATGGAAGCTCTCGTTGCAGAGAATCCGGACAGTGTTATCACACGCGCAAACATCGCACGCTATCTGTATCAGCACGGTGCAATCCATAGTGTGCAGGAAGCCTTCGACAAATATATCGGAGACGGCTGTAAGTGTTATATCGGTCGTTTCAAGGTCACACCGATGGAAGCTGTCGAACTGATTCACGATGCAGGCGGTATCGCAATCCTCGCGCATCCGTTGCTCTATCATATGAGTGCCATAACCTTACAGCGCTTGATAGATGACTTAAAGGCGGTCGGACTTGACGGCATCGAAGCAATCTACTCGACTTACACCACCGGCGAAGAACAGCTTGTCAAAAAGCTTGCTGCTAAAAACAGTCTTCTTATCAGTGGCGGCTCCGATTTTCATGGTGCAAACAAACCAGCCATTCATCTCGGAACAGGTAAAGGGCATCTGTATATTCCATACTCTGTACTGGAAACCATAAAGAATGCGCGATAACCCTGCAAACTCCGCAAACAGAAGAAAAGCAGTCGGAAAATGCCGGCTGCTTTTCTTGTACGGTTCTTCCTATAATATGAATTTTTCAATTACTTCTGCAATCGCATCATGATTGTTATCATTCTCCGTGACATAGTCTGCGATGTCTTTCAGTTCCTGAATGCCATTTTTCATGGCAACTCCTATATGCGCTGCTTTTAACATCGCAATATCGTTCTGCTCATCTCCGACTGCAACCGTAGCATCAATCGGCATATTCAGAATCTGCGTCAGATACTCAACACCGGTGCCCTTGCTAGTATCCAGCGGACAATACTCCAAATATTCTGTGCAAGAAAAAAAACTGTTACATTTCCCCTGCTCCCATCTTAAGTTCTCTTTTCGGAACTTAATCAACCGCTCCCCATGTTCCAACGCAATCATAAGCACCTTTTGCGGTTCTTCCTCCAACAAATCAAGAACATTATCAGAAAGCTTATACGATAGTTTGGATTTTTCTCTGTAATAGTCCAACTCTCTGGTATGCTTCATCGTGATAATATCCGTATTCGTATACGTCTGTACGTAAATTCCTGCTTTCTTCGCACGCTCGAACAATTCCTGTACCACATCAATCGGAATAGAACGCTTTAATAAAACACGATCTGCGGAGCAATCATACAACACTGCTCCATTAAATGCAACCATATAGCACCCGGGTAACGTCAATCCCAATTCTCGCGCGACAATTCTACCACTCTCCACCGGTCTTCCGGTTGCCAATGCAATATAATGACCTTCCGCAAGCATCTGCCTGATTGCTTCACGATTCCTCTTTGATACCGACTTGTCATCGCATAATAATGTTGCATCCAAATCCACAAATAATATCTTGTTGTTCATAACGCCTTCCTCCCCTGTCAGTCCTCTTCCGTCAATCGTTACTACTCCACCGGCTCCGCCGGGATAAATATCCGCTCCCTGTAAATATGGTCAGACTTTGGTGCCGCTTCTGTCGCCTCTTTACAGAACTGTATCTGCGAATTCACAAGTACCTTTCCTCTCTTATCTATTTTCTCATATGTTCCGTCAGATTTCAATACATGCGCCTTCATATTGTCTGACAATTCAACAAAAAGAATGTGTTTCACTTTTTCTTTGATTTCTTCATCTAATACAGGGAATAAAATCTCTACACGACGGTCAAGATTACGCGGCATCCAATCCGCACTTCCCATATAGACCTCTTCTTCCCCGTCATTCTGGAAATAGAAGATTCTGCTATGCTCTAAGAAGTTTCCGACGATGGAGCGCACACGAATATGCTCACTTACACCGGGGATTCCAACTTTTAAGCAACAGATTCCCCTTACAATCAAGTCAATCTCTACACCTGCCGCAGACGCCTCATACAGTGCCGCAATAATCCCCTCATCACACAATGAGTTCATCTTTGCAACAATACGCGCCGCCTTTCCTTCCTTTGCATGCTTGGTTTCACGCTCAATCAGATGCATAAACTTTGCCCGCAACCAAATCGGCGCAAGTGACAGTTCATTCCAAGATAACGGTTCAGAATATCCCGACAACATATTAAACACTGCCGTTGCATCCTCTCCGATAGATTCCAGACAGGTAAAAATACCGCAATCCGTGTAAAGCTTCGCCGTCGAATCATTATAATTACCGGTTCCTAAATGTACATAACGTCGGATACCATCCTCTTCGCGACGTACAACAAGCGCTATCTTACTGTGTGTCTTAAGACCTACCAGTCCATAAATCACATGGCAGCCTGCCTGTTCCAGCTTCTTTGCCCATACAATATTGTTCTCTTCATCAAATCGGGCTTTAAGCTCTACCAATACAGATACCTGTTTGCCATTTTCCGCAGCTTTTGCAAGCGCAGCGATAATCGGTGAATTACCGCTGACACGGTATAGTGTCTGCTTGATGGCAAGTACATTCGGGTCAACCGCTGCCTGTCTGATAAAATCCACAACCGGATCAAATGTCTGGTATGGATGATGTAATAGTATGTCTCCGCCCCGAATTGCATCAAAGATATTTTCTCCGGGTTCAATACCTGGAACCCTCTGCGGTGTGTATGACGCATAGCGCAGAGAGTCACATCCCGGTAGCCCGTACATCTTCATCAAGAATGTAAGGTCAATCGGTCCATTAATCTGAAAGATGTCTTCCTCCGCCACTTTCAGTTCCTCTTTTAAGAAGCGCAGAAGTTTCTTATCTATTGAAGCCTCTACTTCCAGCCGGATTACTTCTCCCCACTGACGCATTTTTAACTGTTTTTGAATCTCCTTTAACAGGTCCGCTGCCTCATCCTCGTCTATAGTTAAATCCGCGTTACGCATGATGCGATATGGATAGGCGCACAGCACTGTATAATTTAAGAACAATTTATCAATATTCTTCTCAATAATCTGCTCCAACAGAATAAAAGTCTGGTCTTCCGCCCCCTCTGTCTCGTCGGAAGGAATCTGAACCAAGCGTGGTAACACCGAAGGCACTTGAACGGTTGCGAACTCAACGGCATCCTTGTCGGACTTTCCATTCTTACCGGACAATAATGCTGCGATATTCAACGTCTTATTTCGGATCAAAGGAAATGGGCGCGACGCATCCACTGCCATCGGTGTAAGCACGGGATAAACATTCTCCTCAAAATAGCGGTCTACAAACTTCTGCTGGCGTTCATTCAGATTTTCAAATTTTTCAATAATCTGGATATTATTTGCTTTCATAAGAGGAACAAGCGACCGATTATAGGTGTTATACTGGTTGTCGACCAATTCTCTTGTTTTCTCATTGATTGCAGCAAGCTGTTGTGTGGCTGTCATTCCAGCAATATCTTTTTTACGGTAATCTGCATGCACCATATCCTTTAAGGAAGCTACACGTACCATAAAAAACTCATCCAGATTTGAGGAAGTAATGCTGACAAACTTCAGCCGCTCCAACAGTGGAATATTTTTATCTTTCGCTTCGTTTAGCACTCTGCCGTTAAATTTTAACCAACTTAATTCTCGATTTTCATAATACTCCGACTGGTGAAAATCAAATTTCTTTTCCATACGACGCCTCCATATCTGTTTTAGTAATATACACGCTTTTCTTTAATGACAGGTTTAATGCTGAAAACACTCTCAAAATAAGCCGTTTTTGCATCAAAAAGCGTCTTCTCCAATGCAATATCTTCTGCTGTCTCAATCGTAATGACGAGTTCTTTGCCCCTAAGCTGTGCCTTGACGTTCTTGAACTTCTGTTTATGGCTGCGATCCATCGCATTCGATACACGAAGGATTGCGGACAGCTTTGCCACTACAAGGTAACTGTCATGATCCAGTTTGTCTGCAACCTCCTGATAGGATGCCAACGGATGCGTATTGTAAAGTACAGTGTTCGCTACAATCTCACGCTCCATATGCGTCAATCCGATAATTTCGGATGCCATGATAATATCATATGCGCATTGCGGCGAGTTCAAAAAACTGATGTACTTTCCGCAGTCATGCAAAATTGCTGCCACGCACAGCAACAAACGTTCTCTTTTCCCGAGACCGTGCTCCTTCTTCATGGTGTCAAAAATTAATGTGGACATCTGTGTAAGCGCGTCAATATGCGGCGAATAGCTCATATAGCGCTCTGACAGGCTCTTTGCTGCGGATAGAATGTCCTCATCAAAGTCATGCGTCGGTTTATATATCTTATTCCGTTCTGCGTAATCACAGGCAATACCATCACTCACAATCACACCCGGTGCCCACAGTGAATTTGCCCCAAACCCTTTTGCCATGCACTTGCAAATAATCATATACGGAACAATCAATGCATCATTCTCATTCGCCAAACCAAGCTCCTCCGATATCTGCTCTAAGTTCTTCTTCCCGAGCTTATCTAAATATCGCAGGAACTTCTGCACATCATCTGTCTTCTCATCATGCTTCTTCTCAACTCTGCGCACAAGTTCTGTCATATAGTCGCCGATAACAATCAGGTGATCGATATGTCCTTCCTCCAAATACATCGCTTTAAAAACTTCCAATTCTTTTTCTACCATCTCCTCAATCTGCAGCTCATACTGCGAGAGATTGATGCTCTTCCTTGCAAGCTGCTGTCGCATACGCATGGTACCAAGTCCCAAGTGCTGAGTCGTCACAACTTTTCCTTTGGAGAATAATGTAATCTGAAGCCCCGCGCCTCCCACATCGACAACTGCCGCACTCGTCTTCACCATATCTTCAAACTCTTCGCGCATTGCTACAGACTTATAGCTTACAAATCTGTGCTCAGAGTTGCTCAGTACATGAACAAGGAGCCCTGTACGCAGTTTAATCTGATCCAAAATAAAGAATTCGTTACTCACATCACGCAACACTGCCGCTGCGTACGCCTCATATGCATCAACCCTGTATTCTTTCATGATGCGTGTGAATTCGCTGAGCGTATCGCAGAGTGCCTCCACAAGCTCGTAACCGATACTTCCTGTAGAATACGCGTCTTTTCCCAGTTCGATTCTCCTGCGTACATAATCAATGCCGCGAAGCTTTTTCTTGGATGCTAATTCAAAAATCTTAAGGCTAACCTCATACGATCCGATATAAATCGCTGCAAATGTGTGAACTGCCATGGAAGCCTCCCCCTTTTCTTATTGTTTTCCTTATTGTTTTCCTAACAGGTAATTGATAAACTGCTGTGCGGTTCTTCCGGATAGTCCGCCGTGAGAAAGTTCCCAACGGTTCGCCTCTAATAATAGTTCTTCGGTGTCCATATGTACCTGATACTTTTGGGCAAGTACTTCTACAATATTCTGAAATTCTTTTTTGTTCGGCGCTCCATAATAAATTGTAACGCCAAAACGTGCATAAAGCGATAATTTCTCCTGCACGGTATCGGAGGTATGCATATCCTCGCGCACTTCTTCCTTATCAGAAAACTTCTCACGAATCAAATGTCTTCGATTTGAGGTTGCATAGATAAGGACATTATCGGGCTTCTTCTCTAAGCCTCCTTCAATGACTGCTTTTAAATATTTATATTCAATCTCGAATTCTTCAAAAGACAAATCATCCATATATATGATAAATTTATAATTTCTATTCTTAATCTGTGCAATCACATCATTCAAGTCACAAAACTGATGCTTGTACACCTCTATCAGGCGAAGCCCTCTATCATAATACTGATTGGCGATTGCCTTGATGCTAGTTGATTTTCCGGTTCCGGCATCTCCGTAAAGCAGGCAGTTATTCGCTTCTTTTCCATTCACAAATGCTTCTGTATTATCAATCAGCTTCTGTTTTGCAAGCTCATATCCAACCAAATCGTCCAACTTGACATGCGCAATATTGGTAATCGGTACAATCTCGGCACCACTTTCCCTATGTTCTATCCGAAACGCCTTGTGAAGTCCCAGTTTTCCGACGCCAAACTCACGATAGAACTCTGTTACTGCCATCCCAAATTCATCCACGTTTTTTGCCTGTTCCAAATGACAGCAAAGTTCGCGAATCCGGTCTCTGATTCGCCGGTTAAATACTGCACCGCTCCCTGAAGTTCCCTTATAATCAGTAACAGCCTCCATACAATCGACTGCAAAGTGTCTTCCAAGCTGCATCAAATCGAAATCAAAGTATTCTCGCAAAATTGCGAAATCGTGTTTGGCAATCTCATTAATAGAGCCTTCCACCTCACCACGGATTTCACATGCTCTGCTGTATGCATTTTCATTATTTACCAGAAGAAATGCGATAAAGCTATGCCATAAGTTTCCCTCCAGACCATGGCTCTCTGCCAATTCCATCAAGCGCTTTAAACACTCAAAAAAAAGTGCCTCCACATCCTCTTTATTATAGTATTCATTCTGATAGTTCTCGATTATCCAAGCAAAATCATAAAACAGCTTTCCATTCTCAAATTCTTTGTAAAGGATTAAATTCTTTATGCCAGACATGTCTGATGCTCCTTCCTAATAATTACCAAGAATCTTTAATCGAATCGTCTCTTCCGACAGACCGCGCAATGCATTCTGTACCGCCGCATCATTCAAGTTACCATCAAAATCAACAAAAAAACGATACTCCCAGTTCTTCCCCTGTACCGGTCGCGATTCGATATGGTTCATGTTCAGCCCGTTAAAAATAAAATGTGACAACATGTGATACAATGAACCACTCTCATGCGGCACCTCAAAACAAATGCTGATTTTCTTTGCGTCTTTTACGAATATGTGTCGGTTCGTCACGATAATAAAACGTGTGGCGTTGGTCTGATTATCCTGAACCGCTTCATCTAAAACTTTAAGTCCATAAATCTCAGCATTTAACGTGCTCGCGATCGCCGCCTTATGAACTTTTCCATCCTCTTTTACCTTCTGTGCTGCCATGGCAGTATTCTTGACACTGTGTTTCTCCCAATCCCGACGCGCTTCCAGATATTTGCTGCACTGCATGAGTGCCTGCGGATGCGAGTACACATCGGTAATATCAGAAAGCTCTGCCTCAGGTAATCCAAGCAGTGCATGATCAATTCGTATAATCTGCTCGCCCACAATACAGTGGTCATACTCCACCATGAGATCATAGTTCTCCGACACGATTCCCGCAGAGGAATTCTCAATCGGAAGCACTGCATAGTCCGCCTCTCCGCGCGTGATTGCTTCCATTGCATCCCGCCAGGTATCGACATGATAACTGTCTACTCCTTCGCCGAAATATTCTTTTAATGCAAGCTGGGTATAGGCACCCTCCACACCCTGAAATACGATTCGTGCCTTTTTATAATCCAGCGCCTCAACCTCTGTAAAATTCGGTTTCTCGTAGATTCCGGATTCCGTCATCAGTTGATATTGACGCTTTCTGCTCACTGACATAATCTGTTCAAACAATTCGCGGATGCCGTGCTTATTAAACTCTGTCTCACCGAGCGCTGTCAATTTTGAAAGCTTCGAGTTCTCACGCTCTTTGTCAAAAACCTTTTTGCTGTTTTTTATCTTATAGGATGCAACTTCCTCTGCAATCCCCATTCTTCTCTGATATAACTCTACAATCTGCTGATCAATCTCATCAATCTCGTCCCTTAATTCCAATAAGTCTCTCATAATAGCTCCTCATATTCATATCCATGCTTTCGTTCTGGTAATAGATTTCCTTTATTATATCATTAATTAATTTGGAATTCCATTGTTTCATACTATAATACATTAACGTGCTAATGGCAAGTGACCCTTGCAACATCCTGGGGATAAATGCTATAATTTTATATAGAATTTTGTACATATAAATGAAATACGAAAGAAGGTCTTTCATCTATGAAAAAACATCTTCCACTTATTGTACTTATCCTCGTTCTGGTCCTTGCAATCGCAGGCGGTATTACAGTCTATATGATAAACCGCACGCGCTTTAACGATGATTATGTCAATGGTAATACCGCTGGCAACTTGTATAACGAAGGATTAGTATGTGAGTATGGCGATATGATTTATTTTGCAAACCCTTCCGATGGTGATAAGTTATACTGCATGAACACAGATGGGACAAATCTCACTAAGATTTGCGACGATGTTGTCTCTTTTATCAATGTGGACGAACACTACATATACTATGTACGCAATAATCCGGGAGCATCCGGTGAATTTTCATTTTTAAATGTCAACACCAACAGCCTTTGCCGCATCAACAGAAACGGCAAAAAAAATTCCGTTTTGGTGCTGGATACGGCACCATCCTTATATGCTTCGCTGATAGGCAATTATATCTATTATATGCATTACTCAGATTCTGAGGGAAGCACTTTATACAAGGTCAAGATTGATGGTTCCGATCAGGATCAGGTATTGGCAAGCCCCTTCTTTACCTGCTCCACCGATGGACAATACATCTATTATAACGGTGTAGATGCCGAACACTACCTCTGGAGACTGAATACAGAAGACGATTCCAAGGGAATGCTCTACGGCGGCAATTGCTGGATGCCTACCGTAGTAGCCGGTTCAACTGTCTACTACATGGACTGTGACAGCCACTATGCTATTGCCCGCGCTGATATCGCTACAGGCGAAAAGGTACTTCTCTGTGAAGACCGTGTCGATTGCTACAATGTTTTTGGCGATTATATCTATTTTCAGCGCAATGATTCCGAGAATCCTGCACTCTGCCGCATGCGCACGGATGGAAGCGGTTACGAAGTTCTCGTAGAGGGAAATCACATGAACATTAACACGACTTCCGAATATGTCTACTTCCGCGATTATGAAACAGAACAGACCTACCGCATGCCTCACGAAGGAAATGGAGAAATCGAGCTTTTTGCACCGGGGAAAATTGACGAAGACAAATGATGTAATTTATGTTTTCAAAAAACGGGTGCCACTTTTAAAGTGGCACCCGTTTTTATACGGCTATGCAAAATCAAATAATGATAACTGGTTCGACTCCGGCATATCACCAAGGATTCCCAAATCTCCCATCAAATCAATCACTGTCTTGGTAGCTTTCGTGCGCTGTCTGAAATCATCCTTTGACAAGAATTTTCCATCTTTCGCCGCCTCTGCCACCGCAATTGCCGCATTGTCTCCCATACCTTCTATGGTGTTAAGCGCCGGCATCAATTTGCCATCAATAATCTGGAAACGATCCGGCTTTGCACGGTAGATGTCAATCGGCGTAAATTCAAACCCTCTCGCATACATCTCCTGTACAATCTTCATATCACGGTAAGTATCCTGTTCCTTTTTGGAAAGTGAGTCCTTTCTCCGCGTATAATCTTTATAAAAGTACTCCAACCTCTCTTTTCCCTGACACATCAGCTCATAGTTAAAACCAGTCGCACGAATAGAGAAATATGCCGCATAGTAAGCCAGCGGATAAAAGACTTTACAATATGCGATACGCCATGCCATCATAACATAGGCAGCCGCATGTGCTTTCGGGAACATGTACTTGATTTTTTTACAAGACCAGATATACCAATCCGGCACGCCATGCGCCGTCATATCTTCAATCCAGTTGTCCTTTAGCCCCTTACCTTTTCGCACCGACTCCATAATCGTAAAGGATTCCTCACTGTCGAGCCCCTGCTGAATCAGGTAAATCATGATGTCATCTCGCGTACAGATTGCCGTAGAAATGGTTGCCTTTCCCTCTTCAATCAAGGTCTGCGCATTGCCCAGCCATACGTCCGTACCATGCGACAGACCGGAAATTCGGATCAAATCCGAAAACTCCTGCGGTTTTGCATCGATAACCATCTGCATGGCGAACTCTGTTCCAAACTCCGGAATACCCAGACATCCCAGCGGAATACCATGAATGTCCTCCGGTTCAACACCAAGTGCCTTTGTATTCTTAAACAGCGACATAACCGACTCATCATCGAGTGGGATTGTCGTCGGATCAATGCCTGTCAAATCCTGCAGCATACGAATCATCGTCGGATCATCGTGTCCTAGGATATCAAGCTTTAACAGGTTATGGTCAATCGAGTGATAATCAAAATGCGTCGTGACAGTCGCCGTCGTCATATCGTTTGCCGGGTGCTGTACCGGTGTAAACGTATTAATTTCCTCTCCTACAGGAAGTACAACGATACCGCCAGGATGTTGTCCGGTTGTTCTTCGCACACCAACGCATCCCTGTACAATACGGTCAATCTCGCAGTTTCGCTTGCGAATGCCACGCTCTTCGTAATAATTCTTGATATAACCGAATGCCGTCTTATCCGCCAAGGTACCAATCGTACCCGCACGGAACGTCTGACCGTAGCCAAAAATAACCTCACAGTAAGCATGTGCCTTACTCTGATACTCTCCGGAAAAGTTAAGATCGATATCCGGCTCTTTATTCCCTTTGAATCCAAGGAATGTCTCAAACGGGATGTCAAAACCGTCTTTTACCAGCTTTTTGCCGCAGACCGGGCAAATCTTGTCCGGCATATCGCAACCGCTTCGCCCTGAAAAAGCTTTGACCTCCGGCGAATCAAAATCACTGTATTTACAGTATTCACAACGGTAATGCGCCTGTAATGGATTTACCTCCGTGATACCGGACATCGTCGCTGCAAAGGAGGAACCGACCGAACCACGGGAACCAACCAGATACCCGTCCTCGTTTGACTTCCACACAAGCTTTTGTGCAATGATGTACATAACTGCATAACCGTTTGAAATAATAGAATTTAATTCTCTGTCCAACCGCTCTTTTACGATTGGCGGCAACTCGTCCCCGTACATACTGTGCGCTTTGGTATAGCAGATATCACGAAGCATCTGGTCCGAGTTCTCAATTACCGGCGGGCACTTATCCGGGCGAACCGGTGCTATTTTCTCACACATATCCGCAATCTTATTCGGATTGGTGATGACTACTTCTTCCGCTTTTTCACTGCCGAGATACTCAAACTCTTTCAGCATCTCCTCTGTTGTCCTTAAGTATAGCGGTGCCTGATCATCTGCATCCTTAAAGCCTTTTCCCGCCATAATAATACGTCGGTATACTTCGTCCTCCGGATCCAAGAAATGCACATCACAGGTCGCTACCACCAATTTATGAAAGGTCTCTCCAAGCTTTACGATTCTTCGATTGATATCCTGCAACTCCTCGATAGAGTTTACAGATTCCTTGTCACTGCGCAGCATAAATGCATTGTTTCCAATCGGCTGAATTTCCAGATAGTCATAAAACTTGACCAGACGGATAATTTCCTCCTCCGGTCTGCCGCCCACAATCGCACGATACAGTTCTCCTGCTTCACAGGCAGAGCCCAGTAGCAATCCCTCCCTGTACTTTACAAATTCACTCTTCGGGACGCGCGGTCTCTTATGATAATAGGTCAGATGTGACATCGACACCAGCTTATAAAGATTAATGCGTCCAATATCATTCGTTGCCAGAATGATGGCATGGTAGGTCGGCATCTTCATGATTGCCTCCGGTGATGCTTGTCCCATCTGGTTGACATCGTTTAACGTCTCCATGCCACGATCCTTTAGCATCTGAATGAACTTTACAAAAATCTCCGCCGTACACGCCGCATCATCCACCGCTCTGTGATGATTTTCCAGTGACACACCAAGTGCCTTTGCCACCGTATCCAGCTTAAAACGGTTTAGATTCGGCAACAGGATTCGTGCAAGCGCAACGGTATCAATAATCGTAAACTCTGTTGGAAGTCCCTGACGCTCACAATTCTTCGTAATAAAACTCATATCAAACTCTGCATTGTGTGCAACCATGATTGCACCCTTGCAGAACTCCATAAACTCCGGCAATATTTCTTCGATTTTAGGCGCATCAAGCACCATGTCATCCTTGATGGAGGTCAGTTCCTCAATATTAAAAGGAATCGGCACTTCCGGGTTCACGAAGGTAGAAAAGCGCTCTGTAATCACACCATTTTCCACCTTTACGGCACCAATCTCAATAATTTTGTTTCGGTCAGGCGAAAATCCCGTTGTCTCCAAGTCAAATACGACATAAGTATCATCTAAACTCTGATTCTTAGAATTTACAATGATATCCTTTAAGTCGTCTACCAGATAAGCTTCCACGCCATAAATGACCTTAAAATCATCCTCCGGCGAAATTGCATGATTCGCATCCGGGAAAGCCTGTACATCACCATGATCCGTAATAGCAATCGCTTTATGTCCCCATTTCATGGCACGTTTTACAATGTCTTTCACTTCCGATACGCCATCCATATCACTCATTTTAGTGTGACAGTGGAGCTCCACACGCTTTTGGGGACTCGTATCCATACGCATCGTTGTAAAATCTGCAATCTTCTTGATTCCCACAATCGAACCAATCGTCAGTTCGCTGTCAAACTTATCAATCGTAGTGATACCCTTGATTTTCAGGAACGCTCCTTTTTTTAGTCCTGCATCCAAAAGTTCCGGCAACTGGTCGTTTCTGGTAAATATCTTCAAGACAATGGAATCTGTAAAATCCGTCACAGACATAATCACAATCGTCTTCTCATTGCGGATTTCTCTCGTCTCTAACGTCATAACCTGACAGCGGATGGTAACCTCCCCCATCTCGCCTACAATCTTCTCAATATCAATCGTCTCATCCTCAAAATCGCGTCCATAAATGACGTCCGGATTATCTGACTTTTTGTAGCCGCCATCAAAGCGTTTTTTGAACTCTTTTTTGCCATTTTCGGCAAATTTGCCTGCATTTTTTCCTGCACTGTTTGCTGATTTTGCAGCATTTTCTGCAGATTTAACGACTTTTGTGGCATTACTTCCATCCATACTACCAGATGTTGTGGTCAGCTGTGAAACTTGATTTTCACTTTCAGTTTCCGGTGCAGAAGGCATACTTTCCCCCTCTTCACTCGGAAGATTGACTTTTTTCATGATATTATGAATCTCATATTGAATCTGAAGGTCGCTATTCTTCTTATGCTTGCTCTCCTTCGGCTCCTCGTAAGCAAGCTCCACCGACAAATTAAGCCCACAACGCTCACAGATAACCTTTTCTAAAAACTCTACAATCTCGTGTGAGCGTGTCTGCGCGATAATCGTATTCTCCAATGTAAGCCGCATATGAGTCTCGCTCAAAAACTCCATCTTTGCCGTGCGTAAAAGATTATACTCCATCAGGCTGTAGTTTTTGAGTTCCTCCATAATGCTATCTTTATACAGTTCTAAAAGTTTCTCCGGCGTATATTGTTCTGAGAGCTGATACTTCTCGATAACCTTGACGTTCATCTGTCTACCCTTAAAAATCTGGCTCTCGATGGACTGTTCTAACCGATAGATATCATTCTTATGTATCAGACGCGTACTGCTTAGATAGACTCTTAAGTGTGTCTTCTCATGGTTCATGCCTACCTTTGTCACTTCCGCCTCTGTCAAAAGTTTTTTCATATTCCCATCAATTTCAAGCGTTGGGAAAACATCAAAAAACAATTTTGTCATGCTTTCTCCTCGTTCCAGTGAAGCAGTTCATAGCGCAATGCCTCTAACAGCTCTGCCTCCGGTACTTTCTTGTATACCTCGCCATGTTTGATAATCAAGCCTTCACCGATTCCTCCGGCAATTCCAATATCTGCTTCTTTGGCTTCTCCCGGTCCGTTCACCACACATCCCATCACTGCAACCTTGATATCCAGCGGAATATCCGCCACCATATTCTCTACCTGATTTGCAAGACCAATCAGGTCAATCTGGGTTCTGCCACAGGTTGGGCAAGATACCACTTCAATGCCGCCTTTCCGCAAACCTAGCGTTCGCAGAATTAATTTTGCAGATTTGATTTCCTCTAATGGGTCTCCGGTCAATGATACACGAATCGTATCTCCAATCCCCTGATGCAGAATTAATCCAAGCCCGATGGCTGATTTGATATTGCCGCTGATGATTGTACCGGCCTCCGTGATACCAACATGCAACGGATGATCCGTCTTAGATGCGATCAGTTCATGTGCCTTGACACACATTAAAACATCCGAGGATTTGATACTAATGACAAGATTGTCATACCCCATATCCTCAATGATACGTGCTTTGTCAAGCGCACTCTCCACGATTCCCTCAGCCGTTACACCGTGATATTTCTCCACCAGTTCTTTTTCCAACGAACCACTGTTTACACCGACGCGAATCGGAATATTGCGTTCCTTCGCAGCATCCACAACTGTGCGCACGCGCTCTACGCTTCCGATGTTTCCCGGGTTAATACGAATCTTATCCGCTCCATGTTCGATTGCAGCAATCGCCAGACGATAATCAAAATGGATATCTGCTACCACCGGAATTTCCACCTGCTTTTTAATCTCAGAAAGTGCCTCTGCCGCCTGCATCGTAGGAACAGCGCAACGGATAATGTCACAGCCTGCCGCTGTCAATGCACGAATCTGTGCCACCGTAGCTGCTACGTCCTCCGTTTTCGTATTTGTCATGGATTGAATCAAAATCGGATTGCCACCGCCAATCACCCGATTGCCAATCTTTACCGTTTTTGTCATACCCGTACCTCCCAACTAACCAACCAGTTTTCTCACATCATTGAATACCACAAATATCATGAACGCAAACAACAGCATCATGCCGACAAAATGTACCATACCTTCCTTATCCGGGTCTACACGCTTACCGCGGATTACTTCAATAATCATAAACAGCAGACGTCCGCCGTCCAAAGCCGGTAAAGGAAGCAGGTTCATGACGCCAAGGTTTGCAGATAAGAAAATCGTAATATAGAGCATCTGCAGGAAAGCTGTATAATATCCGTAAGCCACGCTCTGCTCATAGCCATCGCCAATCATACTCACAATACCGACCGGACCGCTCATATCATTCATGCTGACCTGACCAGCAACTAACATCTTTAAACTGTTTATGGTCGTACTAATCCAATATTGTACTTCGTAAACACTGTACTTTAGTGTCTCTAAGACATTTCCCTTGACACGCTCTCCACTCGTCTGAAATCCATACATGTAATATCCGTATTCCTCATTGTACTGCGGTGTAATCTGCGTCTCATAGCGCTTGCCATCACGCTCATAAGTCACTGTTACCGTCTCGCCCGGATGGAACTGCGTATAGGAGCTGATATCACGGAAAAAATGCACTCTGCTGTTTCCCATTTTTACGATGATATCACCCGCCTGCATGCCTGCCGCCTCTGCAGGATATCCTTCCATTACGCCTGTAAGCACCGGCAAATCATAGCCGACATTGCATAATAAAACAAATGCACCCACAAACGCCAAAATAAAATTAAAAAAAGGACCTGCCGCCACAACGCTGATTCGCGCCCAGACATTTTTTTTGCCAAAAGCGCGCTCATCACCGCTCTCCTCATCCTCACCTTCCATCATACATGCTCCTCCAAAAGGGAGAAGTTTCAAGGAATACTTTGTCTCACCTCTGGTGAAACCAATCAATGTCGGTCCAAGACCAAGAGAAAACTCGTTGACACGAATCCCATTTGCCTTTGCAAGAAGGAAATGTCCCAACTCATGAAAAATAATGATGATACTAAAAATAAGGATTGCTACTACTATTTTCATTCAAAAACCTTTCTTACTGCCATCTGCTTTTAATATAGTCGTAAACAGATGCTTCTGTTTCCAATATCTCATCCAAATTAGGCGATGCAACAAATGTCGCCTGTTCCATACAAGACGCAATCATCTCTGTAATTTCCAGATAACGAATCTTGCGTTCGAGGAAAAGCGCTACCGCCTTTTCATTCGCTGCATTGTAAACCGTAGGAATATTACCGCCACGGCGCATTGCCTCATACGCTAATGCCAGCCCATTAAAAGTCTCTGTGTCCGGCTTTTCAAATGTGAGCTGTGCCAAAGAGAATAAATCCAGACGCTCGCCGGAAAGATTTCTTCTCTCCGGATAATAGAGCGCATACTGAATCGGCAATCTCATATCCGGTGTTCCAAGCTGTGCAATCACTGCACCATCTGCATATTCTACCGCAGAATGAATCACGCTCTGCGGATGCACCACCACCTGAATCTGTTCTAAATCCACGCCAAAAAGCCACTTGGCTTCCATGACCTCTAAACCTTTATTTACCAACGTAGATGAGTCAATGGTTATCTTTCTTCCCATCGCCCAATTCGGATGCCTTAAGGCATCCTCAACCTGAATATTTTCCAATTCACTGCGACACTTCCCACGAAAAGGACCACCGGAAGCGGTCAGGAGTATCCTAGAAATCTCATTCTGTGTTTCACCCTGTAGCGACTGAAAAATCGCACTGTGTTCACTGTCTACCGGAAGAATTGGCACATTACATTCTTTCGCAAGCGGCATGATAATATGCCCCGCCGTCACAAGAGTCTCTTTATTGGCAAGCGCAATTTTCTTACCTGACTTTATTGCCGCAATCGTCGGACGAATTCCCAGCATGCCGACAATCGCAGTCACCAGAATTTCGCATTCCGGCTGCACTGCCACTTCAATCAGTCCGTCCATTCCCGATACGATGCGCACCTTTAAATCCGCTGTGCGCGTCCGAAGTTCCCTTGCTTTTACCTCATCCCATACACACACAAGTGACGGCAAAAACTCCCGCATCTGTTTTTCCAATAAATCAATATTACTCCCGGCTGCCATAGCAGTTACTTGGATGTCTCCCTGTTCGCGCACAACCTCCAAAGTCTGTGTGCCAATTGAACCGGTCGAACCTAATATCGCAATTTTTTTCATATATTCCCCTCCGGCTGCGATTTTTCTCCACAGCATCATTCGCGTCTTACAGCACAATGAAATTCGCTGCAAGGAAATAAATCATCGGTGCAGTAAAGATTACACTGTCAAACCGGTCCAAAATACCGCCATGTCCCGGAATCAATTTGCCGTAATCTTTGATGTCATAATTGCGCTTAATAGCAGAAGCCGTCAAATCTCCTACCATGGACACCAGTGCACCGATTGCACTGATTGCCACCAGAATCAAAATGTGGGAGCTTTCCATTCCCACCGCATTTCGAAAAATCGTAGCATATAAGGCAGTAAGAAGTGCTGTACCAAGTACGCCGCCCACTGCACCCTCAATGGACTTCTTAGGACTAAGCTGTGGTGCCATCTTATGCTTTCCAATCAAAACACCGACGCAGTATGCGCAGGTATCGCATCCCCACGAACATAAGAAAATAAGCCATACAATATATGCTCCTGCACTCAGCATACGTGTCTGATAAACATAGGACAACATCACTGCAACATAAAACACACCAAAAAATGCTGCCAAAAGCTGCTCCGTTTTATATTTTGGATATGTGAACACATAGGCAAACATCAGAAGTATCAATAAAAATAAGCTAAACATCATCATATCTGTCATAAATCCGAATCGCAAATTTGCATAATACACGGTTGCCGCCAAATACCCGATGACACCCGGCGCCTCTTTTTCGATTTTAAATACCCGATACAGTTCAAACATCCCAATATAGGAAATCACTAATGTAGATACCAACAGTACATCTCCGCCGGTTATAATCAATGCTAACGCGGCAATCACAAGTACAATTCCGCTTAGCAGCCTCGTCTTAAACATTTGTCAAACCTCCAAATCTTCGGTCTCTCATATTATACGCTTCAATCGCACGTATTAATTCTTCCTTGTGGAAATCCGGCCACGGTACATCGGTAAAATAAAACTCACTATACGCCAACTGCCAGAGCAGATAATTGGAAAGCCGCTGTTCTCCACTGGTGCGAATCAAAAGATCCGGATCCGGAATTCCTGCAGTGTCAAGATATTCTTCAAACACCTGCTCCGTAATTTCCTCCTGCTTTCGCTTTCCTTCCTGCACATCCTCGCACATCCGGCGCATGCCGCGAATCATCTCATCCCGGCTGCCATAATTAATTGCAATCTGGAGATTTAATCCGTCATTCTTCGCAGAAGCCTTTTCCAGTTCTATAATCTGCTGCTGAAACTTCTCACTCAATTTGGATGTATCACCGATAACCCTCACACGCATATTATTCTTGTCCGCAGTGCGGATACAATTCTTCAGATAACTCTCAAGCAACTTCATAAGTGCTTCCACTTCACCCTCGGGGCGATTCCAGTTTTCCGTGGAAAAAGCATACATCGTCACATATTTCACGCCCAATTCATGTGCCGCCTGACATACAACTTCCACATTTTTTGCACCCATGGTATGGCCATAATTTCTGGGCATTCCCTTGGATTTTGCCCAACGTCCGTTTCCATCTAAGATAATTGCTATATGCTGTGGAATTTTCATAAATAAGTTACCCACTTTCTGTTAAAATCAAAATGTGCAATGCACACTTTCCGCAAACTGGCTTCTCCTACTACAAAAGGGACACGCACACTGCCATGTCCCCTCTTGTCTGTTCGCCTATACTATACAGTAAGAATCTCCTTCGTCTTATTCTCTACTGCTTTATCGACTTCAGCAATATACTTATCTGTCATCTTCTGCGCCTTGTCCTCCAGCTCCTTAATCTCATCCTCAGAGATATCAGAATTTTTGGCAAGCTTTTTAAAGGAATCATTCGCGTCACGACGAATATTGCGGATTGCCACTTTCGCATTTTCGCCCTTTTTCTTAACATCCTTTGCAAGATCTTTACGTCTTTCCTCTGTAAGCTCCGGGAAAAGCAAACGAACAACCTTACCATCGTTGGTTGGATTGATTCCCAAATCGGAGGTTAAGATTGCCTTCTCGATTTCCTTTACCATAGATGCCTCCCATGGTTGAATCTGAATCATTCTCGGCTCCGGAACGCTGACATTCGCCACCTGCTGGATTGCGGTTGGTGTTCCATAATAGTCAACTCTCAACTTATCAAGTACATGTGGGTTCGCACGTCCTGCACGGATGCTTCCGAACTCCTCGCCAAGGTTATTCATTGTTTTCTGCATTTTTTCATCAAACTGAACTAATCTCTCGTCCATATATACACCATGCCTTTCATTCTATTTAAGAAACAGTAACCTTTGTGCCGCTGAATTCTCCTGTCATGGCCTTTACGATACTATTTTCTTCATTCAAACCAAATACATACATCGGCATCTTATTTTCCATACACATGATGGATGCAGTTAAATCGACTACTGCAAGCTTCTTATCAATCACTTCTTGAATCGATACCTCATCATACTTCACTGCCGCAGGATTTGTCTTTGGATCACTGTCATATACACCATCAATCGCTTTTGCAAGATAAATGCCGTCTGCTTCCATCTCAATCGCACGAAGCACGATACCGGTATCTGTGGAAAAATATGGATGTCCGGTACCACCCGCGAAAAATACAACCATACCTTTTTCAAAGTATTTGTTTGCACGATCCTTTGAAAAAAGTTTTGTCATGCTTCCGCATTCAAAAGGCGTTAAAATCTGGGTACACATTCCCGTGGAACGGAATATCTCCGACACATAAATACAATTCATAATTGTTGCAAGCATGCCAATCTGGTCTGCCTTTGTACGGTCAATCGTCTCGCTAGTTCTTCCTCTCCAGAAATTGCCACCCCCGATAACGATACCAACCTGCACGCCACTGTCAACAATCTGTTTTACCTGTCTAGCAACCTCCGTCACTGTCGGCTCATCAAATCCAGTGTGTTTTTCTCCTGCAAGTGCTTCCCCACTTAATTTTAACAAGACTCGCTTCATATCCGATTAGTTTCCTTTCTTAGAATCGAACAGGCTCTGAACATCAACATCTGCATAGCACTGAGAGCAGAAACCTTCGATAACTGCACCATTGTTAATCTGTACAGAACGCGATTTGATATTTCCCATAACAACAGCAGATGTATCTACAACAACAGGACCCTGTACATCGATATCTCCCTTGATTGCGCCTGCAATCACTGCAGAAGTAGATGTTACATTACCGATGATAACAGAACCAAGTCCAATCTTAACGGTACCTGTGCTTACTACTTCACCTTCTACCTGTGCTGCATCAGCAAAGAACTCGGATGTATTGCTGTTACCGTTTACGACACCGGTTACCGTAAGCTTTCCGTTACAGCTCACATTACCGTCTACCTGTCCACGTACATCCAAAGAACCATTTGATATGATATCACCATTGATAATGGTTCCTTCTGTGATGATAGAAACCTCATCCGATACGACTCTTTCCTGTGGTACTACTGTCTGGTTTGCTACTGGTGCCTGCTGTGCTACTGTATTATCAGCCATTTTTCTCTCCTCCTGAACTGTGTTCATTATATTCTGTGTGCTTTCCGGCATTACTGCTTCTACTTCATTAGTTTCTGTTTTAGTGGCAACAGGTGCTGCCTGCGCTACCTGCTTTGGAGCTTCCTGTCTGGTTACCTGCTCTAAAAGTCCATCCAACTTGGATAACTCAGATTCTACATCTACTTCTCCCTCTAAAGTATTTACCACCAAATCATCTTCTGCGTTTCCTGTTTCAAGTTCATCCTCACCCGGCATAAGCTCGTTGACTGCCTGTGAGAAATCATCTTTAAAATCCTTGAAAAATCCCATATTCTTTCCTCCGTTTATTTACCGGTCATCCACACTATCCGCCTTAACAGACTGTATAACCCGTGTATTTTCATCAATCGGCAAAATCTCAGCATCCATCTCCTGCAATGCCTCAATCAGAGGGCGTATCGCCTCTACCGTTGTTGACTTGTCTTCAGCGTCATGGAGCAATACCACTGACGTCTTGTATTTTACTACATCTTCTGTTACATTTTCAACTATTTCATCCGCAGTGTAAGCAGCAGATGCCGCATCCCCCGCAGAAACATTCCAATCGTAATAAACCGTACCCTGCCCATTCAGGAATTGAATCAACTCACTCATCGGAACATTGCTAATCTGATTACTGCTTCCGCCCGGGAAGCGATAGAACTTACACTCCGTTCCTGTAACATCAAAAAGGTAATCCTTAAGCTTCTGATAATCCGTCTCAAATGCTTCTGCCGACTGATATATCACACTATATCTGTTTGAGTAGGAATGCATACCGAGGGTATGTCCTTCCTCTACGATTCTGCGATACAACTCCTGCGACACTTCATCCTCTTTCCCAACGACAAAGAATGTTGCCTTCACATCATACTCAGCAAGAATATCTAAAATCGCTTCCGTGTTATCTGACGGTCCATCATCAAACGTGAGGTAGACTTTATGTACATCTCCTGCTTCTGCAAGATTCTCCGTATCTTCCACGACAACAGCTTGGGGCGCACTTGAAGCTTCTAAAATCGCTTCCGTATTCTCCGCCGATAACACCTGCTCTCCCTCATTCAGTCCGCTTACTACATTCTCTTGACTGCTCAACAATAGATTGGACTGTATCAGACGATCCAGCTTCTTCTCCAACGATACGGTTCTCACAAACAGGGTGACAATCAAAATCATCGACAGCATAATCCATCCTGCAATAATAATGACAATAGCACTCTTTATTCTTCCTATTCTCTTTCTCCGCCTGCGCTGATTGCGGAGAGCTTCTGAATCTTTATCCTGCATGTAGAACCCCCAAGGTAATCTTAATACTAATCTATTGTATCACATTTTTATATTTTTCAAAGAAAAAAGCGCAAAAAAATCGTTCGATTTTTCTGTGCTTTTCCAACTATTTTCTGACTTTTCTATTTTTTTATTCCGCTGCATTATTTTCCGAGTATCCATGCTATCGTCATTCCCACTCCAAACATCGCTACTCCTGCAATAATCGCTGCAATGCTGACGGTTCCGAGATTCATTCCGGCAAGCACGGCAATCGGTGAAGCCGTGACCAAACCAAGAATTGCAAAATAAGTCATCCGCTCGTGCTGCTTTAACAAATGTTCCACCAATTTGGCAATTAGGAAAATTCCCAACAGAACGCCAATGCCAAATGGCATTAAAATGCCCATACAATACCATACTGTTCCGAAGTCCAATGTCACAAGCGCAATTACAAAAGCATTAATGTGGTCAATAATCGGTGTATAATACCCGAGCGACATCAGCATCATCGAACCACTTACTCCCGGAATGACCATAGTGGCAGCCGCAAGCGCTCCGACAAAGAAAAGTGTCACCATCGTCTTCGGCTCCACCGCAAGAACCTGTGAGTTTCCTTCCCCCCAGAACTGCATCCAGATAATCAATCCGAAAAACGCCACAAACACAACTATCTCCGCAATACGCGGTTTCTTTCCCGCCACTTTCGGAAAGATTAGCGGCAAGCCGCCAAAAATCAGACCGATAAACAACATTGCCGTCTGCAACGGATACTCAGCAAATAGATATCCAATGACAAACGATAATCCTACAATCCCAATTCCCATTCCGATTGCATATGGAAGCAATGTTCGAACACTCTCTTTAAAATGCTTAAATACGCCTGTCACCGCACAGATAACCTCATCATAGATACCCATAGACACCATCATTGTTCCGCCGCTTACCCCTGGAATAATATTAGCAATTCCGATTGCAATACCTCTTAGTATATCTTTTACAAATTTCATCGTTTCTACACATCCTCCATTTTTTTCCACGTCATCACACGATGCATCGGCTTTGTCTGCTCATCCGGCAAGATTTTTTCTGCCATCCGTGCCAATAAGTTTCCAGCCGGTAATAACAGTAGCGTCGTAGCCACATTAAAAAGTGTATGCATGTTGGCAATCTGCGATGCCGGTTTTCCTGGAGTGAGTTGCTCCACCCATGACGTAAGTGGTGTTGCCATACACAGGATGGTAAATACGATTGTTCCTATAATGTTAAAGGATAAGTGTATCATTGTCGTCCGCTTCGCGTTACGGCTGGTTCCAATGGATGCCAGAAGCGCCGTAATACACGTACCGATATTCTGTCCGAACAATACGTATACTGCTCCGGAAAAGTTAATCGCACCGCCCCCTGCAAGTGCCTGCAAGATTCCTACCGATGCAGACGAGGACTGAATCGCTGCAGTAAAAGCAGCTCCTGCCAATATTCCAAACAGCGGATGTTCAAACTTTGTCATCAATGACACGAATTGTTCCGAATCGCGCAACGGCATCATAGCCTCTCCCATCATCTCCATACCCAGGAATAAGATGCCTAGTCCCGCTATGATTTCTCCGATATGTTTGCATTTTTCATGCGACAGGAACACAACACAGACAACACCGACAAACGCCAGCAGTGGCGCAAAAGCACCGACATCCATAGCAATCAGCTGTCCGGTCATTGTTGTGCCGATGTTTGCCCCCATGATAACCCATACCGCCTGACGCAGGCTCATCATCCCTGCATTTACAAAACCAACCACCATAACCGTTGTTGCCGAAGAGGATTGGATAATTGCCGTGACACCTGCCCCTACCAGAACACCCAAAAAACGGTTTGCCGTCAATCGCTCCAGTATCTGTTTCATCTTCTCTCCGGCAGCAGCATTAAGCCCATTGCTCATTTGCTGCATTCCATACAAAAACAGCGCTAGTCCACCAAGCAATGCAAAAAAATCTTTTATTTCCATATTTACTTCTTTCTCCTACTTGCTTCATTATATGCTACTCTGAAGTATCCACCTCCCTTTTTTCCGTCCGAATCATGCACAAAGCGCAGTATTCTCCCCAGCGCCTGAAGCACTCCAAGTTTTGCCATGATTACAACACTAATATTATTACTACTACTTGGGATTTCAGCTATCTTGAACAAGACAGCCGGCAAAGAATTGAAATTGAAATTGAAACGATTCACACTTCTACTCGTGCGGCTTACCATTTCTATTCTAAGGAAAGTATCCACAGATGAAAGCTGTTCCTGATGCGTTTCATCATAAAGTGCTTTTTTTCTTTCCTGTTCATAACGGCAAGAATGCACCCCAGAGAAAAAGCTTCCCAGAAAAAAGACAATAAAAGCCGCGAGAAATACACTTTTATATATCTGCATTCTGTTTGTACTCATATGTCTCCTTCCTTTCCGGATGCTTATCTGCTTTTTATGCTGCTTCCCATCACGTCGGAAACTTCCGATATCGTAACGAATGCGTGCTCATCAATTTCTGAAATAATATCCTTCATTTTGGCAATCTGAAATCGGTTCACTACGAAATAAATAATTGTCTGCTCTTTACCGGCATAGTATCCCTTCGCATCAATATGCGTAATTCCATGACCGAATGCCTCTGAAAGTGCCTCGCTGATTTCTTCTTCATGAGTCGTAATAATCATCGCCGATTTTGCTTTGTCAAAACCTTCTACGATAAAATCCACCGCCTTAACCGCCGCGCAGTATGTAAGAATGGAGTATAACGGCAGGATAAAGCTGTTCATCACCGCTCCGACTACTATATAAAGGATTACGTTATAAATCATAACAAAGTTTCCAACGGTAAGTCCTAAGCGCTTTGCAAAGATTACTGCCATCACTTCTACACCATCGATTGCCCCGCCAAAACGAATCGTAAGTCCGCTGCCTACACCTGAAATAATTCCGCCGAATACCGCGCACAGCAGCAGGTCTGTGCCTGCAATCGGGGATGCAATACTGACATCAATCGGCAGTACATAAGTAATCAGGTAGGATGCAAATGAATAGATAGTGACTGCAAAAATCGAGTAAACCGTAAACAACAATCCCTGCTTTTTATATCCGTATAAAAAGAATGGTACATTCAGCACAATCAGGAAAAAAGACAAGGACAGACAGTCCGGTGTGAGCTGCCATAAAAGCATGGATGTTCCGGAAAAACCACTGTCATACAGATGGACCGGAGCTAAAAATACCGTGACTCCAATCGCATTGATAATACCCGCAAAAAAAAGCACCACAAAGTTCATCGGATTTAATCCTCTCATCTTTTTCTTTAGTCTTACCATGAAATCTCCTCCTTGAACTTTATTTTTCTATTACAAAAAATGCTACAATAAATGCAAATTTGCATTTATTGTAGCATGTAAATACATATCCGGTAAAGTTAAGGTTCTGCTAAGGTTTCTTATCTACTCACCATCCGGGTCATATTCTAAGATATCGCCCGGCTGACACTCCAACACCTCACAGATTGCTTCCAAGGTAGAAAACCGTATCGCACTGATTTTCCCGGTCTTCATTTTCGAAAGATTCACATTGGAAACTCCGACCCGCTCCGACAGTTCATTTAAACTCATTTTGCGGTCCGCCATCACGCGGTCCAGACGTAATATGATTTTTCCCATATTTCTTCAGCCTCTCACACTTTTTTAATTACAAGGTCTCATCCGATTCTCTTTGAAGGACTGCACCATATTTAAAAATATATACCAGACCAAAAATCAAGAGAATACTCAGCACCATATTCAAGTCAATTCCAAGATGCCACTCCAGATTGCCGGTAAAACAGCTCTGGATTGCCATGTCGCTGACAGCCGTCAAAAACGCCCATGGGATCA
This sequence comes from Roseburia sp., assembly GCA_022771695.1. Classification (GTDB taxonomy): domain Bacteria; phylum Bacillota; class Clostridia; order Lachnospirales; family Lachnospiraceae; genus Roseburia. The sequence continues at coordinate 10,851 of JALEKJ010000043.1, read as the reverse complement.
AGGAAATCGCAAGATTCTGCATCTTTTTTGTCACTGTTTCCGAGAAAGGTGATTCACAATAACGGAACGCTTTGCAGAGCGCACTCACAAAAAACAGCGTAACCAATGTCATTCCAAGCTTTATGAAAGCCATAAACATCACCCATACCATGCCGTGCAGACTCAGCCTAAAGTCTTCGGCAGCAGTCTCAATCTGCAAAACATTCTCTACAATCTTCATACTTTTTACATAATACTCTGCGCCATTCAAGTCAAAGGAACTATCCTCAACCGTAAGAACTTCCGTCTCTGTCTCTATCTCATCCATCGGAATGCCAATCGCTCCCATATCAATATCTACCATGGCATTGCCGGATACTGTCACTGTCATGAATTCTTCCGGTATCACCGCAAATGCAATCGTTGTCACAGCACATAACACCAGTCCCATAATGACGAATATCTTGGCAATCAGTGTAAGATACCCTCCTATTTCTCCCATTTTGTTAATTTTTGAAATCGCATTTTCTTTCATAACTTTCCCTCACTTTTCATTTCAGACATTAATTTGCTTTTCATTAAATATTTAATGTTTATCGTTAATTGCATTATATAGCAAGGAAATATGACTGTCAATAACTTTTTATCGTTTATCATTAATTTTTTTATTAAAAGCAAAAAACCGTAGTCCTTCTTTTTAAGAACTACGGTTTCTTCTCTGCAGACAAAGCGGGAGCTCCAGCCCGTTCTTTTCAAGGAGCTCTCTGTCACTTAAAATTTTCTCCGTCTCATCATCTGCCACAATCTGCCCGTCTGCAAGCAGAATCGTACGGTTGCACGTATCTAAGACCAAATCCAAATCATGAGATGCTATGATTTTCAAATGGTCGAACTGATTTAATATGTTTATCAGATTTCTTCTGTTTTTCGGGTCCAACGCAATTGAAGGCTCATCCATAAGAATGATGTCCGGCGTCATGGAAAGAATTGTTGCAATAGAAACCAGCTTTTTTTCTCCACCCGATATCTTATAGATAGGCTTATCCTTCAAATGAGTAATATATACCGCCGAAAGAGCATGGCTCACCCTTCGCTCCACTTCCTCTTCCGGCAAGCCGTAATTCCTCGGAGCAAATGCGACATCCTCATAAACGGTCGGCATAAATAGCTGACTGTCGGAATCTTGAAATACATAACCAATTCTCTCGCGGATTTTTGGAAGCGTCTCCTTCTCAACCGGAATCTCCTCCACTCGAACACTTCCGGCATCCGGCAAATTCAATCCTACCAGAAGTTTTAGTAGCGTAGACTTTCCCGCTCCGTTGGCTCCGATAATCCCGATGGAATCATTCTCATGGGCTGTAAATGTAATATTATTTAAAATCTGACTGTTCTTTTCATACCCAAATGAGACATTCTCCAAGTCAATGTGTATATGGCTCATAGCCGATTCTCCTTATTGATGCAATAATTTTACAGCACATGCGCTGATAGCTTTATCATGGCAAAGATTCCAATCCATACGAGCAGATATGAGACATCCTTCCCGCGCAACGTTCTTTTCCTGCCGTAATAAAATTCACCATCATAGCCTCTCAATGTCATGCTCTCATACAATGTCGTTGCGCGGTCCATGCAACGAAGAAGGAGTCCTCCCACGAGAGAGCCCCACGCCTTAAAATGTACGCCCTTCTCTCCCGGCGCCCGGAGAGAATAGGCATCCATGCTTCTTCCTGCTTCCGCAAGAAGCAATGAAATGTATCGGTAAGTAAGCAAAATCTGCGTTACTATAACTGCCGGAATATGAAGCATCCGAAGTGCATAGCAGATACTCTCTATGTCGGTAGATGCAATCAAAAGATACGATGCAAACACGCATAAAATGCCCTTAACAATCAAAGTAATCATTGATATCATGCCAGTCGTGATTACAAATCCCTTGATAGCTACCACCGGTTGCCTGTCAAAGAAAGGATTAAAAATTCCTACAAAGCACACAAAAGGAAGTACTGCCTTCATTCTTCGGATGCCGTCAGAAAAGGATACCTCTCCTACAATAAATAGCACTGCCGGATACACTGCCATCAAAAGGATTTCTGCCATCTGATATCTGGAAAAAGAAACCGTTACTGCAATATAGAAAATTGTCACGAGCAATTTTGCAAGCGGATGCAGGCGATTTAACCACGTATCTCTCGCAGCAATCTCATCCATATGGTATATCTCTTTTACAGCACTGCCGACTTTACTCATATGTTCAAATCCTTTCTATGCCTTTTTCCTTGACTGCTTGCGGAAAAAGTTAAATAAATAGCATGCACCGATACATACGATAACCACAATTCCCGAACCCACAATACCGGAAAACGAAGTTCCAATTGCAGACTCAGAATCCTTGAAGGCATAATCCGGAAGTACTGCCGTCTTTTCCTGAACCTTCGCTGCTGTCTCATGCACACTGCCCTCGGCTTCTACATCAGCAGAACCCGTCAGACGTTCGATGGACCACTCAAGACCGTCCGGATAGGAAGATGCGCCAAGAGAAAATGCGCCGCCAATCAGCACAACAAATACTCCTAGAATTGCCAACGTTTTCTTTAAACTGAACCGATTCTTTGCTTCAGTCTTTTCATTACAAGCAAGCAGCTCAGGTCTGCTTTCATACACAAAGATAAGTACCGCAGTCGTAATCAAGCCTTCCACAAATCCGATTGCAAGATGTATCGGCTGCATCGTCCCGACAAATACACCAAATGGCAGGGAAGTAATTCCCGACAAAAGGGTCTCGATTGATACCGAAAAAGCGCCAAGCTGTAACGTGAGTACACACCCAAGGATAGACCCTGCCGCAATTTTTCTCTTGGACATTCCCTGTTTCATCATTGGCTTCCAAACCAGAAAATATCCGATAAAGCATCCATAGAATGCCATATTCCACACATTACAACCAAGTGCCAACAATCCTCCGTCCGCAAACATCAGACATTGAATCAGCAGTATCGCTATCATCGTAAGAAATGCCGCATATGGTCCCAAAAGTGCGGTAAGTAGCATACCTCCACACAAATGTCCACTCGCACCGGTTCCCGGAATCGTAAAATTAATCATCTGTGTTGCAAAAACAAATGCTCCCATCACTCCCATAACCGGAATCTTTTTCGGATTATTTTCCAGTCTTACCTTCTTTACGGAATAAATTGTTGCCGCTGTTGAGGCTACGTACATCGTCGCTCCGACGGCTGCAGAAACCAAAGCATCTGCCATATGCATAGTCTAAACTCCTCCTTTTTCCATATCAATTAGTAGTATAACATTACAATATTGAAACATCAAAGAATATTTCTGTCAAAAAAGGCTCCAAAAGCCTTACTTTCACTGAAAAACACAGTGTTTCTAAAGCTTTCAGAGCCTATTCATACTCAAACTGTTTCTAACAAAAAGATTCGCTTATGCGTTCATCTGAGCAGCAACCTCTGCAGCGAAGTCTTCCTGCTTCTTCTCAAGACCTTCACCTGTCTCGAAACGAACAAATCTCTTAACGCTTACAGTGCATCCAGCTGCCTTAGATACCTCCTCAAGGTACTTGCCAACAGTCTGTTTTCCATCCTCAGCCTTAACATATACCTGATCTACAAGGCATACTTCCTTAAGCTCTTTGCTGATACGTCCCTCGATCATTCCGTTGATAACCTTCTCCGGCTTCTGGGACTCCTTCGGGTCGTTCATAATCTGAGCTAAAAGAATCTCTTTCTCATGTGCAATGTACTCAGCGCTTACTTCATCTCTGGAAACATACTTTGGATTTAATGCTGCAATCTGCATAGCAATGTTTACCAATGCTTCCTTAACAGCGTCGTTTACAACAGATGTCTCGGCATCAACGATAACACCGATTCTTCCGCCACCGTGTACATAAGTAGCAACACATCCGTTCTCTGCAACAACCTTTTCAAATCTACGAATCTTAAGGTTCTCACCGATAACTGCAACCTTCTCTACCAATGCATCATTTACAGTCTTGCTGGAATCCTGATTCCAAGCCTCTGCCATAAATGCATCCATATCAGCAGCATCAGAATTTACTGCCTGATTAGCAACAGCCTTAACAAACTCCTGGAAAGTCTCATTCTTAGCAACGAAGTCTGTCTCAGAGTTAACCTCAACAACAGCTGCTGTCTTCTCATCCTTGGTTACAACAGTACAAAGACCCTCTGCAGCAATTCTGCTTGCCTTCTTCTCTGCCTTTGCCTGTCCGTTCTTTCTTAAGAACTCAACAGCCTCATCCATATTACCATTTGTCTCATTTAATGCTTTCTTACAATCCATCATACCTGCGCCGGTCATCTCACGCAGTTCTTTTACCATAGCTGCTGTAATAGCCATCTTGCTTATCCTCCATAATATAAAATAATGAAACGGAAAGGGACGTAATTATGCGTCCCTCTCTCATTTAAAGTTCTTATGCTTCCTCTACTGCTTCCTCTACGTCAGCCTCTGCAGATTCTACTTCCTCTGCAGTCATCTCTGCTCCCTGATTAGCCTCGATAACAGCATCAGCCATCTTAGAAACGATCAACTTAACCGCTCTGATAGCGTCATCGTTACCCGGAATAACATAATCTAACTCTTCCGGATCACAGTTTGTATCAGCGATACCGATTAACTTGATTCCTAATGTATGAGCTTCCTGGATACAGATTCTCTCCTTCTTAGGATCTACAACGAAAATTGCATCCGGAATTCTCTTCATATCCTTGATACCACCAAGGTTCTTCTCTAATTTCTCCCACTCTTTCTTAAGAGCGATAACTTCCTTCTTAGGTAATACTTCGAAAGTACCGTCAGTAGCCATTGTCTCAATCTCTTTTAATCTGGCAATACGGCTCTGAATTGTCTTGAAGTTGGTAAGCATACCACCTAACCATCTCTCATTTACATAGTACATACCGCAACGCTCTGCCTCTGTCTTGATAGCGTCCTGAGCCTGCTTCTTTGTACCTACGAAAAGAATTGTGCCACCCTCAGCAGCAATGTCAGAGATTGCTTTATAAGCCTCATCTACTTTACCTACAGACTTCTGTAAGTCGATGATATAGATACCATTTCTCTCTGTGTAGATGTATGGAGCCATCTTAGGGTTCCATCTTCTGGTCTGATGTCCAAAATGAACACCTGCTTCAAGTAACTGTTTCATTGAAATAACACTCATTTTCTTACCTCCATGGTTTTCCTTCCATATGCTTCATCCCGCAAGGCAACCGAAATCGGCACCAGCCCGGTGGTCGGCATATGTGTATTTTTGTTATATCAAAAGCGGTGTTATCACGCTTTTGACCTAGAACCTCGTAGATTATATCACACAAAAAAAGAATAGGCAAGCATTTTTTGCCTATTCTTGGGTATTTCTGATGGTTTTCTAATCAATAGGACCCGTCACAATAATCTGGGCCACTTCCTCCATCGTGAGTCCATAGGGCACATCATATGCCCCGGTGCTGATGTTGTTCGCATAACCCAATTCAAACAAATGTGTCCTGAGTGCCTCCGCATCATCAATTACACCATTTTCCTCTAATTTCTCACAGACAACACGACACACATCGCCTTTGTTAATCACTAACCGATAGGTACCGTTTTCTGCTACCGGTTCTTCTGTCTGTATATTTTCCGGAGTCTGCACTATCTCTTGCTCTGTCTCTTGCTCTGTTTCCGTCTCCGTCGATGTAGAATCCGTTTCCTGCTCATCCGGCATCACCATGCCAAGTGCTGCAGCTCTTACCATAACCTGCTCATCTGATATTTCTACTTTTCTCTGGGAAAAACTGATTGCCAGTATGATTGTCGTGACAATAATGCCTATTCCCATCCCACGCAAATAATATTTAAGCTTCACGACGATTACTCTCCTCTATAAAGTCCGATGATTAATCTTACCTCACCGACACCCATGCCAAGATTTCTTGCAATATCAATGTCAGACATCCCTTCTCTGTGCATCGCTAAGATTTCCCGATTAACGTTATCCCGCTCAGATGTTCTTAACGTTTGGTCTTCTTCATCCTCACTCATCTGCGGTTTTTCCACAGAAACAGTGTCTGTAAATACTTCTGCGTCAGGCATTACTGATACCGCCTGTGGCGTTGGTGTCACCGGTGCCTCTCCCACCGCTTGAGTCGAATGCTGCTCCTCTAAATTTCTTATATCAGCCGCCAAACGCTGCAGTTCAGAGACCATACCGGTGAGCTCCGTATGCTTATCATTTAGCATACTGTAAAGAAACATAATCTCATTGTGAGTCTTATTCATGCTCTCAAGTACCGTGTCCGAGTAATCACTGATTGCCATAATCTTATCATTCGTCTCTTTTTCAAGTGCACGATCCACCTTATCCATTGAAGCATCCAACTGTTCATCAATCGAGTCCTCAATGCGGTTCTTTGCATTATCAAGACCACGCTCGATAATCTTTTTCAATTCCTCTTCACTCAGTTCTGCGATTTTATTCAATTCAGAAGGAGACAATTTCTCCGTAATAAAAAAGCTTCCAATCATAAACACACTACCAATCAGAAGCAATATCCATTCCACTCCAGTCATCGTTTGTCCCTCATATCTTAATGTCAAAGCTGCTACCCTGACCTTTTAATATGACCTTTCCGTCCTTATTCTGCTCTTTTTCAGATTCTTTTTGGTGCTTTCTCTTTTTGCCATCATCACCTTCGTACTGATTGTTGCCCTTTTCCTTTGCATCATAACGATAGCCCTGATTTTCTTTTTTATCGGTATGCTGCACCTGATGTGCAAGCTGCTCCTCACGTTTTTCATGCTGAATACTAATATTCTGCTGTTGCACAACAGGCTTATTGTCTTCCTGTTGCTTCATATTTCCAATATCCTGCGTTCGCTGAATCATGCCGTTTAAAACAACCGGTCGGATCGTCATTGGCAAGCACTCCTTTCCACATTACACAGAATCGTTCTGTATTTTCAACCATCTATCAGAATCCCCATATAATTCCCCATCTTTTTCCGCATCTTAAGAAGTGCCTTCGTATGTAACTGGGATACGCGTGACTCCGATACTTCCAGAATATTGCTGATTTCTTTTAATGTTAACTCTTCATAGTAGTACAGCAGAATAACTTTGCGTTCTTTCTCTGTAAGAAGCTCCAGCGTTTCTGCTAAAACCTTTTTTAACTCCTCTTCCTGCACCGATTCCTCCGGCTGCACGAAATGGGAATTATTTCTGGCATCCATGACCGGCTCTCCACCCTGCTCAACGAACTCGTTCAACGATACGACGTTCGTGACCTTTAACTGAGACTGCCATTCCGTCAATTCCGTTCCGGCAATTCCAAGTTCTGCCGCAATCTCATCATCGGAAGCATTCCGTCCTGTTCTTGTCTCTACATTTTTGATTGCTTCTTCAATCTTTTTTTGCTTTTGTCTGACCGTTCTTGGAATCCAGTCCATCTTTCGAATCTGATCCAAAATCGAACCCCGAATTCGCAAGCTGGCATATGTTTCAAATTTTACATCTTTCCCAAGATCAAACTTATCAATCGCATCAATCAACCCAAAAATACCATAGCTGACCAAATCTTCATACTCTACGTTGTACCCTAAGTACATACTGAGTCGCCCCGCAACAACCTTGACCAGCGGAGCATACTCTGTAATCAGTTTTTCCCTCAACTCCGGGGTGGGTTTCTTCTGATATTCCTCCCAAAGTTTTTCTCTCTCAACCGTTTTCATATGAAGCCCCCACGTTTCTAGTTACTATTAGCCCATTCGGGCCCGAAAAATAATCTAATGCTATTATTCCTCGTCCTCGGCTTCCGCCGTCTCTTCCTCATCGGTACGAGCGGTCTCTTCCCCCTCGTTTTCCTCACCATCCGTGGTTTCTTCTTCCTGCATCTCTGCAAAATTCTTGTCAATAATTGCTTTCACAATGCATCCTAATATGTAAAAGATAATCAGGACGATGAAAAGCATCTTCATAAATTCTGCCACTTCCATGTGCGCATTGATACCTGCTAAACAGGCGATAAAACCTGCTAACAGCATGATAATCGCAGGTATTGTTTTTGTCTTCATAACTCGCCCATGCCCTTCCACATTAAATAATCTTTAATGGCTTTCCTACAGACTTAATATAGAATTCTCCTGTTTCACAATGCAGTTCCACAGTTCTACCATAATTAAGTCCGGTGTCCTCCGCCACAAGGCGAATTCCAAGTTCTTTTAATATAGTTTTAGCTGCCTCTGCATTTCTAGCCCCAATATTTCCGACCTCGGACAGACCACTCACCTCAAACATCTTCGCCCCGCCTGCAATCTTCGCAATCAGTCTGTTTCGATTTGCGCCGGCTGCAACGACACGATTTAACAGTTCTCTAATTCCTGTATCTCCAAATTTGGCAATATTACTGTTATTTCTCACTTTCGTACTATCCGGAAGCATATAATGAACCATACCACCCACTTTGGTTACCGGATCATATAGAATCAATCCAATGCAGGAACCCAGTCCTAAAGTCGTAATTACATCTGGGGCTTTACACACATTAAGATCCGCCATGCCCACTTTTATGACTTCGCTCATAAGCATTTCTCCTTATACTGAGATTCCAAGTGACGTTAATATCTTTTCATAGGAGTCCTGTTCCGGCATCAAGATAAAATATCCATTGATTGCCACATCTGCGCAAATTTCTGTCTGAATTAATAATGCATTATCCCCATACTGTCCAAATTCAATTGCAGGCACGCTTAAAATAGACGCTGCCATATCTACGGCAATATAAGGTACAGAAGGGACAATAACAAGATTCGTCAATGACGAAAGTGCAGACAAATAAGAACCTGCTATAATATTTCCTATTTCTTTTAATGCAGATAGTTCCATCTCACCAAAAGGCTCATCCGCAGATACATCCTGCATCATCAATTTATTTACCAAATAGCGTGCAGACGGAATATCGAGCAGGAACATCATACTTCCATCAATATCGTTCTCAACCTCCAAAAAGATACCAACAATCGTCTCGTCCTCCGCACCGACTGCCATACCCAACTTAGAGACTTCCATCAACCGGATATTAGGCACATTCATGTCAATCTTCATTCCGAGCATATTTGCAATCGCAGAAGTCGCATTGCCTGCTCCAATGTTACCAATCTCTTTCAAGACGTCTAAATACATATTATTTACGTCTTCCAAGGTCATCTTACCCATAGAATTTCTAATACGCTCCTCTCACATAGATAGAAAGTTAGTGAGACCATGTAATGATCCCACTAACATTTTCCTCTTATACAGTTTCCTCAACGATTGCGTTGATTTCGAGCAATGAAATCAATTCATTTCCATGTTTTCCGATTCCATTGATAAATTTTCCTTTGTTAGAGGCTTTCTCAATCTCATCTTCGCTTAAGTTTACGACTTCTTTTACCTCGTCTACGATGATTCCTATTAAACCTTTTTCCTCTAATTTCAAGATAATGATTCTGCTTGCGTTGGTGTATACGTCGTCTTCCAAATCCATCTTCTTACGGATACTCATAATCGGTACAATCTCACCGCGCAAACTGATAATTCCCTTAAAATAGGACTGTACCTTGGGAACACGGGTGATTTTCTGCATACGAACGATGTTATCAATGTAAGAGATATCGATTCCGTACTGCTCGTTTCCAATCATAACAACGATATACTGTTTTACTTCGTTTTCGATTACTTCCAGACTATTATTGGTCATGCTGTCCACCCCCATTACATCAATACATTTACATCAAGAATCAATGCCACTTCACCATCTCCAAGAATGGTTGCACCGCTGATAATCTTGTTGTTATTCATGTATTTACCAAGTGATTTAATAACAATCTCCTGCTGTCCCATCAGGCTATCAACAACAAGTCCTGCCAGACTGTCTCCCTTTTGTACGATAACAACAGTCAGACTCTCCGGCTCTTCCTCTCTCGGCTCAATATCGAGCACCTGATTCAGACGGATAATCGGGATTACTTTACCACGAAGATGAATTACCTCTTTTGCTTCTACATACTTGATGTCTTCCACCGGAATATCTTCAATATTGGAAATGGAACCGATTGCAATCGCATATTTTTCATCGCCAATCACAACCATCAATGCCTGAACGATTGCAAGCGTAAGTGGCAAGCGTACAGTAAAGGTTGTCCCCTCGCCAAGTTCAGTCTTAACCTCCACGTCACCGCCCAAAGCTTCGATATTTGATTTTACAACATCCAGACCTACGCCTCGTCCGGAAATATCGGTAATCTTCTTTGCCATAGAAAAGCTCGGCAGGAATAACAGATTGACAATCTCTTTCTGGCTCATTGTCTCTGCCTGCTCCTCTGTAATAACGCCTCGTTCGATGGCTTTCTGACGAACAGCATCCACGTCGATACCATTGCCGTCATCTCCAACCTGAATAATAACGTTATTGCCTTCCTGGAATGCTTTTAAGAAGATACTTCCAACTTCCGGTTTTCCCTTTGCAAGACGTGTTGCATTATCCTCAAGTCCATGATCCGCAGAATTACGTAGCAGATGCTGGAGTGGGTCACCAATCTGATCCACCACGGTACGATCAAGTTCTGTATCCTCACCGGACATATACAGTTCCATCTTCTTGTCCAGTTTTCTGGAAAGGTCACGAATCATTCGAGGGAATTTATTTACAACGCTCTCGATAGGAACCATTCGCACTTTCATAACAGATTCATGTAATCCGGTGGTAATACGCTCCAGATACTCTATCTGCTCCTGATAAGACTGATTCTGCATGCCGGCTCCGTTATTCGCACTCAGGGAAACCAGTGAATTCTTCGCAATGATCAGCT
>JALEKJ010000041.1 GCA_022771695.1 Roseburia sp. | reverse complement strand
CGCTTACAGATGATGAGAAGGATCAGATGTCTGATACCGAAATTGAAAAGTGGGAAGAGAAAATTAAGGCATCTCTGCTTCGCCGTGATGACAGCCTTGAGAGCATTATGAATGCGATGACATCTTCCATGAGCAAGGGAGTTGAGATTAATGGTAAGACCTACTATCTCTCCAGCTTTGGTATCAACACATTGGGATATCTGAATGCACCGGAGAATCAGCACAACGCATATCATATCAACGGTGACGAAGATGATGAAGCTACTTCGGGCAAAGAAGATAAGCTGATGGCAGCTATTGCATCAGATCCGGATACTGTGATGGAATTCATGCAAGGGTTGGCATCAAATCTCTACGATGCAATTGACACGAAGATGAAGTCTACTTCCTTAAGCAGTGTCTATAAGGTATATAATGACAAGGAGATGGCTTCCGAGTATAGTGACTATACGGATTTGATTAAGAAGTGGGAAGAAAAACTGGAAGCACAGGAAGACTATTATTATCAAAAGTTCTCTGCGATGGAGACTGCGTTAGCGAAGCTGAACAGCCAGACATCATCCTTAAGCAGCATGCTTGGTGGCTGATAAAAGAATACGACATAATGGCCAGACATAAAAAAGCGGGCTTGCTGTATCCGGCAAGCCCTGCATAACAGGGAGGTTTATACATGTTAGCAAATCAGGGATATGCAGCATATGCCAATAATAAAATAATGACCGCATCACCGGCAGAGCTTACACTCATGCTTTATGAGGGAGCAATTAAATTCTGCAACATTGCAATTACAGCGATTGAGGAGAATAATATTGTGAAAGCTCATAAAAATATTATGAAGGTTGAACATATTATTCAGGAATTTCAGGGAACATTAAACCACAATTATCCGGTGGCAAAAGATTTTGATGAAGTTTATTCTTATCTCTTGATGCGTTTGCAGGAAGCAAATATGAAAAAAGATAAAGAAATCATGGAAGAGGTATTAAAGCATCTTAGAACCATGAGAGATACATGGAAGGAAGTTATGCGCCTGTCGAAGGTACAATAAAGTATAAAAATAGGAGTGTATATGGAGAATAGCAAGTATCTTCCGATTATGATACAGAGTCTGAAGAAAAAGGAACAGATTCTGGATCAGATTATACAAATAAACCAGCAGCAAAGGGAAGAACTCGAAAATCCTGCATTGGATCCGGATGATTTTGACAAGACATTTGCGAAAAAGGCAGAGTTGATTGAATCATTAGAGACGTTAGACAATGGATTTCAAGAATTGTTTGAGCGTGTTCGGAACGAGTTAGAGGGAAACAAAGAGACATATCGTGAAGAGATTCATCAGATGCAGGACTATATTCGCAGACTGACGGAGAAGAGTGCAGACATTCAGACGCAGGAAGCCAGAAATAAAGACTTAATGCAACAGAAATTTGCGACAGTTCGAAAACAGGTCAAAGAAGTTCGAAAAAGTCAGAAGGTAGTCAACCAGTATTATAAGAGCATGATGAAAGGAAGCTACATGGAGCCGCAGTTTACGGATAAGAAAAAGTAATCCTACAGATAGTAAAAAGAAAAATTTTTTTCTTTTTTCTATAAAGTATCGTGACTTTCGTCCGATATATATAACAAGTAAACAAGATAACAATTGTTACTTGCGGTTGAAGTCTCAATGGAGCGTACGGCCAGAGCAGATGGAAACCACACACCAACAAAGTTTTGCAGCATGGATGCTGCAGTATATTCAAGGAGGAAAATAATTATGGTAGTACAGCACAATCTTACAGCAATGAACGCTAACAGAATGTTAGGTATCACAACAGACGCACAGGCAAAGTCTTCTGAGAAGTTATCTTCTGGATACAAAATCAACCGTGCAGGCGATGACGCTGCAGGCTTAACAATTTCCGAGAAGATGAGAAGCCAGATTCGTGGTCTTAACAAGGCATCTAACAACGCACAGGATGGTGTATCTCTTATTCAGGTTGCTGAGGGTGCATTAAACGAGACTCACTCTATCTTACAGCGTATGAACGAGCTTGCTACACAGGCAGCAAACGATACCAATACCACAGCTGATAGAACAGCAGTTCAGAAGGAGATTGATCAGTTACAGTCTGAGATTACAAGAATCTCTTCTACAACTCAGTTCAACACCATGAACTTGATCGATGGAAGCTTCACAAAGAAGAACCTTCAGGTTGGTTCTCTTTGCGGACAGACCATTACAATCACAATCGACTCTATGTCTGCTTCAAGCTTAGGAGTAGACTCTTTGAAGGTTTCTTCTTTCTCCAGTGCAGGTTCAGCAATGTGCTCTGTTCAGAAAGCTATCAGCATGGTATCTGAGATGAGATCTAAGCTTGGTGCTATCCAGAACCGTCTGGAGCATACCATTGCTAACTTGGACAACATTTCTGAGAATACTCAGTCTGCTGAGTCTCGTATCCGTGATACAGATATGGCAGAAGAGATGGTTGAGTACAGCAAGAACAACATCCTTGCTCAGGCAGGACAGTCTATGCTTGCTCAGGCTAACCAGTCTACTCAGGGTGTACTTTCTCTGTTACAGTAATTGTAAGAGACAGTCGTACGAACATAATAAAACCGGCAGTTCGCTGCCGGTTTTATTTTTTGCTTCATAGGAAATTCCTATGAAGCAAAACGCTCTGCGGGGATGCGCAGAGCACACTTTTTTATCAAACAGGAGAAGCAGATATGGAAGAACAGAGACTGACACAGAGTTTGAAAGAATGTGCCGATTTATTTTATCAGAATAGTGAGAAGGCAGCATATGAAACTCTGGCAAGCATACTGCCGGAACTAAATAGACAGTTGCAGAATCTGACGGAGAAGCTTACGGAATTGCCGGATGGAGCCGGGATGAAAATGCAACAGAAGGTGAGGGATGATTTACAGGAGCTTGTAATGGCCTATCAGCTTAGAGATGGTCTGGCATTAGCAGATTTGCTGTGTTATGATATTTCAGAAGAATTAAGGCTGTTAGAGGAGTGAAAACAGGGGGTTAGGCATTGAATATATTGGAACGGAACGAGCAGGCGCTAAAGCGTTTGGGAGAAAAGTTTGTTTTGAGGTATCAGTCAATAAAGGAATGTAACTTTGAACATTGCTTTGTGACAGAGACCGTGAACCATCAGGAAATAATATGCCAGCAGAGAGATGGATATAACTGGCGTTTAAATAGTATCTATGAGCCGGAGCAAGCGGCAGAAAAATATGCAATGAAACGTGATAGGTTCAATGATTATGCAATTATTTGTGTGTTTGGTATATCAGATGGCAGAGTAGTAAGACGGCTGTGTGAGAATTGTAACGGAACGCAGAACCTTATAATCTATGAGCCGGATCACGAGAATTTTGTTATGGCAATGAAACATTTCCCGTTAGAGGATATCATAGAAAAAGAATGGGTGCATCTGATTGTAGAGGGGATTAATGAGGAGCATCTTCATGGAAAGCTGGATGAATTGATTCGTTATGAGAATCGAAATCTGGTGACAGAATGTATCCTGCCTAATTATGATGTTTTGTATTTGACGCAAGGGCAGGATTATATTGAAAAAATGCTTTATTGTGTAAAAAAGCATGTATTTAATATGAATACAGAGGTGGCATTTGGCGAACAATTGGCAGATAATATGCTCTATAGCCTGCCTCATATTTTACAGGGAAGCTCTCTCAATAACTTGAAAAGTGCAATAGAAAAATGTGATATATCCGGAATACCTGCAATTATCGTCTCAGCAGGACCTTCACTTGATAAGAATATCAGACAACTAAGAGCGGTAGGAAATAAAGCATTTATTATCGGCGTGGATTCAGCATTAAAAGCATTGATACGTGAAGGAATTGATTTTCATATCGGAATCAGCGTAGACCCAAGAAAGAATCCTGCGGTGTTTGAAGATGAGACAATCAACCGTTATCCACTTGTGTTATCTGCAAATTCGATTCCGGTGATTGCCGGAAGGAATCGGAGTCGCCTCTTTTTTCAGTCTCCGTTGGGATTTGAAGGATTTCAGGAAATGCTAAAGGAGCAGACTGGAGAGAAATTAGGGGAACTAAAAACAGGGGGATCTGTGGCGACAGATGCCTTTTCTCTGGCAGAGTATTTGGGTTTTCGGCAGATTATACTGATAGGGCAGGATTTGGCGTATACAGGCGGCAAAATGCATGTAAGCGGCTTTGCTGAGAGTGAAGCAAATAGACGTGATGAAAATTTGCTTGTGGAAGTAGAAGGAATGGATGGAAGCATGCTTCGTACCGATATGCAGATGGATTCCTATCGAAAATGGTTTGAATTGGCAATTAAGCGTAATGAAGGAAAGATAACTGTGTATAATGCCACGGAAGGTGGTGCCAGAATACATGGGGCAATAGAGTTGACATTGCAGGAAGCAGTGGAACAGCTGTGTAACAGAGATTTGGATTTCCCGGCGATTATCAAAAATGCGCCAAAGCTATTGACAGAGAATGAAAGAATTACTTTGAGCAGGGAATTTTATGCGTTGGATAGTTGCTTTATAAAGTTGAAGAACCAAATTGTGGAAGGGGAAGAGGCATATCAGACATTGATTCGATTGGAGGAGAGTAACGGACAGAATACGAGAGAGTATCAGGAAGTGATTCGGCAGATTGGTCATGTCAATGAGATAGATGAACAGGAACCATTCATGAACTTTATTAAGTTATATGCAAAACAGACGGAGTATGCAGTTGCAGAAGATATCTATGTAGCACAGGAATTAACAGTAAAAGAGATTGCAGAGCGAGGGGTCAAACTGCTTGGCGGATACGAAAAAGGAATAGAAGTTGCGATAGAGAAAGTAAGGACAATTCTAAAGCCTGCATTAGAAAAAGAGTGTTCCGGTTAAATCCGGAACACTCTTTTTAATTCCACATAGTGCAGAGTGTGTATCGGGAGGAAGTCACTTGTTTGGTAAGGAAGTCAGGGGAATAATTATCCGGTACTTTCTGCGTAAAGTACTCAATGGCATCTATAATTTCGCGACAGCAATTACCCACGTTACTAAAGGTGTCCCAGCCTTTCTGGATATAGTCTTCATAAGGAAGGGTATGTGTCATGACAGCTTCTGCGGTTTGTCGCAATTCGGACTTACGGCATTTAATGACATAGTCAATCGGAATACAGGTGGGACGACTTGGAGTTTCATCCGGAATCAGCCAGTCAGTTATTGCAATACTTGGTTTATTGAGCAAAATTGCATCTGTCATAACATTTGACTCGTCAGACACAAGTAAATCACAGAGCGCTATAGCTGTCATAATACTTTCTTCGGGTGCAATGTAATAGACATTGTCATATTTATACTCATGCAATTTGCGCATTTTATCAATATTTTCCTGAATTTCAGGATGGAGTTTCCAATTTCCCTGTTTGATAATCAGATTGACTTTAAGGGAGGCTAATGCCTGTATGAAATCATCCTCCTTGCCATCGTTTTCCCAGGAGGGGGCATAGAGAATGGTGTAGTCATATTTCAGATTAAGTTTTTGACGAAGTTTTTCAGCACGCGCTTGTAGTTCATCGCTATGTATCTGATCGCTCTTTGGATAACCGAGGGTGAAAACTCCTTGGCGTGGATGCGTGTAATAAAAACAGCTGCACTGCTTCCAACGCTCTGCCCATGTTTTGCCGGGGAGAATGCCAAGGTCAAAATTGTTCCAACGCTCTACCTCCCAGAAATTTGGCCATGAAAGGCTTCCCTGTGTCATGTCATGAAGCAGGATTATGGAGAACTTGGCGTTCTCAGGATGACAGATATGCTGGGAATAAACACAGATATCAGCTTTTGCATATCGGTTGTTTGTAAGATGAACTTGAAAACCCCGTCGTCTGGCTTCTTCGATAACCGGCAGGATATTGTAATAACCGCCATCCGCTTGATTGGTAATAAATGTAATATCGCGTGCTAGCGGCTCTTTTTGTCTAGAAGACGGTGAAACTTTTGAAAATTCCGGTATGCTACACGAAAGTTGTCCGGCATTGGAAAGAAAGCGAATATAGGACTTGTAATGTTCCTGAGTTGCGGAGGTATCACGGTATTCTTCCAGGATAGTCGAGACATAAGGGGTATATAGATAACCAATGCGTGCCGGAAGTAACAGTTGGTATAAAAGCGCCATGGAGCAAAGGTCTGGTGTTACCTGTGTATCAGATAGTGAAAGTGTCTTGGCATAGGCGGTAGATACCATCAGTGTGGATGGAGTTCCATAAAGATTTACATTTGTATTAATGGAATATTCCAGAAGCAGTTTTCCTTGAAGGACTTTGTTGCCAAGAGTTTCCTCATAAGCGTAATCCGGATGTGCAATCGTCGTTCCGCTACTGTCAATATGATTACGGGTGCAGACAACAGCATCAAGTTCCGACATCTCTTGCATGTGATAAATCATAGAAGCAATGCGGGAGGATGCATAGCGCTGGTTCTCTTCCAGAAAGCAGAAATATTTGCTGTCACAAGACGGAAGAAAAGAAACGAGATCATTGATATAATCGTTGCCGGTAAAATGAACGAATTCAAGATTCCGGTAAGTTTCTGCAGCAAGATAATTTTCTAAAGTGGAATCAATAATATCCAGACCAATAAGTGTTACTTTCGGACCATCACAGCTGAGAAGTGAGATGGTACAGGATTCATAAAAGGAATCACAGCCGAAAGAGTTCCTATAAATATTCAGACATTCACGGGCAGTTTTAAAGTCGTAATTTGCGAGACAGCCGTCGATAAGTTGTTGCATTTCTTCCTGTGGTGTTTGCATGATATATGTCCTCCTAGATACATTTTTGACTAAAGTCGGAATGCTGCTTCTAGCATTTCAGTGAGACGAATGGGATAGGTGTGATGGACTTTGACTTTCTCATAGGCATTATGCGCGATTTCCCTTCGTTCTTTAGGATGAGAAAGATAATAATCCGTCAAATCTAAAAGTTCTTCCTTGGAAGAATACAGAACAATATCTTCGCCGGGAACAAAATATTCCGGAATTTCTGCTTGATAGTTGGAAATTAAGAATCCCTGACACCCTAGTACATCCCAGACTCGCAATGGGACACCGGTACGGATGGATTTTGCAGTCATATTCAGATTGATGCAGCTCTCATGAAAAACGAGGGGCATCTCGGTATGAGTTTTAACGCGTCCGCGGAAGCGTACCGGAAGGTTGGCAGCGTTGCTGCCGGAGTACAAGTCCACAGAGAAACGAGAGCCGAGTGCAGTAAGCATTTCGATGCGTTCCATCTCTGTGATTTTGGGACCGAGATAAAATTGTGTCAAGGCAGCACGATAATCTTTGCGTGAGCATTCCGGGAATTGATAAAATGTTGGCGTGTATGTGATGATATCGTTAACCAGCGACGAATCTAATGTTTCTTCCAGAAAAAAATATCCATACACTTTTTTCTGCGCCTGCAACAACCCTTCGATGTAGCCCCTGCTATAGTCTGAAGGGAAATTCAATTCATAGTAAGGACATTTCTCAGAGTAAAGAGAACCAATAAACGAAATATCTGAGGTAAAAGAGGACCTTTGTAAGGAGGAAGCCTTAGCTAAAACCGTATTCCAGCGTTTGACGTTTGTTGCCAACGGCATATAGAAAATACAATCCGGATTGTCCGGTAAAAATTCTTCATAAAGTGCGCGGTCAAATAAAAAGATACGGTTGCAGGGATTTTTGATTGCATCAGAGTAGAGTTCCAGCACAGGACTGTCAACAATCAGACATAAATAGGGAATGTGGTAGATATTACAACATTCGGATATGGCAGGAAAAAAATTCACGGTAAAGACAAATTGATAGTCTTTTTTAGAAAGAGCCTGATGCATAAGCCGGATTTGTTCCTTGCCGGTCAGGGATTTGTTCAAAATCTCATCAGAGATAGAGTCCACGTGAAATCCCAATTCCTCAAATCCTTCAATGATATCCGGTTCGCAAATGCTGCCATATTGATAAAATAGTATATTCATGTGGACGCTCCTGTTTAGTGTTTTCGATATTTTAATTTGTCTCTCTGTACTTGCTCAATAGGTAGAATTTCCTCAGACTTGTAGGTCAGGGAATCATAGACTGCATTCAGATTTCTCACGAGCTTACGGACACCGTCCGGCTCTAAGGAGGCGGCGTGATCAGTGCCCTTCCAGGTACGGTCCAAAGTATAGTGACGTTCAATGACACTTGCACCTAAGGTATAGGCGGCAACATCGACAGCTATACCAAGATGATGACCGGAAAAACCGATTTTTTTCACGCGGGAACCGTAGCTCTTTTGCATACGTTCAATTTCCAATAGGCAGATATCAGAAAATGGCACGGGGTAACCAGAGGTACAGTTGAAAAGAACAAGATCTTTAGCGCGCCCGTTGTTTTCAAACAGTCTGACAATCTCTTCTTCCTCGTCGTGCGTAGTCATACCGAAAGACAGCTGAATTTCGCCTTGGTAATTGTCGCAGAGCCACTGCAGCATTTCATAGTGCGTGTTGCAGGCGGAAGGAATCTTGATAAAACTTGGCTTCAAGGATGCAATTTCCTTTGCAGAGGTCATATCCCATACGGAGGTTGCGTAGGTGATACCCGCTTCCTCGCACCATTCTTTTAATTGTGCATGCTGGTCCACGGTAAATTCCAAGAATTCCCGATGAGCACCGTATGTGTCGCCATAAGAATTACACGGATTTGGGTGAGGTGCGTTGTATTGTTCAGGAGTCAGAAGTTCCTTCGGGCAGCGCTTCTGAAACTTGATGGCATCCGCATGGCAGAACATAGCGGCAACATTGATGAGTTCTTTGGCGATTTCCATATCGCCCTTATGGTTACAGCCGGCTTCTGCGATGACATATGGCTTTTGATAGTTATTCATATATAAAACCTCCATTATAAAAATTATTATCTGTCAATATTTATCAATATTTATCATTAATCTGAGACAAACATGTCATTTAAAAAAGCAGATAATCGAATCGCTCCTTGCTGACTTAAATGATCTGCATCAAAAAAGTCATAAGGCGACCAGATATCATATTGATTAAAATCAACATAATGAATATCATAAGGCATTTCGTCAAGCGTGTTTAAAATCTGATGATGATAAGTCGGAAGCACGAAACTATTGTACTCATTTGAAAACGGAGGAATTACAACGATAGGCTGAATTCCTTCCGAAGATAAATATTCCATAAATTCATGCATAAGCTGTTTGTTTTCAGCTAAGGAATCCTCATAGTGTATTAATTTATTATGAGCCTCTGCGCGTTCCTGGGCGAGTTGAGTCCGAAGAGAATGATTGCACTCAGCCCAAGGGATGCCATTTAATTTTTCGGTCATGGAAGTAGCTCGCTGGCAATGAGAATTAAAATAAGAACCCTGTTGCCAAATAAAATAATTAATCGTTTGTTTGAGTTCTGATATGGCGATATCAGGGGAATCAAATAACTGATAAACACCGGCCCATTCCCAGATATCAAAGCTTTCAGGAGATTCCCAATTATGTGAGTCGCAATATAGCGGATAATAAATATGTTTTATCAAGGTATGACCAAGGCGCGTTTGAGAGGATAAGTCCTGTGCCAAGGCGTAATATCCAAGTAGAATAAAACATCGTTTGGGTTTTGCGTTACAATTTTTTAATGCTTGTCTGACTGCAAAATAATTATAATAGATATCTTGATTGTGCATAGATAGATTCAGTGCACCATTTTGGAATATGGATTCGAGAATGCCATATAAGCCATAGGAAGAGCCAACAATTAAGTTTTCAATAGGAACGAGCTGAATCTTTTTCTGCATAGCCTGCAAGTAACAATAATTGTAGTTATTTCTTATAATTTTTATTGCAGTACTATCAACCAGAGTTTCGGATACTGTATTCTTTTTCATGTAAATCACCATGTGCATTTATATCTAATTATATATCGGAAAATTGCCGATAAAAATTAATATAATAGGGAGGAATAATAACGACTTTATATGAAAGAATATCTATGGTTGTACGAAGGAAAAGAAATCCCTGTATTACAGCAATCCATCATAATGGCGCTGGAGAAAAATGATATAAGAGCAGCATGCTTATGTCGGCAAGGCGAAAGTAGGGGCCTTATCATAGAAGAACTATTATTGGACGAGCGGCTGGTTGAAAATGGTATTTTGCTAGATAAAGAACTTTTGTGTGAAGTGGGTGGAAAAAATACACGTATTCAGGCAAAATGGGAATATGAATTGGCTCTTCGTGTAGCGGGAAAAACCGAGATTATGCAACTTCCCTTTGCGGTATTTGGAGAGGTTGCTCCTTTTGAAAATTATGTGAACGCACAAACAGATACGGGGGAAGAAAAGACGGCAGGAATGACACAGAATACATGGGAAGATTTTTGTGTTGATGCTTACATAGTGGGAAGGTATTGTGAATTCTTGAAGAAATGCAATCAATTTGAAGCGGCTTTGGAGGCAGTGTTGGCAGAAGGGCTTGCAGTGAAAAAGGTGGATGAGGTACAGCAATTTTTGGAAGATATGATTACACATGCAGAACAATACTATTATTATTATGATGCCACGCAGCCGATTCTTGTATACCGCGGAGATGCTTGTTGCTATAATATTTTGAATATATTTGCAGGTAGGCTCGCGGAGGCATTGCAGAAGCAGGGGAATTGTATTGAGTTTTATGATACTGCATTAGAAGATGTACAGGGGCTGCCAAGGCTGCTGGGAAAGCGTTATAAGGCTTCCGTGGGGTTTCAGGCTTGGATATTGTCGGTACAACGAAAGGACGAGAAGAAATATTTCCAGGATATGATTGGAGGACCGAAATACAATTTTATCTTTGATCATCCTATCTGGATGCAGGAGCAACTACGGCATGTGCCGGAGCGTTATTATGTCCTTACACATGACAGAAATTATCAGTCATTTATCAAAAAGTATGACAGCGGAGTAAAGGATGTATACATATTGCCACCCGGAGGCAGGGATGCAGAAAGCGGAGAGGATGGTGAAAAACGAACTTATGATGTTGCATTCCTGGGTACGTACGGGGATTACCGTAAGAAACTTGCCGTCATCGCAGACTGTGTGCCACAGGTAAAGTTTTTGGCAGCACGGTTTTTATTATATATGAAGAAAAATCCTGATATCACGGCGGAAATGGCATTCCAGAGAACGCTTGACTATTACAAGATTAGACTGAATCAAGAAGAGTTTTTGGACTTATTTGGTGAATTGAAGGCGGTTATTCAATGCGTTATGTATTATTACCGGGAAAAAACTGTGGAGCAGATTTTAAAAGCGGGAATTGAGCTTCATGTATTTGGGGACTCGTGGAGGGAAAGCCCCTTTGCACAGAATTCGTTTTTGAAACTGCATGGAGCAGTTTACGGGGAAGATGCAATAGATGCCTTGAGAAAATCGAAAATATCTTTAAACATTATGGCATGGCATAAGGATGGATTTACGGAGCGCATTGCGGACAGTATGCTTGCAGGTGCGGTGGTTGTCAGTGATTATAGTACGCAGCTGGAAGAACTTTTCGGGGCGGAAACTGTATTATTTGACTTGCGACAGCTGGGAAAATTGCCGGAGTTTCTGAAAGAATTATTGGCAGATGAGGGCAGGCGCAGGAGCATTGCAGAGGCAGCCAAAAAGAAGGCAAGCACGACGGTCACGTGGGAGGCACGTGCAAAAGAATTATTGCAAATAATCGAGGAAGAGAGCAGAAACAGATGAGAATATTATTCTATCAATGGCATTCTTTTATGAATGAAGGTGTTGAGCGGGCATGGAAACAGTTGGGGATAGAATATGATACATTCTTTTTCCAACAGACAGATTGGGAATCGGATACCGGAATTGTCGATTTGCTTGAGCGAAAAATAAAAGAAAACAGATATGATATGGTATTTTCCATCAACTATGCTCCATTGGTATCTATGGTATGCGAAAGGGAACAGCTTTTGTACGTGTCGTGGGTGTATGATGCACCAATTCACATTCGCAATACTGAATCCATGAAAAATTCCTGTAACCGAATTTTTTTCTTTGACAGGATGCAGGCAGAAGAATATGCAAGACAAGGAATTGCAGCATATCATATGCCGTTGGCAGCGGATGTGGAAACATTTGAACGATATGGCGTGAGGAGCCAATACCAGACAGATATTTCGCTGGTAGGAAAACTGTATCAGACGGAATATAATTATTATTTGGGACCGTTAAGCAGGTACTTGAGGGGCTATCTCGATGGAATCATTCGGGCACAGATGAAAGTGTACGGGGGATATTTTCTGGGGGATTTGTTGGATGATGCACTTTTGCATGAGCTGAATGAATGCTATGGCAGAGTATCCAACGGCGATGTATCTATCACCAGGGAGGAACTGGAATATATGATGGCATGTGAGATTACGGGCAGGGAGCGTTATCTGGCATTGGCTTTGCTGTCAAATCATCATGCGGTCAAATTATATTCTACCGATAAGGACGAACGCCTTGATATGGTAGAATACATGGGATATGCAGATTATTACAAACAGATGCCGGAGGTCTTTAAGTCCAGTAAGATTAATTTGAATATTTCTTTAAAAATCATTCAAAGCGGGATTCCTCTTCGTGTCTTCGATGTGTTAGGATGCGGTGGTTTTTTATTGACAAATTTTCAGGCGGAGATGCCGGAGTGTTTTTCACTGGGAGAGGACTTTGTTGTTTATGAGAGTATCGAGGATCTGTATGCGAAGGCAGATTTTTACTTGAGAAATGAGAGTGAACGGAA
This sequence comes from Roseburia sp., assembly GCA_022771695.1. Classification (GTDB taxonomy): domain Bacteria; phylum Bacillota; class Clostridia; order Lachnospirales; family Lachnospiraceae; genus Roseburia. Next base: position 33,969 of record JALEKJ010000041.1, on the reverse strand, counting down.
CCGTATAGCAAAGCATGGACTGGAGACAGTACGGAAATATTATACGTTCCGGCAGCAGATGGAGAAAATTTTAAGAGAAGTAGAGTGCTAATGAAAAAATATAGAATGGGGAGGGAAAGACATATATGACAAGGTATGAAGAACTAATAAAGGAAATGAATCCCAAGCCGGTATTTAATCTGAAATACTATAAGAATAACGATCAGTATTCAGAAGGCGATGTAGAGGATTTGATAATTGAGCTGATTGCTGCAAATGCAGAGGAAGATTATGTGAAGGCGATTGCGGATCACTTTCATTGGTCTACCTACTATCATCTGACCCATACCAGAAGAAATATTTTAAATTGGTATCCGTTTAAAAAAGAGGCAAATGTGTTGGAAATTGGCTGTGGGCTCGGAGCAATTACAAATATGTTATGTGAACGGTGCAGGAAAGTGACAGCGGTAGAATTGTCCAAACGGAGAGCAGCGGCGACATTGTTGCGGTGTAGAGAACGGGAGAACCTTGAAATTATTGTTGGGAATCTGAACGATATTGAATTTAAAGAAAAATTTGATTATATTACGCTAATTGGTGTGCTGGAATATCAGGGGAGCTATACGGATATGGCGCATCCATATGTAGATTTTTTAAAGAAAATTAAGGCGTTGTTAAAGCCGAATGGAAAACTTCTGATAGCGATTGAAAATCAGTATGGACTAAAGTACTGGTGCGGAGCACGGGAAGATCACACAGGAGTTCCTTTTGACGGTATTAATCAATACAATATTGGAAGCGGGAGTGGAAGGACATTCTCGAGAAAATACCTTGAGAGAATGATTCGGGAAAGCGGATTTTTGCATACATTTTTTTATTATCCGATGCCGGACTATAAGTTGCCAGTGGTTATTTATTCACAGGATTATCTGCCACAAGATGCCAATATGCACAACATGAAGTGCTATTATGCACCGGATAAGAAGACGTTAATTGCGGATGAGGCGGCATTGTATAAAGATATTCTTGAGAATAATGCATTTGAGTTTATGGCAAATTCGTTTTTGGTGGAGTGTTCGGATGCAACTGATATTGGGGAGATTACGTTTGCATTATTGAACGATATGCGAGCGAGAGAGTATCGGATGGGAACGCGGTTTACAAAGGATGGAAAAGTCGAAAAATTTCAATTACTTGATGGAATAGAGGATGTGCATATACAACAGATTCTGATGAATGAGAAGGAAATGTCAGCAGAGGGACTTGATGTACTTTGTAGCGAATTCTCAGAGGGAAGATTATCGGTAGATTATCTTACGGCACCACTTGCAGAAAAAGTGCTTATAGAAGCTTGCCGTGCAGGCGAAGCGGAACGGGCATCGCAAATGTTTGAAATGCTGTGGAAGGAGATCCTAAAGTCATCCGAGCAAACGGATTCGGAGAAAAATCTTTTGTATGTATTGGGGATTGGAACTGCTGATTCAGAGAAATATGGACCGATTTTAAGAAAAGGATATTTGGATATGATTCTGCGAAATGCGGTATGGGAAAATGGGCGCTTTCGCTGGTTTGATCAGGAGTGGATGCTAGAAAATGTTCCGGCAAAGTTTGTATTCTATCGAGCTTTGGCAGAGACGTATAAGTCATTCTCAGATATAGATGAATATCTTCCGTTTGAAAAAGTGGCGAAAGATTTTGGACTGATACCAATATTGAAGGAATTAAAACAACTTGAGGAATTATTTGGTATGTCAATTTTGGATATGGATGCATATCAAGAGAGGATGGCATTCTGCAATCCCAAACGAGAAAGTTTTGTAGAAAATATTGCAAGAATTGGAGGATGATAGGCAGATATATGGATCAAAAAAAGATTGCGTTCATTTTATGTGTGAACGACGAGATGGAATACATGGAATGTCAGCGCTATCTGGATCGTTTAATTGTGCCTAAGGGGTATGTTACAGACACACTTGTGGTCCGGGAAGCACCCTCGATGGCGGCAGGGTATAACGCAGGGAGACAGAGTACAGATGCGGCATATAAAATATACCTGCATCAGGATGTATTTATTATTAACAGATATTTTATTCAGGATATGTTGGCAGTATTTGCAAAGGATAGGCAAATTGGGCTTATGGGGTGCATTGGTGTGTCACATTTGGACGAATATGCGAGAGCGGTTACAGACTGGGATACAGGGAAAATTCTGCACAATTGTACACCGGCATTGATGGAATTGTCTGGTACACAGGAAGGCTGTATGGATGTGGAGGCAGTAGATGGTCTGCTAATTGCAACGCATGGCGATGTCGCATGGAGGGAAGACTTATTTGATGGTTGGGATTTCTATGATATATCACAGTGCATGGAATATAAACGGGCAGGGTATCGCTGCGTTGTGGCGGGGCAGAAGACTCCCTGGTGCTACCATGATAATTCATACAGCAAGATGAGAAACTATTACGATTATAACTTGGTTTTTGCTAGAGAATATGCAGACATCAGACCGTTTAAGGCAGTGACACCCAGCGAAGAGGCATTGAATTTGGCAGAAAGCAAGGAACGGGCGAGAGAGGAACTTTATGCATTGACAGATATGGGGGGACATGCACAGATAAAAGCTATATTTCAGAAGGAAGAAAATCGCGGATGGCTTCATTTACGGGAATATCAACTGTTGGCGGACATTGATGAATGTGAAGAGAATGCCGGTGTAGTAAAGCGACTGTGGAGACAGGAATTGTCTGCAGAGGAACTTCTGAGGAACCTCCGAAGAATAAAGTATTTGCTGAAACGGCTGGAATACGGGGCTTATGATCAGGAAAATGTTTTTGAGGAGCTATGTGGGGAGTACTCAGTATATGCGATAGTATTGGTATATGGCGAATATGTGGTCTACAAAGAGCTGGTCTTTGAAAAAATTTTGGAATATTATATGAAAAACCATATGGATGCACAGGGTGATTTATGGATGAAAAAGGGAGGCTCTTTCATCCATAAATGATGTTTTTTCGACAGACTGCTGCAGATTTATTCGCCTTAGGTTAAAATATGAATAAATTCTTTTGCACGGCTGTCCCATGTATGATTCTCAAGTGCATTGAGATAGCCGTTTTTGGCAATAGCAGAAAGTTTTTCCGGATAAGGCAGTGTGTTTTGAATTATTTTGGGAAGCTCGTTAAGCTTATCAAGATCATACAGCAGAACATCTTTTCCGTCACAGAAAGCTTCTTCCATATAGGGATTCCGTTCTGTGAGCACAACGGCCTTTTGAAGCATACTGTTCAAAATACGTTCTGTAATGCCATCTTTATGCCAGGTCATAGTGTTTAAGGCAATTTTTGATTGTTGCCAAACCAAAAGGCACTCATCGGTGGAAAGGTCCTCATTATGCCAGATAAAGTTGGGGTTTGCACGAAGAGGGCATGATTTCCAACTCGTTCCAAATACATGAACAGGGATGCCGGCTTCTAGCAGAGTCCTAAGTACTTTCATACGGTAATAGGTTGCCATATATACAATCAAATCCCGGAACCTGTGGAAAAGCTCTGCAAATTCAGCCCAGGAAAGCTGCATATGATAATGTTCCAATGCCATTGATAGAGCTTCCTCTGCCGGTAGAGCAGGCGATTTTTTCATGATCAGCCAGAAACGGTTGGCGAGAAAGCGGTCCTGGCGACTAAATTCAGAGAATCGCTCCAGAACAAAGGAAAAATTATCAAAGTAACTTCCGATAAAGGTTACATCAAAAATGCGTTCTTGCGGTTCAAATGAAGTACATATGCCACCCGGTGGGAAGAAGATGGCATTGACGGGATAGGTTTTTTTGGCGTAGGCAGCATAATTCCGGTCTACTGCAAGTATAGTAAGCTGTTTAGGAACTTCTTTCAGATGATTTTCTACTCTGGATGGATGGTCGAGAATAAAGTTGTATTTGGGTCCTATAATCTTATCGTGTAAAAATCCCATATCGTGGTTAAGTTTTGCGGAGAACATATAGCTCTGGACGCCAATTACAGCCTGATAGTTTTTCCCAATGAAGCGATATGCTTCTGTAAAATCTTCTTGAGACAAATCAAAATATTCCACGAGATAGCCGAGGCGGCGAAGTGCTGCGCCGAACTGTTCAGCAAATACAGATAGTATCTGATAACAGACAGTATCTCCGGTATAAATTAAAAATGGTTGACTTCCGGCATACAAGTATTCGTAAGCAGGTGCCTCAGACAACATATCAGACAAAAAAGAGATGATTTCACTCTGTGCGTCGATAGACTGGGCTGCATCTAAGATACTGGTAACGGCAGCGTCGAAAAAATGATGCTCCTGCAGAAGGCTTTTGTAGCGCGAAATGATATAACAGTCGGATTTTAGGGAATCCATTCCAAGCGGTTCCGGTTCAAAGACGAGAACCATGCATTCTTTATCATTGGCAGGAGGGGTGTCAGTAAGAACTACCGGATATTCGGAAGCAAGGCGCAGTACAAGTTCGTAGACCTGCTTGCCGGGAAGCCGATGGTTTAAGGTGCTTACATTGCGAAAGCAGACTGTCGGTATGTAGACCGTGCCATAAAGCAGTGTCTCATCTAAAAGGATGTCTAAAAATTGCAAAGACAGGGCCTTAGTATGATTGTTTTTGCAAATGGTAATATGCAAGTCATTTTGTATCATAGAAATCCGTCCTTTACAAATATGTCTGTGTTTCATTTAGAAACCCGCAATTTCAAGCATAGTTTTTACGCGATGCAGGTAGGTATGATTTTCTACAACTTTCCGGAAACCGTTTTCAGAAATATCCTTTCGCTCCTTCTCGTGAGAAAGATAGTATTCAATCTTGGATAGCAAGTCTTCTGTGCCGTCGAAGAAATCAAAGTCCTCTCCGGGAACAAAGAAGTCAAAGAAATCTTCCTGATAATTACTGAGCAGAAAACCGCCGGTACCAAGAATATCCCATGCACGAAGCGGCATGCCGGAGCGGATGCTACGCAGCGTAATGTTTAGATTAATCTTGCTGTTTTTGAATACATGAGGCATTACATCGTAATAGTCCACAGCCCCCATGTTCTGAACATCAGGAAGCATAGGTGTGGCGTTATGGGTATATAATTTGGTATCATAGTGACTGGATACTGACTTCAGAATATCCTGTCGCTCTATGGATGTGATTTTTCGGGCAATAAAATAATTGGCATAGACGTAAGCATCAGATTCGGTGCCGCCGGGCTGCGTATTGTATTCTAAAGACTTCTTCATGGCGGCAATAATATCCGGCGTAAGGAGTTCTTCAATGAAAAAATAGCCGTTTACTTTGAGTTGTGACTGCATGATGGCATCAATATAGCCCTTTGTATATTCGTCCAAATCTGTCATGCGGTCTAAAAAATTGTGGTCTTCGTTGTACAGTGCGCCTACAAAAGAGACATCGCTGGACAAAATGGCACGTTTTTCAGCAGGAAGATGCATGGCGCTAAGACGCGAGGTGTTTGCACACAGAGGCAGATAATATACGGTATCAATACCTTCTTTGGCAAAATCAAGGTAACTGGCTTTGTCAAAGAGAAAAATATAGTTACAGGGATTAATCAAAGTGTATGAATACAGGGAGACCAGGGGGCTGTCATACACGAATGACAGATATTTCAGGTGATTGCGATTACAGCCGTTTGAGATGGAGGGATAGTAATTCAGTGAAAAAACAAAGGAAAAGTCCTTGACACTAACTAGTTCGTCAAAATAATTGTCGAAATCCCTGCTACGGTAATCATGTAGTTGGGTATGATTAAATAATTGTATCTCATAGCCTGCTTGTTCAAATGCGGAAATCAGGTCATACTTGCCAAAAGAGGGGCTGTCTAAAAAAAGTATTTTCATGGTATCATGATACTCCTGTTTTTATTATGATTGTACCATTTTGGAATAAATGGTACAATAAATATTATGAATTGATATGGTTAAGGATACGGTACAGAGGAGGGAAGATATGCTGGAATTTCCAGAGGGATTTTTTGAGGATGAAGAGCGGGACGGCTTTTTAGTAGAAGAGATGATGAAAAGAGCATGGGCTGCGCAGATGAAAGTCCTTGAAGAAATAGGACGCATATGTAAAAAATATGATATCACGTACTTCGCGGATTGTGGTACGCTTCTTGGAGCGGTACGCCATCATGGCTTTGTACCGTGGGATGATGATATTGACATTGCCATGAAACCCTGTGATTATAAGCGCTTTTTAAAGGTTGCAGAAGCGGAATTGCCGGAGGGATGGAAATTACTTTCGCTCTATACGCATGATCAATATACAGAAATTTTTGCGAGAGTCGTGAATTCCAATAAGATAAACGGTTCACCGGAGTGGTTGAAAGAATGGTATGGATGCCCATTTGCGGTAGGAGTGGACATTTTTCCTTTAAATTATATGCCGGTAGAGGAGGAGGATGTACAGTTACAGAAAAACCTGTATGTCATTGTGAAGAGTGCCAGGGAAGTGTGTGAAAAGCATACAGAGGAAACAGAAAAATTATTAGATTCGGTAGAAGAATTGTGCGGTGCGACGTTAGAACGGTCGGGCAATCTAAAGAAACAGTTAGCGATGTTGATGGAAGGAATCCGCACAATGTACGATGAGGAAGCCAAAGGAGAGATTACGAAACTGGATTCTTTCTCGCGAATAAGTTCTTGCCGTATGCCACAGGAGGCGTTTGATGAAGCCGTATCGATGGTATTTGAAGGGATGGATATATCGGTGCCGGTTGGTTGGGACACTGTCTTGAAAGCAGAATATGGGGAGGATTACATGACGCCGGTGAGAGGTGGACAGAAGCATGATTATCCTTTTTATAAAAAACAACTAAAAAATGTATCGAAAAAAAGAGGTAACTCATAATATTGAGTTACCTCTTTTGGTTTTAGTCAATCGGATGAATCAGAAGATGAGAGATTTCATTTTTTATGATATCTTCACACTTTTCTAATAAAGTTTGATTTTGAATGACATTGCCTTCATTGTCTGTAAGAAAACTTGTTTTTTGGCTTAAATCAATGCGAAGACATGGCGTGACAGGTTCCTTGGATTCTACGTAATAGTGAACGTTTTTTCCGTGCAAAGCAGCGCGGTAAGAATCACCGGGGAAAATACTTTGGGAGAAGGCGAACTCACGCTCACTTGTGCCGCCGAAAGTAATTGGAAGATTGGCATCCGTTCCATCAAAGCTATACGAAATACCTGCAAGTTTGCAAAGGATAGATGCATAATCGGCGGATTCAATAATCTCATTGCAGGTTTGAGGTAAAACATTACCACCCCGAATCATGAAAGGCACGTTAATCCGTTGATTTGACAGGAATGGTTTTTCATCTTCTACCATGAAGGCGGTTCCGTGATCGGAAAACAGCGAGACGATTATTTCATCATCTTTATAGTTTCGTTCCAGATAGCGATATAAACTGCCTAGGTAAAAATCCAGTTCCCGTAATTGTTGAATAAAAATTTCTTTGCGATTAGGGCTATAGGTTTGTTTGACAGTCGTCTTAATGTTATTATCGATGGCTCGTTTCGCCAACGGAATTTTAGACTGCACCGGAAGGGAGCACATAAATCCGCCGGCGATATCGTGCAGATCAACTAAATCAAACCAAATATATTGGCAGGTATCTTTGAAGGTTTCTATTTGCTGTATGACATCTTCTATGACCTCTTTGGCGCGGAAAAGCTGTGACGAATATTGATAGGTAAAGCGATCGATTCCGCGGATGTATCCCTGCCATGGCGTCACAGCATCGTTTCCGCCAATCTTTGCGGTAACATATCCGGCATCATGAAAATATTCCGCCAGTACTTTAGAATCTTTCATGAAATCAAAGCGATAATCTTCCATGAGATTCATATGGTGCCCGGAATGCTTTCCGGTCCAATAAGTTGCAATAGAGGGAAGTGTCCATTCGGAACCGGAATAATAATTGTTACAGATGACTCCTTTTGAAAAATATTGGTATGTCTCCGGCATCAGGGCTTCTAAGCCCTTTTCTTTTATAAGATAATAGTTAAAGCTATCAATAAAGATGCTTAATACAATCTTTTTTTGTCTGTTCGTGTCTTTTTGCTCCAGAGGAATCGGAGCACCAAAGACGGCAGGGTAACCCGTCCGCAGTGTTGCGCCGCCTTCAATGGGGAGATAGCTGTATTTTTCTCTTCCGGATTCCAGATAAAACGTCTTGGGATTTTGGTTGGCATCAATGATATAGTTAGAATCCTTTTGAGTAACATCATAATTTAGGCAGACAGGTACCAACACTTTGCCGCAATCCGCAGAAATATCATATTTCGTGTTGATATCTGCGATGCGAAATAACTCGCACTTCGCATGGATAGGATCCTTGACAAAAGAGTGATTAAAGTAGGATTCATACCAGTTGTCGGCAAGACCAATATAATAAAATTGACCATTATAACTTTCCAATATTTTTCCGCACAAGCTTTCCTGATAATTCTTAAACGGATCCAACATAGCATAACGATGGTTACGTTCTATACGTGAAAATTCGTCCCTTAGCTGCGCAGACTCAGCAGTCAGCGATTGAAAACCCTGTTCCCAGATTGTCAGAGTTTCGGTATCGATAATCTGTATCTGATACCTTGCCTGTAGAAATTGAATCATAAGGAAGGACTGATAAGCGATAGGATACTGTGAGGTTAATTTAGCGCAAAGCATCAGATTATAATTTGCTTCTATGTCAAAAGGATTGTGGTCAATCGCAGCCTTGGCAAAGCAATAGGCTGTTTGAAAGTCCTCTTTTAGCAGAGACAAGGACGTCTTATAGGAATAGATATCAAAGTCACTAGGATTTTCTGCTTCATAGCGAGCTAAATATTTTTCAATTTCTTGGATGTCTTTTTGTAAGATTGCTTGTTCAAGTGCTTGCTTCATTAGATTTCCTCGTTTCGAATTATTCAGAATAATGTTCCTTCAAAAAATCATCGATGCTGCCGGTGTATCCGTGAGAGTTTAGATAATTTCTTAGCGACTGTTCTTCTGCAGCGTAAAACGGATAATTGTGAAGAGAAGGAGATTGGACCGGAGTCATATAATCGCCATATTCAACAGAGAGAATTTCGTGATAGCCTTTGGGAATATCAAGCATAATGTTTTCAAAAGGAACAGACATAGTTTCGCTGAACCATTCTTTTTTCATGGAGGCATTGTCTTGTAGGCACCAGAGACTATAATTGGTAATGCTGTTACATTCGGATTCTGTGTATAAGGCACGTATGGAATCCTGCAGACACAACAGGCTCTGCAAAATGTGGGAATCACGTATGAGAGTGACATTACACAGGGATTCAATTTCTCTAATATTTTCTTCTTGCTCAGAGGCGCTGTAGAGATTCCAGTCACGGACACATACAATAATTTTCTGAATCAGATATTTCTGCAGTTTCCCTACTTCCAAGTCGATAGGAACATAGTCTAGGGGGAAGATATCAATTCCTATATTCCGGTATGGAAAACCGTGAAAACGTTGCATATAATCAGTAAGATTCCAATCAGTCGAAACTGTTACAACCAAGGACTGACAGGTAGGAAGAAACAGAGCATCGGATTTTGCATGAAGTCCGGCAACTGCAATTCCATCCGGCAATGCGCTGGGAAGAAGCTGAAGGAGTCTATTGTAGTCGTCTCTCTTTAAGGAAATATCTATATCATCATCCCAAGGTATAAAACCCTGATGACGGACAGCACCCAGCAATGTGCCATAATCAGCAAAGTAAGTAAGGCTATGCCTGTGGCAGATATCGATAATAATTTGTAATAGTTCCAGCTTAGCTGCCCATGCACGTTTCATCATTTGCGGAACAAGAAAATCGCTGCGGTATTCAGCTTGAAAAAAATCTTGAGTAAATTTCATGATAGCGGCCTCTTTTATTCATGTTTGGAATCAATAATATGAAAGGAATCAATATTCCGGATAAAATCATTGATGCTGCCGGAAAATCCCTGTTGTGCCAGTGTTTCTTTTAATTCCTGTTCACCTTTTGCATAAAAAGGATAGTCATGTGCTTGCGTGAATTTGACCGGTGTTTTGTAATCTCCATAATATGAAGTCAGTATTTCGTGAAAATTCTTTGGTACAGCAATTTTGCAAACTTCAAAAGGCAGAAAAACCGTTTCATTATACCATTCTTTTTTTAGATGCAGTTTGTCGTCGTAGGGAATCCGGAAACAATAGTCTAATTCATCACATTCATTCTCATCAAACATGGACGCAAGCGACTCCATGAGATGAAACAGAGACCATTTAGTAGTTTCATTCCGGGGAAGCTTCACTGCAGCATTTGTCTCAACGTCAGACAGTCTCGATTCACGGATATCTTCCGGTAAGGTATCATAATCATGAAGAAGAGATAGAATGCTTTGAAGCAAAAATTTCTCTATTAGCGCAGTATCCGGATCTCGTGGAATATAATCAAGTGGAAAGATATCGATGCTGGTTCCGCGGAAAGGAAAGCCGTGAAAACGCTTGATATAATCGGTAAGAGACCAATAGCCGGAATCTGTTTTGACAGAAGTATGTCCGATATTTGTGTGCAATCTTAGCGTGGGATCTGGGGCGTGCAAACCGTCTACGAGAAATCCTTTTGGGAGCTCTTTCGGAAGAACGGAAACCAGCGTATTGTAGTCGTTTCTTTTTAAGGTTATGTCGATATCGTCATCCCATGGAATAAATCCCTGATGGCGAACTGCACCGAGCAGAGTACCGTAATCGGCAAAATATTGCAGATGGTATTTTTGACAGATATTATCGATAATCTCTAAAATTTCAATTTCAGCTGCCCATGCACGTTTCATCAATTCCGGTATCAGAAAATCACAACGATATTCATCTTGAAAAAATCCTTCTGGAAATTCCATATATATATAACTCCTTAATTATGTTAAAATAAATATACACTAAATATATCGGCAAAAATGGACGAAATATATATATATTTTTAGGAGAAGTGGCAATGATTTTTTCAAAAGATTTCCTGAAACGGGAAATACGGGATGGATTTGAAATCGATGAGATGATGAAACGGGCATGGACAGCACAGATGGAAGTACTTTTGGTTGTTGATGAAGTGTGTCAAAGGCATGGATTACAGTACTTTGCGTATGCGGGAACCTTACTTGGAGCGGTTCGGCATCAGGGATTTATTCCATGGGATGATGACATCGATATATGTATGAAACGGAATGACTATGATGCTCTGATAAGAATTCTTCCACAGGGATTACCATATGGGTTTGTCGTTGCCGGTATGTATGCGGCGAACGAACGCCTGCAGATGGCGGCGTATGTTCCACAGCTCCGAGTGATTGCGGATGAGACTTTATGGAACTTTAACGATTATATGAAACGGTTTCACGGGTTCCCATATCAGAGGGTGGGAATTGATATTTTTCCATTAGATGCGGTTCCGCAGGACATTGAGCGGGCGAAACAGCAGAAAGATATTATCCGATATGGAATTCCGCTTTTGCGGGATTGGGAGATATTGGAAAAAGAGCAGAGATTAGAGAGTGCATTGCAGAAACTGGAGCAATTATCAGGTATGCAGATACCGCGAGGAAAGGGAAGCAGGAATTGGATTTGGCGTATGCTTGACGCTGTTAGTTCTCTGTACCGGATAGATGAGGCGGAGGAGTTGACCAAATATGATGTTTGGATAGACAGAGATGCATTTCGCCTAAAAAAAGAATGGTTTGATGAGGTGGTGTATTTGCCTTTCGAAAATATCAAAGTTCCCGTTCCGGTTGGATACGACGAGTTTCTGACCTTGATATACGGCGACTACATGAGACCTGTAAGAGGAACTGCCGGACATGATTACCCATTTTATGGTCATATGGAAAATGAATTGAAGAAGCAGATTGCGGCAGTTGGTTTTACGGGAAGCGTAGAAGAGTTTTGCGATAAAGTATCAACAGGAAAATTATATGTTTAGAGATTAAGGAGGAAAAAGGGATGCAGGCGATTATTTTAGCAGCAGGAATGGGAAAACGTTTGGGAAAATTGACGAAAGAAAACACGAAGTGCATGGTGGAAGTCGGAGGAGTTAAACTGGTAGAGCGTGCGTTAAGGATTCTAGATAAAAAGGGCTTATCAAGAATTATTATGGTGGTCGGTTACCGGCATGAGAATTTGACGGCATTTGTGGACGGCCTTGGCATAAATACGCCGATAGAATATATTGTCAATGATGTGTATGATAAAACAAACAATATTTTCTCGCTTTCTCTGGCGAAGGAACAGATGGGGCAGGAGGACACTCTTCTGCTGGAATCGGATTTGATTTTTGAGGAACATCTGATAGATTTAATACTTGAGGATAAACGCGAAACATTGGCGCTCGTAGATAAGTTTGAAAACTGGATGGATGGAACCTGCATCATGGTAGATGATGATGATAATATTATAGATTTTATTCCGGGGAAACTGCTTAAGTACACAGATAAGGAGCATTATTATAAGACGGTAAATATTTATAAACTCAGTGCTGATTTTTCACGAAACGTTTACGTTCCGTTTCTGGAAGCCTATGCTAAGGTAATGGGCAATAACGAATACTATGAGACTGTGATCAAACTAATCTTGACTCTGGATAAAAATACCATGAAGGCAAAACGACTGCAGGGTGAGTTATGGTACGAAATTGATGATATTCAGGATTTGGATATTGCGGAACTGTTATTCCTTGAGGATGATGTGGAACGCTATAAGACATTGACATCACGATATGGCGGATATTGGAGATTCCCGCATTTAAAGGATTTTTGTTATCTGGTAAATCCATATTTCCCGACAGACAGAATGATGAATGAAATAAAGTCGAACTTTGACGTGCTGGTCAGACAGTATCCATCCGGCATGAGGGTAAACAGTCTTTTGGCGGCCAAAAGCTTTGCGGTGTCTGAGGAACATATCGTAATTGGAAACGGAGCGGCAGAGTTAATTAAGGAGCTTTTGGCGGAAATGGAAGGAACCGTAGGTGTGATTCGTCCGACGTTTGAGGAGTATCCGCATCGATGCAATGGTGAGTATGTGACATATGATTGTCGAGAGAGTGATTTTGCCTATGATGCAGAGAGTATATGTACTTATTTTACAGAGCATCCGATTCATGTGCTTGTTTTGATTAACCCGGATAATCCATCCGGACATTATTTGGAAAAGAAGGAAATTAGACGTATTTTGGATTGGTGTAAATCTACCGGGGTTGCATTGATTTTGGATGAGAGTTTCCTTGATTTTGCAGATGAGACAAATGCATCTATGCTGTCTGAGCATATTTTGAAAAAGTATCCGAATTTATATCTGGTTAAGAGCATATCAAAATCCTATGGTGTACCGGGACTGCGTTTGGGGGTTCTGGCTAGTTATGATGAGAAGATGATTGCGGTGCTAAAGAAAAAAGTATCTATATGGAATATTAATTCTATAGGAGAATTTTTCATGCAGATATTGGACAAATACAGAAGCGACTATCAGCAGGCGCTGGTACAGCTTAGAGAAGAACGCAGCCGTTTTTATCAGGAACTCTGCAAGATAAAAGGAATTAAGGTTTATCCGTCTTCGGCAAACTATTTTATGTGTGAACTTACGAATGGAAAACGCAGTGAAGCGTTAGCAGCAGAGTTACTAAAGGATAACATTCTTATTAAGGATCTTACTGGAAAGATTGATAATGGAAAGCAGTATATCAGAATTGCGATAAGAGACTGCGCCGATAATGATGAATTGCGGAGTGCCATTGAGAAAAGACTGTGATGGCAGAAGCAATCCTGCGCAAAAAGAGATAAAGGGGACAGTAAAGCAGACTATGAAGGTTACAGTAATTGGGGGCGGAAATATCGGAACATTAATGGCGGCAGAAATGTCTGCAAAAGGTCATGAAGTAACCGTGTATACATCCAAACCGGAGAAATGGAACCGGGAAATTGAAGTATATGACCCACAGGACCGTCTGATTCTTACCGGGGAAATGGACAAGATTACATCGAATATGCAAGAAGCGGTATGCGATGCTACTATCATATGGATTACGATGCCTGCACAGACGTTTTTGGAATTGGAAGGGAAGCTTTTACCGTATGTCAAAAGAGGGCAATACATAGGAGTAGTGCCGGGAAGTGGCGGAGCGGAATTTGCATTTCGGCAATTGATTAATGAGGGGTGTGTGCTATTTGGTTTACAGAGAGTGCACAGCATTGCACGACTAAAAGAATATGGAAAATCTGTATATATGTTGGGGAGAAAAAATCTGCTGGAAATTGGGGCGATTCCGGCAGATGCCAGCGTGAAGGTTGGAACGATTCTGGAGCAAATGTTCGATATGCCATGTATATCACTACCAAATTATCTTTCTGTTACATTGACACCGTCTAACCCAATTCTGCATACAACAAGACTTTATTCTATGTTTAAAGACTATAGTCCGAATGTTGTCTATGTGAGAAATTTTCTGTTCTACGAGGAATGGGACGTGGAATCTGCCGAATGGTTGATTGCCTGCGATAGGGAACTGCAGGCGTTGTGCGGAGTGATTCCTTTAGAACTGAAAGAAGTAAAATCATTGCAGGAATATTATGAGAGTTATGATGCCGAGGCAATGGCGAAAAAGTTGAAGAGCATCAAAGCGTTTAAAGGTTTGACATCCCCAATGAAACAAACAGAGCAAGGCTGGATTCCGGATTTTGATTCCAGATATTTTGTGGCAGATTTTCCTTATGGTTTAAAAATTATAAAAGATATCGCAAAGTTGTTTAATGTATCCACCCCTCACATTGACGAGGTGTGGATGTGGTATAAAAATGTTATGGTTCACTCGGAAATGCCGGTCTTTGAACTAAATATTTGCAATAGGGATGAATTTATCCGATTGTACAGTTGATTTCGGTGTGAACGATATGCATTTTGAAATGAACAAAAGCGAAACAGGTATGAATGCTTGTACAGAAGGCAATTGGTAATGCAAGTAAGCAGGGAGCGACGACATGAGAGACAGAAAGATAGCATTTATTATATGTGTCAATGATGTAGAATACTATAAGGAGTGCATTCGCTATATACAGGACCTTTATGTGCCTGAGGGGTATGAGATAGAAGTTTTGGGTGTACAGGATGCCGAGTCAACAGTACAAGCTTACAATGAAGGAATGCATGCAAGTGATGCAAAATATAAGGTGTATCTTCAGCAGAATACTTTTGTTATAAATCAGTATTTTATCCAAGATGCGTTGGAGGTATTCCGACAGAATGAAAATATTGGAATGCTTGGGGTGGTTGGAAACACTAAAATCCCGGATAGTAACAAAAAACCAAAATGGAATGTGGGAAAAATTCTGGAGTACGATGGCAGATGTATCAGGGATACAGACTATTTGAAGCAGCCTGATGCTGGAGCATATGGTTTGGTTGAAGCAGTTGATGACGTACTTATAATGACACAGCACGACATTGAATGGGATGAGGTAGCATCAAAAGATGGTGTTGCTTATTATATCGCGCAGTCGGCTGCCATGAGAAAAAGGGGATATCAAGTGGTGATACCGTACCAAAAACAGGCATGGTGCTACCATGATTGCGGGGTAAGAGAGCAGGAGCCGGAGAAGAGGAATGAGGCAATCAATCTACGCAAGTTATTGGTTCGCTATATGGAATTACATGCCTATGAAGAGCTGTGTCAGATTGTAGAAGTGCAGAGGGAGAATTGGGGAGCGGATACGCAACTGCGCGAGATTATGAATCTGGTGGAAATTTATACATTAGAAGAAATGAGTGAGACAGGAATACATAGTGAGTGGTTCTATCTCCAGACGTGGGAACAGATGTATACATACTACATGCAGGTTCACTGGTCTTTGATTCGGTTGGGATTTGGAAAAGAGGATGAGCGGATTGCAGAGGTGAGAGATTTGGTAGAGAGTGGGAAGGTCAGCAGAGATGCGATTCGCAAAGTTGCCAATATATCGCTTGTAGAGACATCCAATGTTTTTCAATATTTTTGGAAGCAGAAAGCGGAGAGTCCTATGGTCAGCGTGTGTGTACCGGTATATAATGGAGTAAGTTTTGTCCGTGAGACAATTGACAGTATTTTGAAACAGACCTATCAAAATCTGGAACTGCTGGTAGTGGATGATTGCTCATCGGATGAAAGCAGAGAGATTATTAAGTCTTATAAGGATTCAAGGGTTAAACCAATTTTCCTGGAAGAAAGCGGAAATGTATGCAGGGCGTCCAATATTGCTTTTTCTAAAGCGGCAGGAAAATATATCGCGTTGATTGGACATGATGATATTTGGAAAGAAGATAAGCTAGAAAAGCAGGTTGCATTTATGGAAGAACATCCTTCGATGGGGGCGTGCTTTACATGGACAGATTTTATAGATGAGAATTTTAATATTGTAAATTATGACTATTATG
This sequence comes from Roseburia sp., assembly GCA_022771695.1. GTDB lineage: Bacteria > Bacillota > Clostridia > Lachnospirales > Lachnospiraceae > Roseburia. Next base: position 17,526 of record JALEKJ010000041.1, on the reverse strand, counting down.
GTCTGTATCTTTCAATGAATGCAGACAATAAGAGTGCGGACCATTGGTTGAGTTCTATGGTACTCAATACAGCAAATTGGGCCTGCGCGCCGAGTGCATGTATCAGAAAAGATGTGCTTGAAAGGGTTGGATATTATCGATATGGGTTATTACAACTTCAGGATTACGAGCTATGGCTTAGGATATTGTGTGAGACATCCATTTATGTATTGCAGGAGAAACTGACGTTGTACCGGCGTTTTAAGAAGAAAGGAAAGAATCTTTCCAGCCCGAGCCAAGACGTGCAGAATGGCGAACATCACGAAATGCAGTGGATTCTGGAATCCGTGATTAACGGAATGCCGGATGAGCGTTTTATTACAGTTTTTAAAGAGCGATTGAGAAAAAAAGATGCAACAAGCCATAAAGAAATTTTATGTGAAAAAGCGTTTTTGTTATGGGGGATTGGCTGCTGCTTCGCAGAAAAAAATTTTATAGAACTGTTGGAAGATGAGACGTGCAGGGAGATATTGGAAAAAGAATACATGTTTACATTAAATGATTTTTATAAGATGAATAAGAAAGGTATGTATTTTGACTATTCATTTTATCCGCTTTTGAGGGAAGAGAAGGACGAAAATCAGTATCAATAATGTGATGCGGAGGAGAATACGATGCAAATTATAAAGTATGCATTTCAACAGCATGGAGATGAGAGAGGAATGCTGGTAGCGCTTGAGGAGTTCGGAGATATCCCTTTTGAAATCAAGCGTGTTTATTATATGTATGATACGAAAGAAGGCGTGCGCCGCGGCTTTCATGCGCATAAAAATTTGGAGCAGATTTTGATTTGTATTCATGGCTGTTGCAAGGTAATGCTGGATAATGGAACAGAGAAGAAGATTGTTTCATTGGAAAAGCCATATGAGGGCTTGTATGTGCCGAATAATATGTGGCGTGAGATGTATGATTTTTCTCCGGATGCAGTGTTAATGGTATTGGCATCTGAAGTGTACAAAGAAGAGGATTATATCAGAGATTATGATGCATTCCTTGAAATGGTAAAAAAGGAGAAGTGAGATGCTACAGATACCATATTTAGATTTGCAGGTGCTTCATGGACCAATACAAAAGGAATTGGATGCTGCATATCATGAGGTGATGGAACACCAGTGGTTTATTGGAGGAGAAGCGGACAGACAGTTTGAAAATGCATTTGCAGAGTATTGCGGAGCGGGCTACTGCGTTGGTACAGGAAATGGATTGGATGCAATCCGGTTAATTCTTCTGGCTTATGGAGTGGGTGAAGGAGATGAGGTGATTGTTCCGGCAAATACATTTATTGCAACGGTCCTGGCGGTTACTTATGTGGGGGCGATTCCGGTTTTTGTGGATGCAGATCCAGATACATATTTGATTAATACAGACAAAATAGAAGAAAAAATTACTGAAAAAACAAAAGCAATTATAGTAGTTCATCTATATGGACGTGTAGTTAAAATGAACGAGGTGCGCAGATTGGCGGACAAGTATTCGCTTAAAATAGTCGAAGATGCAGCACAGGCACATGGAGCAGAGTGCGAAGGTAAAAGAGCTGGGAATTTGGGGGATGCAGCAGCTTTTAGCTTTTATCCGGGAAAGAATCTTGGTGCATTGGGAGATGCTGGAGCTGTGGTGACAAACGATGAGCAGTTAGCAAAGAAAATAAGGGCATATGGTAATTATGGATCTTATGAGAAATACAATCACGTCTATCAGGGCTGTAATTCCAGATTGGATGAGCTTCAAGCGGCATTTTTGTTAGTAAAGCTAAAATATTTGAACCAGTGGAATGGGGAACGAAGAAGAATTGCAAAGATATATACAGAAGAGATAAGAAATGAGAAAATAATGTTGCCCAATATGCCGGAGGATGAGAGCGAACATGTATTTCACATTTACCCGGTCATGGTGGAAGACAGAGCAGATTTTGTCAACTACTTGCAGGAAAACGGGATAGGAACCAATGTGCATTATCCGATACCAATTATGCATCAGAAAGCATATGCAGCCTATTGCAAAACGGCATATGCATACCCGGTGACGAACCGGATATGTGCGCGTGAAGTAAGCATTCCACTTTATCCGGGATTGACCGACGAGCAGATTGAGTGGGTAGTAAGATGTGCTAATAGATATAGCTGAGGATAGATGAGAGGAAAAATAGATGAACGGAAAAAGGCAGAAGATGGTTATTCCGCATTTGGGAATATTGGTGACATCATACTGTAATTTGAATTGTAGAAGGTGTGCCGATTTGATACCCAAGCGCAGAAATGTTCATTACCGTTTGGAAGACGTGAAGCAGGACATGGAAAAAGTACTGGCGGCAGTTTCATATATAGAAGAGGTTCTTGTAATTGGAGGGGAAACATTGCTGTATCCCTGGCTTGAAGAGGTTCTTGATTTTTGTGGGAATCAAGAAAAAGTTGGAAAGCTGATTATCACCACAAATGGTTCAATCAGTCCGACAGAAGAAGTACTGGAATGCTTAAAGCGAGAAGAAGTATTAGTTAGAGTAAGTGGATATCCGGAATATGTAGTTCCAAATCGAAGAGAGATAATAGAACGGTATATAACAAGCGGTGTGCGCATAGAAAATTTGGAAAACATGCAATGGGCAGATATTGGTGAACCATATAAGAGAAAACGTCCAGTGTCAGAATTGAAAAAGGTATTTCGGACATGTAGTATGCGAGATTGTGTGGCTATGCAACATGAGGGAAAAATTTTTTATTGCTCGAGATCTGCAAGTGCATATGAGACGGAGATTTATCCCTTCCCTTTAGAAGCAGAATTTATAGATGTCAGAAAAGAAAAAAAATTATCACAAAAAATTCGTGAGTTTTACGCCCTGCCTTATATCAGTACATGTGACTATTGTGATGGCATCAGTTGTGCAACAGAACAGACAGCATTAGCTGCGATTCAGATGTTAGATAAAGATATCTTCTTGGAATTGTTAGGAAGATATTGCGCATGGAAGGATGGAGAGGCGCCGTGGGAAGAAACAGTCTTGGCAATAAAAGATTTGTTTGTAGAGAATAAAGAGCGTCTCTATGACATGTATGAATATGGGGTGTGTATTGCAGCACTAGAAGCGTGGACTAGGACAGGTTCGAAGGAAAGCGTTGAAATTTTTATGGAGACAGTGAGAAAGTTAATAAATGTGCTGACCAAAGATTACACATATCAGGTGAATTCTAACATACCATTTGCGAGACAAAGGGGAGAGCGAAAACCTAGAAATACAATTACAGTCGGAAATGCGAAAGACGAGGGGCAAGAAGATTTGCTTGTCGGTGAGGAAGAACTTTTCAGAGAAGTTGGAAAAGTATATTTATTAGATAACACTATGTACAATAGGTTATTTATAGAAAGCAGGATGGAACGGTTAAAGAAAGAAAAGGTGGAATGTATTGTCTGCGGATTATCTTATACACAATATGGTTTTATAGAAAAGGACATGTCGGTTAACACACTGAATTTATCAGTAACTGGGCAGGATATTTCTTACTCTGTTTTGATGGCGGAAAAAGTGTTGGAAATAAACAATGGAATAAATAGTGTTATTATACCGTTTACTTATTATCAAGGATTTTATGATATGTCAGGAGATGATAGACTGATACATAAGGATGTGGTATCGCGTATTGATATACCGCTGCTTCAAAAAGAAAGAAATTATCACGGGGAAGTTATATGGAAGGGATATTTGAAGCAGGAGCCTTCATTAGCAATTTATGATGAAATATGCGATATGGAGTGTTACGTGCAGATGCGGGACGTGAAATTGCGGTCAGAATTACAAACACAGGAATATTTTAATGAGAAATATCCTTATCCTCGTTTTGGCGGATTAAAGTTTGATTTTAAAAAATTAAAACAGGAAGAAAAATGGGAAGCTGCAAAGAAGACAGCTGAACTTAATGAGAGGGTTTGTACATGTGAAGGATATGCGGAAGTGTGCTGTGATTTGGAAAGATTTCTTGGAAAGATGGAAAAGAGTGGGAAAAGAGTAATTTTCTTTGTGCCGCCTATGACACGATATTTATTTGCAGCATATGATAAAAAATTGCGGCAGGAATTTTATGAGAAAATTATTGATAAATTCGAAAAATATAAAAATGTGACTTTTATGGATTTGGCGTGTGATGAGAGATTTGATGATGAGGACTTTTGTGACTTTGAACACTTGGGGCAGCTTGGTGCAGTGAAATTGACAAAGATATTGAACTCGTGTGTTATAAATGGAAATTGAGGCGCATTCTGGAATCGCCGAGAAAGAAGAAATTAGGGGGCAAGGAATGATGGGTAAGATGGTAACAATTCATGAAGGCGCAGTAATTGAGGAAGGCGCAATCATACATGACTTTGTAGTGATTTATCCAAATGTAATCATAAAAAAAGGTGCAGAGATTTTTGAACACAGTGTGATTGGGAAAATGCCAAAGGCACCAGGGTGTACTGCGCGGGAAACCATTTCAGGATATAGGCAGACCGTAATTGGGGAAGATACGATTGTTTCTCCGGGTAGCATAGTTTACACAGGGACTGTAATAGGACACAATACATTATTGGGGGATAATTGTTCTATTCGGGAGGAGTGTAAAATAGGAGATTATTGTATCATTAGCAGGAATGTAACTGTTAATTATAATACGGTAATTGGGAACCGGACAAAGATAATGGATAACACGCATATTACGGGAAATGCGGTAATTGAAGATAATGTTTTTATAAGCGTTTTGGTTGCCACTACAAATGATAATGCAATGGGAAGAGCGGGGTATGATGCTGAGAATGTGAGAGGACCATATATAAAGAAAAATACTACAATTGGGGCGGGAGCAAATATATTACCGGGCATCACAATTGGAGAAAATTGCATTATAGGCGCAAGTTCACTTATTACCAAAGATGTGCCGGACAATAAAGTTGTAATGGGCGTGCCGGGAAGAGTAGTGAGGGATATTCCTGTGAAAGGGGAAAACGAGAGATGAAATTCCGAGAAGGACAAACGGCAGAATATTCAAAAATGATTTCTGAGGCAGATGTATACAATTTTGCTGATATATGTGGAGATTTCAATCCTATTCATATTGATGAGGAAGAGGCAGAAAAGTCTGCTTTTGGAAAACGAGTTGTGCACGGAGCACTTGTTGCGTCTTTTATTTCAACAGTTCTTGGAATGTATTTGCCGGGGCCGCAAACAATCTATCTTAGCCAGCAATGCAATTTTCTGAAGCCGGTATTTATCGGCGATACTATTACTGCTAAGGTTGAAATTGAGAGAATCGATGAAAAGGGACGCGCTACGTTAAAAACAGATGTGTATAATCAGAATGGTGAGCAGGTAATACAGGGAAAAGCACGCGTGAAAATACCGTTAGAAAGCAGTTAGGATAAATATATGGAGGCAAAAGATGAATGTAGCATTTATTCCGGTCAGAGGTGGAAGCAAGTCGATTCCGCTTAAAAATATAAAACCGATGTGTGGAAAACCACTGGTATATTGGACTGTGGCGGCAGCTTGTAACTGTGATAAGATTGACCGTGTATATGTCGCAACGGACAGTGAGAAGATACGAGAGGCATTGCTTGAAATAAAGAGAACAGAAAATGATGCGGTCTTTCAGAAGTTGGAAGTGATTGGGCGAAGTGCGGAATCTGCTTCCGATACAGCCTCTACGGAATCTGCAATGCTTGAGTTCGCGGCAAATTATGATTTTGACCACATTGTGTTGGTTCAGGCAACTTCACCGCTTCTTACGGAGGGTGATTTGGATAGGGGATTTGCACTTTTTGAGGAGGCGGATACGGACAGCGTACTTTCTGTGGTACGGCAGAAACGATTTAATTGGGCAGTGGAGGCAGACGGTACGGCGCGGGCCTTAAATTATGACTATTTTCATCGGCCAAGACGGCAGGATTTTGATGGATACTGCGTGGAGAATGGCGCTTTTTACATTACATCAAAAAAGTGCCTGCTTGAGACCGGAAATCGCATTTCCGGCAGGGTTAAGGCGGTGGAGATGAGTGAGGATACATTCTTTGAGATCGATGAGCCGTCTGATTGGCAGATGATTGAAAAGATGCTGGAACGGCGTTTGCGTACTGAGAAGCCGAATAAGTTAAGCGGTGAGAGACAGTCGATTAAGATGTTTTTGACAGACTGCGATGGATGTCTGACAGACGGAGGAATGTATTATTCTGAAAACGGAGATGAACTAAAGAAATTTTCTACACTGGACGGATTGGGTTTTCGGTTGATGCGAGATAAGGGAATTCTTTGCGGAATTATTACCGGTGAGAATACGACTCTGGTGGCACGTCGTGCGCAGAAATTGAAACTGGATATCTTAAAGATGGGGGTAACAGACAAACTATCTGTAGTACAGGAAATCTGTATGCAGTATGGGATTACCATGCAGGAAGTGGCATATGTGGGCGATGATGTTAATGATAAGGAACTCTTAAAGGCCGTGGGGTTTTCCGCCAGTGTACCGGGGGCAATGGAGGAAGTCAAAGAAATCGTAGATTATGTGACAAAGCGGTCGGGGGGAAACGGTGCAGTCCGCGAAGTAATAGAGTACATTCTGGGGAAGTCGGAAAAACAGGAGTAAAACGACGCTAATGTATTTAAAGAAAATGACCGATAAATAAAAGAGACACAAATACAAGGAAAGGAAAAGACCGCAAGGTCAGGTGGGTATCATGGAGGATAGCAGAGTAGAAAAGATTGAGGCGTTAGAGACACTTGTTACATTTAATGACAAGGTTATCAAGAATATAGGAATATTGGTAAAGGAATTATCCGGACAGCGTTTGGATGATACAGATAAGTTTCAGGATAGTATTATCAACGCTATAAACTGGGAGATTCAGGTGTTGAATGCGACGATGGATGTGCTTAATGAAGGGGAAGAGCGAATTGCAAAGGATGCTTTCAACGAGAAGGTTGTTGCGTTGGGAGAGGCAGTCAAGTCAAGGGAAGACCAGAAAATTGCAGATGCATTTTGTGCGCTTGAACCGGAATTGGAGAAACTTGGTGCGGTAGCCAGAGAAGTCATCGCTTAATTTTATACGGGATTATTTTGGAAGCCATTACAGAACATGGTGTGAAGTGCTCTGTAATGGCTTTCTGCCTAATTGTAAAAATATGAACGAGAGTATGGTATAATGTCGTTAGACGTTATATGCGCAGAAGTGGGCAGTGGTCGTCTACGGCGAATGCCATGGATGCGAAGCATGCATGGCATAATGGTGACAAAAGTGGAATAAGGAGAGAACGAAGTTATGGAAGCAGAGAAAAAGACAATGTCCGCGAAGGATTTGAGAAAGTTACAGCTTGTCGAGTTAGAGATGCTGTTAGAAGTAGATCGTATCTGCAGGGAAAATAATATTATGTACTTCATAGCGTATGGGACAGCATTGGGAGCAGTAAGGCATAAAGGATTTATTCCATGGGATGATGATCTGGATATTAGAATGACTCGTAAAGAGTTCGAGAAATTTGAAAGGGTTTGCAAGACAAAGCTGGATACAGACAGATTCTTCTTACAGACCGCTCGGACAGATTCGGAGTATCGATGGGGATATGCAAAGGTCAGAAGAAAGGGAACGGAATATTTACGAGCAGGACAGGAAGCGATAAAGTGTGTTTCTGGTGTATCCATAGATATCTTTATTATGGATAATATACCGGACAATAATATTATGGCAGGGATTTACTATTTGGTGCGAAGGGGATGCATAAAGACCCTGTGGTCAGTAATTGGTGTGACGGCAGAATCCAATCTACTGAAAAAGTTTTTGTACAGAGGCTTGCGCCATGTACCAAAAGAAGTTCCGCTGGGGATTATGGAGTGGCTCGGAAAAAGGGCGAATAAAAAAGCGACTAAACGCATGTGCTGTATGTCATTTTATCGTCAGGATGCATTCCGAAAAAATGGAAAATGGTATGAGAGAGGAACCGTTTTGTCAGAGTGGTTTGAGGAAGCTGTTGAGATAGAGTATGAAGGGTTCATGGTTTACATATGCAAAGACTGTATGGCATATATCGAGTGTGAGTATGCAGAACCGTGGAAATATCCACCAGAGTCACAGCGTTTGATACATCCTCCGAAAAGCTACAATTTGGATGTGGAGATTGATTTGCGGGGCTGTAGCATAGAAGAACAAATGAAGAAAGAATACCTTTATTTAACCAAGGAAGACTGGGAGAAAGGGAGGGGCGAGTAGGCATGGCCAAAACGGTGTTTTTAAGTATAGGGGCAGAATTTATTCATGGGGGTCATATCGCTATAATTGAGAAAGCGGCTGAATTGGGAGAACTGACCGTTGGTGTTTTATCGGATGAAGCTTTTATGTCGTATCGCGGGTATCCGGTACTGACATATGAGGAAAGATGCAACATTATCAGCCATATAAAAGGGGTATCCAGAGTAATTAAGAAGGATACACTGAGCTATGATAAAATAATTGCAGAATTAAGACCGGATTATGTGGTACATAGTGACAGGTGGAGAGGAAAATCAAGGGAAAAGGTTCAAAAACTACTGCAGCAGTACGGCGGTGAACTCGTGGAGTTCCCGTATACGGACAAAAGCGAATACGAAATATTTGACAGGCAGGCGGAACAGCTTCGTTATATGCCGGAAATTCGCAGGGGGAAGCTAAGGAGAGCATTGCAGTTAGCGGATAGACCGCTTCGTGTTCTTGAGGCGCATAATGGTATTACAGGGTTGATTGTAGAAAAAACACAAGTGGAAAAAGAGGATGAAATCAGACAATTTGATGCGATGTGGATATCGAGCCTGTGTGACTCTACGGCGAAAGGGAAACCGGATATTGAACTTGTGGATATGACCTCGCGCGAAAATACCATTAACGAAATTATGGAAGTGACGACGAAACCAATCATTCTGGATGGAGACACCGGCGGATTGATTGAGCATTTTGTGTATCGGGTAAAGACGTTGGAGCGAATGGGGGTATCCGCAATTATTATTGAGGACAAAATTGGACTAAAAAAGAATTCGCTTTTTGGAACAGATGCAGCGCAGCAGCAGGATTCTATCGAACATTTTTGTGAAAAAATACGGGCGGGAAAAGCAGCGCAGATGACAAAAGATTTTATGATTATCGCAAGAATTGAAAGCCTGATTCTGGCAAAGGGGATGGAAGATGCGTTAAAGCGGGCATTTGCTTATGTGGAGGCCGGAGCAGACGGTATCATGATTCATTCTAAGGATAAGGAGCCGGATGAGGTATTGGAGTTCTGTGAGAAGTTCAGAGAGAAGTGTGAGGATGTGCCGATTGTTGTCGTGCCGACTACCTATAATCATATTACAGAAAAAGAGCTCGGGAAATATGGTGTAAATATTATTATTTATGCGAACCACTTGATTCGAAGCGCATTTCCGGCGATGAATAAGGTTGCACACACAATCTTGGAGAATGAACGTTCTCTTGAAGTGGATGAGGATTGCATGCCAATCAAAGAGATACTGACATTAATCTAATCATGGAGGCAGAGAGATGAGGGCAGATGATTTTATTGATGTATTAGAAGAAATGTTTGGAATAGGGTTGTATACGGGGGTGCCGGATTCGCTACTTGGTCCTTTCACCGGAGAAATCATGAACAGATATGGTGTTTCGGACAAACATATCGTAGCGGCAAACGAGGGAAATGCAACCGGGCTTGCGGCAGGATATCATCTGGCAACCGGTAGAATACCTTGCGTCTACATGCAGAACAGCGGCGAGGGAAATATGTTAAATCCGTATGCGTCGCTTATGGCACCTGAGGTATATAAAATCCCCTGTGTTTTTGTTGTAGGATGGCGAGGAGAGCCGGGGACTAAGGATGAACCACAGCATGTGTTTCAAGGTGAAATTACACAAAGTCTGATGGAACTGCTTACTATCCAAACAGTCATCATACGAAAAGACATGGCAATAGATGCGTTGAAAGAAGCGGCAGAAGGCTTCAAAGATTTGCTTTGTGAAGGGAAATGTGTGGCGTTTATTGTGGAAAAGGGTGCGCTGACCAGCGAGAATCCCGTAAAGTATACGAATCCATATACGATTAAGCGGGAAGATGCATTGAAAGAAATTGTAAGAAACATTGGTGAGGATATAATTGTATCGACTACGGGCAAGGCATCGAGAGAGCTGTTTGAAATTAGGGAGCAGAATGGACAGTCGCATAAATACGATTTCCTCACAGTCGGTTCTATGGGACATAGCTCTTCCATTGCACTTAGTATTGCACTGGAAAAGAAGGAGCGAAAAGTATGGTGCATTGATGGCGATGGAGCAGTATTAATGCACATGGGAGCGATGGCCGTAATCGGAGCGAATGCACCCTGCAATTATGTGCATATTGTAATCAACAATGAGTCTCATGAAACAGTGGGAGGGATGCCTACGGTTGCAGCAAAGATAGACCTTGCCAAGATTGCGGAAGGCTGCGGCTACAAGAGAATACTAAAAGCATCCACGTTGGAGGAGGTTGCGCTGGCGGTTAAAACGGCAAAAGAGGCAGAGGAATTGACGTTTATAGAAATCAAAACCGCATTAGGAGCGAGAAGCGATTTGGGACGGCCTACAACAACGGCAGAAGAGAATAAAGAGAATTTTATGCAATATATAAAGGAGATGTAGAACGTGAAAGCTTTGATACTTAATTCCGGCTTGGGTAGCAGAATGGGGAAATATACGGCGTCATCCCCCAAATGTATGGTAGAGCTGACGGATGGGGAGACAATTGTTGCAAGGCAGCTTCGGCTAATCTCACGAATGGGAATTTCCGAAGTGGTGATGACAACAGGACCTTATGAGGAACTTTTGAAAGACCATATAAAAGAACTTGGTTTGCCGTTGCAAATTGAGTTTGTGAATAATCCTCAATATAATGAAACGAACTATATTTACTCCATCTATCTTGCAAGAGAATTGTTGCACGATGAGATTCTTCTGATGCATGGTGACTTAGTGTTCGAAGAGAAAGTTCTTGAGCAGGTTATGAAATCAAAGGTAGACTGTATGGCAGTCAGTTCTGCACTGGAATTGCCGGAGAAAGATTTTAAGGCGGTTCTTAAAGATGGACTTATCAAGGCGGTCGGCATTGAATTTATGGAAAGTGCAGTTGCTGCACAACCATTGTATCATTTTGGGAAAAAGGCATGGGGGATATGGTTGGATCGGATTGCGACGTTCTGTGAGTCGGGAGAGGTCTCTTGTTATGCGGAAAATGCACTGAATCAGGTCACGAATCAGATAAAATTGTATCCATATGATTTCGGCGAGATGTTATGCCAGGAAGTGGACAAGGAAGAAGATTTGATTGCGGTGAGAAGCATATTGAAATAAAGTGAGGAAGAGAACGACAGATGGTATACAGTGATTTTTGCCGGACAAATATAGAATTTGTAAACACACAGCGGTTGCAGGATAGTTGCCTGAAACTTCCGTATCAGAAACTGGCACTGATTTTGTCGGAACAGGCTTGCGTAAGATACGAATTGGAGAAATTTGTTGACGAGTTGGAAAAACAGTATGAACTTTTGTGGATGAAGGAATCTGTTTCGTATCCTACACAAGGAATGCTAAAAATAGGGCTGGATACACTGCGGAATTTTAAACCGGAGGCAATTCTTGCGATTGGAGGAGGAAGCGCGATTGACTTTGCAAAAGGAATGAAAGCGTTCTATAATCCCGGGGAAGAAATGTCGGCAGAGGCAATTACGGAGCTTTTACAGAAAAAGGAGATTCGGGAGAATCGAATGGATATAATAGCAGTTCCGACAACAGCGGGAACTGGTGCAGAAGTGACAAAGTGGGCAACCATCTGGGACGATGATAAAAACTGCAAGTACTCGATAGATCATGATACCTTAAAGCCGGATAAGGCATATATTGTGCCGGAGTTTGTTGCGAAAGCAGATAGAAAGCTTACAATTACTACGGGATTAGATTCTATAGCACATGCGATGGAGGCATATTGGTCTAAGAAAACGTCCCCGTTAGTACGAGCATTGGCAAGGGAATCCATTCGGATGTCCGTTTGCTATCTGGAGCAAATTTTAAAGAAACCGGAAGATGTATCGCTTCGAGAGAAGCAGTGTGTGGCGTCTGTTCTTTCAGGGCTTGCTTTTTCGATGACAAGGACAACGGCGTGTCATTCCATTTCGTATCCTCTTACAATGAAATATCAGATACCGCATGGCACAGCGGTTGCTATGACGTTGGCGCAGGTGGCGGAACATAATCATGGCAATTATGAGGGAGAGGAAGAGTTGCTTGCATTGTTTGCGGAGTGTGGAGGAATCCGCACATATTTAGAGAGGGTGTGCGGTGCTGAGGTATCACTTCGTTTGCGGGACTACCAGATTACACAAGAAATGATTACAGATATCGCACATAGTTCATTTACGCTTGGAAGGATGGATAACAATCCGACAGAACTGGATGCGTGGGATGTTGCGGAAATATTAAAAGCAACATATTAGAGTGATTGCGGCATCGGGAGAATTAGCATGAGTAAGAAACAAAAAAAGAGGGTAAAGCAGCTATTTGAAACGGTAAATGAAGGGATACAGAACCTTGCAACCGTAGAACAGAGAGAGGTGTTGCCACTTCTTCAGGCGATGCAGGAGACAGTTATTGCAATCGGAGATATTGTTGAACGTTGCATTACTGATTCTGATTGCGCGATTGCATCATTGACGAACCTTGCTGAGATGATATATGAGCTGAGTCTTGATGGAAATCATGAGGATTTTATGAAGCGCAGCGAGGTGTCTGCGTGTTGCGAGAATGCAAAACAAGAGGTAGATAAGGTTTTACCGCCTGTATATGAAATTCTTTTTATGCCCTACAAAGCATCTATGTGGGATGCACTAGAATCCGTTTACTTAGAGGCGGCAAAGGCAGCTGACTGTCAAGTGCGGGTTATGCCTGTGCCATATTATCATGTGACAGAAGACCGGGCGGCCTTGGAAATGGAATATGAAGGGGAACAGTTTCCGGAAGGAATTCCGATTACCGATTACAGAGAATACAGGATTGAAGATGCGTTACCGGATGTGATATTTATCCATAACCCATATGACGACAAAAATCGCGTAACTTCGTTGTCGGAGCGCTACTTTAGTTCAGAACTGAAAAAATACACGGACCATCTGGTATATATACCATACAAGGTTTGCGGAGGTAAGGTAAAAGATTTTTACTGTGTGATGCCGGGAGTGAAAAACGCATGGCGGATATTTGTGCAGTCCAAGCAGGTGGGAGAAGTTTATTTGAAATATAATCAGTCGGAAAAAATTGTGATATCCGGTTCACCCAAAATCGATAAGGTTGTATACAATCAACTGCATAAACCGGAAGCACCGGACGAATGGAAAAGAGCTGTAGATGGGAGAAAGGTATTTCTGCTTAATACACATTTGGAACACATTATCAACGATGCAGACTGTATGATTTGCGGTTTGGAACAAATTATCACAGTGTTTGAAGGCAGGGGGGGCGCTGCTGTATTATGGCGCCCGCATCCACTTAGTATAGAGACGGCGAAAGCGATGAATCCCGATATCCTTAATAGATATCAAAAAGTTATTGAGCGATTTAAGGCACTTGATAATGGGGTGTATGACGAGACACCTGATCCGCATTTGGCAATCGCATTGGCAGATGCGTATATTGGTGATTGGAGCTCAATGGTAGTCATGTTTGGAGTGACGGGAAAACCCATTTTTGTCAGAGATGTTACTTTGCAGAAAGAACGTGGACAAAAGCTTCGCGAAATGGCGGCGCTGCAGAAAAGGGAAGAAGAGATTTCTGAGGGAAGAAGATTTGAGACGGCATATTATGAAGATGTTATCTGCCTGGAGGATTACGTTGATATGATTCTGAAGGGAGAAGATGTTCTGGCGAACCGGAGAAAAATGGAATTCGCAAACTTGGTTTATAATGCACAGGGGAACGTTGGAAAACAGATTTGGGAATATGTGAAGGGAGAGATTGGTTGAAAATCAGTATTATTATTCCCTGCTATAATGCAGAGCAGTATATGGAATGTTGTTTTAAAGGATTAGAAAATCAGTCGATTGGAATTTCAAACCTTGAAATAATATTTGTGGATGATGCGTCTGTCGACAGAACATGGGAGAAAATATGTGACTTTGAGAAAAGATATCCACAAAATGTAAAGGCAATTCATTGCGAAGAAAATAGGCGACAGGGAGCTGCACGTAACATAGGATTAGGATATGCAACGGCAAAGTATGTCGGTTTTGTAGACGATGATGACATATTGGAACCGGAAATGTTTGCGCAGATGTATGAAAAAGCAGAATTGTTCCAATGTGACATGGTTGTATGCGGTTATGATAACAGAAAAAGTGGAACCGTAGTGAGCGAAGAATTGCGGGGTTGGGATACTTCTAAACGGCAGGATGCGTTTTATGACGTTCAGACGGCAGAAGAACGTTTGGCATTTATTACAATGGATAGTGTCCGGTGCATTTGGAATAAGATTTACCGCAGAGAAATGCTTCAGAAAAATGATATTCGTTTTCCTGAGGGATATATCTATGATGATATCTATTTTTATGAGCTTGTGAAACAATATGTGAGACATGTCTATATAGTGGATAAAGTTTATTATCATCATATTTTTTCTGAGACGTCGGCATCGATTGATGAATCGAGAAAAGCAGATATGATGGGATATCTTGATGTGCAAATTATGCTGTTACAGGAGTTGGAGAAGCGAAATTTATACAAGGATTATAGAGAGTCATACAGTGAAATGCTTGCATTAGAAACTATTGGTCTGTTAAAAACCTATCTGCTTCGGTATGGGAAAATAGAGGGCAATCTTTTATTGGAAGTCAAAACGAAGATTGCTCCTTATCAGAAGGACTTTATGGAGAATCAGCTTTTACGTCAACGATGGAAGGAGCAACCTAATAGTATAGATAGAAAACTTGCAACGGCTGTGGGCATAGGATTAACAGAAACTAATATACATCAGGAGTAAGGCGAAGAAATGCAATTATCAGTATGTATTATCACCAAAAACGAACAACAGAATATCGCGCGGTGCCTGGAGAGCCTAAAGCCTTATGATGTGGAGATTGTCGTGGTCGATACCGGCTCCACAGACAATACGAAGCAGATTGCTGTTGGATATACGGACAACCTTTACGATTTTGTTTGGTGCGATGACTTTGCGGCGGCAAAGAATTTTGCCGTTTCTAAAACGGCGAAACCGTATGTGCTGGTGCTTGACAGTGATGAGTATATAGAGGAATTTGATATACTGACACTGGAGCAGTTGTTGCAAGAACATCCGGAGAAAGTCGGTCGTATCAAACGCAGAAATATCTTTTCACGAGATGGTATAAGGAAAGAAAATCAGGAATGGATTAACCGTATTTTTGCGAAGGACAGCTTCTGTTATGAAGGTAGAATTCACGAGCAGGTGGTTGCAAAAGATGGAACAGAGTATGATACTTACAGGACACCGATTGTGATTGGGCATACAGGCTATGATCTGTCGGAGGAAGAACGAAAGAAGAAGACCCGGCGGAACATTGCGTTGCTTGAGCAGGAACTGGCACGTTTGCTAGAAGAGAACGGAGTGTCCTGTGTCCGGGAAGATCTCGAAAAGTTTGGAAACGAAGGAAAAAGGGGAGAACAAATCCCGTATATATTATATCAGCTTGGCAAGAGCTATTATATGGCGGAAGATTATGTGCAGGCGTGTGAATATTTCTCGCAGGGGCTTTCGTACGATTTGAATTCGAAGCTGGAATACGTTATTGATATGGTTGAGACTTATGGTTATGCACTTATTAATAGCGGAAATGCTGGGGAAGCGCTCTTTTTTGAAAACATTTATGAAGAATTTGGAGACGGTGCGGATTTCCAATTCTTAATGGGATTGATTTATATGAATAATGCCCGTTTTGACGAAGCGATTGAACAGTTTCAAAAAGCTGCAACACATAAAGAGTGTAGGAATCAGGGAGTGAACTCTTATGCAGCATATTACAATATTGGTGTAATTTGTGAGTGTCTTGGGAAGATGGATGAGGCGCGGGTTTACTATAAAATGTGTAAAGATTATGAACCGGCAAGGAGGAGGCTGTCTAATATTGGAAAATGAGATGCGAGAGAAATTTTGATGTCGCTTGAAAAGAAAAAATATAATTGGGAGGAAACAAGGTGGAAAAAAGAATTAATGATGTTAATTTTCAAACTTACGAAAATGGAAGAGAATGGGATGCAGATAACCGACTGCATGGAGGTGTGAGTAATTTTTCGGATAGTTTTAAGCGAGATACGCAGTATTGGAACGGCTATTATGCAGAAAATGGTGCGCCTAAGGAACAATCATTATTTGCCGACTGGGTTGCGGAAGAGTTTATTGACCCAAAGGAGAAAAAACTTTTGGAACTGGGGTGCGGAAACGGCCGAGATAGTACATATTTCTTTCGGCGTGGATTAAATGTGACTGCGATTGATGCGTCTGACATATCGGTGAAAAAGCTTCAAGGTGAGTTTGAAGGGAAAAATATAACTTTTTTATGCGAGGATTTTGTAAGTTCAACGGAAAAATATTGTAATGAATTTGATTACATTTATAGCAGATTCTCATTACATGCAATCAATGAAAAGCAACAAAACAATTTAATTGGTAATATATATAATGCATTGAAAGAAGGGGGATATTTCTTTATAGAAGTGAGAAGTGTGAATGATGAATTGTATGGAAAAGGGGAAAAGGTAGGAGACGACGAGTATATTTACGAGGGACATTATAGACGATTTGTTCGTAAAGAAAATTTAGAGAACCTTTTAAAAAATGCAGGTTTGAAATTGGCATATTCATGTGAGAAAAGAGGATTTGCACCTTACGGGGAAAGTGACCCGCCTATTATTCGAATTGTTGCTGAGAAAAAGACAGTTGACTAGGATTTTTGTCTAATCCGCAATTTATGGTGTTTAATAATGGGGCAAAAGAAGAAGTAGGTCATCATATGTATGAGTTAAATATTAGTTCATAGATTAGAAGGAGTACAAAAGAGAGTTATGAATGATGTCATCTATGAGTTTGTGAGAATTACAGACGGGATTGCGATGAGCGATGTCATTGGCTGGATATTTGTCTTGTGAACGCTATCATAATGAGGACATTGTTGCAAGCTTCGCAGAGTATTACAACACACATCCCGAGATGCATGATTTTTTTGTGAAAAGCAGTAGAATCAGGCGAGTGATTGACTATTGGGCTGTAGCCAAGTTCGAAAAAATCTGCTGTTCCAAGAATAAATAATTGACTGATTGCTGATATTGAGAGAAAACATTGCTAAAATAAAGCGTACAGCCTATATCTTAACTTCCAGAAATTTTTCCACTCAAATGTAAAGATTGGAGCCTACTTGTTGCAGCACTCCAATCTTCATTATTTTACGCCAGTATTCGTTT
>JALEKJ010000037.1 GCA_022771695.1 Roseburia sp. | reverse complement strand
GCAATAGGAAATTGCGTCCTATTGCATAAAAGCACTGCGTGCATAGATGCGCAGCTGTCGCGCAGCGCCATACATGGCGCGGAACAAAAGCTGTGCTGATAAAAGTATTGGTCGCGAGAGTGTGCGAAGCACACTTTTGTTCCTTCATAGAAAATTTCTATGAAGTAAAAAGCGCGGGGATGTGCAGAGCACACTTTTTTGTGAGTATAAGCAGAGGAGGGAAAACTTATGGAAAAATACTGTGAATTACAGGGTGGCAGTCTAATCGTCTATGTGCCAAAGGAACTGGACCACCACGTGGCAAGCCGGTTAAAGATGGAGACGGATCTGATGATAGATGCGTATCATGTGAAAAAACTGGTATTTGACTTTTCTAGGACGGAGTTTATGGACAGCTCCGGAATCGGTGTTATCATTGGGCGATGCCGTAACATCGGATATTACGGAGGTGAAGTTGTTGCACAAAATTTAAATGACAGGGTAAAAAAGATTTTTCGGGTATCGGGTCTGCACACGTTGATTCGAGCGGATGCGACAGAGCAAAATAGTTAGAAAGGAAATGGAGAGGTTATGATGCAGAGTAAAAATGAGATGAAAGTGTGTTTTGATGCGCGTTCTGTAAACGAAGGATTTGCAAGGGTTGCAGTCGCGGCATTTATCGCAGAACTAAACCCTACATTAGATGAGGTCGCAGATGTCAAAACAGCGGTATCCGAGGCGGTGACCAATGCGATTATTCACGGATATGACGACCCGAATGAGCAGGTGCAACTTATCTGCAAAATAGAAGAAAACCGGGTGGAAATTCAGGTGATTGATACCGGAAAAGGAATCCCTGATGTGGGAAAAGCAATGGAGCCTTTTTATACGACAAAGCCGGAATTAGAACGCTCCGGTATGGGATTCGCTTTTATGGAAGCTTTCATGGATGAGGTGCGGGTAAAATCTGTCGTGGGTGAAGGAACCTGTGTGTGGATGTGCAAAAAGATTGGTGTGTAGGAAGGTTGATACATATGGAGCATTTTGCTGAATTGATTGGACAGGCACACGCAGGGGATAAAAAGGCGAGGGATGCGTTGGTATCGGAAAATTTAGGGCTGGTGCATGCGGTTGCCAGACGTTTTGATAACCGGGGACATGACCGGGAAGAAATTTTTCAGATAGGGTGCATTGGATTGCTGAAAGCAGTTGACAAGTTTGATGTATCCTTGAATCTGGCGTTTTCTACCTATGCGGTACCGATGATTACGGGAGAGATACGGCGTTTTCTGAGGGATGATGGTATGGTGAAGGTCAGCCGAACGTTAAAGGAGAATGGATATAAAATCAGCAAGGCGAGAGAAGCGCTTGCGTTAAAATTAGGGCGGGAGCCAAGTTTGATGGAATTGGGAACAGAGCTAGGAATGGCACCGGAGGATATTGTACTGGCGACGGAGGCTAATAAGGAGGTAGAATCCATTTACCAGCCGGTATATGAGCGTGATGGGGATGAGATGCTGCTGATTGATCAGATAGGCGGCAGCGCTGGCGGCTATCCTGCATGTGAAGAGCCTGAGAAGGAGGCGGTACTCAATAAGATGGTAATCCATCAGTTGCTGGAATCATTAAATGAGCAGGAACGCAAGCTGATTGAGCTGCGGTATTTTGAGAACCGGACACAATGCGAGGCTGCGGCAGAGCTTGGCATGAGTCAGGTACAGGTCAGCCGGACCGAGAAAAAAATCCTGCTTGGTCTGCGTGAAAGGTTGATGTAGTATCTGGAATATTAAGGTTCGCACAGAACCTGCCGATATATCCTCTAAAGGGGGCATGGGTTATGAGTTTGACGATAAAGGCGTTTGATGCAGGAAACGTGGAAAACATATCCGGGCAGAACGCAGAGCGAATGGCGGCAAAGGAGGAGCAAAAGAGTATCTTTGGCGGCAATCTGAATCTTGCGAATGATCCGATAGAACAGAGACGAAAAGAAGCGCAGGAGAAGGCGTGGAATATTGTAAAGAATGCATGGGATAATGATTGTGCGGTGGATGGGATGATTGAGGCGCGCAGGAATCATTATGCGCAAATGCAGGCGTTGAAGGAGGAGGCTACGGCAGGACTTTCTGATATAGAGGAAGAAAAAGAAGTGTTGAGAGAACTCTACGACGTGGATGAGGATTCCCGGGAGCAGAAGGACCTAGAACTTTTAGAGAAAGCGCAGGATATCCAAAGCGGCGTAAGCAAAGAAACGTTGACAGCGGAAGAAAGCAAACGCGTAGCGGAACTGTATCAGGGAGCATTGACGGAGTATCAGAGTCGCGGACTGGAACTAAATGAGCGGGCAATTGAGAGGAAGAAACAGATTGCGGATGTGGACAAGCAGATGCGTGACGATATAGCAGATATTCATAGCATAAAGCAAGAACGGTTGAAATCCAATCCGATGTTGGAAGCACAGAAAGCGGCAGAGGAGATTCTTGACGCTGCAAACGATGAAGTGATTGGAATGCTGATACAGGAATCCCAGGAATACATCGACGAGAAGATGGCGGAGGAAAAAGAAGATGCCGAGAAATCTATGGAAGAAAAGGAAGAGCGTGAGGAACAGCTAGACGAATTGAAACTGAAACGAGCCGTGCAGGAGGCTCTGATAGAAGGCACAAAAGAGGCGGTGGAGAAAGCAAAGGCAATGGAGCGACGGATGGAATCACCTGAAGTAGAGATTTCTGAAATGATTGATATCGCACAAGGCGATAGTGCGGCAACGGATGTCGGGCAGAGTTTGGATGAAATTAAGAATAGCATGAACCTCTTAGAGGCGGACTTAAAGGGAATCAAAGTGGATAAAGAAGTATAGAGCCATGTGGTATTGGTCGTACCAAGAACCATATAGGCGGTTAACAGGGGCAACGGAGAAGTCCGAAGCCCCTATTAACGTTGTTGATTATAAAAAACTTGTAAATTTATAAAAAAAGTATTAAAATCAAAATGTGGTGTGGTTATACCAGAAGAACGGATGCCAAATCACAAGGGAGTAAAATATTAATAACACATAGGAGGAGAAAGTTATGTTTTTCAACATCTATGGCGAAAACGCCATGTATCAGTTGCTCGGCTGGGTATTAGTATTTGCCGGACTGGTAATCTGTAACGAGATTGCTCGTCGCAGCAAAGCAGGAGGAGTATTCTTTTTCCTGGTTCTTCCGGCAGTGCTGACAGTTTATTTCATTGCAATTGCAGTCGGAGCATCAAGCGGTGCTGCGTGGGCACTGAACAACCAGACATATCTTTACATGGGTGGATGGTTCCATTATGCAAAGCTGTATGCAGCAGTAGCAGGCTGTATCGGTTTCATGTTAATCAAGTATCAGTGGGGAGTCGGTGCGAAGCCGTGGTTTAAACCATTCCCATTTGTAATCGTTGCTATCAATATTCTCATTGCAGTATGCTCTGATTTTGAATCTGCAATCAGAGGCGCACAGGCACTTGCAGAGACCGGATCCAGATATTGGCTGTCCAACGAGGGTGTATGGCTCTACGGTGGCTGGTGGAACTGGGTGAACGGTATCGCAGGTATCCTCAATATTCTCTGTATGACAGGATGGTGGGGTATCTACACTTCCAAGAAGAAAGATGATATGTTATGGCCGGATATGACATGGTGCTTTATCATCGCATATGATATTTGGAACTTCGAGTATACATATTTGAACCTGCCGACACATGCATGGTATTGCGGTCTGGCATTGCTGTTAGCTCCGACGTTTGCAAATCATTTCTGGAACAAGGGTGGATGGATTCAGAATCGTGCCAATACATTGGCAATCTGGTGTATGTTCGCACAGGTATTCCCGTTATTCCAGGTGGGAACCAAGTTTGCAGTGCTTCCGTCACTTTACGGTGAGGGTTGGAGCAACGGATTAGAGTTAGCTTCTGCCGCACAGCCAACCTATGCAGATCCTAAAATGCAGGGTATTATCGCGATTATTGCACTTGCAGTTAACGTTATCTGCCTGACAGCAATTATCAAGCGCGCTATCGAGCAGAAGAAGAACCCATATAAGAATGAAATCTGGACAGACCAGAAAGACTTTAAAGAGGCTATGGCAAGAGCTGAGGGTCACTAATCGATATCATTTATGAAACATGAAAAAGTCACAAGACAAAAAGCTGTCTTGTGACTTTTTTTATCGAATGTTCCAAAGATAATGGAATCAGCCGGAAAATTAATAAAAAGTTATTGACAACTAACCTGCGTTAGAATATACTAACCGTGAAAAGAAGGAAATGAAAATCAATATCAATAGAAATGGAGGAATGATGATGCCGTTATCAATGGTAAAAGAGGGAGAACCGAGCGTAATTAAGAGGGTCGGAGGAAAAGAAGAGACCAGAAGATTTTTGGAGAACCTTGGATTTGTGGCTGGTGGTACGGTGACAGTTGTGTCTCAGATTGGTGGGAATATGATTGTGAACATCAAGGACTCCAGAGTTGCCATCGGAAAAGATATGGCAAACAGAATTATGGTTTAATATTATATTAACGTAAAGAAGGAGTAAACTATGAAGACGTTGAAAGAAGTTGCCTGCGGGCAGACCGTTACAGTCAAAAAGCTGACCGGCGAAGGCCCGGTGAAGAGAAGAATCATGGACATGGGAATCACCAAGGGCGTGGAAGTGTATGTAAGAAAGGTAGCGCCGTTTGGTGATCCGGTGGAAGTGACCGTCAGAGGGTACGAGTTGTCTCTCCGTAAAGCGGATGCTGAAATGATTGAGGTGCAGTAATTTTTTTTGTATTATAGTTAGAAAGAACTAACTGCAAGAAAGAGAAAACAATAAAATAAGTAAGTTAAATGACATTTTTTTACGAAAAATCTGCAGATAATATGCAGGAAATTGATATTTGAGAAAAGAGGAGCAGAAAATGGCAGTCAAAATTGCATTAGCAGGTAATCCAAACTGTGGAAAAACAACATTATTTAATGCACTGACCGGCTCGAACCAGTTTGTCGGAAATTGGCCGGGCGTTACAGTGGAGAAGAAAGAGGGTAAGTTAAAGAATCATAAAGATGTCACGATTATGGACTTACCGGGTATTTACTCCCTGTCTCCATACACATTGGAGGAGGTAGTGGCAAGGAATTATCTGATTAGTGAGAGACCGGATGCGATTATCAACATCGTAGACGGCACGAACATTGAGCGAAACCTGTATTTGTCCACACAGATTATGGAGCTCGGTATTCCGGTTATCATGGCGGTAAACATGATGGATATCGTGGAGAAGAATGGCGATGAGATACATATCGAAAAACTGGGTCAGAAGCTTGGGTGCGAGGTTGTACGTATCTCTGCATTAAAAGGAACAGGCATCAAAGAGGCGGCAGAAAAAGCGGTTGCATTAGCGCAGAAGAAAAATGCTGCGGCGCCGGTTCATGAGTTTGCGGCAGACGTTGAGGCGGCAATAAAGGCTGTGGAAGGAAAAATTGGCAATGAAATTGCCGAAGACCAGAAGCGCTTTTTTGCAATCAAACTTTTGGAGAAGGATGACAAGATTGCAAGTCAAATGAAGAGCGTCCCGGATGTGGCTGCTGAGATAAAAGCATTGGAGGATGCCTTTGATGACGATACCGAGAGCATTATTACGAACGAGCGTTATGTATATATATCATCTATCATCGGTGAGTGTGTGACGAAGGCGTCAAAGAGCGAGAAGCTTACAACGTCTGATAAGATTGACCGTATCGTGACAAACCGTTTTTTGGCTCTTCCTATTTTTGCGGCAGTTATGTTTTTGGTATATTATGTGTCCGTCACTACCGTCGGAGACTGGCTGACCGGCTGGACGAATGACACCTTATTTGGCGAGTGGATTGTTCCGGGCGTGACAGGCGGTCTGGAGGCAATCGGTTGTGCAGACTGGCTGACCAGCCTGATTGCAGACGGTATTGTCGGCGGTGTCGGTGCGGTTCTCGGATTTGTGCCGCAGATGTTGGTGTTGTTCTTATTCCTTGCCTTTTTAGAAAGCTGCGGATACATGGCGCGTGTGGCGTTTATCATGGACCGTATCTTCCGCAAGTTTGGTCTTTCCGGAAAGTCATTTATTCCTATGCTAATCGGAAGCGGCTGCGGTGTTCCGGGTGTCATGGCATCGAGAACAATCGAGAATGACAGAGACCGTAAAATGACCATTATGACGACGACATTTATCCCTTGCGGGGCAAAGCTACCGATTATTGCGCTGATTGCAGGTGCATTCTTCGACAATGCAGGCTGGGTGGCATGGAGTGCATATTTCGTGGGTATTGCAGCAATCGTTTGCTCCGGTATTATCTTAAAGAAGACCAAGATATTTTCCGGTGACCCGGCACCGTTCGTTATGGAACTTCCGGCATATCATATGCCAACCGTAGAGAATGTGTTCAGAAGCATGTGGGAGCGCGGATGGTCCTTTATCAAGAAGGCAGGAACGATTATTCTCTTATCTACCATCGTACTATGGTTCTTGCAGGGATTCGGATGGGTAGACGGACGGTTTATGATGCTCGAGGCGGAGCAGCTTGACAGCAGTATTTTGGCAGCAATCGGTGGTGTCATCGCACCAATCTTTGCACCGCTCGGATGGGGCGATTGGAAGATGGCGGTTGCAGCGGTAACCGGTTTGATTGCAAAAGAGAATGTCGTAGCTACTTTTGGTATTCTGTTTGGATTCGCGGAGGTTGCAGAAGACGGAGCAGAGATTTGGAGTGTACTCGCAGCAACCATGAGCGGTGTGGCAGCGTATTCTTTCTTAGTGTTCAATCTTCTTTGCGCACCTTGTTTTGCAGCGATGGGAGCCATTAAGCGTGAGATGAACAATACAAAGTGGTTCTGGTTTGCAATCGGTTATCAGACATTGCTGGCATATGTGGTATCTATGTGTGTTTATCAGATTGGAACATGGGTAACAACCGGTGGGTTTGGTATCGGTACAGTGATTGCGCTGGTACTTGTGGTCGGATTCCTGTATCTGTTATTCCGTCCATACAAGGAGAACAAGACACTAAATGTAAATACCAGGAGTATGGCAAAAGAAAATTAGGAGGTATCCTATGGGAACAGTTATCGTTAGCGCAGCCTTAGCAGGTGTTGTGTGCCTGATTATTCGGAACATGATTCGTGATAAGAAGAACGGAAAGTCCATACAGTGCGGTGGAGACTGCAGCCATTGCGGAGGACATTGTCACTAATGGAACAAGACGGAAGCTATCAGAGAACAAAAATGCAGAAGGAACGCATCATACAGAAATTAAAAGAGCGGGGATGCCGTATCACAAAGCAGAGATTGATGCTTCTGGATATCATTCTGTATGAGGATTGTTCCTGCTGTAAAGAAATCTATTATAAAGCTTCAAAGATGGATAAAAACATAGGTGCAGCAACCGTGTACCGCATGGTCAACACCCTTGAGGAAATCGGAGCTATCAGCAGGCGGAATATGTATCGGGTTGCGTGTGACCATACATGCGATTTTCAACACGCCTGCACGATAGAGTTTGATGATAACACGGTATTAGAGTTGTCTGCCTGCAAGTGGAATCAGATTATCCAGGCAGGACTCGCAGCGTGCGGATATCCTGACAGACCTAAGGTGTGCAGAATTACCGCGCATTCAGGTGAGTAGCCTGAAATGAAAAGCAGATGGTTGAAAGACTGTCTGCTTTTTTTTATAATGAGAAAAGGCATTGTATAACAGGATTGAAAAAGCAATAGTAAGCATGAGGCATGGTGTGAGATGGAAGAAAGACGGGTTAGAATCTCCGATATCGCGGAGGAACTGGGATTAAGTACAGCTACAGTATCCAATGTATTGCATGGAAAAACAAATAAAATATCCGATGAGACGGTCAAAAGGGTGCAGGCTCTCCTGGAGGAGCGCCAGTATGTCCCAAGCATGGCGGGAATTCTTTTGGCACAGAACAGTTCCAAGATTATCGGGGTTGTGATAAACGACCATGAAAAGTATGAAAACCATGCCTTGGAAGATATTTTTATTGCGTCTTCCCTGAACTATCTGTCCACGGAGATTGAAAAAAGCGGTCAGTTTATGATGATAAAGAAAACGACGGACCCGGAGGAGATTATCAGATTTGCGTCCATGTGGAATATGGACGGTCTGGTGCTTATCGGTTTTTGCGACGAGGATTATGTGTATTTGCGGCAGCATATGCGAATCCCGTTTGTCGTGTATGACGGCTATTGTGATGGGGCGGAGCGGATTTATAACATTACGATTGACAATTATGACGGCGGTTTTCAGGTGGGAGAATATTTGGCGAAAAATGGGCATCGGCATGCTGTGTGCATCTCTGATAATGAGGTCTGTGTGGATAAGGAGCGTTATGAGGGATTTCGCGCCGGGTTTGGCGGAGAAGGTGCTGATTTTATGCTGATTCCGATGCAGAAGGAAAAGCGTCAGGCATATTACCTTAAAAATTTGGAAAGGCTTCGAAGCTATTCTGCGATTTTTGCGGTTTCCGATTATTACGCAATCGAAGTGATGCATTTTCTGAAAGAGAAGGGTGTGTTGGTGCCGGATCAAATCTCGATTGTCGGTTTTGATGATACGCCGATGTGCAGTCAGATTTCTCCGACGTTAACCTCTGTCAAGCAGGATGTCGCCCTGCGTGCGAAGATTGCGATTGAAAAATTGCGAGAGTTGAAGGAGAAAAAAGAGACGGAGACAACCATTCGACTGCCGGTTACGTTGATAAAAAGGGAGAGCGCTTGCAAAGTTGAAAATTAATGGTATCGGTGCAGTGTTTGTGCATAATTCACAAATACCGCACCGATTTTTTGTTGCCGGTTACGCGTTTAACCTTTGAGAATATGAGGGCACCGCGTTACAATGAAGGCGTAAATGAGATAGGAGGAGTTAGCAATGAAACAAGAAAAAACTTTTTTACGGACAGTATGCAATCTTGCGCTCCCGGTAGCGCTTCAATCGATGCTTCAGGCATCGTTTAGCATCGTGGACCAGATTATGATAGGACAACTGGGAAGTATCAGTGTCGCCGGAGTAGGACTGGCGGGAAAGTTTTCGTCCGTTTTCTCTGTGCTGATTTCGGCGATTGGGGCGGTGGCAGGCATCATGATATCGCAATATCTTGGGCAACAGAATAAGAGGGAGGTTCGCAGGAGCTTCTTTTTAAATCTTCTGTTTGCGCTTGTGTTGGCGGTTATTTTTGTTATGCTATGCGTTCTTCTTCCGAAGCAGATTATGGGGTTATATACAAAAGATTATGATACCGTACAGGCAGCAGCAAGCTATCTTCTGATTCTGGCAGGTGCATTCCTGCCGATGGCGGGGGCAACATTGCTAGCAACATTGTTCCGGTGTATGGAAAAGGCTTCACTGCCGTTGTATGCTAGCATCGTCGCAGCGATTTTAAACACTGGCCTGAATTACCTGTTGATTTTTGGTAAGGGAGGCTTTGCCGCGCTGGGCGCTGAGGGAGCGGCAATCGCAACGGTGATTTCGCAGGTGGCAAATTTCCTCATTATGTTTGCGTTGCTTATTAAGAACCGAACACATTTTGCAGAGCTGCCGGAGCAAGAGCAGAAGTTGGCA
The DNA here is from genome assembly GCA_022771695.1 of Roseburia sp. Taxonomy (GTDB): domain Bacteria; phylum Bacillota; class Clostridia; order Lachnospirales; family Lachnospiraceae; genus Roseburia. The sequence goes on along the minus strand of JALEKJ010000037.1, from coordinate 32,142 downwards.
CAGACACATTTTCAGTGGAAGCAGTACCTGGGGATGCTGCTGCCGGTTCTAATCTGCGAGTTTGTGTGGAGCCTTGGAGAGAATGTATATGCCGCTATCTATGGGCATCTCGGCACGGAGGCGTGTGCGGCCATGACCTTGACAAATCCGGTTCAGGGACTGCTAATCGGTGCGCTGTGCGGTCTGTCGCAGGCAGCAGGTGTCATTGTGGGAAAATTGCTTGGAAACGGGGAATATGATGAGGCGTATTCCGCTTCTAAGAAGCTGATGGTCTATGGATTCGTCGGTTCCGTGGCGCTGTCAATTTTGATTCTGTTTGTTAGCCCGCATTATGTAAATTTATATCGGGTGGAGGAATCGGTAAAGCTGTTGACACGCCAGATATTGGTTGCTTATGCAATCATTGCACCGTTTAAGGTGCAGAATATGATTCTGGGCGGAGGGATTATCAGAAGCGGAGGAAAGACGAAATATGTGATGGTGATTGATACGGTTGGTACCTGGGTGTTTGGCGTGCCGCTGGGCATATTGACAGCGTTTGTATGTGGGTTGCCGATTCCGTATGTGTACTTCATTCTCTCATTGGAGGAATGCGTCCGTTTTGGTATATCGATAGTTGTGTTCCGGAAAAAGGGCTGGATGCAGCAACTGCAATAGGATTGGAAAGGGAGAGACAAGTGTGTCTTTCCTTTTTTTCGATGTTAATGTTATAATCGAAATATGCGGAGTGATCAGACGTACAGAGGAGATAAAGATATGCAATTTGGAATGCCGACATTAATCGAAAATCAGACACTTGAGGATAACATTTCTTTGTGTGGCAGATTAGGGCTCAATTTTATAGAGCTGAACATGAACTTTCCGGAATATCAAATCGATAAACTGGAGAATGTGGAGTTTTTGCAGCAAAAAGCCAAAGAGGCAGGGATATACTATACGATTCATTTGGATGAGAATCTGAATATCGCCGATTTTAACCCGCTTGTGACGGAGGCTTATTTAGAGACGGTAAGGCGAACGATTGCGGTTGCAAAGAAGTTGTCTGTATCGGTTATCAATATGCATATGAATCATGGAATCTATATTACCTTGCCCGACCGAAAGGTTCAGATGTTTGACAGAAATTTTGATGTGTATATGGAATCTTTCAAGAGGTTTCGGGCGATGTGCGAGCAGAATATCGGGGAAGCTGATATAAGAATAACCATCGAAAATACGGATGGGTTTCGGACATATGAGAAAAAGGCAATCGAGTATCTTCTGGAAAGTCCTGTATTTTCATTGACATGGGATATCGGTCATTCCAAAGCGGTGGGCGAGACTGACGAGCCGTTTCTTATGGCACATGAAGATAGGCTGTTGCATTTTCATATTCACGACGGAGTTACAAGTACACACAAAAATCACCTTGCGCTTGGCGATGGTGAAATTCATCTGGAAGAACGGTTGGAATTAGCGAGGGGGCACCAATGCAGATGCGTGGTGGAGACAAAGACGATTGAGGCATTGTGTCGCTCGGTGAAGTGGTTGGAAGAGCATGGGTTTAAGTAGGAAATTTATGTCAGGGAATTTTTCACCGCATCCACAAATCGGAGTACATCCTCCGGTGCGTCTAAGCTGTAAAGAAAGCCATAAGGAATACTGTAATCCCAGTGAACCGGAATTGTGACAAGCCCCGGGTGTACGTCCTGCCAGCATTCAATCGTGAGCAGGACGTTTTTTGTTTCCGCACAGCGGTTAAATACGGATAAATCATAAAAATAGGGCGTATCCTCGATATGAATTTTCGGATGATGTTTTTCTAAATCGTTGCGCAAAAAATCATTTACGCCGGAATCGCCACGCTTTACCATCATCAATGTTTCACCATACAAATCTTCTATTTCTATATAGCTTTTTTTCGCAAGGCGGTGTTCTCTTGACACCGCTATCATTTTTTTATATCTGCCGAGCGGGAGCATATTGCAAAGATTGAGCCATGATTTGGAATCGCATACGCCAATCAAAAAATCAAATTTTTCTCCTAACTGACTGATTTCAGATAGAATTCCCTCGTGATTATCCTCAAAAGGAACAAGGTGCAGCTTGTACTCCGGAAAAGCCTTGTTCACGCGGTACCATAAATCCATAAAAGGTTTGGCGGGATTCAAAAGAGATGTACCGACACAAAAGGTAGTGTCGCTTGTACACAAAGTAGCTCTTGCGCTTGCGATGGATTTTTTCGAGTAGTCAATTAGAAACTTTGCATCCTGATAAATAACTGCTCCGGCGGCTGTTAAGCGTATCCCTGAGGCGGTGCGTTCCATCAACTTTAAGTCCAAGTGTTCTTCCAGTGTGTTCATTTGTTTCATAACGGCTGTCGGGGAAATAAATAACCGCTCTGCTGCTTTTGTAAAGCTGCCGCAGTCAGCAACTGCGATAAACGTATCAAGCATACTGTTATACATCACGCATCTCCTATTCCAAGGTGTTAACTTATAGTTTATACCACGGTAACATATCGGAGATTCCGTGTCAAGAAAAGCTGTGTTATGGTACAGATATACGAAAGAGTAGGGAGGCGTTGAAATGTCAAATACATTGGTTGTTTTTTATTCCAGAGCAGATGAAAATTATGTGAGCGGTATGCTAAAACAGCTTGACATCGGAAATACGGAAGTGGCTGCAGGTATTATCCGGGAATTGACAGATGGAGAACTGTTTAAGCTGGAACAGGTGCAGTCCTATTCGAAAGATTATAACGAGTGCATTGCAGAGGCGCAGGCAGATCAGAAGCGGAACGCCCGTCCGGAGCTAAAGAGGTATCCCGATACGATTGAGGGTTACGATACCATTTATCTCGGTTTCCCGAACTATTGGGGCACGATGCCGATGGCGGTGTTTACATTTCTGGAACACTTTGATTTTGACGGAAAAATCATCAGGCCGTTCTGCACGCACGAGGGTAGCGGTATGGGCAGCAGTGTGAACGATATCAAAAGGCTGTGCCCGGGTGCGAAAGTGGAAGAAGGCCTTGCGATTCGCGGCAGTAGTGTAAAAAATTCCAAGAAAGACATCGAAAACTGGATAAAATAGGAGGACGAACCATGGAGTATGTAACATTATCAAATGGCGTGAAAATGCCGATTTTAGGTTATGGTGTGTATCAGGTGACAAAGGACGAGTGTGAGAGATGTGTACTGGATGCACTAAAGGCAGGGTATCGTGCGATTGATACCGCACAGTCCTATTTCAATGAAGAGGAAGTCGGAGCTGCGATTAAAAAATCCGGTATCGCGCGTGAAGATATTTTCCTGACTTCAAAAGTATGGGTGGAGCATTATGGGTATGAAGAATGCCGCAAGTCCGTAGAAGAATCGCTAAAAAAGCTACAGACAGATTATATTGACCTTATGCTGCTGCATCAACCTTTTTCCGATTACTATGGTGCGTGGCGTGCATTAGAGGATTTGTACGAGGAAGGAAAGCTTCGTGCTATTGGTATCTCGAATTTTTATCCGGATCGAATGGTAGATATCACATCGTTTGCCCGTATCCGTCCGATGATAAATCAGGTGGAGACACATCCGTATAATCAGCAGGTCCTTGCAAAGGAATATATGGATAAGTATGGCGTGCAGATAGAGGCGTGGGCACCGTTTGGTGAGGGCAGAGGAGGTCTGTTTGAGGATGCCACCTTAAAGGAGATTGGCGCGAAATATGGGAAGACAACTGCGCAGGTCATGCTTCGCTGGCATATTCAAAGAGGAGTGGTCGTGATTCCAAAGTCCACACATTACGAGCGCATGGTGGAGAACTTCGATGTGTTTGACTTCTCACTGGATGCGGAGGATATGGAGAAAATTGCTGCACTGGACAAAAAGGAAAGTTCATTTTTCTCGCATTATGACCCTGCAATGGTCGAGTGGTTTGTTCAAATGGTAGAAGAACGGAAACAAAACCATGACAGCAGTAAGGAAAAGAAAAGCTGGTAATGGCATAGTCAAAGTCAACACCCGTAAACGGGAGCAAGGTGATAAGCCTTCTGCTGTTTGCGGTTTTTTTGCGGAAGATTTCATTGAAGAATGCCGGAGACAGGTGTATACTTAGATAGTTAAAAAGATAAAAATAAGGAGGAAAACAAGATGGACAGTTGCGATAGTCATGGTCGAAGTATAATGCACGATGGAAAATCTCGTAAGCAGAGCGACAGCTTTGTCTTGTTTTTGCTTGCCTGTTTGGAATAATGGATTTGCCTGTTTTCCATCGTGTGCAGACCGGAATATGAAAGCTTACATGCTTGTATGTTTCATGGGTGCATACGATGTTTTTTTGTGCCCTTTTTTATGCAATAGGAAATTGTTTCCTATTGCATAAAAGCACTATGTGCATAGCCAATAAGTTGGCATTTGATGCGCAGCTTCGCGCGCGGAACAAAAGCATGGAGCCTAAACCAATATTGGAAAGGAAGGCACAAAAAAGATGGATTTGATGAGACTCAATTATGTGGATGAAATTGTAAAATTGATTCAGGAAGAAGCAGCAGATACATTGCTGGAACGCCTAGAAAATTATCATGAAAATGATATTGCCGAGGCACTGGAAAAATTAACAAGAGAAGACAGGTTAAAACTTTATAAAGCGCTGGATGTCGAGCGCATATCAGAAATTTTTGCATATTTAGAAGATGCAGCTCCATATTTTAAGGAAATGGAGATTGAAAAGGCAGCCCAGATTATTGAAAACATGGATTCGGATGATGCGGTTGATGTTCTCGAATCCATGGATGAACAGATCGGGGAAAAGCTTGTAAGCTTAATGGATACGGAAAGCAGCCGTGATATTAAGCTGATTCAGTCTTATGATGAGGATGAAATAGGCAGTAAGATGACGACGAATTTCATCCTCATAAAGAAGGGGCTGACGGTAAAGCAGGCAATGAAAGAATTGGTTGCGCAGGCAGAAGATAACGACAATATCTATACGGTATACGTCTGCAACGAAGATAACTCTTATTATGGCGCAATGGATTTAAAAGATTTAATTACAGCGAGAGAGTATACGGATTTACAGCCGTTTATCAGTCAGGCATATCCATATGTGCATGACCATGAAAAAGTGGCAGAGTGTTTGGAAAAAATAAAAGGGTATGCCGAGGATTCTATTCCGGTACTGGATGATAACAACCATATTTTGGGTGTAATCACATCGCAGGACATTATCGAGGTAGTAGATGATGAGATGGGTGATGATTATGCAAAGCTTGCCGGATTGACATCAGAGGAGGATTTGAACGAAACACTTTTTACAAGTATGAAAAAGAGACTTCCATGGCTGATTGTACTGCTCGGCCTCGGTATCTGCGTTTCGTCGGTCGTTGGTATCTTTGAAGCGGTGGTTGCACAGGTGGCGATTATCGTGTGCTTTCAGTCTCTTATATTGGATATGGCGGGGAATGTCGGAACACAGTCTCTGGCTGTTACGATTCGTGTTCTGATGGACGAGGAATTAAAGACCTCACAGAAGATACAATTAATATTAAAAGAAATGCGGGTGGGCTTTTGTAATGGATTGCTGCTTGGAACACTTTCATTTTTATTAATTGGACTATATGTTTGGAAAGTGAAAAAATATGGGATGATGTTTTCACTCGCGGTATCCGGCTGTGTGGGAGTGGCACTACTGGTCGCTATGGTAATTTCAAGCTTTGTGGGAACGATAGTGCCTATGTTTTTCCACAAGATTAAAATTGACCCGGCAGTGGCATCCGGTCCGCTGATTACTACGGTAAATGATTTTGTGGCGGTCATAACCTATTACGGACTTGCGTGGGCGCTACTGATTAACGTATTAAAAATGGTATGAGAAAGCACTTGACTCTCACGTTACGTGATAGGGTAAGATTGTAGTAGAAAGATAGCAAAGCACATTGCCGGCAGAATGCTTGCTACTTTCTAAATAATTTTCAGGAGTGAAAGAGGATGAAAACAATCAGTCAGGTTGCTAGTCTGACAGGCGTCAGCGTTCGTACCCTCCAATATTACGACGAAATCGATTTGTTGAAGCCTACTACGGTCACTGATGCAGGCTATCGTCTTTATGACGAGACGGCATTAGAAAAATTGCAGCAGATTCTTTTTTTTAAAGAGCTCGGTTTTAAGTTGCGGGACATTCGGGAAATGTTGGAAGAATCAGATTTTGATAAAATCGAAGCATACAAGCAGCAAAAGATACTTTTGCGTATGAAAAGAAACCGGTTGAACCGGTTGATTGCACTCCTTGAAAAGCTGGAGAGAGGAGAAGTATGTATGGATTTTAAAGAATTTGATTTGACGGATTATATCAGTGCTTTGGAGGCATTTAAAGACAACAATACGGAAGAAATCGTGAAGCACTGGGGAAGTATTGAAAACTTTGAGCAGTTCATACAAAAGGTGCAGGATGATGAAACGGATGTGGCGAAAATAGCAATCAGGCAGTTTGGAAGTGTAGAGAAGTACACTGAAGCCATGAAATATAATCTGGAGCATTTTTCGGAATTGATGGAGCGGGCAGATACCTTGGTTGCGAATCAGGATGAGATTTTACAGAGAAGCAATGATTTATACTTATCATTAACCTCTGATAAAACAAAAGATGTCACATCGGACGAAATTCAAAATATCGTGCGGCAGATTGTCGATTTTTCAAAAGAGACATCCATGGGAATGGATATGGGAGAAGGCTTCTGGGACATGGTAATAGAAAGCTATTCGGATGAGACGGTCAGAGGAGTCACAGACAAAAACTATGGAGAGGGTGCGTCGGAGTATATTGCGAGAGCACTGCAGTATTATTTTCATAAGTTGGGATAGGCGAGGTGCTTTACAAGAGAACATAATTTGTGTACAATGAACATAGAATATTAAGGCTTATACCAAGAAATTGTTGAAGTAGAGATAGTGCTGCTACGCACCCTTAGGGTCAAAAGAAATGTGGGAAGGGGCACACCCACCAATGATTTTTTGGTTTGCGTAATAATATTTGGCGAAAGTGGAGGATATATTCCTCCACTTTTGTTATGGGTCGTGACCCTGTTGAGCTCGCGAAGCGTGCGAAATATAAACCACCCGCTATGCGGGTGCGCGGTGTCTGTTATACAAAAAAATCACCTTTCCGCTATAATGAGGTTGTTCAAGCCAATATATAGCGAAAGGAAAGGTGATTTTAATGGCCATAAGGCAAATAGTTTAGCACACACTAAATGGCTGTGTAAGTACCATATAGTGTTCACTCCTAAGTATAGGAGAAAAGTTATCTACAATCAATATAAAGAAAGTATAAGAGATATTTTAAAACAACTATGTGCTTATAAAGGTGTAGAAATATTGGAAGGACATTTGATGCCCGACCACGTTCATATGCTAGTAAGCATACCACCTAAGTTAAGCGTATCGCAATTTATGGGATATCTGAAAGGAAAAAGTGCCTTAATGATATTTGATAAACATGCAAATCTAAAGTATAAGTTTGGAAATAGACATTTCTGGGCAGAGGGATATTACGTGAGCACAGTAGGAATTAATGAAGACACAATAAAAAAGTACATCCGGGAGCAAGAAAGTCATGATATTGCAATGGATAAATTAAGCGTAAAAGAATATGAAGACCCTTTTAAGGGTGGTCGGTAGTACAAACGCCCTTTTAAGGGCTGTGACGAGTCAAAGGCGTTAAGGCTTGAACAAAGTGAAAGCCAGCGTCTTTAGGCGCTGGCCGGTAACGGAGGCTTATAGCCTCAGAGCAAACCGCCCGTTAGACGGGCGGTGCTGATTTTTCATGATATCAGATGCATACTGTACAGTGCTTTATAAGAGAAATAGGGGCATATCGCAAAATATCTCAATTATTTTGATGCAGTCTATTGGGCTACTGTTTCACTTACGACAATGGGATATGGAGACATTTATCCGGTGACCGTAATCGGAAGAATTGTTACGATGATTTCATCTTTTTTTGGAATCGCAGTTGTAGCACTCCCGGCAGGAATCATTACATCGGGACTGATGGAAGAGGTGCAACAAAGTAAAGAACAGGTCAATGGTACATTAGAAGATAGGGATGAAAAATAGTTTTATAATGTTTAAACAGGAGGAAAATGTACAATGGAAACAGGAATCACAGGAAGACAGACAATCACGGTAACAGAGGACAAGACGGCAGCAGTGATGGGAAGCGGGGAGCTTGCAGTATTTGCAACACCGGCAATGATTGCGCTGATGGAGAATACAGCGAGTAAAAGTGTAGCAGATGCACTCGAGCCGGGACAGGGAACGGTCGGCACATTGATTGATGTAAAGCATGTAGCGGCAACTCCGGTCGGGATGGAAGTGACCTGTGAGACGAAGCTGGTGGAAGTGGATAGAAAGCGACTGATATTTGAAATTAAGGCATATGATGCGGCTGGTGTGATTGGAGAGGGCGTCCATGAGCGTTTTATCATTGATAATGAGAAGTTCATGGCGAAGGCAGAGGCGAAGAAGAATTAGATTTTGCAAGAGATAAGGAGATACTTGAGGATGCGGGAAACGGTAAAAGTAAGATTTTATGACAGCGTAAATGATGACCTGTTGAAATTTGCGGTAATTATCGCAAGGACAGGTGGGAAATGGGTTTTCTGCAAGCACAAGGAGAGAGATACCTACGAGGTTCCGGGTGGACACAGAGAAGTGGGTGAGCCTATTTTTGATACTGCAAAACGGGAATTGTATGAGGAGACCGGAGCAATCGACTTTGAGATTACACCGATATGCGTGTACTCCGTTACCGCCAAGGACAATTTTGACGGAGAAGAAACCTTTGGAATGCTGTATTACGCGGATGTAAGAACATTTGAGGCGGAATTACACAGTGAAATCGAAAAAATAATCATTACTGATAAGCTAGTGGAGCATTGGACCTATCCGCTGATTCAGCCGAAACTACTGGAAGAAGCAAAAAGAAGAGGATATTTATAAAAAATTCCTTATCGGAATTATGTGGCCGGGTTAGAGTGAAAGCGATAAATTTGAAGCTATAGGGATGGGATTTTGCCAGAAAATGTGGAGCGTATTTTTCTTCACCCTTAATTTTCAAGGGACAATTTTGTCTAAGCGCATGGTAAGCAGGCTGCTTACGGTTGCATATTAAAGAAGACAAGATATGACCGTAAGAAAAAGGGTCTGTTTACGGTTGCATATTAAAGAAGACAAAATATGACCGTAAGAAAAAAGGTCTGTTTACGGTTGCATATTAAAGAAGACAAAATATGACCGTAAGGAAGAGGGGATAGTTACGGTTGTATATCAGAGAAAACAGAATATGACCGTAAGGAAGAGGGGATAGTTACGGTTGTATATCAGAGAAAACAGAATATGACCGTAAAGAAAAGAGGTTGGTTACGGTTACAGTCATAGAAATGCAAGATTAAACGGTATGGAGGGGAATTTGCTACAGTCGAAATCCATTTGTCAAAGCGAATAAAGAAATAAGCAACTCACGAGCTGTCGGGAACATTTTTCCGAAAAGTGAGGAAAAAATGTTGACAAAAATAGATAGCAGGTATAATATAAACATATGAATAGTTGTTCACATGTTTAAAACAAACAGAAAGAGGTGAGAACTTGTCAGTAAATGAGTTGGAGTGCTGTGAGAGCACAGAGATACATGAGGATTTGCTCAAGTCAGTAACAGAGCATATGCCGGATGAGGAAGAATTATATGATTTGGCTGAACTTTTTAAGGTGTTTGGCGACTCTACCAGAATTCGTATTCTTTATGTACTTTTTGAGGAAGAGTTGTGCGTATGTGATATTGCAGAGGCACTTCAGATGACACAGCCGGCAATTTCCCATCAGCTTCGCATTTTAAAGCAGGCGAAGCTCGTAAAGAATAGAAGAGAGGGTAAATCCGTATTCTATTCTCTGGCAGACGGACATGTGAGGACAATCATTGCTCAGGGAAAAGAGCATATTGAAGAATAATCCTGCAAGCAGGATATACTGAAAAAATGAGAAAGGGGTAGCAGCTATGAAGAAGAAATTTAAGTTAGAGGATTTGGATTGTGCAAACTGCGCAGCAAAAATGGAAGAGGCAATCAAAAAGATTCCGGGTGTCAATGATGCGAGTGTAAGCTTTATGACACAGAAGATGATGGTGGATGCAGAGGACGAAAAGTTTGATGAGATTATGAAGGAAGTGGCTTCTGTATGTGCCAAGGTTGAGCCGGACTGCAAGATTTTAATGTAGAGCATATCTGCATAGATGATAAAAGCCTGACTGTGTTTGCAAAATATGGTCAGGCTTACCTAAAAACAAACATATGAATAGATGCTCATACGTTTAAGAAACTGTTGGAAAGCCGGCATTGCAGAAAATGACAAGACAGACATGGTAACAAACGGAATATATGGATTCAGCCGAAATCCTGCTTTCCTGGGCTTTGATTTGGTGTATGCCGGGATTGGACTCATGTTTTGCAATCCGGCACTTATCGTAGTTTCCGTTTTTGCCGGAGTGATGCTGCATATGCAAATATTGCAGGAAGAAAAATACCTGCCGACCGTATTTGGAGAAGCGTATGAGACATATTATAAGCAGGTATCCCGCTATTTTGGTAGAAAAAATATAGATAGGAGTGCAAGGTTATGACAAAGAAACAGAAAAAGATGCTATACCGTATTATTGCGGCGTTTGTGTTGTTTGCGGTGCTGTTTACCTTAGAACACATAGGGTTGTTCGACGGAATTACACAGGGATGGATATTATTCCTTATATATCTGGTTCCGTATCTGATTATCGGCTACGATATCATTTACAAAGCAGCGCGAAATATCAGTCATGGACAAGTGTTTGATGAGAATTTTCTGATGATGGTTGCGACATTCGGAGCGTTCGGCGTGCAGGAGTATTCAGAAGCAGTGGCGGTCATGCTGTTTTACCAGGTGGGAGAGCTGTTCCAGAGCTATGCGGTCGGAAAGTCCAGACAGTCGATTACCGACATGATGGATATCTGTCCGGAGTATGCGAATATAGAAGAGGATGGTGAACTGACACAGGTTGACCCGGATGACGTGGAGGTCGGAAGTATTATCGTGGTTAAACCGGGTGAGCGCATTCCGTTAGACGGTGTGGTAGTAGAGGGTGAATCCCTGATTGATACGGCAGCATTAACCGGTGAGTCTGTTCCGCGAAGGGCAGCAGTCGGAGATACAATCATCAGTGGCTGCGTGAACGGCAGCGGTACATTAAAGGTTCAGACGACCAAAGAGTTTGATGATTCTACCGTTGCCAAGATTTTGGAGCTGGTAGAGAATGCGAGCAGTAAAAAAGCGAAGGTGGAGAACTTTATCACCCGTTTTGCAAAATACTACACACCAATAGTTACGATTGGCGCAGTGATTCTTGCGATTGTTCCTCCGCTTGTCATGGGCGGCAACTGGAGAGAGTGGATAGAAACGGCATGTACATTCTTAGTTATTTCCTGTCCGTGTGCACTTGTGATTTCCGTTCCGCTTGGTTTCTTCGGCGGAATCGGTGCAGCATCCAAGCAGGGCGTGTTAGTAAAAGGAAGTAACTATCTCGAAGCGGTTGCAGAGATGACAACGATTGTATTTGACAAGACAGGAACGTTGACAAAGGGCGAATTTAAGGTGACTGAAATTTTACCGGAGCAGGGAACAAGCGAGGAACTCTTAGAGCTTGCGGCACTCGGGGAGGGATATTCAAATCACCCGATTGCAAATTCCATCCGCGAAGCATATGGAAAAACAATCGATACAAACCGCGTAACAGATGCGACAGAGGTTGCCGGTCACGGAATCCGCGTAAATATTGACGGAAAAGATGTGTTGATTGGAAACGAAAAGCTGATGCAGGCAGAGAAAATTGCCTATAAGTCATGTGAGAGCATCGGAACGGTCGTGTATGTGACGAGTGAAGGTGCTTTTATGGGAAGCATAGTGATTGCGGACGGCATCAAGGAGGGAGCAAAGGAAGCGATTGCTGCAATGAAGCAGGTTGGTGTGAAAAAGACAGTTATGTTGACCGGAGACCGCACCGCTGTGGCGGAGCATGTGGCGCGCGAACTTGGCATCGATGAGATTCATGCAGAACTTCTGCCGGGCGATAAGGTGGCAAAGGTAGAGCAGCTTCTTGAAAAACAGGGAGAAAAAGAAAAGCTTGCATTCGTGGGAGACGGTATCAACGATGCGCCGGTGCTTACCCGCGCAGACATCGGATTTGCGATGGGAAGCATGGGGGCGGATGCGGCGATTGAGGCAGCAGATATCGTGCTGATGGATGACGATGTCAGAAAAATTGCATCTATCGTGCGGATTGCGCGAAAGACACTTAGCATTGTGAAACAGAACATTGTGTTTGCGCTCAGCGTAAAGGTGTTGATACTGGTTCTCTCAACATTCCACATTGTGGGTATGTGGGGCGGCGTGTTCGCGGATGTCGGAGTGGCAGTGATTGCAATCATAAACTCCATGCGAACGTTGAAAGCGAAATAAGAAAATGGGAAAAGAGACGCTGTCAGGTACGATGGTGTCTCTTTTTGTTGAGGAAAACTCTCAATAAATTGCCTTGACGCTGTATGAGTAATCTTGTAATATGAAACAAGAGTTAGATGTAACTAACCAAGAGGGCGATATATTACAGGAGGAACGGCATGAGCGTTGTGATTGTTGGCGGGCATGACCGCATGGTAGGTCAATATAAAAAGATATGCAAAGAACATAATTGTAAGGCAAAGGTTTTTACGCAGATGCCGGCAAAGCTTGGAAATCAGATTGGCTCGCCGGACTTGATTATTTTGTTTACCAATACGGTATCTCATAAAATGGTGCGCACAGCGGTAGCGGAAGCGGAGAAATGTAATGCGGATGTGGTGCGCAGCCATACCAGCAGCGGCAGTGCGCTCACGGAGATATTGGAGAAGGTGTGTGGATAACACACCTTTTTTTTATGCAATAGGAAATTGCGTCCTATTGCATAAAAGCACTGCGTGCATAGATGCGCAGCTGTCGCGCAGCGCCATACATGGCGCGGAACAAAAGCTGTGCTGATAAAAGTATTGGTCGCGAGAGTGTGCGAAGCACACTTTTGTCCATTCATAGAAAAGACCTTGTTGTATTAACGTGTAAAAAGATACATCTTTCCTATGAATCAAAAGTTTATAAAAAAAAATTAAATTCATACTTGACATATGGGTATTGTAGGAGTATATTTCATATAAAACAAGTAGGAATAGTAAGAAATGGAAGGAGCGATAGCTTGAACTGGGAAGTTATGGCGGAGTACCTGCCCCTGTACCAAGAGGCGATGGTGTTGACCTTAAGAATAGGATGGCTTGGCATTATCCTCGCGATAGCGCTGGGACTTGCGTGTGCGATGGTTACACATCATAGAATACCGGTGCTGCGGCAGTTGGCAAAAGCATATATCGAATTATTCAGAAATACACCGTTATTAGTGCAGTTATTTTTTATCTATTTTGGCTTGCCAAAGATAGGGATTAGCATGGAGGCGGAAACGTGTGGTGTCATAGGCTTGGCACTGCTGGGAGGCAGCTATATGGCAGAGACTTTCCGAAGCGGACTGGAAGCGATTGAAAGCATTCAGATGGAAAGCGCATTAAGCCTTGGAATGACGAAGACACAGGCAATGTGGCACGTGGTGCTGCCGCAGGCGGTATCTATCAGTGTACCGGCTTTTGTGGCGAATGTAATATTTTTACTGAAGGAAACCAGCGTGTTTTCTGCGATAAGCCTTATGGACTTGATGTTTACGGCAAAAGATTTGATTGGTCTGTATTATAAGACCGCAGAGAGCTTGTTTTTGCTGGTTATCTTTTATCTGATTATCCTATTGCCGGTGTCGGTATTAGGCAGTTTGGTAGAGAGGAGGCTCCGGTATGCCGGATTTGGGGATTAGCGTATTGTTCAAAGGACAAAATATGATGCGGCTGCTCGGAGGTCTGTGGGTGGCACTCAGAATCAGCCTGATATCTGTGGCAATCAGTATTCCGCTTGGAATTTTGCTCGGTACTTTGATGACATGGAAAAATCCGGTCATAAAGGTTTTTGCCCGCATCTATCTGGAAATTGTGAGAATTATGCCGCAGATGGTGCTGCTCTTCTTGGTGTTCTTCGGAACAACCCGAATGTTTGGCTGGAATCTTCCGGCAGAGTCGGCATCCATCTTAGTATTTTCTTTTTGGGGAACGGCGGAGATGGGAGACTTGGTGCGAGGCGCATTAATCAGTATTCCGAAGCATCAGTATGAGAGCGGAGAGGCACTTGGGATGACGAAACCGCAGGTTTACTTTTATATCATTATCCCACAGACCTTGCGCAGACTGATTCCGCTTTCCATCAATCTTGTAACGCGTATGATAAAGACGACCAGCCTTGTGATGATGATTGGTGTGGTTGAAGTGCTAAAGGTGGCACAGCAGATTATTGAGGCAAATCGAATGACAGCTCCGAATGCTGCATTCGGATTATATGCGACCGTGTTTGTATTATATTTTCTGGCATGCTGGCCAATCAGTATGTTGGCAGGACATCTGGAAAAGAAATGGAGTTAGCGATGGTAGCAGAAGAATTATTGAAACTGGAACATGTGAAAAAAACATACGGTGATACAGAAATCTTTGGGGATTTGAACCTTACCGTTCATAAGGGCGAGGTGGTAGTAATCATAGGACCTTCCGGCTGCGGCAAGAGCACGCTTCTGCGATGTATGAACGGCCTCGAGCCGATACAGGGTGGCAGGATTACTCTTCGGGGCGAGGTCGGCGATGGTGAGGCAAGAAACATTGCCGAAATCAGACAGAAAATCGGGATGGTATTTCAAAGCTATGAACCGTTCCCGCATAAGACGATTCTGGATAATGTGACGTTGGCACCGAGAAAGGTGCAGAAGCGAAGCCGCGCGGAGGTGGAAGAGGAAGCCAGACAGAGGCTGGCGCGTGTAGGGCTTTCTGATAAGACAGACAGCTTCCCAAGGCAGCTTTCCGGCGGACAAAAGCAGCGTGTTGCGATTGTGAGAGCATTGTGCATGCATCCGGAGGTAATGCTTTTCGATGAGGTCACGGCGGCGTTGGACCCGGAGATGGTAAGAGAGGTGCTGGACACTATGCTAGAGCTTGCGAAGCAGGGAAGTACTATGGTAATCGTGACGCATGAAATGTCTTTTGCAAGAGCGGTGGCAGACCGGATTGTCTTTTTGGATCAAGGCGAAATCGTGGAGGAAGGAAAGCCGGAAGACTTTTTTACAAACCCGAAAACAGAGCGTGCAAAGAAATTTTTAAATACCTTTACCTTTGAAGCGGTAAAGTCATAAAAGAAAAGAGAGGTAGTAAGTATGAAAATCAAGAGTGTGAAAAAAGTAATTGTAACATTGGTAACATTGGCGTTGAGCGGAGCGCTGCTCGCAGGGTGCGGGAGTGACAACGCACAGAATACCGCGGCAGGAAGCAGCGCAGCATACCGCAGTCTGGAGGAAATCAAGGAGAGCGGAACAATTAACATCGGTGTTTTCTCGGATAAAAATCCATTTGGATATGTGGACGAGAATGGAGAATATCAGGGCTATGACGTATACTTTGCAAGACGACTGGCAGATGACCTTGGCGTGGAAGTAAACTTTGTTTCCACAGAGGCGGCAAGCAGAATCGAGTATCTGCAGACCGGAAAAGTAGATGTGATTCTGGCAAACTTTACGGTGACAGATGAGCGCAAGGAAGAGGTTGACTTCGCACTTCCGTATATGAATGTAGCACTTGGCGTAGTGTCACCGGACTCGAGAGTTATCGAGAGCCTGGATGACCTTACCGCAGATGACGCTGTGATTGTTATTTCCGGTACAACGGCGGAGACTTACCTGACAGAAAATTATCCGGATATTACCTTGCAGAAATATGATTCCTACGCTGCCGCAAAGACCGCATTGGAGAATGGCAACGGAGTAGCATGGGCGAACGATAATACTGAGGTCATCGCTTTTGCATTACAGAACCCGGGTTACACGGTAGGAATTCCTTCGTTGGGAAGTCAGGATACGATTGCACCGGCAGTTACCAAGGGAAACGCAGATTTGTTAAACTGGATTAACGAAGAGATTAAAGCGCTTGGCGAGGAGAATTTCTTCCATGCAGATTACGAAGCGACACTGTTAGACACCTACGGTGCAGATTATGAGGATACGTTGGTTGTAGAGGGAGGCGTCACCGAGTAGAGAAAACGTGAATAAAATGCAGGTGTGAAAGAAGCGCTTGCTAAAGGAGTGGAAGATGTGATGGCGGAAAAAAATCTGGATTTTGATGCAATAGTGGAACGAAGAAATACAAACTCGATCAAATATGATTTTGCTGTGCAAAGAGGAAAGCCCAAAGATGTGTTGCCTTTATGGGTTGCAGATATGGATTTTCAGACGTCCTCCTACGTACAGGATGCGATAAGAGAAAAGGCAGAGCATGGAATCTGGGGATACAGCGAGGCAGAGGAAAGCTATTTTGAGGCAATCAGAGACTGGATGTTCCGCCACCACGGATGGCAGACAGAAGCCTCCTGGCTGGTAAAGACGCCGGGTGTCGTATTTGCACTGGCGATGGCGATTCGCGCATTTACCAAGCCGGGAGAAGGCGTAATGATTCAGCAGCCGGTATACTACCCGTTTAGTGAAGTGATTTGGGAGAATGGCAGAAAGCTTGTGGATAACACGCTCGTGCAAAACGAAGACGGACGCTATGAGGTGGATTTCGTAGACTTTGAAGAAAAAATTGTAAAAGAGCAGGTAAAACTGTTTATCCTTTGTAATCCGCACAACCCGACCGGGCGGGCATGGAGTAAAGAGGAGCTGACGAAAATGGGAGATATCTGTTATAAACATCAGGTTCTCATTGTCAGCGATGAAATACATTCGGACTTTGTATTTCAGGGAAAGCATCAGGTGTTTGCAGGCGTAAAGGAAGAATACAAAAGGATGATTATTACCTGCACTTCACCCAGCAAAACTTTCAATCTTGCGGGGCTTCAGGTCTCCAATATCTTTATTGCGGACGAGAAGCTGCGTGCTCGTTTTAAAAAGGAGATTGCGGCAACCGGTTACAGCCAGTTGAATGTCATGGGACTTGTGGCATGTGAAGCCGCATACCGCAACGGCGAGGAATGGTACAGAGCCGTGCATTCGTATATTTGGAAGAATATCGTGTACACAAAAGAATTTTTGGCAGAACATATTCCGCAGATTAAAATGCGGGAACCGGAGGGAACCTATCTGATATGGCTGGATTGCAGAGGACTGAACCTCACGGAGAATGAACTGGAGGCGCTCGTTGTGCAAAAGGCGGGACTGTGGTTGGACTCCGGAGTGATGTTTGGAAAGATGGGAGCAGGATTCCAGAGAATCAATGTGGCGTGCCCTCGCGCAACGCTTGAGACAGCACTTTCTAAACTGGCGGTTGCAGTCGAAAATGAAATCAGAAAATAAATAATTTTTATTAAGAATAAGGAGAAAAAAGACATGAGTAAAATTGTAGAAAGTTCATTGGAGTTAATCGGAGGCACACCATTGTTAAAGCTGAACCGCTATAGCGCACAAGCAGGTGTAGAAGGGGCCACCATCTTAGCAAAACTGGAATACTTAAATCCTGCCGGAAGCGTCAAGGATCGTATCGCACTTGCGATGATTGAGGACGCAGAGAAAAAGGGTATCTTAAAGCCGGGTGCAACCATCATCGAGCCGACATCCGGAAATACGGGAATCGGTCTTGCAGCAGTGGCAGCAGCGAAGGGCTATAAGGCAATTCTGACTCTTCCGGAAACCATGAGTGTGGAACGCAGAAAGCTGCTTGCGGCATACGGCGCAGAGTTAGTACTGACAGAAGGTGCTAAGGGAATGAAAGGTGCGATTGCCAAGGCAGAGGAACTTAAAGAGTCCACCCCGGGCGCAGTTATCTTAGGTCAGTTTGTGAACCCGGCAAACCCGGCAGTACACAAGGCGACAACCGGACCGGAAATCTGGGAGCAGACCGACGGAAAGGTAGACATTTTTGTTGCCGGTGTCGGTACAGGCGGAACCGTGACAGGTGTGGGCGAATACTTAAAAGAGAAGAACCCGAACGTAAAAATCGTTGCAGTAGAGCCCGCAGGAAGTCCGGTACTTTCCAAAGGAACACCGGGTGCACATAAGATTCAGGGAATTGGCGCCGGATTTGTACCGGATGTGCTGAATACCAAGGTATATGATGAAATTCTTGCGATTGAGAACGAGGATGCATTTGCAGAGGGAAGAGCTTTTGCAACCAGCGAGGGAATCCTGGTAGGAATCTCCTCCGGTGCGGCATTAAAAGCAGCAACCATCCTTGCAGCAAGACCGGAAAACAAGGGCAAGAACATCGTCGTGCTGTTACCGGACTCCGGAGACAGATACCTCTCAACAGCGTTATTTGAAGGCTGACAGAAAAGATAGCTCAGAGCCCCGTGATTCTGGTTGTAAAAAATCATGCAATAAGACATTCCCGGTGAAAACAAAATTTCAAAATCATCTCACAGAATCCGGAATTTTTACGAACTTGCGTCTGAAAGATGATATAATTCGTGTCTTTCCGACGCCTGTACACGACGCGTAGAAATGTCCGCCGGAATGAAGACATTTTTAGTGCCACTAGAAAGTTCTCGACTTTGTCTTCATCCGGTCGGACATTCTTCGCTACATGTTCAGTCGGCGGAAGAGACACAACACATAATTTCAGACGCAAGCTCGAAAACTCTCGGATTCTGCTCGAAAAGATTTTGAAATTTTGTTCTCACCGGAAATGTGTTTTTACATTAGTTTTTACAACCAGAATCACGGGGCTCTGAATATCTACTCTTTCAGGTGCTGCATAAATGAGAGCCCGAGGTCTGCCGTAAGCGGTACGCCCAGTGAGGTGAGCGTGTCGGATAAGGCGGTCATCGTAACCGTCATGTCTGCAATATTTGCGTTTGCTCCCATGTGCCCGATGCGAATGACCTTTCCTGCCAGGTCATCGAATGAACCGGCAAGCATGATGCCATGCTTATCCCGCATAGTGGTGAGAATTGCATCTGCCGTCGTTTCTTTTGGCACATCAAAGACGGTGACTGTGTTGGAATAACCGTCCTTTAAATGTAGGGAAAGACCTACATCTATAAGAGCTGCTCTGGTCGCTTCGCCGATGCGCGCGTGGCGGGATAAAAGCTCCTTGTCTGCCGCTATGTTGTCAAAGGCGGCGCGCAACCCGTAGATGTCGCTGATCGGCATCGTATACGGGAACCATTTCTTTTCATAATATCCCTCAAATACCGAGAGATTTGCATAGAAAGATGCAATCGGTGTCTTGCGTTTTTTCATTTTTTGCTTTGCGTCGTCACTGACTGTCAAAAAGGTCAAGCCCGGAGGTGCGGAAACCGCTTTCTGGGAACCTCCGCAGAGAATATCAATGCCGGCATCATCGACACGCACATCCTCGCCGAACATGCCGGAGACGGAATCGACAACAGTTAAGATGCCGTATTCTTTCAGAAGCGGGCAGATGCGGTGAATATCATTTAAAACGCCACTCGGAGTGTCACAGTGCACGACTGTGGCATAGGCATAGTCGTGGTGTTCTTTTAAAAATGCAGCGAGCTCGTCTGCCGGGAGCGCATGGAGCTCGTCTGCGTGGAAAATCTCAGGACAACCGCCGTACATCGTCACAAAATCAGCGAAGCCTCTGCCATAGATACCGTTATCAAGAACGAGAACCTTATCGCCCGGCTCGGTTAAGGAGGCGCATGCCGCCTCAAGCCCAAGTATACCCTCGCCGCTTAGAATGAGCGTCTCGTTTTTTGTGTGCAGAAGACTGCTGATGAGCTCGCAGGTCTCCTTATAGAAGGAAACAAAATTCTCATCCAGATCGGGATTTGTGCAGGCAAGACTTCTCGCCATGCGGACATTTTCCGGCACCTGTGTCGGGCCGGGAGTCATGATTTTATACATAGTGTGCGACCGCCTTTCGGAGTGGCTCTACGATGATGAGCACGATAACAGCAGCAACGCCAATCTGAACCAGGTTGCCCGGAATAGATGCCATCGGAGCGAGCCAGTTGCCATAAATGATAATCTCAGCGATGTAGTAGCCGACGACCTTGATAATGGCTGCAATCGCAATCGCAAGTGCATCCCAGCCAAGACCATGGTGTTTTTCTGTGATAGCACCTACAGCAAAGCCCATAACAGCTACAATGATAAAGGTAAACGGTGCCCATGCAGTCCAGCCGGAAAGCAAGTCAAACAGTCCCATGCCGACACCGCCGGCAATCGCACCACTTTTCTTGCCGAAAAGAATGGCACATATGAAAAGAGGCACATTTCCTAAATGAATCAGACCGCCGTTTGCGGCAATCGGAAGCCTTACATTAATAAAAGCGGTAAATACATACGTCAAAGCGATAAAAAGTGCCGTGACAGTCAGGAAGCGGATATCCACACCTGCTGTGTTTGTTTTGGTTGTTGATGTGTCACTCATAATAGTTCTCCTCATTTCTGTTTTCTTGCGGAAGCGCGCGCTCCGCTGTTTCACCTATCATACACATAATCTGGATTAATTTAAAATGCCAGTTTTAAAAATATTAAACAGTCCAGTTTGAGAAAGAACTTCTTACTAAAATGGATTGAAAAAGAAATCACAAACAACGGTTCTGAGGCAGATATTTATAATTATGAAACCTTGCGAAGATAGGATTGAAGTGTTATGATATCAAAGTATCGACATGCAGATAAGAACGGCAACAAAGGAATGCCGTAATCATAATACAGAAGGTCCCAAAGAGGACGGAGGTTTTCATGGAAAAAGAAAAAGTGGCGAAGATAAAAGAACTGCAAAAGGAAAAGGACGTTGTAATTCTGGCTCACTACTACGTGGACGGAGAGGTACAGGAGATTGCCGATTATGTGGGGGATTCCTTCTACCTGAGCAAGGTCGCGACGACAGTACCGCAGCAGACAATCCTTTTTGCGGGAGTTAACTTTATGGGAGAGAGTGCAAAACTCTTGAATCCGGAGAAAACAGTGCTGATGGTAGACGAGTGTGCAGACTGTCCGATGGCACATATGATATCGACAGACCGTATCGCGGAAGTGCGTGCGGAATATGACGATTTGGCAGTGGTATGTTATGTAAACTCTACTGCTGAAATCAAGGCGGTATCGGATGTCTGTGTGACCTCCTCAAATGCAGTCAAGGTGGTAAGCAATATCAAAGAGAAAAATATATTCTTTGTGCCGGATAATAACCTCGGCAGATATGTCGCAGAAAAGGTGCCGGACAAGCACTTTATTTTCCATGACGGCTTCTGCCATGTGCATAAGAGCATTGCGGCAGAGAACGTTAAAGCGGCGAAGGAACTGCATCCGGATGCTCTGGTACTCACACATCCGGAGTGTACTGCGGACGTGATTGCACTGTCTGATTTTGTGGGAAGTACTTCCGAAATCATCGACTTTGCGACAGGCAGCGACTGCAGGAAGTTTATTATCTGTACCGAGATGGGTGTATTTTTTGAACTGCAGCAGAAGAATCCGGAAAAGAAATTTTATTCGGTGGGACACAGACAGTTCTGCCCGAACATGAAGCGCGTTACAATAGACAAGGTAGAAGATGTGCTCACCAAGCTTGGGAAAGAGAGTCTTTCTGAAAAAGAGGTTGAGCTTTCCGCAGAGGTTATGGAGCATGCAGCAGTGCCGTTACAGCGGATGTTAGAGCTTGCGAAGTAAGCAGTGTTTGAGATAGAAAGGAAGCAAATGCAGAATCAATTTTCCAGAACAGAGTTATTATTGGGAAAAGATGCCATGGAGCGGCTCTCGTGCGCGAGGGTCGCTATTTTTGGTGTTGGAGGAGTCGGCGGATATGTCGTTGAAGCACTGGTAAGAAGCGGTATCGGAGCAGTGGATTTAATCGATAACGACAAGGTCTGCTTGACCAATTTAAACCGTCAGATTATCGCAACCAGAAGCACTATCGGGAAATACAAGGTGGAGGTTATGCGTGACCGTATATTGGACATCAATCCGGAGTGTCGGGTAAATGTGCATAAGTGCTTTTATTTGCCGGAGACACAGGCGGAATTTGATTTTACGCAATATGATTATGTCGTGGATGCGGTCGACACCGTGACAGCGAAGCTTGCACTCATCATGCAGGCAAAAGAAGCCGGCGTGTCGATTATCAGCAGCATGGGCGCAGGGAATAAATTAAACCCGGCAGCTTTTGAGGTGGCGGACATCTATCAGACCTCCGTGGACCCGTTGGCGCGCGTGATGCGCAGAGAACTGAAAAAACGCGGCATTAAGAAATTGAAGGTCGTGTACTCCAAGGAGGAGCCGCTCACCCCGATGACACCGGAGAACGAAACGTGTGAGGGAGATGTGTCAGGCGCAGACGATGCATGTGCAAATGTTGGCAATGTGGCAGCAGGCGCCCAGATGCAGGAATTTAAAGCGGCAAAGCGCAGGGCAACACCGGGCTCGACCGCATTCGTGCCGTCGGCGGCAGGACTTTTGCTTGCGTCGGAAGTGGTAAAAGACCTAATTGGAAGATAGAGGATACAAAAATGATTCAAAAAACAGTTGAGGAATTACAGCAGGAGAAAAGAGAAAAGCTTGTAATAGACATCCGAAAGGAAGCGGATTTTCGTAAGGAGACTTACCCCGGAGCAAAGCATATCTACTGGGAAGAATTTGGCGCTCACAGGGAGGACTTGCCGAAAGACAGACCGATTTACCTGATTTGCTATACCGGAGAGACAAGCGAAGAGTTTGCAAACGAACTCAGTGAGCTTGGATATGAGATATACAGTTTGGAAGGCGGTTATCGTAGCTATCTGCGCTACAAGCTTCTGGAATCCATGGAGGAGATGGACAGAGAGGATGAGGAAGCAAAAGAACAGCAGCAGGAGCGTTGCAGGGAGATTGAGCGTAGCATCGTAAAGAAGTTTCGCAAGGATATCTGGCGAAAATTTACAAAAGCAATCAATGAATACGAGCTGATTCAGGACGGAGATAAGATTGCTGTGTGCATCTCGGGCGGCAAGGATTCGATGCTGATGGCAAAGCTGTTTCAGGAATTGGAGCGCCACGGCAAGAAGAATTTTGAGGTCGTGTATCTGGTGATGAATCCGGGCTACAATGAGTTGAATTATCAGACAATCTGCAACAATGCAAAAATATTAAATGTGCCGATTACGGTGTTTGAGTCTGAAATCTTTGATATCGTTGCGGGGGAAGAGGAATCACCATGTTATTTGTGCGCGCGGATGCGTCGCGGACATCTGTACAGTAAAGCAAAGGAACTTGGCTGCAACAAGATTGCGTTGGGGCACCACTTTGACGATGTCATCGAGACAATACTGATGGGAATGCTTTACGGGGCGCAGGTGCAGACAATGATGCCAAAGCTTCACAGCACGAATTTTGAGGGAATGGAACTGATTCGACCGCTGTATCTGGTGAGGGAAGAGGACATCATTCATTGGATGAATTATAATGACCTGCATTTTATTCAATGTGCCTGCCGGTTTACCGAGAACTGCGCGTCCTGTGGCGGCAGCGCGTCCGGAGGAAGCGCGGAGAAGGGCTCTAAGAGAGCAGAAATCAAGGAACTGATTCGCGAACTTCGGAAAAAGAGTCCGTACATTGAGATGAATATTTTCCGAAGCGTGGAGAATGTGAATCTTGAGACGGTGATTGGATATAAGTGTAAGGGAGAATACCACCATTTTTTGGATCGGTACTAAGTAAAAATCTGCTTGCCATATTTCGACAGGTAAGCTATGCTGGGACATAAAAAGAAATGTAATCAAAGGAGAAACAAGATGGATAAAGCGATAGAGGCTGCTATCGTTGCGGTAATAGCAGTAGTTGTATTAAATGTAGGCAAAGTAATCATCGAGCGCACAAGAGAAAAAGACGGAAAAGCTAAGAAGAAATAAGGGATTATCCGAATAAAAAGGGAGTGTCGCACTTTTTCGTGCGACACTTCTTTTTTAAAATGTAATTTTTGATTTATGTTTTAACAGTCTTCCACCGTTTACGATAAGAAGAATTCCGGAGGTGATGCCTCCGATCAGGACGCAGATGCCGATTGCCAGATTTGCGGCGCCGATGGCACCCATGGCTTTATATAGCTTTTCGTTCATGTCAATTCCCTCCTTTGCGCAACTGCAAAATGCTCTTAATTATATTATTCTATCATTATCTGAAAGATTATACAAACATAGATTATATTTTGTTTTGGCAGAAAACATCAGACTCCGTTTTCCCAAGGCGTCCAGTTATCCGTACCGGACAAAACATTTTCTCTGGAAAAGTGAGCCGCGTCAGTTGCACCAAGCATATGTACAAACTCTGCGCGTGTATCGTATGAAACCTGCGGATGACTTTTATATTCTGCATAGAAAATGCTCGCGCGTGCATGTGTTTTATTCCAGTCGTGGAAGCCTGCGGGATGGATATGAGAACCCAATGCGCAGCCAATCAGCACTGTCTTGGCATAATCGCGCCAAGGGCGTCCGAGATACACGGAAGCAGGAGGACAGTCAGGTGAGGTAAATTCACAGTCTGCAAACACATAGCCATATTCTTGTCCCTCCGGTGTCGAAGCAGCAGTGACATAGCCCTCCGGTGAAAGTAACTCTGCATCGGAGACTGCCGGAAGAGCGTCGTCATTAACTTTGCTACGCCGCAGCGATTCCAACGTACAATGTTCAAAATAGGCAGTGGCACTTCCGAAGATAAAATCCACATCACCACAGATGTAACAATTCCGATAGTATTGGCGACCGTTAACGCGTGGCGCAAACTGTGTCGGCCCTAGGAAACCGTTTGGTTGAAGCTCTTTCGGCGGAAGCGGACCGGTAAACAGCGTATCCTGATGCCCTAACAGACGACAGGAATCTGCAAAAAAGCGGTCACACTCGGCGTAAAGAGCGATTGCCTGTCCGTGGGTATCAGAATCACCGGAGGCGTTTTCAACGGTTAAATTGCGAAGCGTCACATCGGCAGCATGTACAAACAAGGTATAGGAACGGAAGGTTCCGCGTCTTGTGCCGTCCGGCATAGTATCATTACCAAAATCATCATAAGTGATGATGGTATCTGAGGGGGCTTCTCCCATACCTGTAAGCGTGACAAAAGATTTTTCTAAAGTCAGCTTTTCCCGGTAGACGCCGGGCGCAAGCTCGATACGAACGGGTTCCTGATTTGATGTAGGAATGCTGTCGATGGCATCCTGTATACAACGAAAAGCGCCGGAAGCAGAGGCTTCCGGCGAAACTGTAATAATCTGCATAAGTAAGCCCTTCTTTTACGTAAAATAATCCGATAGGGGCTAACGTGCCATCACATCGATAATTTCTGCGATATACATGGTATGCATGTCTCCGTCTTTATACCATTTATCCTTAATTTCTGGTATGCAGAAAGAATCCTCGGTAATTCTGGTAGCAGACATTTTCTCGCAGAGGAGCACGAAGTTCCCCTCATCAATATAAGGGATATTGTGCCGCGTGGCAAGAGTCAGTCCTGCATTTTCGAATTTATTTCCTTCGCGTCCGGAGTGACTGCCACAGTAGTTTAAGGCATCCCGATATGTCTCGGATAGGAAGGTGACAGAAAAGAACTCGTTTTTATCCAGAAACTCTTTGGTATAGCGGGAATCACGCACAAAAATGAAAGCAACATTTTTGCCCCATAATACGCCGACACCGCCCCAACTGATGGTCATGGTATTGGCAGAAGTCTTTGTTCCGGCAGTGACAAGTGCCCACTCTTTTCCGATTTTTGTAAAAGGGTTCAGTTCAATTAAATCGATTGGCATTGGCTGAAATGTATGCATGGCTAGTCTCCTTTTCATCTATAAGATTGTGACTAATTTCCTATTTCATATTATAAGGTTTTTAAGAAAAAATGACAAGAGATATCCGTGCGCGGGAAAGAAAAGAAATGGAGTGTCTACGTTCCACAGGTTGAAAAACATAGTAGCAGAGCTTATAATATATATAGTACAGAAGTAACGGAAAATGACAGCATGAGCACAAGAAAACGGCTATGAAGGAGGACGAGATATGAGATTAATCGGACACAGTCAGCAGCGGGGAGAAAAGTTGCAGCCATTGGATGAAATAGATGGTTTTCAGGTGCGCCCCGGATTCTTCAATAGCAACGGAGCAGTTAGCAATGCGCGAGGGGTTAGTTTTACGATTCATTCAGCGGGAGCGACCAGTTGCACGCTGCTGCTGTATCATCCACAGGAGAGAGAACCATATGCACGGCTTAAGTTCCCGGAATCATATCGCATCGGCAACACATACTCTATGCTGGTGTTCGGATTGAAAATCGATGAATTTGAGTACGCATTTCAGATTGACGGTCCGTATGATAAAGAGAAGGGAATTTTATTTGATAAGGAAAAAGTGCTTTTGGATCCATATGCTAAGGCTGTGACCGGGCAGCGCAAGTGGGGCGAGAAACCGGCGGGCGATGAGAGCTTGGTTTATCATGCGCGTGTGGTAGAAAATAACTTCGACTGGGGTAAACCAAAGCAGTTAGAGATTCCGTCCGAGGATTTGATTATTTACGAGATGCATGTCAGAGGCTTTACAAAGGATAAATCCTCCGGGGTGACGGCTGGCGGAACCTATGAGGGACTCAGGCAGAAGATTCCGTACCTGAAAGACCTTGGAGTCAATGCGGTGGAGCTGATGCCGATTTTTGAGTTTGATGAGTTGGAAAGTGACCGCTTTATGGACGGAGAGCGCCTTTATAACTATTGGGGATATAATACGGTCTGTTTCTTTGCTCCGAATACCAGCTATTCTTCGGTGGTGGAGCACAACCATGAGGGAGACGAGTTAAAGGAGCTGATTTATGAATTAAAGGAAAACGGCATCGAAGTATTTTTAGATGTAGTGTTTAATCATACGGCGGAAGGAAATGAGGACGGTCCGTGCTTTTCTTTTAAAGGAATCGACAACAATTTGTATTATATGTTGACACCGGATGGTCATTATTACAATTTCAGCGGCTGCGGAAATGCAATGAACTGCAATCATCCGGCAACGCGCAAGTTCATTATTGACTGTCTGCGCTATTGGACGATTGAGTATCGAGTAGATGGATTCCGGTTTGATTTGGCATCGATTTTGACGAGAGATCAAAATGGTACACCGATGGCGGACCCGCCAATCCTGCAGGAAATTGCCAATGATCCGATTCTCGGCAAGGTGAAGCTGATTGCGGAGGCGTGGGATGCTGCCGGCTTGTATCAGGTGGGAAGCTTTCCGGCGTTTAATCGCTGGTCGGAATGGAACGGCAGATATAGAGACGATATTCGCCGCTTCTTAAAGGGTGACGGTGGTATGGCAGGAACCGCAATTACACGAATCACTGGCTCCAAAGACTTGTATGATTCTGCACATCGGGGAGCAAGTGCCTCGGTGAACTTCTTGACCTGCCATGATGGCTTTACACTTTATGATCTGTATTCCTACAATACAAAGCACAATGAGAAGAACGGTTGGGACAACACCGACGGTGACAATAACGGGAATAGCTGGAATTGCGGTGTGGAGGGGGAGACAGACGACCCTGAGATTGAGGGGTTACGTCACCGCATGGTAAAAAATGCGTTCGCGACATTGCTTTGCAGCCGCGGTCCGGCAATGTTTTTTGCGGGAGATGAATTTTGTAATACGCAGTTTGGAAATAATAATGCATATTGTCAGGACAATATCATTTCCTGGTTGGATTGGACGAGGCTGGAGAAGTACAAAGAGATACATGATTTTGTGCGCTATATGATTGGATTCCGAAAAAAATATGCGGTCATCCGCAAGACGACCAAAAATGCAATGTGTAATCTGCCGGAAATCAGTATTCATAATGGATATCCGTGGAATGCCGGAACCGATGAAAACAGCCGGCTTATTGGAATCATGTATGCAGGAAGGGATGAAATGGATATCCGAGATGACGTGGTATTCTACTGTATGAATGCATACTGGGAGCCACTTATCATGCAACTGCCGGAGCTGCCGAACGGTATGCAGTGGAGAGTTTGCGTGAATACTTCCGTAGAGTACGAGGATGACAAGGATATGGAAGCCTGCACGGAATTCTTTTATAAGAAGACATTGCGGATTCCGGCAAGAACAGTCATCGTGCTGGCGGCGGAAGAGGGATAAGAAGAAAGGCGCGTGGCGCTAGTGCAAAGAGGTCGAGCTGTTCGACTCTTTTGCACTGCCGTGCGCATAAAGCGCAGCGGAAAGCTCTTCGAGTATATGCTGCTGCTCTTGATTCATAGAACGATAATCGTTGAGAAGCTGTATTTCTTTCTCATCTAAGGAGAGATGAGGATTGACTTTGATGTTCGTGTTGCCCAACAGATAATCCACATTTGTGCCAAGATACTGTGCAATTTGGGAGAGCGTGAAACAATCCGGCAGGCGGCGGTTCTTGATATATCCGTTTATGGTATTTGGATTGAGATGTAAATCATAGGCGAGCCTGCACTGAGGGATGCCTTGCTCGGTTAAAAGTGTTTGAATGCGTGTTCCGATTTGCATGGTGCCCTCCCGATGGATTAAATCCATCCTCCGTCCAAGGTAATAATCTGACCGGTGAGGTACGTATTGCCGGTACAAAGCTGTAGCGCAAGTGCTGCGACTTCCTCAGGTGTGCCAAAGCGTCCGGTCGGAATCTCATCTGCTAAAGCGCATCGCTCTTCCTCACTAAAGCAGGCATTCATCTGTGTGTCGATAACCCCACAGGCGATGGCATTTACCTGAACATTACTTGGGGCCAGCTCTTTTGCCAACGCGCGGGTAAAAGAGTTGATACCACCCTTGCAGGCAGAGTAGGCGACTTCGCAGGAAGCGCCGACGTTGCCCCAGACGGAAGAGATGTTGATAATTTTTCCGGATTTTTGTCTGACCATATAGGGAACCGCAAGTTTGCAGATAGAGAACACGGAGGTTAGATTTGTGCCGACGATACGATTCCACTCATCTATGCTCATATCACTGAGCAGACCGATGTGGGAAATGCCGGCATTGTTGATTACAATATCAATACCGCCAAAACGCGTCACAGCATCTTTGAATAATTGCGTGACGTATGAATAATCAGAAACATCGCCGATGTGAGCGAGGACATCTGTGTGATAGGAGGCGGCGAGCTCTTCTTTTAATGCGAGAAGCTCCGTTTCGGACTTAGAACAATTTATAATCAGGCGATAGCCTTCTTTTGCAAAAGCGCAGGCGATAGCACGACCGATACCGCGAGAGGCACCGGTGATAAGTACAGTTTTCATAGGGACTCCTTATACAGTTTGAATGATAAATTTCATGAGTGCACCGCGGTGCGTATCATGTTTGCCGACAGACATTATAGCATAGAAAAATAAAATAGACTACAATAAAACAGGCTTAGTTTAGAAATGGGGGATTCAAATGGGAGAACGAAATCATGAGGTAACACGGGAACAGAAGCTGTTAAATGCACAAGGGAATATAGCAGAGTGCGGGTGGTCAAGAAGACAGTTGCAGGTTTATGAGAGAGGTGCAATTCGCGCACCGAAGTTTCGTATCAAGGAATGGGACTATTACATGGTGCTGAATCAGGATTTTGCGGCGGCGTTTACGATTTCCGATGACGGATATGTGGGATTGCAGTCAGTGTCCTTTTTGGATTTTACACGTCCATGGGAGCATACGGAGACGATACTGGATGCATTCCCGATGGGAAAGCTTCACCTGCCGAAAAATTCTTCGACGGGAAACACGGTTTACGAGAGCAAACGGCTGAATATGCGTTTTTTAGTTGAAAAAGAAAGCAGGCGTATTGTCTGTGAATTCAAGAACTTTAATGGGGATAAGGATTTTGCCTGTGACATACGACTGCGGCAGCCGGATATGGATACGATGGTCATTGCTACGCCGTGGACGAAGAAGCATGCGTTTTATTATAATCAGAAAATTAACTGCATGCGAGCTGAAGGCTGGGTGCAGTACGATGGAAAGAAGTATGAGTTCCACCCGGACACAGACTTCGGAACGCTGGACTGGGGACGCGGGGTGTGGACATACGACAATACGTGGTACTGGGGTTCCGGTAATTGTGACATAGATGGAAAAGCGTTTGGATTTAATATCGGATACGGATTCGGTGACACGAGCGCGGCGACCGAGAATGTCATTTTTTATGATGGAAAAGTGCATAAGTTAGAGGATGTGACTTTCCATATTCCAAAGGATGATTATTGCAAGTCGTGGACATTTACCTCAAGCGATGGGCGATTTGAGATGGATTTTGAACCGGTGATAGACCGCGCGGCGAACCTTGACTTCAAGCTGATTGTGAGTGACCAGCATCAAGTGTTCGGCAGGATGTCAGGAACGGCAATTTTAGATGACGGAACACCAATTCAGATAAAAGATGTGATGTGCTTTGCGGAGAAAGTGCATAACAGATACTAGATGCAGAAAAGGGAGGAAAGAGACACATGGAAATCAAAGAACTGGTAAAAAGACAGAGAATATACTTCCTTTCGGGAGCAACACTCTCTTATGCGGCACGCATGGATGCATTGGAGCGTATCCGTCTGGCTCTGGATAAATACGAGAAGAAATTGTGCGACGCGCTATATCAGGACTTGCACAAATCCGCATCTGAGAGTCGTATGGCGGAGATTGGCATGACCCGGGCGGAGCTAAACTACTGTATGAAACATCTTGCAGGATGGATGCGCAGAGAGCACGTAAAGACAAGTCTGGCGAATTTTCATGCCAAAAGCTTTACGATTGCAGAGCCATATGGCGTGACACTTGTGATGGCACCGTGGAATTATCCGGTGATGCTGTGTCTGGAGCCACTGATTAATGCAGTTGCGGCAGGAAACTGTGTCATCTTAAAGCCGTCAGCATATGCACCACACGTGTCAACTGTGCTTGCCGAGATGCTTGGATCCTGCTTCTCGCCGGAGTATGTAACGGTTGTAGAAGGCGGAAGAGCAGAAAATAATGAACTTTTGGAGCAGCGTTTTGACCATATCTTTTTTACGGGAAGTACTGCGGTCGGAAAAGTTGTGCTGGAGAAAGCGGCGCGCTATGTGACACCGGTGACCTTGGAGCTGGGGGGCAAGAGCCCTTGCATCGTGGATAGGACAGCTAATATTAAGAGGGCAGCACGCCGTATTGTATTCGGAAAAGTTTTAAATTCCGGTCAGACATGTGTGGCACCGGATTATCTGATTGTGCATCCTGCGGTAAAAGAGGCGCTTTTTGAGGCGATGAAGCAGGAGCTTGTGGCGATGCTTGGAGAAAAGCCGCTAGAGTCCAAGGAGTATCCGCGCATGGTCAATGAAAAGCATTATGAACGCGTGATGGGATTAATCAAAGGTGAGCAGGCAGTTGTAGGCGGTTACGGAAATCCGGATACGCTTCAAATCGCACCGACCATTCTTGATGACGTAACGTTGGATTCACCGGTGATGCAGGAGGAGATTTTTGGCCCGGTACTGCCGACGCTTACGTTTGAGACGCGAGAAGAACTGCTTGAGATAATCCGGCATTTTGAAAAGCCTCTGGCATGCTATTTGTTTACAACGGATAAGACGATGGAGAGCTGGCTGCTTGCACATGTATCTTTCGGAGGAGGATGTATCAACGATACGATTGTGCACCTTGCGACTTCCGAGATGGGATTTGGCGGAGTAGGCGGCAGCGGAATGGGAAGTTATCATGGCAGAGTGGGGTTTGAAACCTTCAGCCATCGTAAGAGTGTCATAAAGAAATACAACTGGATTGACCTGCCGATGCGCTATCATCCGTACACTGAATGGAAGGATGAAATTATCCGCCGTGTGATGCGATAATTGCGCAATTTACCATGTAATTTATAAAGTGATTTGCGCTGTACGTGGCAATACAAAAAAATTAATTTTTGTAGGTTTGTCAAACATATGTTACACCAAGCTCAATGAATTCCCTTAGGACAGTCTGTGGTGACTTCCAACCAAGTGGGCGCATTGGAAAACGATTATAGTCCCTTTGGTTGTATTGGTGTAATTGCTTGGAAAAGTCG